>DASQZM010000029.1:0-11954 GCA_035638695.1 Gammaproteobacteria bacterium | reverse complement strand
CCGGATGCGTACCCCGTGCGAGCGCAGCCGCGGGTCCTTCAGGATGGTCGGACCGCGCTTGACGAACAGGTCCATCAGGTACTCGACCTCCTGCGGCGGGCGCGAGAAGTTGTCGTTGCTGAACACGAACAGGGTCACGTGGCGGATGCCCGTCTGCGCGCACCAGTCCAGCACCTCGATCAGCCGGTCCACGCCGAAGTGGTGACCGAGCCGGGCGTCGATCCCCAGCGAGCGCGCGTAGCGCCGGTTGCCGTCCAGGATCATGCCCAGGTGCGCGGGCACCATGCCGCGCGCCACCTCCTGCTCCAGGTGCCGCTCGTAGACGCCGTACAGCGGGCGGGTCAGCACGCGCCGCAGCTGGCGACCCAACAGGTGGATGCGGCGCAGCGTCGCGGATTGTCGGCGTGCGAAAGCGGGTGCAGCCATTGAATCCTTGCCGTATTGGGGTCTTGACGACCCGGATGCCTCGACAACCCGTCGATCGGCGCAATCGCGTAACTGAGACACACCCCTCTCTCCGGAGTTGCCAATCTTACGGAACCGTAACGTCGTAACCGCCTTGTGCGGGATCCGGAAATGGTAGCGTCTGGACTCATCGACTTGTGGCCGACCCGAGCCCACCACCCGGACTGCCGGCACACCTTCCAGGGACCCAGCGATGCGCAAAACACCCAATCTCGTTACAGCCGCTCTGGGCCTCCTCCTCATGCTACTTTGGACGTCCGCGGTCGCGGGTCCGGCCAAAGCCGCCGGGCCACACGCGAAGCTCAGCATGGCGCAGGCCCGGAGCCGGGCCCTTAAGGCCGCAAGCGGGGCGGTCGAGAGCGGCGAGCTGGAACACGAACCGGGCGGTTCGGGGCTGCGCTACTCGTTCGACATCCGCACCCCCGGGGGGACACGGGAGGTCGGCATCGACGCACTCACCGGCAAGGTGCTCGAGAACTCCCGGGAAAGCACCGCGACCGAGGCACGGGAGCAGGCAGCCGGGGGCGCTCCCTCCCATTACACGATGACCGGGCTTGCGAAAATGCAGGTGCCCGGACATCCGTTGCGCAGCTTCGCCGTCAGCGCCGTCGATCCGACGGATCACGTGTACGCGTTGTCGGACCGCTCCAACCGGGCCGTCGACCTGTTCGACACCCGCACACACAAGTTCGTGGGCCGTGCGACGGGCTTCTCCGGCGACGGTGCGGGGCATGGCCATGGCAAGGCAGGACCCAACGGCATCGTCGCCGTCGGCAAGCAACTGTGGGCGGGAGATGGCAACAGCACGGTCAAGATTGTCAACGTTTCCGCTCGCAAAGTCGTCGCCAACATCTCCACCGGGGGCAGCAAACGCGTCGACGAACTCGCGTTCGACCCGCGCGACCACCTGGTCGTGGCGGCCAACAACGCCGACCATCCGCCGCTCCTCACCTTCATGTCGACCCGCCCGGGCCATCACGTGACGGGCCGGCTGCGACTTCCCCGGGCGACCGACGGCCTGGAACAGCCGGTGTGGGATCCCGCCAACGGCATGGTCTACGTCGCGGTCCCGCAGGTGGGCAGCCGCCCCGCCCGGGGCGGGATTGCCGAGATCAAACCCCGCACCCGCAAGCTGCGCAAGGTCTATCCCGTCCACAAGTGCATGCCGGCCGGGCTCGCGCTCGGCCCCCACGACCATCTGATGATCGGCTGCAGCGACGACGCGATCGCGGCCGGCTTTCCGGCGAAGTCCCTGGTGATGGATGCCCGCAACGGCCGGATTGTGGCGCCCACGTCGCGCGTCGGTGGGTCCGATGAGGTCTGGTACGACAGCAAGACCCGGCGCTATTACCTGGCCGCGGTCGCCAACCCGGGCGGGCCCGTGCTCGGAATGATCGACGCGAACGCCGACGAATGGATCGGCAATATCCGCCCCGGGCCGCATGCGCATTCGGTCGCGGCCTCGGCCGCGACGGGAGAAGTCTTCGTACCCATCGCCGCCGGCAAGCACGACACCAAGTGCCCTGCCGGGTGTGTCCTTGTGTACGGCACCCGGGGCTCCGGTAACGGCGGGTGAATACGGACTCGCCCACCCGCGGACATCCGCCTGACGAAACACGAAGACTGATCCAGGGGATAGACTGGCGAACCAGCTAATGCCGGTGGGTCCCGGGTTTGACCCGGTACCGGCGACAGGACGACTTCAATTCGGTGGGCCCATGTTGCTGGCGGTCCTTCAGGCCCCAGGAGTCTCGATGTTCGCAGGAACTCGCCTCCTCGATGGGCCCCGCTTTCTCAGCGTGCGATCCGGACAGCACGCGGCGGGGTCCGCAATTCTGTCCAGGCCTCGCGCATGACACCGATCGAGGTCCGGATGAACAGGAACGCGATGAGCCCGCCGACCAGCCAGTCGGGCCACGCAAACCCGGTCGCCAGGACGATTCCTCCGGCGACCAGCGTAGCCGCATTGCCAATGGCATCGTTACGCGTGCACAGCCACATGGCACGCATGTTGACGTCCTGGTCGCGGAATCGCATCAGAAGCACCGCGCAGATTACGTTGGCCGCCAGCGCGACCGCGCCTACCGATATCATGATCACCGCCAGGGGCTCGGCACCCGCCATGATCTGGTAGGCCGGTTGCGTCAGGATCCCGCCGGCAAGGACGAGCTCCAGGAAGGCGTTCGAAAACCCGCGCGAGCCCTGGCGTGGGCGGTCCGGTTGAGCCCGAACAGGCTGGCGTCGAAGCCGATCGCGTCGATCAGCATATCGATGGAGTCGGCCTGCAGGGCGCTTGAGTGCGCCCACAGGCCCGCACCAAGCTCGGCCGCAAACATTACCGCGTTGACGACAAGCACGGCGATTAGAACCCTTCGCTGCAGACCGTGCTCCCCAGCGGCTACTTCGCAGCTGCCGCAACAGCTCTCGGCCATATACTCTCCCAGTGCCGGAAGTAAAGTGCTGCCTTGTGCCATTGTGCGGCTGCGGCCGGGGAAAGAGTCAAACCCTTACTTGCGTGCAACCCGCCGGGAAGGGAGCGATAATCATGCCGCCCTGCCCAAAGTGCCGTCACGGTGCTGCGACCATCCACGCCGTCGTGCCCGGTCGCGCGCCTCCGGCGCACGGTTCCGACCCGGCTGCCGGCTCCGTCGTGCAGTCAGTCCGACATCCATCGAGGAGGATGACGAGTGCGGATCGACGATGACCGCGTAGGCCGGCCCCTCTTGCACGTAGGACATGCCGGACCGATGCTCCGGCCACGCGGACACGGCGAACCGCGCCAGCAACGCTGAGTGGTTCCCGCCTACATGTCGACCCGACCGCAGCAGATCCAGGCCGAATCGGGGGAACCCGCCAGCACGTCCGCCCGCGGGGGCCTGCGCCGGAACCTGACCCTGAGCCTGGGCTCGCTGGGCGTGGTCTATGGCGACATCGGCACCAGCCCCCTTTACGCGGTACGGCAGTGCCTGCTCGGCTCGGCCCCGGTGGGAACGGCTCCCGTGGACGTCATGGGCGTGCTTTCCCTGATCTTCTGGGCGCTGATCCTGGTGGTGTCGGTCAAGTACCTCGTGTTCATGATGCGCGCCGACAACGAGGGCGAAGGCGGGGTGCTGGCACTGCTGGCGCTGGTGGATCCATGGAAGCGCCACCCGGGCACCTCACGGGCAGTACTCATCTTCCTGGGCATTTTCGGCGCAGCTCTGCTCTACGGGGACGGCATGATCACCCCGGCGATCTCGGTGCTGAGCGCGGTCGAGGGCCTGCAGGTCGCCGCGCCCAACCTGCAGGAGTGGATCATCCCCCTGACCGTGGTGATCCTGATCGCGCTGTTCCTGCTGCAAAGGCGAGGCAGCGGAGGGATCGGGGCCATCTTCGGCCCGATGATGATCGTGTGGTTCGTCCTGCTGGCGCTGCTCGGCGTCCGGGGGATCGCGCAGAATCCTGCGGTGCTGAGCGCCATCAACCCCGCCTACGCGATCCGCTTCCTGCTCTCGGGCGGCCTTACCGGCTACCTGGTCCTGGGTGGCGTGTTCCTGGTGGTCACTGGAGGCGAGACCCTGTTCGCCGACATGGGCCACTTCGGACGCCTGCCGATCCGCCTGGCCTGGTTCACGATCGTGCTGCCGTGCCTGCTGCTCAACTACTTCGGCCAGGGCGCGGTCATCCTCGACGATCCGGCCAGGGCGGCGCATCCCTTCTACAGCCTCGTCCCCGGCTGGGGCACCTACATCATGGTGGCCGTGGCGACCCTGGTGACGGTGATCGCCTCACAGGCCGTGATCGCGGGGGCCTTCTCGCTCGCCCGCCAGGCGATCCAGCTCGGCTACAGCCCCCGCATGAACGTGGTCCAGACCTCCCCCGAGGAGTTCGGGCAGATCTACGTGCCGGTGATCAACTGGATCCTGATGGTCGCCACCATCGCGCTGGTGATCGGCTTCGGCTCGTCCAGCAACCTGGCCGCGGCCTACGGCATCGCCGTCAGCACGACAATGGTGCTCACCACGGTGCTGCTGTTCGTCGTCATCCGTTCCCGCTGGCGCTGGCCCCTGCCGGCGGCCATTGCCCCGGTGGCGCTGTTCCTGACCGTCGACGGAGCATTCCTTGGCGCCAACCTGTTCAAGGTGCTCGACGGCGGCTGGGTGCCCCTCGGGGTGGCGTCGCTGGCCCTGTTCCTGATGACGACCTGGCACAGCGGCCGCGAAATCCTGATGGCGAACATACGTGCCCGCTCGGTTCCGCTGGAGGATTTCCTGGAGAGCATCGAACAGCACGGACCGACGCGCGTGCCCGGCACCGGCGTATTCCTGACGGCCCCCGACGCCGGCACGCCGGGCGGCCTGCTGCACCACCTCAAGCTCAACCAGGTGCTGCACGAGCGCGTGATCCTGCTCACGGTGATCACCCGCGACGTGCCCAGGGTGCCCGCCGCGAAGCGGCTCGAGGTGGAGCCGCTCAAGGCGGGCTTCTATCGCATGCACGTCTACTACGGCTTCATGCAGACCCCGGACATCGCCACCGCGCTGCGCCTGTGCCAGGCCTTCGGCCTGATCCCGGACCTCAACCTGGACAACATCGCTTACTACGCCGACCGTGCCAGCACCGTCGTGGACAGCGCCGACGGCCGCATGAAGCCCTGGCGCAAGCGGATCTTTGCCGCCATGGCCCGCAACTCCGAGCGCGCCATCGACTACTACCGCCTCCCCGCGGGCAAGTCGATCGAACTGGGGATCCAGGTCAAGATATGAGAGGAACTCCTGCAGCCGCGCACGGGGCAATTGCGCACCGTCTAGTGGCCCTCCAGGCTAAAAGACGATTACCGATTTGGGACCTCCGATTGGGCTACGGCTGCCGGCACCGCGCCTAGAACCGGCAGCTATGTTCGGCGGTCCTGCGGCTTGAATGTCCCGAGCGACTGGGGCAGTGCTGTTCCTTTCGGCGATCACGCGACAATCGACACGACGGCAGTTCCAGCCATATGCCAGAACCAGGATAGTTCCTCGCGGCCGGGCTCATTGCCGGTTCAGCCCTTGGCTTTGTAGGCGCCGGCGGCCCCATGATCGGGCTGCCGATCATCCTGATCGGAACCAGCCTGTCGGAACATGGTGCCCTCGGCACCAACGCTACCGCCATATCCGTGCTCGCGGCGATCCTCGCTATCTGGGCGGTGATGCGCGGCACGGCACACTGGAAAGAAGGACTGGCATTCGCGATCCCCGGTCTGATCGGCGCCTATTTCGGCACCCAACTCGGGCTCGCCTTTCCCGGCCGCAAACTGATCTTCATTCTCGGACTCGTCGTCTTTGCGGAAGCGGCGTGGATGTTCTGGTTGAGCACTCGGAAGAAGCCGCTTTTCTCGGGGCCGCCCTCGCCGCAGCCGCATCACTTTCGCCGACGCGCGTTCGGCTTGGTGCCGATGGGCGTGGTGGTCGGATGGGTTTCCGGGTTCTTCGCCGTCGGGGCCGGTTTCATGATCGTGATCGCCCTGATGCTTGGCGGCCGACTGCCAGTGCGCCTGGCCTCGCAGACCGCGCTAATCCCAATTGCGCTGTTCACCGGGCTGGAGGGCGGCCGTTACGCGATGGCCGGGCACGTGCAACTGGCCCCCGCTGCCTGCATATTTGTAACGGGAGCGTTATCCGGCGCTATAGGGGTCGCGCTCGCTGATCGCGCACCTCGCCGGCTGCTTCAACGGGTGCTCGGGGCGCTGTTCGTTCTGATTGGGGTCAATTTCCTGGTTCGCTGAGTACGCCCAACAAAGACATCACCCCCAGCCCTGCGGTTTCATCTAATGCATCCGGGGTCCGAGCGAAAAGGGGACCGACTTATTTTCCCAGACAAGTGCTGTCTCCTGCTCCTGGACCATACGCACCGCACGCTCGCGGACCTCAGGCGAAAACTTGTTGGACTTGTTCATGGCTCCATTCTCTCAAGAGTTGGAGCCTCCGCAAAACCCGGGAGGCGGTTCACACCTCGTTGTCCAGCATGATGGTGATGCGGGTCTTGCCTTTGGAGGCAACTGCCGCACCGCGCTGGCCCTTACTGAAATCGTATTGCTTGCGCATGATGCCGCTCCGCCTCTGTCGGACTCACCTCGCGAACGGAGATGATGCGCGTCGCCCTTTCGCGCGGGGTATGGATCAATAGCTGAACGGTGCCGGGCCTCTGCACGTTACTGATCAGACCCACAATATCGTGAAACCTCCCGCCGAGCAGGTCCTTGGACCGCCAATCTCGGCTTGGAAAATCACCCTCTACGGAAGGGGCCATACCCCCGGCCGCCTGGCGGTATACAGCCGCTCCCTGGCCTCTTCCAGGTCGTGGTCCATCGGCAGCCCAGCCAGATGACTCCCGCACCAAGTCGACAAGGAACTTGCCGTTCTTATCACCGGCGTCGCAGACGACGCCTGCGTTCGTGGCCAGCACTTTTAGACCGTGCTCTCGCTGCCGGACCGTTGTTCCCGATCGGTCAGTCACCCGTAGAACCGTGCCAGACGCCCTTTGCCCGCCTTGCTGTCACCCGAGGAGGGCCTCCAGCGCATTGCGCTGCTTCGCATGTTTTTCGGCGTTCTCGCGCTTGAGCTTCTCCAGATTGAACCGCTTCCAGCGTACGGCCGGCAGTCGGGCCGCCCCCGGCAGGCCGATCCGCTCGAAATCCGGCTTGGCATCGTGAACCGAAAGCAGAAATTCGGCGATCCTGCCGGTCAGGCGTTCCCGGACATCTGAATGGAGACGCGCCCGCGCTTCGTCGAGCATATCCCTGGTGACGCGATCCCGCGTCATCCCGGCAAATTCCGCGTCGAACAGATGTTCCGATGGTGGCGTGCCCGGAGCCAGAAGTTCATGCATCGGGCGAGCGGAGCTCGCCACATAAACCATGAACACACGGAACAAATCGTCCGTCAGCCCCTCGTTCTCGTACAGCAGTTTGATGTCGAACAGATCACGCGGATGCTGACGATCCAGAGCCGCATGAAGCTTTCCGCCGAACAGGTCTTCGAACGCAAGCACCGGCATCTCTGCGAAGCCGAACCGGTCCGTGACCGCGTCGCACGTCACCATGGTTCGCGGCGGGAGCACCGTCCCGCGGGCGACGGGCGACGTTTCGATCTTCACTCGTGTCGGTCCATCACTCACCAGGATGCGTGTCTCGTTGGTCCCGCCGCCGGCAATCCGTCGTGCCTGAGCCCGTCCGGCCGCTGTGATCCCTCCCATGATCCGTTCGAGTGTCTCGTCCATGTGCTTTAGGGAGACGTCGCGATCTTCTATGGGCACGTAGGTCAGGTCGATATCGACCGACAGACGCGGCATGTCCCGGTAGAACAGGTTGATCGCAGTCCCGCCTTTCAGGGCAAAGACTTCTTCTTTCGCGAGGTGCGGAAGCACATCGACAAGCAGGCGCACCTGTTCGAGGTAACGGTCATCCATTGGCATCGTGCGCTTTGGATACCGGCACAAAATCGGCGGGTACGTAGATCCGGTAGACCGGATGGAGTTTGCCGCCCCTGACCAGTGCACGGGGACCGGAACCCAGGTCGATCTCTGACGCCTCGATGTGCTTGCGCCATGCATGCCGGTGGCGGTCGGCGAAAACGAAGAAGAGACGCCGGACCTTCACACTTCGACACGCGACCAGCAATTGCGTGAGAAGCCTGGGCCGTAACGAGGTGAGCCCCTCGAACACCTTGTCGAGGGTGTGGAAACTCGCGTCGTTGGGAAGCTCGTCCAGCGCTTCGAGGATCGCGCGCTCCGGCGACGATGTCTTGATAGGCCATCGCCAGACGTTGACCGCCTGGGCGCCGGACTGTCCGTCTCGGCTCGAATCCACGATTCCGGTGGGATCGTCTCCGAACAGTGTGCGGCCGTGGACAACAAACTCCGCCTTGATCGGCAGGCGTTTGAGCCACGAAGGCACATCGCCGTAGACATGAACCCGACGCCTGCTCCCAAGCGGGAGGAAATGGGCATAGCCCGCAAGATCGAGCGCGCTCTCGCCACCCAGATGCACGTTCTTGCCCAGAATCCACTGCAGGGACAAGAGAGGCGCTTGCCAAGCCGCGTCGTCGGGCTCTCGTACGTTCCGCGGGAGGGGACGACGGTAGACGCCTCGCACGACCCGTTCCAGCCACCCGCGAGTGACGTACTCGTGGATGGATTTGGGATCGATGCCCTCACTGCGTTTGAGCCACGCGGTATCGACCAGGAAGCCGGGCGGGACTTTGTCCAGCAGAGGTTTTAGTCGTGGTGTTTTGTGATGGGTCATAGCCATCAAAATAGGCCGGCTTGAAAATCCTGGCAAGCTACTTTTTAACAAACTCAATATTGGATGGGTTTAACCCATCAAACACGCGGTGGCTGATATACCCTTCGAGCCGGACCGGGTGAGGCTGCTAACGGAGCTGGCCGACTTCCCGGATGCAGATGCCGGACATCCCGTGAAACTACTCCTCCCGCCTATACCCGATCGCCTGATAGGTCCGCAAGCGCTTCCCAAACATTCGCACCAACATCGGAACCTCCCGGTCGACGTAGTCGTAGATCCGCACCTCCCTCTTGCGCGGATGATGACGATTCAGCCGGCCGCAGTACTGGATCAGCGTACCCTTCCAGGAGACCGGCATCGTCAGGAAAAGCGTATCCAGCCTGGCGTCGTCAAAGCCCTCACCGATGTAGCGGCCCGTTGCCAGAATCAAGCGCTCCTCGTCATCGGGTATCTCGGACAGTTGCGCCGCAGCCTCACGACGCTGCTTCGCACTCATGCCGCCGCGCAGGACAACAATGTGACGGACCAGGCCGCGCAACGCTTCCTCAAAGTACTCCACATGATCCTTGCGCTCGCTCAGGAGGATGGGTGACCTGCCCTCCGCAAGCACTGCCATGACATCATCGAGGATGCGCCGATTGCGACTGGCATCCCGCGACAACGCACCGTAGATCTCCTGGATGCCGGCATCCGCGTGAGTCTCCATCAACCGGAATGGCGTCTCGCGCACGATGAGCTTGTGCTCGAAGGTCCGGTTCGCCGCTTGACTCTTCACATCGGCTCTATAGCGGACGGGGCCCAGTTGCATCTCGATGATCGGATGATGTCCATCCCGACGCTGAGGGGTGGCGGTCAAGCCCACAACGAACCGCGCCTTCACCTCGGACAACACCCGCTCGAAGGACACAGCCGGAATGTGGTGACATTCGTCAACGATCACGTGTCCGTATCCCGCAACCAGATCGTCGACGACGCCCTTGCGCACCAGACTTTGAATCATCGCGACGTCGAGCCGCCCGTTGGGCCGGCGTTTGCCACCACCGATCTGCCCGATCTCCTTCCCCGCCAACCCGAGGAACAGCGCAATCTGGGCGATCCATTGTTCGAGCAGCGGCTTTCGGTGGACGAGGATCAGTGTGCTACGGGCCCGCTGTGCAATCAGGTACGTACCGAGCACCGTTTTCCCGATACCCGGCGGCCCGACAAACACGCCCGCGTCGTGGGCAAGCATGGCTCGTGCCGCCGCACTCTGAAGCGCCGTCAGTTCGCCCTTGAAGGCGGCATCCACTGCGATGCCGGCCTCCCGCTGATCCTCGATCTCAAGCGTAGCGCCGCAGTCGGCGATCAGGCTTCGGGCATCGGCCACGCATCCGCGCGGCACGGCCAGGAACAGCGGAAGCTCTTCAACGCACGAGATCACGCGTGGCGTGAGCACCGTCGACAAGCGCATCTGCTGCTTCTTGTAGAACTCCGGATTCTGAAAGGCGCCAAGCCGCTTCAGTTGGGCGATGAGCCCAGAGGGCAGACCCATCTTCTCTATGAACAGGCGCTGGGCCAGCACGCCCCGGATTTCCCGCGGTATCGGCTCCGACACGCCTCGTATCGCACGCCGTCCCGAGGGCGGCCGTGCCCAGGGCTTCGCAGTGTCGACGTCGGCGGGATCAGCCGACCGGACACCGAGGATCTGGCCGGTCCGCGTGGCTTCCTCGGCGATATCCTCAACAACGGTGGCTTCGATTCTCGGCACGGCGGCGAGGAACGCCCACTGATCTTTGTAGGGCGTGAAGCTGCCGTCAACAAAGACGCTGTTTCCTTCCCGCCTGGGCTCATACTGTAGCGGCAGTGCGATGAGGTTACCGAAGCCGCCCTGCGGCATCGTGTTCTGATTCGGGAACAGTCGGTCGTAGGACTCCATGCTGAGTTGATGGCGCCGGTTCATCGTCTCCGTGAGCAGGTAGCATCCCATCGCACGCGCGACATTTGCCGCCACCGGCGTCTCGAAGAAGAACCATGCATGGGCTCCGTCGCCGGATCGCGAGCGCTCGATCGCGACCGGCACGCCGAGGCTTTCACACGTCTCTCGAAACGCCGTCACGTCATCCTTCCACACGCTCTTGTCAAAGTCCGCTGCCAGGAACCAGCAACGTTCGTCCGCCAGAAGCGGGTACACGCCCACGACATGTCGACCCTGCAGGTGCTCGAGAACGACCCTGTCGCTTAGCGGGAGGAACGCCTGATTCGCGCACTCGCCGCACTTGCCGCCGGTTCTGAGCGGACAGATTCCTGGCTCCCACTTATTGGAACAAGCCGGGGAATACCCGGACCGGCCGGTCTTCCTGCTCACAAACCGTGTTGCGAAGACGTCCGGGCGGCCCCCGAAAAGAGATTGAAATAGCTCCACCTTCCGCCGGGCTGTCTTCGGCACCGCGCCGCGCTCCCGTGCCCCCTCCAATAGGAGCGGTTCGGAGCTCCGGGTCGCGCCGAGGTCGCGCTTCAGCGCGACGATCCGGCTCGTGACTTCTTCCCGAGCGCGGTCGATCTCGGCGAGCCGGGCCTCCTCGCGGGCGATTTCTCGACGGATGTCGTCCCTGGTGCGTGGCATGGCTTCGGAAGGTCAAACCGCTAGACCAGAAGCCTGGCCCGATCAGTGTGGACGGTACTTGAGCCTCTATCCAGGCTAAGCTTGCGGGTGATGTCACCTGTCAGGCAGGCGACGCTAGAGTAGAGGTCATTGGGCCAACCATCAAGGTGATACCGCGACCGTATTGCAAGGCGATTTGCGGCCCCACAGCCCACGTAAATCCGGCACCGGCCCGCGCTAATCGGCTGTACACAAATCGCTGCAGGGGGACGTTTGACCGGTCGCCCATTTTTGCGACCGCAAAAACGGCCGCCGCCTCAAACGTCCCTGAGTTCAAGCGTTATGCAGATTGATACCTGATACGTTACAGGGTACACTCAAGAAGTGATTCGAAGCTTCAAACACAAGGGCTTGGCCAAATTCTTCAAGTCCGGGAGCACCGCAGGGATTCAGGCCGCTCATGCAAAGAGGCTTCGGCTTATTCTCGGTCGATTGAATGCAGCATCCGATGGCAAGGATATGGATTTACCAGGGCTTCGGCTGCACGAACTTTCAGGGAACCCCGGCGGCCACCTTAAATTCCCCCATCCGTGGCCGGGTCAAAATCCCCCACCGGACAGCAGCGGGGCGCGAACGATTTACGCGCTT
>DASQZM010000028.1:0-9695 GCA_035638695.1 Gammaproteobacteria bacterium | reverse complement strand
TTGAACTGCGAGCAGTTGTGCGCCGGTCCGTAGACCGAACCGGGATCCTCGGAGACGTGGCGGACGTGGATCACCGGCCTCCCGGACTCCCGCCACGCTGCCAGCAGGCGGCCGATGGTTTCCTCCACACGCGGATTGTTGTGCTTGCCCCGGGCGGGATCATCCATGGTCTGCTGCAGGTCGATGACCATCAGGGCGGCGTCGTCACGGAGCGTTACAGGCGGTTCACATGTCGACAACTGTTGGCGCTTGTTGACCGTGGTGTTGGCAACTGCCAACGGCAAGGGCCGCTGGGTCGACAACGTCTTCCTTGAGCGGCTGTGGCGCAGCCTCAAGTACGAGGAGGTCTATCTCAAGGCCTACAAGACTCTCTTGCAGGCCAGGGCCGGCATCTCGTGGTAGATGGACTTCTTCAACGCCCGGCGGCGACACCAGTCGCTGGCGCGAACAATACCCGATGCGCTGCACTATGAATCCCCCGGCCAACGGAGGGCCGCCTAACCGGAAGTACCCTTATCGCCCTGTCCAACTGCCGGGGCCCATTTCCGCTTTGAGAGGTAAATAGTGAGTACCACCTATCTGGATCTCATCAACCGCGGCGCGCGTCATTATCCGGAGCGTACCGCCATCGCCTTCGGCGAGCAGTCGATGACGTTTGCCGAGGTCGATCGTCTGAGCGCCCAACTTGCCAACGCACTGCATTCACTGGGCGCGGGGCAGGGGGCCCGGGTCGCGCTGCTGCTGAGCAATGGGCTCTACAGCGTGCCGGTGGATTTCGCCTGTGTGCGGGCCGGCATCAACCGGGTGCCGTTGAACGCGCGCTTGTCTGTGCCGGAGCACGTCAGGATGCTGCAAGAGACGGATTGCGCCGTTCTGGTTTTCGGTGCCGACCTGCGGGACCGCGCCGAGGAACTCCGGGCCGCGCTGCCGGGATTGGTGTGCCACGGCCTGGGCGCCACCGTCGGGGGCGGCCGGGATTTGCTGGCCGAGCTGGCCGGGCAGGACGTGCACCCGCCCCAAATCGAGGTCGCGCCCGAGGACGTGGTATTGACGCTGTTCACCTCCGGTACTACCGGCACCCTCAAGGCGGCCCAGCACACTCAGGCTTCCTACGCGGGTATCTGCAGGAACGTGCTTTTGAATCTGATGGATGTGCAGCAGGACGACGCCATGCTCCACGCGGCTTCGCTGATCCACGCCAGCGGCGTGTTCGTGCTGCCGTTCTGGCTGCGCGGCGCGCGCACGGTGATCATGCCGGCGTTCGCGCCGGGGGCCTTCCTCGAACGGATCGAACGCGAGCGCATTACGGCGGTGAACATGGTCCCGACGATGCTGCAGATGCTGCTCGGGCACCCGAATTTCGAGCGGACCGATGTCTCGTCCCTTCGCCAAGTGATCTACGGCGCCTCGCCCATGCCGCGGCCGGTGATCGAGCAGGCGATGGCGCTGTGGGGGCGAGAGCGGTTCTGGCAGTACTACGGCCAGACGGAATGCCCGCTGACCATCGCGGTGTTGCGGCCCGAGGACCATGAGGACGCGCTATTGGGGGCCTGCGGCAAACCGTCGGTGGATGTGGAGATTCGCCTGGTGGATGACCAGGGCAACGACGTGCCTGCCGGCGAGCCGGGCGAGATCGCCGTGCGGGGGCCGTCGATGATGGCGGGTTATTTCAATGCCCCGGAGCTCAACGCCGAGATGTTCCTGGAGGACGGCTGGCTACGGACCCGGGATGTGGCCCGGTTTGACGAAAGGGGGTTCCTGCATCTCAAGGATCGGACCTCGGACATGATCATCACCGGCGGTTACAACGTGTATCCGCGCGAGATCGAGGATGTGATCGCGGCGTACCCGGCGGTTGCGGAATGCGCTGTGGTCGGGGTGAAGGATCCGAAGTGGCTGGAAGCTGTCACCGCGGCGGTGGTTCTGAAGCCGGGACAGGGAGTGACGGAGGACGAACTGATCGCATTCGTCGCCGAGCGGGTGGCGTCCTACAAGAAGCCCCGCCGGGTGGTGTTCGTCGATGCCGTTCCCAAGACCGCCGTTGGAAAATTGAACCGGCGGGTGCTGAGGGAACAGCTGAATTCCGAATGAGGGGCCGGCGCACCATTCACTCCAGCGTCACTGCAACTGTCCGCGCCGCGTGCAGAAGCAGTCAGAGGCCAACCGAGACCGGCCGCGGCCAGTGGCCGCGGCCGGTCCGCTGGTCCAGGAAGACGATCCCGCGCTTATCCGGTACGGCTTTGATTTCGGGCTGTGGATGCGGCGGATCGTGCGCGATCTGATCCGGGAGCGCTTCGGGATCGGGGTGAGCATCACCACGGTGGGCACGATCCTGGCCGAGCGAAACCTGACGCCACAGAAGCTGCCGCAGCGGGCCTATCAGAGGAGCCCGGAGGCGATTGCGCGGTGGTAGCGGGAGATCTACCTTCCCGGGGCGTATTTCAGCGTACCGTAGAGTAGAGAAATCAATTAGCTATAGTGCAACAATGCGCTCGAGTACGCCCCTTGTTCCCCAAAATATTCCCCACGAGTTCCCCGGTCGCGGATTCCGGTCCCACCCCGACGCTGGGAACAATGCGTCGCTCTAATGCGTGTCAGGAGAACGCGCACGGCGCCGGCGACGGGTTCGTTTGCACCTGACAGGGCGTCAGCACCAGCGCCGGGAGGAGGAACATGACGAAGGGGATTGCTGCAAGTATCGTGTTGCTCGCCACGTTTGCGCTTGCCGGCTGCAACTCCGGCGGCACCGGCGGAACCGGGACAATGAGTGTGGCCGTCACCGACGCGCCGGTGGACAGCGCCAGCAGCGTCGTCATCCAGTTCAGTAGCATCGAGATCAAGCCTGCCAGTGGCCCGGCGCAGACCTTCACGCTGTCGAAACCGCAGCAGATCGACCTCATGCAGTACCAGGACGGGAAGAGCCTGCCGCTGTTTCAGGACCGACAGGTCCCAGCGGGCCACTACGAGTGGATGCGGCTCGGCGTGGACTGCGAATCGGTGAGCGCGCCTTCCGGCAACGCGGATCCCTGTTACCTGAAGAATGCCACTGGCACCTTTCCCCTGCGCATCCCGAGTGGAGCACAGACGGGCCTGAAGCTGGTCAAGGGCTTCGACGTGCCGGTCGGCGGCACAGCCAGCTTCACGGTGGACTTCCAGCTCCACAAGTCTGTCGTGGCGCCGCAGAACGGCAGTACCTACTTTTCCCTCAAGCCGGTCCTGCGCATCGTCGACAATTCCCGGGCCGGCGCGATTTCAGGCACTGTCGGCACGAGCTTGAACCCTGGCGGCTCGGGCTGCACACCCGCCGTCTACGTCTACAGCGGCTCGAATGTGGCCCCGACGGACTTGGGTGGCAGCGGCTCGACCCAGCCCCTGCTCGTGGCGCCGGTCAAGCTGGACAGTCAGTCGGGAAAGTACAGATACAAGGCCGCTTTCCTGTCGGCCGGCGACTACACGGTGGCGTTCACCTGCGATGCGGCCCAGGACAATCCGGACCAGGCGGACCCCGGAGTGAGCTTCTCGTCGCCGCACAACGCGACGGTAACGGCAAATCGAACAACCAAACTGAGCTTCCCGTAGTGGGGTCCGCCGCCGGGGTCGAGGCGGGCAGGACGGGTGCGGGTCACCCCGGCTGCGTCCGGTGCGGCGCGCGGCGCTTGGAAATGCCAGCCGGCGCCTTGTGACCAGCTGGTGCAGCCACGCATTCGTCCGGATCCGTTGCCCCGCCGACGAGGCGCTCATCGAGCCAGAACCGGCCCGGTCGGTACTCGATGGAGAACCCAAGATGCCGGCCGGTGCGCGCCTGCAGGCGCAACAGCGCCTGCGCGGTGGGCCCCGACCACTCGTGGTGGAACGTCGTTGCCGGTCCGCCCGCGCCTCGACGCGCGGATGGCTGATGCCTGCTCCAGCGCCTGGCCGGGAAGCCATTACGGGATGGTCACTCGACCGCACGGTGTCACTGAGTTACCCCTCGGATAAGCGAAAACGGGGCACCTCTTCCTACCGGAGAAGAATGCACACGCATTGCGAGATCTGGTGAACAACGAGTTCAAGCACATCCCACGGGGAACCGCAGGAAGCCCACAAAGCGAGCTTCAGATAACCTACAACGCCCTTCGGGTTGCCGAACTGGCAAAGGACGAAGCGGTACCGCGCGCCAAGTCCTTCGCGGAGGCAGTGACGATGGTGCGGGAGTCCTCCCCCGGCTTCGAACCCGAACTCCTCGATCCGGGCGACTTCCGATGGACTGGGTGATCCCAGTACAGGCCGACTGAAGCCCGTTCGGCGGTGCAGGTGACCGCTGCCTTTGGGCGATCGACAACCGCGTTCCACCAGCTATTCCACTGTATACCATGCGGGAGGACGCGGAGTGGCCATCGGCTTCAGAACGCGTAGGCGAGCCCCAGCGAGAAGCCGAGCCGTCGAGTGCTACTTTCCGGTTCCACGACATGCACGTTCGGATCGTTAGTCGCGACGCTAGGGGAAGCGCCGTAGGTGAACCGTGTCCAGGAAAGCTCGCCGCGCAGGTGCCAGGGACCCGTGAAAGCGCGGTCCACCCCTATAGAGGCGCCGTAGTACGCGGCGGCTCCGAGGGGGGCCCGGAAGTAGAACAGCGGGCCGTTGCCGGAGATCTGTGCATCGACCGTTCTTCCGCCATCCAGGTCCAGAACCAAGCGCCAGGCCAGGCCCGAGCGGTAACGCAGCTGCGCCCCGACACCGCGATACCAATGCGCGTAACTCTCATGCGTGTATAGAGGCGTTCCCGCCCCGATCTGGCGATCCCAGGCGTGCCAGCCACCTTCGAGGAACGGGACCACGGCCAGATCAGTCGCGATATTCACCACGCAACCCAAACGTGCGCGGGCATCGTCCATCCGGTTCTGCGTGGTGGTGGCGACGTCCACGAGGGCCTGAGTGTGCCCGTCGTAGATGGTGTCGCCTTCAGCGTAGTCGTAGCGGACCTGGACCCACAACGGTACGGCCCGCGGTGTGAAGGCAAACGCGAGGCGCAGCAGAGGCAGGGTGCCGGATTCCGTGTCTAGCGGATTCGGAAGCGTCGATGCATTCGGAAGGCCGGACGGGTACTCGGCGTAGTGCTGGTCCAGAGCACCCCCACTGAGGGAGACCCGGAATGGTCGGCTGCCTGCCAACCGCGGGCGGGCGGAGGCCGAGCCCCAGCCACACACGAGCGCGAGAGCGATCAGCGCGGCAAGGGTCCGGGGCCCAACCGTTGGGTGGCGGCGCCCCGGACCCTGAAGTGCCGACGCGTCACCCGAACAGGGACGACCACGAAACGGTGGTCGTATCATCCGGCGCTCGTTATGCCCCGTTCCCCTGCTCGCCGTCGATAGCCCCTTTCCTTGGTCGATCTGCCTCACCCGATTGGCCCAACCTCAATCGCCAGGTGCATGGACGCTGGGATCCGCCGGTAGGCTGATATAGGACGGGTGCCCCGGATCGTGGAATAGCGTCTGGCGGGCGATCCGCATCTCGCTGGTGTCGTTGTTGTTGAGCCCCGTGTTCAGGTTGCGTGCGAAGTGCGGGAAGTTTGACGAGGAGATCTCCACCCGGATCCGGTGCCCGGCCCGGAATATCGTCGCCGTGTTCCCGAGCTCCAGCGTGTAGTGGTATGGCTTGTGCGGGACGATCAACGCCGGCGGCGACTGGGAGCCGTGCCGGTAGCGGGCCCGCACGATGCGATCCAGCACGTTGTGTGTCAGCCCGTCCGGATGCACGTCCACCAGCTTGACCGTGAAGTCGGTGTCCCGGGCGGAGCTGGCCGCCCAGAAGGCCGCGTTCACGATCCCGATCACCGCCACATCATGCTCCAGCGGTGCGCTGGTGTAAACGAGGACGTCGCTGCGCTCTTCCACGGTGTTCTGGTTCTGCGCCCCGGCCGGCAGCAGCGCGGTGTCACAGCACATGTTTCCGCCCGTGGTTGGTACCGGGTCGCTGGGATCGTAGGTGAAATGGTCGACCGCCTCAGTCGGGCCCTGGCGAGGAACTTCCTGACCTTCTCCCGGATGCTCGGAGGTCGAGAGCCGGCCGTCCCCGAAGCGGGTGTTGGCGTGGCCGTCGCTGTGCAGGTAATAGCGCACCGTATGCGTGCCTGGCAGGGGGTAGCTGCTTCCGGTGATCCAGAATCCGCTGCCCTTGTTCCCGCTGTTCGGCGGCACCAGCACGTACAGGTGGACCCGGGGGCTGTCCTGGTAGCCGTTGTCCACGCCCTTGAGGTAGTGCGCGAAGAAGGCCATCTGGATCGAGGGATCCGGCGTGTCGTCACCGAAGGTCGGGGTGCCGCTGTCGCCGGGGTGGCCGTAGGCGCCCATGATCAGGTGTGTTCCCTCGCGGGCCCCGGTGGTACCACCCTGGGCACGCATGCTCTCGTAGTCCTGGATGGTTCCCACCTGGAACGGGTCGTACCAGTCTCCGCTGACCAGAGCCGGCACCCGGATGTCGGAGTAATGCTTGGACGTGTCGATCTGGGCCCAGGACGGGCCATAGCTGGGATGGGCGAGCCACCGGTAGTAGATCGGAGCGTACTGCTGGAACAGGGTAAAGCTGGTCAGCGGCAGATCCCAGACCCAGGACGAGCGCATCTCCTGGTTGACGAGCGTATACCACTGGGAAACGTCCTGGGCGATCTGGTCCGGCGGCATCCCCTTCGCGCCTTCGGTGCGCACGATCTGATCCGGCACGATTGTCTCCGCCGGCCAGCTCATCATCAGCCAGAGGTTTGGTACGGCATTCACGTACACGTTGTTGTCGTGGTAGTCCGAGCCCATGATGTTGGGCGCGATCGCAGCCAGATGCGGTGGGTGCAGGGCGGCGACCTGCCACTGGGTGATGGCCAGATACGAGGAGCCGGTCATTCCGACCTTGCCCGTCGACCAGGGCTGACTCGCCGCCCACTCGACCGCGTCGTACCCGTCCGTGCCTTCCTGGACGACCGGATCGTAGGTCCCGCCCGAGGTGTAGGTGCCCCGCACGTCCTGATCGATGCCGACGTAGCCATGCTCGGCATAGGCGGCCATCAACCCGCTGACGCCATTGAAGCACGCGTCCCCCCCGTACAGCCGCCCGTACGGATTACGCTCCATGATCACGGGGTACTTGCCGCCGCCATCGGGGATGTAGACATAGGTCGTCAGGAGGGTGCCATCGCGCATGGGGACCTGCTCGACCTGGCAGGTGATCCCCGGATAATACGGCGAGGTCACAGCCGTCGCCTGCGCCATTGGGGGTAGCACCAAAAGGCCGAAGGAGGCGATCAGGGAACCCCCCAGGCACAGGCGTCCAAGGCGGTGGCGGATGAGACTGGCGACGGACGGCCCGCGGCTCGGGATGAAGCGCTCCATGGCCCACTCTCCTTTGTTGGTATGGGCTTGTACAGGAAACCCGGCGAGAGAGTTCAGACCGACCTCAATCGGTTATCGGCCTTCCCCGGCGCAGGCGGCAGGATTGTTTCTTGACGGTACCTCCCCGTTGGTGGAGGAGCCCCTTTCTTGTGCCACGAGCGAGCGTGCTGGGTTCGTGCTCAGTATTCGTTCACATGACATATAGGTTCTGATCGGGAAAGCGTCAAGGCACGATCCACCCTTCGATGCATGGAGCCGTGTCCGTATCGCCAGGCATGAACTGCCCAGCGCGGTTACTTCGGCGCTAACTAGCGGCGCTCACCGGCGCCAACCGGTCCATATGTGTTAATGCGTGCAGGCGTGCCGAAGGGGCGACGTACGTGCTTCAAATACGTAACAGCCAATGGTTGGCTTCAGTAGGCTTCCTGGAAGCACGACGCAAGGTTTCTGTGCGATGGATGCGAAGGAGCTAACAGGAATCGTCAACGAAGAACTCGAACACGTTCCGATCGGGATCGCGGGACGCGCCCAACGGAAACTTCGTGCTGTCTATAGCGAGATGCGCCGGTCGAGCCTGCCAGTGGACGAGGACTTACTCCGGGCAGTGACTTTTGCCCACACCGTGGCGACGGTAAGAGACAGCCATCCAGACTTCAAGCCCACATTGCTTGATCCGGGCCACTTCGGATGGAGTGAGTGATTCCAGCAAAGGCCGGCTTTGTTCTGTCGCCATGACGGCATTTCTGATGTCCAGGACCGGACGGGGATGCGCAGCGACTGCTCTGGGTTACCCGATGCGAGTCTCGGTTTCCGCGCCGTGGGCGCTACACGGAGCGCGCTGAGTTGGCGGCACGTTGATCCCTGCGCCAATCCGTCGGCGGCGAACCGTAATACCGCTTGAATGAGCGGCTAAAGACCGCTTCCGAGTCGTAGCCGATCCGGCCGCCTATCGTCTTGACCGGTGTGTCGGTGGTCTTGAGCTGATGCGCCGCAAGCTGCAAGCGCCAGCGCATCAAGTACTGGATGGGCGGCTGCCCGAGCAGGAGCTTGAATCGCCCCGACAGCACCGTCCGTGATGTGCCCACTTTCTTCGCTAGCCGTTGCACGCTCCAGTCTTCCAGTGGCGCCGTGTGAAGGTACTTGAGTGCCGATCCGACCAACGGATCGTTGGCGGCGGCGAACCAGCCAACCGCATCGATTGACAGCGTCCGCATGTGTTCGCGAAGAATCTCCACGAACATCAACTCCGTCAGGCGGGACAGCATGGACTGGGAGCCGGGGCGGGAATGCAGCACCTCGTCGGCGGTGTGCCGAATGCTATTGGCGAGCTAGCCGTTGTCTCGCGCCGTACCCGGACTGACGTGGACGAGGCGGGGCAGGTGGCGAAGGATGGGAGCAAAAGACAATTCGTCGCACTGAAGAAAGCCGCAAACGATGTGCGTAACCGCTCCGTTACCGCCATGTCGTACCACCGGCACGTCGTTCCAGGGCGGCGGCGGTAGCAACTCTCCCAGCGGTACATACTCGGCGTCTTCCCGTCCACGCAAGCCGTGCTCGTCGCCGCACGGCAGCAGCATCGCATCGCCATCGGCCAGCCATCGCAGCCCGGGGCTTCGCATTTCCAGTCAGCTACCGCCTTCGGCAATCAGGTGAAACGGGACGACTGCTGATCGCGGTCGGACCGCCGCAATGGTTTGATTAGAAAAGGTTAGAACCCGCATGGAGGGCTGTTTCCGGCCGTAAAGGGCCAACTGTGCCGACAGAATTGGCCAGGTAAGAGCCGGGCGTCGCTCTGAGGCAGCGCATCTCAGCATCGAAGTTGCTCTCCCGCAGCCAGTACTGCCAGCAGCGCCGGTCCCGGGAAAAGCGGAGCAGGAACCGGCGCCGGTGGCAGCGGTGGGTGATGTGCCAGAGAAGGCCGGGCAGGGCGTGGCGGTTGGTGCGTGGCATGGCTCCGTCCTTAGAGCGTGATTTACGGGGCTGGAATTAGCGGTCTAAGCGCCATTTCAGCCTAAAAGCTGGAAATATGTGCCTTCGGAGCAAATGGTTGCGACGGTCCGACCCCTGCCCGCATGGGCGGCCGTGGAGTCGATTGCCCCGAAGATCGGCTGCGTGCCGCAGACCCTGCTGGGGTGGGTCAAGCGTGCCGAGATCGACAGCGGCCGGCGCGAGGGCCTGACCACCGCCGAGCGCGAACGCATCAAGGCGCTGGAGCGCGAGAACAAGGAGCTGCGCCGGGCCAACGAGATCCTGCGCACGGCCAGCGCTTTTTTCGCCCAGGCGGAGCTCGACCGCAAACTGAAGTCGTAAACGCCTACATCGACCGGCACCGGGGTG
>DASQZM010000027.1:0-29100 GCA_035638695.1 Gammaproteobacteria bacterium | reverse complement strand
GCGGGCGGCGGCCAAATTCCCCGTCCACCCACTCGATGCTTTGCTGGGAGTAGTCCTCGGGATAGGCGAAGAAGTAGTCTAGTTCGCCCCGGCGATAGGGCTCTACCACGCAGTTGTTGCCCCGACCCTCGGTGTGATGGAAGTAGGTGCGGATCTGGTCGGCCAGTTGGCGGAGGCTGGCCTCGTCCACTGCCGCCGGCTTGTGGCCCATGTTCTTGCGCTTGCGCCAGTAGGGTAAGGTGTCGGCGTGATAGAAACGAGTGGCCCCCTTCCAGCATTCGCCGTGGTCCAGGTAGGTCACCATCGCCCGGTGGTAGTGGTTGGGCAGCGCCGACAGGGTTTCGATGAAATCCGTTAGCTGGTCCGGCTCCGCCTGCATCTGCCAGCGCGCCTCGTCGATGATGGCGCGGAAACCCTTCTCGCAGCTCAGCTCGAAGATGTCCTGGAACTCGGCATCCATGGCCTTGCGCTCATCCTCGGGCAGGGCCAGCCAGGCGTTGAAGAGGGCGTCCAGCTTGGTTTCCTTCATGGCGCTAAAGTCCAGGTCGGCCAAAAGCCTTCGGCCCTGGAAGTACCGGGCCAGCAGGGCATTGGGCACCTGCCGGAAGAAGCTGCGGGTCGAGTAATGCCGGGTCATCGGGACGCCTCCTGCGGGTTGTGGCCACACCCATTGGATTATGCTGGATTTTACTGTACATTGCAGTACATTCTCAGTCTACCCATCCGAGGGCGAAAAATGGCCACCGCCAAGACCACGACCCTGACCTTCCGCATCGAGCCGGGGCTAAAAGAGGCGCTGCGCACGGCCGCGAATCGGGAACACCGCTCCATCGCCAATATGGTGGAGGTTCTGATCCGGGATTATTGCGGGCGCAACGGGATCGCGATTCCCGAGCAGGGGGCTTTGTTCGATGAGGACAAAAAGCCCGCCGACGGCGGCAAATGAAGTAGAAGGCTGCGCGACCCCTAAACGCTTTGCGGGATAAACAATGACCGACGAAACCAAGACCATCGCCCAATCTCCCAACCCCGCCGACGAGCGTCGCGAACAACTGGCCGCGCTGGTGCCCGAAGCCTTCTCCGAGGGCCGCTTGGACGTGGCCGCGCTCAAGCGCGCCCTGGGCGAAGAGGCCGTGATTGACGGGGGCGAACGCTATGCCCTGAACTGGGCCGGCAAGAGCGCCGCCTACAAGGTGCTGCAATCCCCCTCCACCGCCACGCTGCGGCCCGAGCGTGACAAATCGGTGAATTTCGACGAGGCGCAACACGTCTTCATTGAGGGCGAGAACCTGGAAGTGCTCAAGGTTTTGCAAAAGGCGTACTTCGGCAAGGTCAAACTCATCTACATCGACCCGCCCTACAACACCGGTTCCGACAGCTTCATCTACCCGGACCGCTTCCAGGAGAGCAAGGAAGAGTACCTGCGGCGTATCAACGAACTGTCCGACGATGGCACGCTGATGCGCGAGGGTTTCTACCGGAAGAACAGCAAGGAGAACGGTCACTATCACAGCAACTGGCTGTCGATGATGTTGCCGCGGCTGTATATCGCACGAAACCTCTTAAGGGAGGATGGAGTAACTTTCATTTCATGCGATGACAACGAGGTCCATAACCTTCGGTGCCTGATGAATGAAGTATTCGGAGAGGAAAACTTCGTTGCTCAGTTTGTCTGGAAGGCTAGGCAGTTTACAGATGCGAGAGCAACGACCAACGTATCAACCGATCACGAATACATCGTTGCATATTCGCGAACGCCCGACTTCGCGCTGCGCGGCGTGGAGCGGGACGAATCTAAGTTTAGTAACCCGGACTCAGACCCTCGCGGTCCGTGGATGAGCCGAAGTATGCTCGGATTAGCAACGCGCGATCTACGCCCAAACCTTCACTACGATATTGTCGAACCGGTAACTGGGAGGCGATTTCCGCCGAATCCGGCGACCGGGTGGAGGTATTCTAAGGCAAAAATGGAAGAGTTGATTGCAGAGGGGCGCGTACTTTTCCCGACGAAGGACGATGGTCGTCCCCGCGAGAAGAAGTTCCGTAGCGAGATGCAGTCAGAGTTTATTTCCTTTCGCACCATTATTGATGGAGTACATACTGCTGATGGAACACAAGAGATGCGAGACCTTTTTGGTTCGGAGGTTTTTCCATTTCCGAAACCGTCAGAGCTGATTCTACAAATCGCGGAACAAGTTCTTAACGATCAAGACATCTTTTTGGATTTTTTTGCGGGGTCGGCGTCTAGCTTTGACGCGGTATCCCGTTTGAATGCTCGTAACGGTATTAACCGCCGCGCAATCCTGGTGCAATTACCGGAGAGGGTTGGCGACGGTAGCGAGGCGGCTCAAGCAGGGTATTCTACGATTGCTGAGATTGCGCGCGAGCGCATGGCTCGGGTTATTGCGCGGGAGCAGGAATCGCGGGACTTAGCTACACCAGAAACTTACGTAACCGGATTTAAATCGTTCTTGCTTGGGCCCTCCAGCTTCAAACAATGGCGTGGTGACGGCATCGAGACGCCCGAGGAGCTTGCGGAGCAGATGCAGATGTTCGCCAAGTCCGAAAAGGACGGCGCGCAGGTGGAGGACATACTCTACGAGCTGTTGCTGAAATTCGGCCAGGAGCTGACCACGCCCGTCGAAACGCTGGAAGTAGAAGGCGGCAAAGTGTTTGCTATCCATGGTCGCAAGATGCTGTTCGTACTCGAACAGTTTAGCGAAGCCATGATTCAGCCATTGGTGGACATGAAGCCCCGCGAGATCATCGCCATCGACGGGGTGTTTCACGATTCGGACACGCTGAAGACCAACCTGGACCTGCAATGCCGCGACGCGGGCATCAAGTTCACTTGTCTGTAAGGGCGGCCCGATGAAGCTTAAATTCGACGCCAATCAGGATTACCAGATCGAAGCCATTCAGGCGGTTGTGGATCTGTTCGATGGCCAGCCGGATGCCTCGCAGAGTGCGGTGACGCGGGATGATGCGCTCTCCAGCCTGAAGCTGACGGAAGTTGGGGTGGCCAATCACCGGGTCATTACCGATGAGCAGTGGTTGGAGAATCTGCACGGGGTGCAGAAGGCGCACGGGATTGATCCGTCCGAGACGCTGGAGACGATGAAGTTGGAGGAGGGGGTGACCATTGGTGCCTTTCCCAACTTTACCGTGGAGATGGAGACCGGCACGGGCAAAACCTATGTCTACCTGCGCACCATTCACGAGCTGGCCAAGACCTACGGCTTTCGGAAGTTCGTTATCGTGGTGCCGTCGGTGGCGATCCGCGAGGGCGTGCTGAAGAGCCTGCAAATCACCAAGGAGCACTTCCAGACGCTCTACGACTATGAGCGTACTGAGTTCATGGTGTACGACTCCACCCGGGTCAACCAGCTGCGCAATTTTGCCCTGTCCGACGCCATCCAGATCCTGGTGATCAATATCGACGCCTTCGCCAAGGATTCGAGCGTGAACGGCAACGGGACAGGCAAGAGCGCCAAGAAGTCCAAGGGGAATGTGATCAACCAGGTGCGGGAAACCGGTGTCGCGCCCATCGAATTCATTCAGGCGACCAACCCGGTTGTAATTCTGGAGGAGCCGCAAAACCTGGAAACCGATATACGCAAGCAGGCCATTGCCCGGCTCAACCCCCTGTGCACGCTGCGCTACTCCGCGACCCATCGCAACAGCTACAACCTGATTCATTCGCTGGACCCGGTGCGGGCCTACGAGCTGGGGTTGGTGAAGCAGATCGGCGTGGACTCGGTCATCGAGCTGAAGGACGCCAATCAGGCGTATGTGGAAATTGACAGCTTCAAGACCGGCAAGCGCAGTGTGTCCGCCAAGCTGATCATCTGGAAGAACGAAGCCAGCGGGCCGGTCAAGAAGAAGGTGACGGTCAAGAACGGCGACGATCTCTACGCGGAGAAGTTTTCCAACAAGCGGGAAATTTACCGTGACGGCTTTATCGTCAACGAGATCGATGCCAGTGAAGGGTTCGTTACCTTTGCCAACGATGTGCGTGTGCGCCTGGGGCAGCCACATGGCGCCCTTACGGATGCAATCCTGCGCATGCAGATCGAGGCGACGGTTCGTCGGCATTTCGAAAAGGCGCTGCGGCTGCATCCCATGGGGATCAAGGTGCTGTCGGTGTTCTTTATCGACCGGGTGGCAAACTATCGCGTTTATGAAGAAGACGGCTCGGTCGGTAAGGGAAAGTTCGCGGAGTGGTTCGAGGAGATTTTCGAGCAGTACCGCCAGCATCCGGATTTTTCCGGCTTGATGGAGCACGACGCCGAGCAGGTTCACAACGGCTATTTTTCCCAGGACAAGCGCGCCGTTTCACCCTTCGAGACGGTGACCAACAAGACCAAGGCCGATGCAGAGGCGAGTACCTTCGAGCTGATCATGCGGGACAAGGAACGGTTATTGGATCTGAACGAGCCGCTGGCGTTCATTTTCAGCCATTCCGCGCTGCGCGAGGGTTGGGACAACCCGAATGTGTTCCAAATATGCACCCTCGCCGAATCGAGTTCCGACATCAAGAAGCGCCAGGAGATCGGCCGGGGGCTGCGCCTGTGCGTCAACGAGAACGGCGAACGCGTGCGTGATCGGGCGATAAACCGCCTGACGGTGATCGCCAATGAGAGCTACGAGGACTTCGCCAACCAGTTGCAGACCGAAATGGTGGATGCCGGTGTGAAGTTCAAGCGCGAGATGGTGCAGAACGAGCGCGAGAAGGTGACCATACGGCTCAAGAAGGGCTACGACACGGACAGCCGCTTTCTGGAACTGTGGGAGAAGATACGCTCACGCACGCGCTACCGTGTCCACTACAGTACGGCCGAGTTGACTACCAAGGCGGCGAAACGCATCAAGGACAAGATGCCCGCCATCGAGCGGCCGAAGGTGGCGCTTACGCGGGCGGACATCGCAATCGGCCAATCGGGCGTCACGGGCACGCAGACGGGTTTTCGCACCCAGGCCGTTGAAGCGAAATACGTTATGCCGGATTTCGTGGGCCAGGTTCAGGCCAAGACCGGCCTGGCCAAGTCCACGGTCGCCAGCATCCTCCTGGACTCGGCGCGTCTTGCCGATGCGGTGAATAACCCCCAGTCCTTCATCGACCATGCAGCCGAAGTGATCAACGGCGTCAAACGCGAGTTTCTGGTGTACGGAGATGGCTCCGAGGGTAGCGGGGTCAAGTACCTGAAGCTGGACGACGCCTATTACGAGATGCGCCGCTTCGAGAGTGACGACCTAATGGAAGTGTTCAAGTCGAATGTCAAAGCGGTGGATAAGCAGGACAAGACGCTGTTCTCGCATATCGTCATCGATTCCAACTCCAGTCCCGAGCGTCAGTTTGCCGAAGCCTGTGAAGACAACGACGACGTGTTGTTCTATATCAAGCTGCCGCGCTGGTTCCAGATCGAAACGCCAGTGGGGCCGTATAACCCGGATTGGGCGGTCGCCTACCGAAACGACAAGGTGCTTTACTTTGTGGCGGAAACAAAGGGAACGGGCGGAGACCATGTAGATCAATCGATACTGCGGCCCATCGAGGACTTGAAGATCGAATGCGGGAAGCGGCACTTCAAGAATTTCGAGGAAGTGCATTTCCGCGTGGTCAACTCGTTGACTGAGCTAGTGAGCTAATCGCAGAGGCGATAGAGAATAAGGCGATGACCGATACCTTTAACGTTTATTGCGACGAGTCGTGCCACCTGGAAAATGATCACCAGAAGGCCATGGTTCTCGGTGCGATCTGGTGTCCGCTCGAAAAGACGCGTGAGATTTCCGTGCGCTTGCGTGAGATCAAGCAAAAACACGGGCTTTCAGCATCTTTTGAAGTCAAGTGGACCAAGGTCTCTCCCGCCAAGAAGGAATTCTACCTGGAGCTTGTCGATTACTTTTTTGATGATGACGATTTGCACTTTCGGGCCTTGATCGTGCCGGATAAGACGTTATTGCGGCACGACGCTTATCCTGGCCAAGATCATGATGGCTGGTATTACAAGATGTATTTCGACATGCTGAAAGTTATTTTTCGGCCTGATGCTCGTTACCGGGTATATCTTGATATTAAGGATACGCGTGGTGCAGAAAAGGCAGCCAAGCTTCACGAGGTACTCTGCAACAACATGTATGATTTTTCTCGTGAAGTAATAGAACGCCTGCAATTAGTCCATTCCCATGAAGTTGAACAGCTTCAGTTGGCAGATCTCTTGATTGGTGCCATCGGCTACCTGAACCGGGGATTGCAGGGTAATTCTGGAAAGGGAGCAATCATCGACCGGATACGGCAGAGATCAGGTTACGACATGACCAGAACTACGCTGCTACGTGAAGAAAAGATGAACTTGTTTCGGTGGCATGCGGCAGAGGTTCAAGGATGAGCGCGGCCCCGGATTGGTTGCCGCCGTTGGTGCTATTGGCTGAACACAACGGCAATTGGAATGCGTACTTGGACGCAATCTATGAGTGGTTCAGGCAGGATTTTATCGACAGCAAGCCGGTGTTCCAGGGGCGGCGGCTTGGCCTAAAACGTCATCCGGTTACTCACGGCAAGGAGGCGACCTTTTGGCACATGATTCAAGAGGGGAGTGTAGAGGATGATCGTACCCCGGATTTGCGGCGTTGCGAGCGTATACGGTGGCCTCGACCGATCATAGAAAACGACGGCGACCCGGCCATAAAGATATGGCGCAACCAGCGTCGCAATGAGGAGAGAGTGTGCCTGTGGTTTGTACCGGAGAACTACTTGGTGATCCTGGCGGATCGCGGCCACTACATTCTTCCGTGGACTGCTTATCTGGTGGAACAGCCACACAGACAGAGGAAATTGCAGCGGGAATATGAAGAATACTGGAAAAGGGAGGCCCAGAAAGGCTGAAGCCGCCCCGGAGGACGGCCTCGTTACTCCTTCTACACATGGTAGATGAGCTACCTAATATTATCGGCGTGCCCCTGGGAAAACTCAAGGGGATTACCTGAAAATTTCTTTGCCGCCCGTCACGCCGCTTGCAGGCTACGCGGCAAGCGCCGCGCCGGGCTACGCCGTGCCAGGATTCGCGGCCGCCAGACTGCCTGCGCAAGCTCCGGCAGACTGGCTCCGTGGCTTCGTTCGACGCCTGGCCCCTTCGTTCCCGCCCGCACTCCGCCACGGCGCCCTTCGCCCCAAAAAACGGGGCCAAGGGCTTGCGGCTCCGCAGCGGGCTGCGCCGTGCCGGGATTTACCGCCGCCGGATGCTTCGCAACCGGCTCGGTGGTTCGGTCAGCGTGGGTTCCCTTCGTTGCCGCTTGCGCGGTGGCACTGGCAGGCCCGGCATTCGGCCGGCCTGCCGCGCCCCCGCACGGCGCTGCACCTTCCCGCCCACCATTGTTTCAGGCTTCGGTAAGGCTCGGCGCGGCCTGCCCAGCCAGGGTTGGTGTCGGCAACTGAACATAATGCTTGGAATTATGCGCAGCGCAAAAAAACGCGCTGTCCGCTCCGCCGCATAATTTGCATTATGTGTAAGTTGCCTCCGCCTGTTTTTGATCCCCCGCCCGCCAACCCGTCCGCCCCCAAGGGGCTCCCTGGTGGCTTCGCTCAGGCGCTTTGGTTAATCAGGATGACTACGGCGCCGGCTTTCAGCTTGTCGAGATAATCCGCCCATTCCTGCATCATCTTGCGCCGTTCCGGCAGGTGGGCCGTGCGGTTGTAGGCGCGGCCGTTGGGGTCGCGCACGGCGTGGGCGAGCTGGTGCTCGATGAAGTCGGGCCGGAAGCCCAGTACTTCATCCAGGATGGTGCGCGCCATCGCCCGGAAGCCGTGGCCGCTCATTTCTTCCTTGCTGATCCCCATGCGCCGCATGGCGGCGAGGATGGCGTTGTCGCTCATAGGCTTGTCGCCCTTGGGATTCCTGGCGCTGGGGAAAACATACCGGCCATTGCCTGTGAGAGGATGCAGCTCGCGGAGGATGTCCACGGCCTGGCGGGAGAGGGGGACGATATGCGGCGTGTTGGTCTTCTTGACCGTATAGCGCCATTCCGCCACATCCAGATCGATGTCGGCCCATTCGGCATGGCGCAGTTCGCCGGGGCGGACGAAGACCAGTGGCGCAAGGCGCAGGGCGCAGCGCACGGGGAGGGTGCCTTCGTACCCATCGAGTGCGCGCAATACCTCGGCCACTTTCTTGGGCTCGGTGACGGAGGCGAAATGCGTTCCCTTGACTGGTGGCAATGCGCCGCGCAGGTCGCCGGAGGGATCGCGTTCGGCCCTGCCGGTGGCTACGGCATAGCGGAACACCTGGCCACAATTGCCCAGGGCGCGATGGGCGGTTTCTAAGGCGCCGCGCTGTTCAATCCGGCGGATCACTTCCAGCAGTTGCGGGGCCGTGATGTCGGCAATGGGCTTACCGCCAAGCCAGGGGAAGATGTCCCGCTCCAGGCGGCGGATGATCCGGTCGCCATGATTGGCCGACCAGTTGGGGGAGTGCTTGGCATACCATTCGCGGGCCACCGCCTCGAAGCTGTTGGCTGCCCGCTCCACCTTCGCGGCCTTGGTCGCCTTGCGGTTTTCGCTGGGGTCGATGTCGTTGGCCAGCAGCTTGCGCGCCTCGTCACGCCGGTCGCGGGCATCCTTCAGGGATACATCGGGATAGACGCCTAGGGAGAGCCGCTTCTCCTTGCCCCCGTAGCGGTACTTCAGCCGCCACCACTTGCCCCCAGTGGGGGCAACTTCCAGATACAGCCCGCCGCCGTCGAACAGCTTCCGGGCCTTGTCGCCAGGCTTGGCGTTGCGGATGGCGGTATCGGTGAGGGGCATGGGGGCAACTCCTTGTGCTCGTTGGGTTGTTGCCCCTAATGCTGCCCCCAGTTGCCCCCGGATGTCAATGGATTCTGTAGGGCCTCCATGGACCGGAATTGCAGGTAATGCGTTGAAATCAGGCAATAAAAAAGCCGTCCTAAGACGGCTTTGGATGCTGAATTGGTGGAGGCGGCGGGAATCGAACCCGCGTCCGCAAGCACTCCATCCTCGGCTCTACATGCTTATCCTGTCTATCACGTTCGCCGTTTGCTACCCGACAGGCAGGGAACACAAACGACTAGCCCGTAAGGGTTTTAACGGATCGGTCCCGGGCAGACCTCACCGCGTAGCTTGTGTGCGTCGTCCCCCGATACGCCCTTGCGGGCTCCGGGCGCACAAGCACACCCGGTCGGAGGCTAGCGGGCTTAAGCCGCTAGAGCGTAGCTGTCGTCGTTGGCAACTATTTGCTTGCAGCCGGATTTACGAGGAAGACTGCACCCTCGGCATGCACCTTAGACTTCGCTACCTGCGTCGAATCCAAGTCGCCCCCTTTTCAGGTATCCCATTAGAACACGGAACGACGGCTTTGTTCCATCGTTCATTGCAATCATTCCTTCGGGGAATGCATCGAGCCGGCTGCCATTGTCGCCGTCAGGCATGCTCCTTGAGTATGCGGCGCTTCTGGCGCTGCCAATCGCGCTCCTTCTCGGCGGCGCGCTTGTCGTGGAGCTTCTTGCCCTTGGCCAGGCCGATCTCCAGCTTGGCGCGGCCGCGCTCCCAGTACAGGCGCAGCGGCACCAGCGTGTAGCCGCGGCGCTCGGTGGCGCCGATCAGGCTGTCGATCTCGCTGCGGTGGAGCAGCAGCTTGCGGGTACGCTGCGGATCGGCTTCCACGTGGGTCGAGGCCGAGGGCAGCGGGGGGATGTTGCCGCCCAGCATCCACGCCTCGCCATTGCGGATCGTGACGTAGGCGTCCACGATTTGCGCCTTGCCGGCCCGCAGCGACTTGACTTCCCAGCCCTGGAGAGCCAGGCCGGCCTCGTAGGTCTTCTCGACCTGGTACTCGTGGCGTGCCTTGCGGTTGACCGCGATGAGCCGGTCACTGCTGGTCTTGTTCTTGCGCTTGGCCCTGGACATGGCGCGGCATTATAGGCCAGCGGGCGGGGCGCTGGATACGACCGGTCGCGGTTGTCGCCCCCCCGGGATTCCCCGAAAATGTCGCGGGGCAAACGGGAGGAATAACAAAAATGGAGCGCAAGTCCATCCACGGGCAGTGGTCGACCCGACTCGCGTTCATCCTTGCGGCCACGGGATCCGCCGTCGGCCTGGGCAATATCTGGAAGTTCCCCTATATCACCGGCGAAAACGGGGGTGGCGCCTTCGTGCTGGTGTACATCCTGTGCGTCGCCTGCATCGGGTTGCCCATCATGATCTCGGAAATTCTGATCGGGCGCCGCGGCCGCCAGAACCCGATGGACTCGATGGGCTCGCTCGCCCGGGACGACGGTCGCAGCGTGCACTGGCAATGGGTTGGGCTGGTGGGCGTATGCGCCGGTTTCCTGATCCTGTCCTTTTACAGCGTGATCGCCGGCTGGGCTGTCGCCTACTTCTTCCGCGCCGCCGGCGGGCTATTCCACGGCGTCACGGCGGAGAGCTCGAAGCAGATCTTCGCCGGCCTGACCGGCGACCCGGAGCGCGTGATCGCCTGGCATTCCGCCTTCATGGCCATGACCATGTTCGTCACCGCGCGCGGAGTGCAGGGCGGACTGGAGCAGGCGGCCAAGATCATGATGCCGGCGCTGTTCATGATCCTGCTGCTGATGGTCGGCTACGGGCTGCACTCCGGTGACGCCGAGCGCGCGTTCCGCTTCCTGTTCCAGCCCGACTTCCACCGTCTGACCGGCGCCGGTGTGCTGGAGGCGATGGGCCAGGCCTTCTTCAGCCTCAGCCTGGGCATGGGCGCGATCATGATTTACGGCTCGTACCTGCCGGGGGACGTGTCGATCGCCCGCTCCGCCCTCGTCGTGGCCGTGTCGGACACGGCGGTCGCGCTGCTCGCGGGCCTGGCGATCTTTCCAATCGTGTTCTCGAACCACTTACAGGTCGGCTCGGGACCCGGGCTGATCTTCGTCACTCTGCCGATCGCCTTCGGCCAGATGCCGTACGGGCGCGTGTTCGGGGCGCTGTTCTTCCTGCTGCTGGTGTTCGCCGCGTGGACCTCGGCGATTTCGCTGATGGAGCCGCCGGTAACCTGGCTGGTCGAGCGCCACCGGATCAGCCGCTTTCGCGCCACAATGCTCACGGGCGGGATCACCTGGCTCCTGGGGCTGGGCACCGTATTCTCGTTCAATATCTGGTCCGGGGCCACGCTATGGCATATGACGTTGTTCGACGGGATTGATAGCCTGACGTCGAACGTCATGTTACCGTTGGGCGGCTTCGCCATGTCGGTATTCGCCGCCTGGGTGATGGCGCGGAGTTCCTCCTCCGGGGAATTGCGGACTTCGCCCGGCGTTTACCGCCTCTGGCGGTTCCTGGCGCGCTTCGTCGCTCCCGTGGCGGTAGCAGTGGTCTTCCTCAACGCCATCGGCGTAATCAGGTTTTCATGACGCACATAAGCAAACGCATGCGCGTACCGTACAGCGCGCAGCAGATGTACGACCTCGTCAGCGACGTCGAGGCCTACCCGCACTTCCTGCCCTGGTGCCGTAGCGCCAGGGTTTTTGGTACCAGCGGCGATCGCGCGACGGCGGAGATCGAGCTGGCGCTCGGGGGAATACACAAGTCCTTCACAACCCGCAACCGGGCCGTGCCCGGAGAGCGCATCGATATCCACCTGGCCAACGGGCCATTCCGCAGGCTGGAGGGAGCCTGGCGGTTCCGGGATCTTCCGGAGGGTGGCTGCGAGGTATCGCTGGACATGGACTTCGAGTTCGCCAGCCGCATGCTCAGCATGGCCCTGAGCGGGGCCTTCGGCCAGGTGACCCGCACCCTCGTGGACGCATTCCGGCGCCGGGCTGTGCAAATGTATGGCAGCGGCTGAGTGGGCCTCAGCCGCCGGTCTTGGCGCCCTCGTGCTTGATCTTTGAGACCTTGTCGTTCCGGAAGTGGACGATGACCGCACGCCGTTCGATGCGCCCGTCATGGGAGTGATAATATACGTACACCCAGCGGTCAGGCTGGAACGGGTTGCGGACCACCGGGCTGCCCAGCAGATAGCTGACCTGTTTGCGCGTCATGCCCACGGATAACTTGGAGACCTTGTTCGGGGGCAGGGCGTTTCCCTGCTGGATGGGCAGCCGATACATGCTGCAGGCAGGCAGCAACAGGCAGCTTGCCAGCAGGGTGACCAGGGCCAGGGAAGACGTCTTTCGGGGCTTGCGGGGCGTCATGGGCGAGCGGCTCCGATCCGTGTGATCCGGGCATGGTAACGGAATTGCCGGGCGGAGGCACGGCCGCGGCGGCGGGCGGATTTCGGAAATGCAGGGGAGGCACAGCCGTGGAAAGCCAGGAGCTGAGAAAAGCCGGCCTCAAGGTGACGCTGCCCCGGATGCGGATCCTCGAGATGCTCGAGCGCAACGACAGCCGGCATCTGAGTGCGGAGGACATCTACAAGGCGCTTCTGGACTCCGGCGAGGAGATCGGGCTGGCCACGGTCTACCGGGTGCTGACGCAGTTCGAGACGGCCGGGCTGATTACCCGCCATCGCTTCGAGAGCGGGCATTCGGTGTTCGAGCTCAACGAGGGCAAGCACCACGATCACATCCTGTGCGTACGCTGCGGTCGGGTGGACGAGTTCGTCGACGAGGTCATCGAGCAGCATCAGCTGGAGATCACCCGCCGCTTTGGCTACGAGATGACCGAGCACAGCCTCTACATCTACGGCATCTGCCCGGACTGCCAGCAGGCCAGCAGCAGCGGCACCGAGAGGAGGGACTGAACCGGCCGCGTCCGACCGTGACTATTCCACTTCCTGCGCCCGGCGCCGGGCGGTGCTGATCATCTCCCGCGCATGGTCGCGGCTGCGGCTGGTGATCTCCATCCCGCCCAGCATGCGCGCGAGCTCCTCCACCCGGTCGCTGTCCTCCAGCCATTGCACCGCGGTGATGGTGTTGCCCCTGTCGGTCAGTTTCTGCACTCGCAGGTGCCGGTCACCGAAAGAGGCGACCTGGGGCAGGTGGGTCACCGCCAGGATCTGCCGCCGGCGGGCCAGGCGGCTCAGCTGGGCACCAACCACCTCCGCCACGCCGCCGCCGATGCCGCTGTCCACCTCGTCGAAGATCATCGTCGGCAGCCCGGTGTTGTGGGCGGCGACCACCTGGATCGCCAGGCTAATGCGCGAGAGTTCGCCACCCGAGGCCACCCGGGCGACCGGCCGGGCGGGCTGGCCGGGATTGACTGTGACCAGGAACTCCACCCGGTCGGTACCGCTCGCCGATCCGCGTTCAGCCGGCTCCACGGCAATCTCCAGGCGGCCCTCCGGCATGCCCAGCTGCTGCATCACGGCGCTCACTTCCATGCCCAGGCGCCGCCCGGCGGCGCGGCGGCTCTCGCGGAGCTCGGCCGCAGCGCTGTCGTACTCCTCGCGGGTGCGTTCGCGCTCTTCCTGCAGGGCCTCGACTCGGGACTCCGACTGTTCCAGGTCCGCGAGCTCCCGCTGCAGGCGCTCGAGCTGACCGGGAAGCTCCTCCGGGGCGATCCGGTGTTTGCGCGCCAGATCGTGGATGCTTTCCAGGCGCCGGTCGAGCCAGCGCAGGCGCTCGGGATCGACCTCCAGGCTGTCCAGGTGACGGCGCAGCGCGTCGGCGCCTTCCTGCAGCTGGATCACGGCGCTCGCGAGCAGCTCATGGGCGGCCGCGAAGCCGCCGTCCAGCTCGAGCAGCGACTCCAGCTCCGCGGTCGCCTGGCCGGCGAGGGTGTGCGCATCGGCCCCGTCGCCCTCGTAGGCCAGTGCCAGTGCGCGATAACCCTGTTCCAGCAGGCGTTCGGCGTTGGCCTGCCGGCGGTGCTCCCCCTCGACTCGCTCCAGCTCGCCGGGCTCCAGCTCCAGTGCCTGCAGCTCCCGTACCTGGTAGCGCAGCAGGTCGGCGCGGTCCTCGCGGTCGGCGCCGCCCCTAAGGCTGGCGATCTCGGCGTCGATCTCCTGCAGCCGGGCCCAGGCATCGCCCACGCCCCGAAGCAGCGGCGCGTGATCGGCGTAGTCGTCCAGAAGCACCCGTTGCACGCCGCGGCGCGTCAGGGACTGGTGCTCGTGCTGGCCGTGGATGTCGATCAGGCGGTCGCCCAGCTCGCGCAGCGTCGCGGTCGTGGTGGCGCGGCCGTTGATGAATGCGCGCGAGCGGCCCTCGGTGGTGACGATGCGGCGCACCAGGCATTCGTCGTCCTCGTCCAGTCCCTGCTCGGCGAGCCAGCTCCGGATCCGGTCCAGAGTGGCGAGATGGAAATGGGCCGTGACCTCGGCGCGCTCGCTACCGGGGCGCACGCTGTCGCTGCTGGCGCGGTCTCCCAGGACCAGCCCGAGAGCATCGATGACGATCGACTTGCCGGCGCCTGTCTCGCCCGTGAGCACGCACAGGCCACCGTCCAGCTCGATCTCGAGCCGGTCGATGATGGCGAAGTTCCGGATCTCGATTCGCGTCAGCATTGCCTGGCTTCCCGGGCGGCCCGCCCCGGCGCCCCCGTCCCGCCCGCGCCGGCCTCAGGGCTCGCCATGACGGTTGCGCCCCCAGTGGAGCTTGCTGCGCAGGATCGTGAAATAATCGTAGTCCGGGGGATGGATCAGCTTCAGGCGGAAGCTCGTGCGCTGCACCCGGATGCGGTCGCCATTCTCCAGCGCCACACTGAACTGCCCGTCCCAGGTGGCCTGGGCCGGGTTGTTGTTGAGCGGGCTGAGCACGACCTCGACGACGCTGTCGGAGTCGACGATGATCGGCCGGTCGCTCAGCGTGTGCGGGCAGATCGGCACCAGCGCGACCGCGTCCAGACGAGGATGCATGACCGGGCCACCGCTGGAGAGGGCATAGGCGGTCGAGCCGGTGGGGGTTGCAACGATCAGGCCATCGGCCCGATGGTTGCTGATGAAACGCCCGTCGATGTGGGTGTCGAAGTCGATCATCCGGGCCACGTCGCGCTTGGTCACCACCACGTCGTTGAGGGCGAAGCCCGACTGGATCGGTTCCTCGCCACGCAGCACGGCCGCCTCCAGCAGGAAGCGCTCGTCCAGCTGGTAGTTGCCCGAGAGCACTTCGTCCAACACCTGCGCCATGCTCTCGGGCGAGACGTCCACCATGAAGCCGAGCCGGCCCAGGTTCACACCCAGCAGAGCCACGGGCGAGGCCGCGAGGCTGCGCGCCGCATCGAGGAAGGTGCCGTCACCCCCCACCACGACCACAAGATCGCAGGACTGCCCCAGCTGCTCGCGGGAGACCACGCGCGTGCGCTGGCCCTTGAGCACGCTGGCCGAGCCCTCGTCCAGCAGGATGTTCAGCCCGCCGGCTTCGAGATACTCCACGAGAGAGGTAACGGTGCGCGTGAGGTTCGGGCTGCCGTATTTCCCGACGATACCGACGGTCTGTAAACGCTGAGTCATGATCTCCGCCCGCGAAAGGATCGATCAAAACTACCATGAAGGTCTGTCCCCGCCAAAGTTCCCGCCTTGACAGGCTTTCAGCGCTGCTGCTAACTTCCATTAGCACTCGTCGGGTGGGAGTGCTAATGGCCAATGACCATCACGGCGACGCGACCTGCATGACTTCGAAATCCCGTTCCAACAATCTTCCCGGCTCCGGCGAACAGGAGCTTGGCGAGCGCGGCCGCAAGCTGCTCAAGGCGCTGGTGGAGCGCTTCATCCGCGAGGGCCAGCCGGTTGGCTCGCGCGCCTTGGCGCGGGACGCCGGCCTGGACATCAGTCCGGCCACGGTCCGCAACGTCATGGCGGACCTGGAGGAACTGGGCCTGGTGCAATCGCCGCATACCTCCGCCGGCCGCGTGCCGACGGTGCGCGGCTATCGCCTGTTCGTGGACAATCTGCTGACGGTCCAGCCGCTGAGCGGGCCGGAGGTCGACCGCCTGCGCCGCGAGCTGGCCTTCGGCGAGCACAATTCCCAGGCTCTGGTCGGGTCGGCCTCGCAACTGCTTTCGGCGCTGACCCGGATGGCCGGGATCGTGACCCTGCCGCGCCGGGATCACACCGGCATCCGCCAGGTGGAGTTCCTGGCGTTGTCCGAGAACCGGGTGCTGGCGGTGTTGGTGTTCAGCGACAACGAGGTGCAGAACCGCATCCTGCACGTCGACCGGCCGTTCAGCCACAGCGAGCTGCAGCAGGCATCGAACTACCTCAATGCCCACCTGGCCGGGCGTGATCTGATGGAGATCCGGCGCCGCCTGATCGAGGAGATGCGCCGCACGCGACGCCACATGGACCAGGTAATGAGGCGCGCCATCGACATGGCCGAGGAGTTGTTCGCCGGGCAGGATCGCGAGGACTACGTGATCGCCGGCGAGATTAACCTGATGGACTTCGAGGAGTTGTCCAGCGTGGACAAGCTCCGTGCCCTGTTCGACGCTTTCCAGACCAAGCAGGATATCCTGCACCTGTTGGACCGCTGCGTGCGCGCCGACGGCATCAAGGTCTTCATCGGCGAGGAGGCTGGCTACGAGGCGCTGGAAGAGTGCAGCGTCGTGACTGCCCCGTACCAGCTCGAGAACCGCATCGTGGGGGTTCTCGGGGTCATCGGGCCGACCCGGATGGAGTACGAACGGGTGATCCCGATCGTCGACATTACCGCGCGACTTCTGAGCGCCGCCTTGAATTCCGGGGATTGACCCCCAAATCACCTCGCAGACGTGGGAGTGCACGGTGATGCTGACGCCGTGAGCGGCCGTGGTTATGCCAGCGAAACCGGAGAGAGGCGATGACGACGCAACGGAATACGCCGCAGGATGACGAACTGCAGCGAGAGCCGTACATCGACACGGATACGGCCGGCGACGCGCCGCCGGACCCCGGGGCCGATTCGCAGGCGGAGGGGGAGGACACCGACGGGACCGGCGGAGAGGAACTCGCGGCGGAGCTCGAGCGGGCCCGCGCGAAGGCCGAGGAGAACTGGGACCTGCTGCTGCGTGCCCGTGCCGAGCTCGACAACGTCAAGCGCCGCGCCGAGCGTGACGTGGAACAGGCGCGCAAGTTCGCGCTGGAGAGGTTCGTGGCCGAGCTGCTGCCGGTGAAGGACAGCCTCGAAATGGGCATCCAGGCGGCCGGCGACGGTGAGCAGCAGGACCAGGCGGGCGACGCCGAAAGCCAGATTCGTGCCCTGCGCGAGGGCTCGGAGCTGACGCTGAAGATGTTCACCAACGTGCTCGAGAAGTTCGGCGTCGAGGAGGTCGACCCGCAAGGCGAGCCCTTCAACCCGGACGTGCACGAGGCGGTCTCCATGCAGCAGAGCGCCGAGGCCGAGCCCGGCAGCGTCGTGGCCGTCATGCAGAAAGGCTATCTCCTCAACAAGCGGGTGATCCGACCCGCGATGGTGGTGGTGGCGCAGGCGCCGGACGACGGCGCGGACCAGTGACCGGGGCCGGCCGCTTGAAATTGCGGCACGGCGCCCCAACGTCTCAGGGCAACGGAGTTCCGGCAAGCGTTTGGAGAGTTTTGCTATGGCAAAGGTAATCGGTATCGATCTGGGCACGACCAACTCTTGCGTGGCCATCCGCGAGGGGGGTGAAGTCAAGGTTATCGAGAACGCGGAAGGCGCACGCACGACGCCGTCCGTGGTGGCGTTCACCAAAGACGGGGAAGTGCTCGTCGGCCAGTCTGCCAAGCGCCAGGCCGTGACCAACCCGCACAACACCCTGTACGCCATCAAGCGCCTGATCGGTCGCCGCTACGACGATCGGGTGGTCAAGAAGGACCTGGACCGGGCGCCGTTCAAGATCGTGCAGGCCAAAAATGGCGACGCCTGGGTCGAGGCGGAAGGCAAGCAGATGGCGCCGCCGGAGATCTCCGCGCGCGTGCTGCAGAAAATGAAGCAGAGCGCGGAGGATTACCTGGGCGAGGAGGTCACCGAGGCGGTAATCACGGTCCCGGCCTATTTCAACGACTCCCAGCGCCAAGCCACCAAGGACGCTGGCCGGATCGCCGGGCTCGAGGTCAAGCGTATCATCAACGAGCCCACGGCGGCCGCGCTCGCCTATGGCATGGACAAGAGGCGCGGCGACCGCAAGATCGCCGTGTACGACCTGGGCGGTGGGACCTTCGACATTTCGATCATCGAGATCGCCGAGGTGGACGGCGAGCACCAGTTCGAGGTGCTTTCGACCAACGGCGACACGTTCCTCGGTGGCGAGGACTTCGACCTGCGGATCATCGACTACCTGGTGGACGAGTTCAAGAAGGAGAGCGGGATCGACCTGAATAAGGATCCGCTCGCCCTGCAGCGCCTGAAGGAGGCCGCCGAGAAGGCCAAGATCGAGCTGTCCGCGGCACAGCAGACAGAGATCAATCTGCCGTACATCACGGCCGACTCCGCCGGGCCCAAGCACCTGAACATGAAGCTGACCCGGGCCAAGATGGAGGCGCTGGTCGAGGATCTGATCCAGCGCACCATCGAGCCGTGCAAGACGGCGGTCAAGGACGCCGGGCTGAGCGTGTCCGAGGTCGACGACGTCATCCTGGTGGGTGGCCAGACGCGCATGCCCAAGGTCCAGGAGGCGGTCAAGGGCTTCTTCGACAAGGACCCGCGCAAGGACGTGAACCCGGACGAGGCGGTGGCCATCGGCGCTGCGATCCAGGGCGGCGTGCTCTCGGGCGACGTCAAGGACGTGCTGCTGCTCGACGTGACGCCGCTGTCGCTGGGCATCGAGACCCTCGGCGGGGTGATGACCAAGATCATCGAGAAGAACACCACGATCCCGACCAAGGCGAACCAGGTGTTCTCCACCGCCGAGGACAACCAGACCGCGGTGACCGTGCACGTGCTCCAGGGCGAGCGCGAGCAGGCGTCGCAGAACAAGTCGCTGGGCCGCTTCGATCTCACCGACATCCCGCCGGCGCCGCGCGGCGTGCCGCAGATCGAGGTGACCTTCGACATCGACGCCAACGGCATCCTGCACGTGTCCGCCAAGGACAAGGCCACCGGGCGCGAGCAGAAGATCCAGATCAAGGCCTCCAGCGGCCTGAACGAGGAAGAGATCGACCGCATGGTCGAGGACGCCGAGGCGCACGCCGAGGAGGACCGCAAGTTCCACGAGCTGGTCCAGGCGCGCAACCAGGCGGACAACCTCATCTATGCCACTGAGAAGTCGCTCAAGGAGCTCGGCGAGAAGGTTTCCGAGGAGGAGCGCAAGGATATCGAGGCCAAGCTCGAGGAGGCCAAGAAGGTGGCCCAGGGGGACGACAAGGACGCCATCGAGGCCAAGACGCAGGAGCTCAGCGAGCTCTCCGGCAAGCTGGCCGAACGGCTCTACGCCGAGCAGCAGGGCGGCAGCGAGCAGGCCAGTGGCGCGGAAGGCGCCGGCGGCTCGGCCGAGGGCGGCCAGTCCTCCGACGAGGATGTCGTGGACGCGGAGTTCGAGGAGGTCAACGAGGACGAGAACCGCAAGAAGTGACCTCTTCCCGGGCCGGCTGCCGCGCCAGTCCCCGGGTGGCCCCGCAGCCGTCGATCCGGTAGCGTCCTGCTGACGAGCTGCGGAAGGAGAGCGGACCGGTCCTGGCACGGTACCCGCGGTGCGGCAGGTCGCCGGCTCCGGCGTCGTCGAGCGGCGAGCCGGATTGGCCGGTCCGCGGAAGGATCTCCCGGTCCCGTAAAAGGGGGGTCGACACGGATGCCGGGGTGCGGCGGCCACGGCCGCCCCGCCCCGTGCCACTTGGCGAGTTTCGAGGCACCATGGCCAAACGCGACTACTACGAAGTGCTGGGCGTCTCCCGCGACGCCAGCGAAGCCGAGATCAAGCAGGCCTATCGCCGGGTCGCGATGAAGTATCACCCGGATCGCAACCCGGGGGACGCGGACGCGGAGGACCGCTTCAAGGAGGCCAAGGAGGCCTACGAGACGCTGGCCGACCCGCAAAAGCGTGCGGCCTACGACCAGTTTGGCCATGCCGGGGTCGAGGCGGGCATGGGCGGTGGCGCCGGGGGCGGAGCTGGCGCCGGCTTCGGGGACGCCTTCAGCGACATTTTCGGCGACGTCTTCGGCGACATCTTCGGCCGTGGACGCGGGGCCCAGACGTTCCGCGGCGCGGACCTGCGTTACCGGCTTGATCTCGACCTCGAGGATGCGGTCGCGGGCACCGAAACGGAGATCCGCATCCCCACCATCGTGGAGTGCGATGTCTGCGATGGTAGTGGCGCGGCCCCCGGCAGCCGGCCCCGGACCTGCCCGACCTGCCAGGGACACGGCGACGTGCGCATCCAGCAGGGTTTCTTCTCGATCCAGCAGACCTGTCCGCGCTGCCACGGCTCCGGCAAGATCGTGTCCGATCCCTGCGGCACCTGCCACGGCGAGGGTCGGGTCCAGCGCGAAAAGAACCTCGCGGTCAAGATCCCGGCCGGCGTGGACACCGGCGACCGCATCCGGCTCGCCGGCGAGGGCGAGGCTGGCCGCAACGGCGGGCCGCCGGGGGACCTCTACGTGGAGGTCAACGTGCGTCCGCACGAGATCTTCGAGCGGGACGGGCGCAACCTCCTGTGTGACGTCCCCGTGGTGCTCACCACCGCCACCCTGGGTGGCGAGGTCGAGGTGCCGACCCTGTCGGGACGTGTCGCGCTCAAGGTGCCTGCCGGAACCCAGACCGGCAAGCTGTTCCGGATCCGTGGCCATGGCGTGAAATCGGTGCGCGGCGGTCCACCGGGCGACCTGCTGTGCCGGGTCACGGTGGAGACCCCGGTGCACCTGACCCGGGAGCAGGAGCAGCTGATGCGCAAGCTGGACGAATCGCTGCGCCAGGGCGGCAAGCGTCACAGTCCCCAGACCAGCTCCTGGCTGGACGGGGTCAAGCAGTTCTTCGAGCGGATCGCATCCTGAAGGGCAGGCCGCAGTGCAGGTGGCCCGCTGAAGGGAACCGAGCATGACCAGAGTCGCAATCAATGGAGCAGCCGGTCGGATGGGCCGGGTCCTGACCCAGGCGTGCCGCCTCAGTGAGGGTGTGACCCTGGGTGCGGCGATCGAGGCGCCGGGCAGCGAGGTGGTCGGCCTCGATGCCGGCACCCTTGCGGGGATCGGGACGGCCGGCGTGCGGGTCGCCGACAGCGTCGAGAGCGTCACCGGCGATTTCGACGTGCTGGTGGATTTCACGCGTCCGCCGGTGAGCCTGGCCGCGCTTGAGGTGTGCCGCCGGGCCGGCCGGGCGATGGTGATCGGGACCACCGGCTTCGACCGCGACCAGCGGGCCGCCATCGAGGCGGCGGCACGGGACATCCCCGTGGTGCTGGCGCCCAACATGAGCGTCGGCGTGAACCTGGTGCTCAAGCTGCTCGAGACCGCCGCGGCGGTGCTCGGCGACAGTGTCGACATCGAGATCGTGGAGGCGCACCACCGGCGCAAGGTCGACGCGCCTTCGGGCACCGCCTTGCGCATGGGCGAGGTGGTGGCGCAAGCGCTCGGCCGCGACCTCGAGCAGTGCGCCGTATACGGCCGCCAGGGGCACACCGGGGAGCGCGATCGGCGCACCATCGGCTTCGAAGCGATCCGGGCCGGCGACATCGTGGGCGAGCACACGGTGATGTTTGCCGGCGAGGGCGAGCGCATCGAGATCACCCACCGGGCCTCCAGCCGGATGACCTTCGGCGGCGGCGCGATGCGCGCCGCGGGGTGGCTGGCGGGGAGGCCGGCAGGCCTGTACGACATGCAGGACGTGCTTGGCTTCTAGCCGGGCCCGGCCCGGCCGGTGAATGGACAGGCGGAGCGTGCCTGGCGTAGAATCCCGCCGATTCACGTCGCCCGCAGCGGCACCGGTTCCCGGCGATAACAGGCTCCGTTTGACAAGCGGGAGCTCACCACCAGGTGTCTCCCGCTTGTACTAACCCGGTCACGGGTAATGCCGCACCTGAGCGCGCCTGTCGGTCGGTCCGGCAAGGCGCGAGGAGCGGAGTGTAGTCGGGTGCTACACGAGCGACGCGCAACGCAGCCCAGACGGGGCGAGGCGAGCGCGCTGCGGGAGAGCGCGTGAGCGGCGATGACGGCGTCGCGCTCGCTCGTCGTAGTGTGGCCACGTCTTCGCTCCCGCGCCTTGTCCTCGCCACACACGCGCTCTTAGAGACGTGGTATCACCCCTGAGCGGGTTAGTGTTTCCACAGCCGGCGGACGGGGCCGCTGCGCCCGGTCCCGGAACGGAGGTACGCTTGAGCAGTCCCGCCATACTGGCTCTCGAGGACGGCAGTGTCTTTCACGGCCTTTCCGCAGGGATCGAGGGCCGGGCGACCGGCGAGGTCGTGTTCAATACGGCCATGACCGGCTACCAGGAGATCGTGACCGACCCCTCCTACGCGGGTCAGCTGGTCACGCTGACCTATCCCCATATCGGCAACGTCGGCACCAACCCCGAGGACGACGAGTCCGACGGCGCAAAGCTGAACGGGCTGATCATCCGCGAACCGTCCCGGCGTGTGAGCAACTGGCGCGCCACCGGCAGCCTCGAGAGCTATCTCGCCGACAACGGTGTGGTCGCGATTGCCGGCATCGACACCCGGCGCCTGACCCGGCTGCTGCGCGACAAAGGGGCCCAGAACGGCTGCATCATCGCGGGCGCCGAGGTGGACGAGCAGGCCGCCCTGGAGGCGGCGCGCGCCTGCCCCGGCGTGCAAGGCGTGGACCTGGCGAAGGTGGTCAGCACCCGCGAGCGGTACCAGTGGAGCGAGTTGCCCTGGCGTCTGGGCGGCGGTGCGCAGCGCCCCGAGGTCCGCTTCCGTGTGATCGCCTACGACTACGGCATCAAGCGCAACATCCTGCGCATGCTGGTGGAACAGGGCTGCGAGGTGACCGTGGTGCCGGCCTGGACGCCGGCGGAGGAGGTCCTCGGCGAGGAGCCCGACGGGGTATTCCTGTCCAACGGCCCGGGTGACCCCGAGCCCTGCGACTATGCCATCGAGGCGATCCGGCAGGTGGTCGCCAACCGGGTGCCCACGCTTGGAATCTGCCTGGGCCACCAGCTGCTGGGCCTGGCCTGCGGCGCGCGTACGGTGAAGATGAAGTTCGGCCACCACGGAGCGAATCACCCGGTCATCGACCTGGAGACCCGCCGGGTGATGATCAGCAGCCAGAACCACGGCTTCGCCGTGGACGAGGACACCCTGCCGGCCGAGCTCCGGGCCACGCACCGCTCGCTGTTCGACCACTCGCTGCAGGGGGTGCATCACTTGCAGGCTCCTGCCTTTGGCTTCCAGGGCCACCCGGAAGCGAGCCCCGGGCCGCACGACATGCGCCCGCTGTTCCGCCACTTCGCGGAGCTGATGGCCGCCCGCCGCGCAACCTGAGAGCGCCCGATCCAACGGCCAGGCTGAACAGAACCTATGCCCAAACGCACGGATATCAAGAGCATCCTGATCATCGGCGCCGGCCCGATCGTAATCGGCCAGGCCTGCGAGTTCGACTATTCCGGCGCCCAGGCGTGCAAGGCCCTGCGCGAGGAGGGCTACCGGGTCATCCTGATCAACTCCAACCCCGCCACCATCATGACCGACCCGGAGATGGCGGATGCGGTCTACATCGAACCGGTCCACTGGAGCGCGGTGGCCCGCGTGCTGGAGAAGGAACGGCCGGACGCACTGCTGCCCACCATGGGCGGGCAGACGGCGCTGAACTGTGCGCTGGACCTGTACCGCGAGGGTGTCCTGGAGCGTCTTGGCGTGGAGCTGATCGGCGCCCGCCGGGACGCCATCGACATGGCCGAGGACCGCGACCGCTTCAAGCGCGCCATGACCGAGATCGGTCTGGACACCTGCACCTCCCACATCGCCCACAGCATGGAGGAGGCACTCCAGGTCCAGGCGCAGATCGGCTTCCCGACCATCATCCGGCCCTCGTTCACCCTGGGCGGCAGCGGCGGCGGCATCGCGTACAACCGCGAGGAGTTCGTCATCATCGTCGAGCATGGTCTCGACCTCTCCCCGACCAACGAAGTGCTGCTGGAAGAGTCGGTGCTGGGATGGAAGGAATTCGAGATGGAGGTGGTCCGCGATCACGCGGACAACTGCATCATCATCTGTGCCATCGAGAACGTCGATCCGATGGGCGTGCACACCGGCGACTCCATCACCGTGGCGCCGGCACAGACGCTCACGGACAAGGAATACCAGCTGATGCGCGACGCCTCGCTGGCGGTGCTGCGCAAGATCGGCGTGGACACCGGCGGCTCGAATGTCCAGTTCGCCATCAACCCCGAGGACGGGCGCATGGTGGTGATTGAGATGAATCCGCGCGTGTCGCGCTCCTCGGCGCTGGCGTCCAAGGCCACCGGCTTCCCCATCGCCAAGGTCGCGGCCAAGCTGGCGGTGGGCTACACCCTGGACGAACTGCGCAACGAGATCACCGGGGGCGCGATCCCTTCCTCGTTCGAGCCGGCGATCGACTACGTGGTCACCAAGATCCCGCGTTTCACTTTCGAGAAGTTTCCCCAGGCCGACGACCACCTGACCACGCAGATGAAGTCGGTGGGCGAGGTGATGGCGATCGGGCGCAATTTCCAGGAGTCGCTGCACAAGGCCCTGCGCGGTCTGGAGACCGACGTCGACGGCTTCAACGAGGTGCTGACGGATCTAGAGGGTGAGCAGGGCATGGAGCGGCTGCGCCAGGAGCTCGCCTATCCCCGGCCGCAGCGGCCGTGGTATCTGGCTGACGCCTTCCGCGCCGGGCTTACCGTGACGGAGCTGTACTCACGCACCGGCATCGATCCCTGGTTCCTAGAGCAGATAGACGACCTCATCCGGGAGGAGCAGACCCTGCGGCGCGAGGGCTTCGACTCGCTGACGGCGCGGCGCCTGCGCGCGCTCAAGCGCAAGGGCTTCGCCGACAGCCGCCTGGCGTACCTGACGGGGCGTGGCGAGGACGAGGTGCGCGCGCGGCGCCACGAGCTCGGCATCCGCCCGGTATACAAGCGGGTCGATTCCTGCGCCGCGGAGTTCGCTTCGGCCACCGCATACATGTACTCCAGCTACGATGAGGAGTGCGAATCCGAACCGAGCGACCGCAGGAAGATCATGGTTCTGGGCGGTGGGCCCAACCGCATCGGCCAGGGTATCGAGTTCGACTACTGCTGCGTGCACGCGGCGCTGGCGATGCGCGAGGACGGCTACGAGACCATCATGGTCAACTGCAACCCGGAGACCGTCTCGACCGACTACGATACCTCCGACCGCCTGTACTTCGAGCCGCTGACCCTGGAGGACGTGCTGGAGATCCTGGACAAGGAGCAGCCGGTCGGCCTGATCGTTCAGTACGGCGGCCAGACCCCGCTCAAGCTGGCGCGCGACCTGGCGGCGGCGGGCGCCCCGATCATCGGTACCGACCCGGATTCGATCGACCTGGCCGAGGACCGCGAGCGCTTCCAGAAGATGATCCACAAGCTGGGCCTGAAGCAGCCGCCGAACCGCACCGCGCGCAGCGAGCGCGAGGCCGAGAAGCTGGCGCGGGAGATCGGCTACCCGCTGGTGGTGCGACCGTCCTACGTGCTGGGCGGCCGCGCCATGGACATCGTGTTCGACGAGAGCGACCTGGAGCGCTACATGCGTGAGGCGGTTCTCGTCTCCCACGACTCGCCGGTGCTGCTGGACCGCTTCCTGGACGACGCCATCGAGGTGGACGTGGACGCCGTGTGCGACGGCAGCGAGGTGCTGGTCGGCGGGGTCATGGAACACATCGAGCAGGCCGGTGTGCACTCGGGGGACTCGGCCTGCTCGCTACCGCCCTACAGCCTGCCGGCCGCCGTGCAGGAAGAGCTGCGCGAGCAGGTGCGGGCGATGGCGAAGGAGCTTCGCGTGGTAGGCCTGATGAACGCCCAGTTCGCGATCAAGGACGGGGATCTCTACATCCTGGAGGTGAACCCGCGCGCGTCCCGCACCGTGCCGTTCGTCTCCAAGGCGACCGGGCTGTCCTTGGCCAAGATCGCGGCGCGTTGTATGGTGGGACAGAGTCTCAGGGATCAGGGTGTTACCGAAGAGGTTCATCCGGCGTACTATTCGGTAAAGGAATCCGTCTTCCCGTTCATCAAGTTCCCGGGCGTCGATCCCATCCTCGGACCGGAGATGAAGTCCACCGGCGAGGTAATGGGCGTGGGACGGTCGTTCGGCGAGGCGTACGCGAAGGCGCAGTTCGGCGCGGGCGTGGTGCTGCCGCGTGGGGGCACGGCGCTGGTCAGCGTGCGCGATCCCGACAAGCCGGCGGCGATCGCCCTGGCGCGGGTGCTGATCGAGCGCGGGTTCGAGATCATCGCGACCAAGGGTACGGCAGCCGCGCTGGCTGAGGCGGGGGTCCGTTGCCGCGCGGTGAACAAGGTCACGGAGGGCCGTCCGCACATCGTGGACATGATCAAGAACGACGAGATCGACCTGATCGTCAACACCACCGAAGGCAAGAAGGCGATCGCCGAATCGCTTTCGATCCGGCGTGAGGCCCTGCAGCACAAGGTGGCCTATTACACGACGATTGCCGGGGCCAAGGCGGTCTGCCAGGCGCTCGACTATCTGGACGCCGCCGAGGTGAACCGGCTTCAGGATCTGCACCAGGAGCTCCGGCAATGAAAAAGGTCCCGCTGACAGTGCAAGGTGCCGAGAAGCTCCGCCAGGAGCTCAAGCGCCTCAAGAACGAGGAGCGTCCGCGGGTGATCAACGCGATCGCGGAGGCACGCGCGCACGGCGACCTGAAGGAGAACGCCGAGTACCATGCCGCGCGGGAACAGCAGGGATTCATCGAGGGCCGCATCCAGGAGATCGAGGCCAAGTTGTCCAACGCCCAGGTCATCGACGTAAGCAAGCTCAACGCCGACGGCAAAGTGGTGTTCGGGGCCACCGTGGACCTGGTCGATGAGGCCACCGGGGAGGGCGTGAGCTACCGGATCGTCGGCGAGGACGAGGCCAGCATCAAGCAGGGCCTGGTCTCGGTGAACTCGCCCATCGCCCGGGCCCTGATCGGCAAGGAAGAGGGCGACGTGGTGACCGTCAAGGCCCCCAGCGGCGACCGTGAGTACGAGATCGTGGAGGTACGCTACACGGGCTGAGCGCCGGGCTGAGCGGTCAGGGCAGCCGAATGCGGGGCCTGTCAGGATCCCGCCGGTAGAGCAGGGTGGTGCGCCCGGGACGCTGCAGCACCGGGCATCCCCTCCGCGGTCCTATCGTCGCGGCCCTCTCGTCGCGCGCCTGCCGGTCTCTCCCGCGCATCCGCACCTTGACCAGTTCACGGTGGGCCAGGGCGGCATCGAGTTCGGCCAGCACCGCCTCGGTGAGGCCGGCATCGCCGATCGTCACCACACACGCGCTCTCCCGCAGGGCGCTCCTGTCGCCTCGTCTGGACGGCGTTGCGCGTCGGTCGTGTAGCACCCGCTATACTCCGCGCCCCGCGCCTTGCCAGACCGACCGACAGGAGCGCTGAGATGAGGCATTACCCCTGATCGGGTTAGTATCGACCGGAGGGCGGGGCGGCAACGCAGATGGGCAGGAAGAGATCGGGCAGCAGCCGCCGCTGGCTGCGCGAGCATTTCGATGATCCGTACGTGCAGCGGGCGCAGCGCGAGGGTTTGCGCTCGCGTGCCGCGTTCAAGCTGGAGGCGATCGATGCGAAGGACGGCCTGCTGCATCCGGGAATGACCATCGTCGATCTGGGGGCGGCGCCGGGTGGCTGGAGCCAGTACGCGGCGAGCCGCCTTGCCGGGCGGGGACGGATCGTCGCCCTGGATTTGCTGGCGATGGAACCGCTGGCAGGAGTGGAGCTGCTTCAGGGCGATTTCCACGAACAGGAAACCGTCGACCGCCTGCAGGCGCTGCTGGGAAACTCCCGGGTGGACCTTGTAATGTCCGATATGGCCCCCAACATTAGTGGTATGAAGGCCGTGGACCAACCGCGGGCGATGTATCTGAGCGAGCTGGCACTGATGCTGGCGCGGGAGGTGCTGGCGCCGGGGGGTGATTTCCTGGTCAAGACATTCCAGGGAGAAGGCTTCGACGAGCTCCTGAGGAGCTTGCGCGAAAGCTTCGGCAAGGTGCTGGTGCGAAAGCCCGAATCGTCACGGGCCAGGAGCCGGGAGGTGTACCTCCTGGCTAGGAACTATCATCTATAGTAGTGTCTAACCGGGATGGTTGCGACCGACCGGGAGGGACTGCCGGCGAGGCGTTCGCTAAGAGGTTTCAGTCTTGAACGATATGGCCAAAAACCTGATTCTCTGGATCATCATCGCGGTGGTCCTGATGTCCGTGTTCAACGGGTTTGGCTCGCACCAGAACTCCACGCAGACCCTGCCCTATTCCCAGTTCCTGACCAAGGTCAAGAACGATTCCGTGCAGAAGGTGGAGATCGACGGTCGCACCGTCAAGGGTCAGCTCAAGAGCGGCGAGAGCTTCACCACCTACAGCCCGGAATCCGACAACAGCGCGATGGTGGGTGATCTGCTCAAGCATAACGTGACGGTGGCCGCCAAGCCGCCCGATCACCAGTCGCTGCTGATGCAGATCTTCATCTCCTGGTTCCCGTTCCTGCTGCTGATCGGCGTGTGGATCTTTTTCATGCGTCAGATGCAGGGCGGCGGCGGCGGCCGTGGAGCCCTGTCCTTCGGCAAGAGCCGCGCCCGCATGATGGGTGAGGACCAGGTCAAGGTGACCTTCAGCGACGTCGCCGGCGTGGACGAGGCCAAGGAGGAAGTTTCCGAGCTGGTCGATTTTCTGCGTGATCCGGCCAAGTTCCAGCGCCTCGGCGGCAAGATTCCCAAGGGCGTGCTGATGGTCGGCCCGCCGGGTACCGGCAAGACCCTGCTGGCGCGCGCGATCGCGGGCGAAGCCAAGGTGCCGTTCTTCACCATCTCCGGCTCCGATTTCGTGGAGATGTTCGTCGGCGTGGGTGCGGCACGGGTGCGCGACATGTTCGAGCAGGCCAAGAAGCACGCGCCCTGCATCATCTTCATCGACGAGCTCGACGCGGTCGGCCGTCACCGGGGCTCCGGCATGGGCGGCGGCCACGACGAGCGCGAGCAGACGCTGAACCAGTTGCTGGTCGAGATGGACGGCTTCGAGGGCACCGAGGGCGTGATCGTGATCGCCGCGACCAACCGCCCGGACGTGCTCGACAAGGCGCTGCTGCGCCCGGGCCGCTTCGATCGCCAGGTGATCGTGGGCCTGCCCGACATCC
>DASQZM010000026.1:0-3804 GCA_035638695.1 Gammaproteobacteria bacterium | reverse complement strand
CGACATCCCTATCGGCCGGCGCACATCCATTTCATCGTCTCCGCCGAGGGTTACCGCCCGGTGGTCACGCAGCTTTTCACCGAGGGCGATCCCTACCTCGACTCGGACGCGGTGTTCGGGGTGAAGAACTCGCTGGTGGTGAACTACGCGCGCGAGGACTCGCCCGAGCGGGCGGCCGAGTACGGGGTGACGGCCCCGTTCTATCACGTGGAGTACGATTTCGGCCTGGTGCCTCAGACGCGTGGGTAGCGTAGCTATGTGAGGCCGGGACGGCGTCTTTAGGGGGGATCGTAACGGAGAGCGGGAAAGTATGTGATGCTAGCGCATAGGGACGTTGGCAACGGATGTGCTCGCTAGCTTCCTGACGGGAGTCCACGGCGGTGGCATGAGGAGCCCCGGGCTCGCAAGGTTCGCGGCGATCTCCACACTCTGTTGAACCTGTGATATTTCCCGACTGTACGATCAGCGCGGTAGGCGGCTTCCTTACATTGGGCGCTTGGATGTGCGCCTTCTCGATCGGGGAGTCGGCTGGTTTGCGGATCGGGTTATCAGGCATGCCATATCACCCATACGGAGTGCGCCGTGCCCTCTCGAAACTCTGGAGCAACTTGGCGGCACGACAATATTGGGCGCCTGCTAAACAACTCCGCGCGTCGTTTCGAGGCTCGCGTCCTGGCCGTGATGGATGCGAACGGCCACGGAGCAACACGGATGGCTCACATTAACCTGACCCGCAATCTGGGCGTGACGGGGACGCGCCTAACCGAGCTCGCGCGACGGGCATCGATGAGCAAACAGGCGATGGGTGAGCTTGTCGACCAATGCCAGGCGATGGGGCTCGTTTGCCGTAGCGAGGATCCGAGCGACAAGCGTGCGCGCATCGTCGCTTTCACCGCGGCCGGTTTGGAGTGGCTGGAGGCGTTCCGCGACGCTGTTCGCATCGCTGAACAGGAAATGCGCCGGGAGCTCGGAGAGGAGGCTATGGATACCATCACGCGTGGTCTGATGATCTACGCGGGCGACTTCGGCACCATCGAACCTGATTAAGGTCGTCAGGCTACTTGACGAAGTAGGGCCGCGCCGCCTACGGTGGAACTTGACCAAAAAGCCTGGGCGTAACGGGGTTGGCGCATGCTTGTGCACCGCATTCCCCAACTTGCCTGCGGGCGCCGTACAAATGCCTGATCGCGACGGTTGTCACCAAGGGCACGAGTTCGCGTCGACCGACAGGCCTCATCAATTTAAAGGCCCCGGCTCCTCACCGTCGCCATCGATGGTGCGTCCTGGCACCGCACACGTGAGGGACGGGGAATTTGATGGAGGGGACAAGGCGATGCTTATCGCGGTAGCCGGGGGCGGAATCGGCGGTCTGTGCGCGGCGTTGTGCCTGCACGAAAAAGGCTTCGACGTGGAGGTCTTCGAAGCGGCGGGGGCGATGCGGCCGCTCGGTGTTGGCATCAACATCATGCCGCACGCCTCTGCCGTGCTGCACGGTATGGGGCTCGGTGAGACCCTTGACGAAATCGCGATTCGCACTCGCGCGATCGAATATCGCACCCGTTTCGGCCATCTGATCCAGTCCGATCCGCGCTCGGTCGAGGCGGGGTTCGAGTACCCGCAGTACTCGCTGCACCGCGGCGAGCTGCAGTTCCTGCTGCTCGATACTCTGCGCTCTCGCGCGGGCCGCGACACGCTCAAAACGGGGAAGGCGGTGACCGGATTTCGCCAGACGCGGAGCGGGGTCAGCCTCGCCTTTGCCGACGGCACCAGTCGCAACTGCGATCTGCTGATCGGTGCGGACGGCTTCCGTTCCAAGGTCCGCCAGCAGCTGCATCCCGCTGAGGGGCCGGCACGGTACGAAGGCACCATGATGTGGCGGGGAGCGAACCTTCAAGAGCCCTTCGCGGATGGTAGAACCATGTTCATCGCCGGGGACCACAACGTTAAATTCGTCTGCTACCCGATCAGTGGCCTCGCGGCCCGAGAGGGCAAGGCACTCATAAACTGGGTAGCCGAATTGCGCCGTGATCAGCCGCGTGCGGCCGACGAGGCCGACTGGACCCGAGAGGGTAGCCGCGACTTCGTTGCCGAGTTTCTGCCCTTTGGGATGCCGGATATCGACATCGCCACGCTTGTCGGGAACACCGAGAAGATCACCCAGTATCCGATGATCGATAGGGACCCTCTGCCGTGGTGGACTCGGGGGCGCGTGACGCTTATGGGCGACGCCGCACACCCCATGTACCCGATCGGCGCGAACGGAGCCTCCCAAGCGATTATTGACGCTCGGGTACTTGCCGACGTCCTGGAGCGCGAGCCGGGACCGGAAGGCCTCGCTTCCTATGAGGCGAAGCGTCGCCCCCTCACGACGGAAGTGGTCCTGAACAACCGCAAGGCAGGCCCCGAGCGAGTGCTCGACATCGCGGCCGCCCGAATCAAAGGACCGGAGGACCGTGTCGAGGACCTGATCTCGGCCGCCGAGTTGGAGGAGGTCGCCGCGAGCTACCGACAGGTGGCGGGGTTTCGGAAGAAGGCCGAGTGACGCTGGCTGAACGAACGTACGACGCGGGCTTCGAAGCCAAATGCCTGGTGTTCGATTCGGGCCCGAGCGAAGGCTGGTTTACGGGTACTAGATCGGGACTTCGAACCACGCAGGCTTGCAATGCGGTCCGATTTTCCGTGAGCTTGTACAGGGTGGAGGCATTCGGACAGAAGCGGCGGCACTCATCGACGCCGGCACGGTCGCGGGCGGCATGCGCGCAGCGGGAGGTCTCCGTGCAGCTGCTGCACAGGCGCTGCAGGTCGCGAAAGACAGCCATACGTTGCCGGCGGATTTGATCCGGGTCGAGGCCGAAGCGTTTCATCATCGAGGGTAGTAGCTCTTGTGCATGGTGCGCGCCCCGATAAAGGTGGGGCAGCTCGGCCTCCGTTACCGCGACGTCGGCAAGGACGCGACGGCGCTCCGATGCCGGCAGCGCGCGGGGACCAGCAGGGTCAGTTCTCACATTCCAGCACCGCACGCCTCCACACCTCTACAGTGCCCGGCTCACCATAAGAAAGCGGCTCGCGACGATTGCCGCGCGCCATCACATAATACAGAGCACCCGCGTACTCCATCCGCAAAAGGCCGAACCATGATCCCCTCCCTGCGATCACTGTCCTGCCGCTCACCACACTTCGGAATCCGGCCTCGCCTGGCAAAATGTTGGAATGTGAGAACTGACCCCATCCCTGTGTTGGAATGTGAGAACTGACCCCATCCCTGCTTGTTTTCTTCCGGTCTTTACTAGTGGCCTGTGGCCCCGAGGGGAGGCGTTCCGCGAGGCGAAGCCTCGACGCCGAAATCCTTATCGGCGGCTTGACGCTCAGTCACAGGGATGCCGTAACTCAAGCGTTGTTCGAGCCGCTAAGGGCCGAAGGAGGAACGGCGGGCCCCATCATCCAGCTCTTGGCGAACAGGTCGGCGAACAGTTGCCGCGGTGACCACTGATAGCGGAGCCGCTTCATCGTCGTCGACAGGGATCCGGTCGAGGGGGAGATGACGCTACTCATTGGGGGCCCTCTGGTGGGAGGCCCGGCCCGGCGAAGGCCGGGCCTCCTCTCTGGCTTACGTGGGACACTTGCTCGATCGCTGCGAGGCGTCGCCGGTGCCTAGTGCGAACGCCCTGCTCGCCACCCGAACGTCGTGCTAGCTGCCTGACCCCTTCTTTCCGACATGGGTGCACGAGTCCGGCTTCAGCGTAGCCTTGGTGAGCTTCGTGACCGGGGAATAGATCGCCGTGTGGAACGTGCCGGCCGGCTTGT
>DASQZM010000025.1:0-37860 GCA_035638695.1 Gammaproteobacteria bacterium | reverse complement strand
GCCGTACGCCCAATACGCGCGATCTGGGTCTGGAACGGGCGGGCGTCGAAACCGATGCGCACGGCGCCATTGTGGTGGACGAGCACCTGCGCACCCGCGCCGAACATATCTACGCGACCGGTGATTGCACGACGCTGCCCCAGTTCGTGTACGTCGCCGCGGCCGGCGGCACACGAGCCGCCGTGAACATGACCGGCGGGCAGGCGAAACTTGATCTGTCGGCCATGCCGGCGGTGATCTTCACCGCGCCGCAGGTGGCCACCGTCGGTGTGGACGAGGAACAGGCGCGGGCGCGTGGCGTAGACACCGAGTCCCGCGTGCTTGGGCTGGAAAACGTCCCGCGCGCGCTCGCGAATTTCGAGACCCGTGGCTTCGTCAAACTCGTGGCCGAGGCCGGCAGCCATCGCCTGCTCGGCGCACAAATCCTCGCCGCCGAAGCCGGCGAGATGATCCAGGCTGCGGCGCTTGCGGTGCATCACGGCATGACCGTCGAGGCCCTGGGCGACCTGCTATTCCCGTATCTGGTGCATGTGGAAGCGCTCAAGCTCTGTGCCCAGACGTTTACCCGGGACGTTGAGCAGCTGTCCTGTTGCGCCGGCTGAGCCTTTGGCCTTTGCCATCAGACGATTCAAGGAGGTGGGGTCATGAGTTGTGCACGTCAATCGGCCGGTCTTGTCGGCTCCCTGTTCGTCAGCGCCTGTTGTCTGGGCGCCGGCCCGGTCCTCGCGGCGTTGGCCGCGGCACTGGGGTTCAGTGCATTTCACTCGATTCTCAATATTTATGTACTGGGCCCCTTGATGACGCTCTCCGTCCTGTGGATCGTCTGGAATCTGGGTCTCCGAGGGCGCACGCTGGCCGGCAGTGCCTGGGCCTATCTTCCGTTCTGGAGCGGGCTGATCGGCGGCGCGCTGGCCTGGGTCGGGGTTGTCTTACCGCACATCGTCACGAGCACGCGCAGCACCGGGACGGTCCTGATTATCGTCGGCATGGTGGTGTTGGTCGGGAGTTCGGTCTGGAGTTTGATCGATCCGCGCCGCCGAGCACTCGACACGCCTGCCGATGGATGACATCAGCGAAATTGCGGCGCAAGCGCTCGCCAAGGCATCGCGAACGGCTGGCCAACACATCGGATCACCCCCGGAGGTAATCGGTGATGAGCGGTTCGACAGCCGGACGGTATCTGGTCAGCAATATGGGAAGTCGCAAGACCCTGATCAAAGCCGGTACTCCTCCGGAAGACGCCCGCGCGATCGCTGCCATTGTCTTGCGTATGACAATCCGTCCCGGAGGACAACCCATGCCCAGCATCGGCGACACGGCTCGGCAAACCGGGCTGTCCGTGGATACGTTGCGCTACTACGAAAAAATTGGTTTGCTCCCGAATGTGGCCCGCGATAGCGGCGGCCGCAGGCGCTACCGCGCCAGCGATCTGGCCCGGCTGCGTTTCATCCAGCGGGCCCGGCGCTGCGATTTTTCACTTGACGAGATCCGCCAGCTACTCGAATTCCGGGGCTGCCGTGATGCGGCCCGGCCAGCGGTTGCCGAGCTGACTGAACACAAGCTGGCCGACATCCAGCATCGCCTGGTTGACCTCGAGCAGCTCCAAAGCGAGCTGCAACAACTACTTCACCTGTGTCAGGGAAGCGACCAGGGCTGCCCGATCCTCGAAGGTCTGGATCAGCCGGATTGACGCGGAGTGAATGCGTTGAAAACAATCCTTGACCTGGAGTCGACTCCAGGTCTTACAGTGCTTCTGAAGCCGGTTGACGGGACTGGCAACCGGTCCGACGGACCTCGGGAGCAAGCCATGCAAACCACAACCTTGGCGATCGACGGCATGCACTGCGAGGGCTGCGTGCAGATCGTGCAACACCTGCTGGAACATACGCCCGGCGTGAAAGGCGCCACGGTGTCGCTGGACGCCAAACAGGCCCGTATCGCCTTTGATGCGAGCCAGGTGTCGGCCGAAACCCTGGCCGAGGCGATCAATCGCGCCGGCTACAAGGCTGTGCCGACGGCGTAATCGACCTTGGACATCCTGCAGACGCTGGTCCTGGCGACGGGACTCGGCCTCCTTGGCTTCGTGGAGCCGTGTTCGGTCGGCAGCCACCTGATCTTCGTGAAGTTCCTGGACCAGCTCCCGGCACGCCAGCGCTGGCTGCAGACGCTGGTATTCACAGGCGTGCGGGCGCTGTTCATGGGCCTGCTCGGTGTACTCGCGGCCTTGGTCGGCGTGCTCTTCCTGGGCGTACAGCACGCCTTGTGGATAACGCTCGGCAGTTTGTATGTGCTGCTGGGATCGGTGTATCTCGGCGGCGGCGCGCCCTGGATCATTCGCCGGACGAATCGCGTACTGCCCCGCCTGTCTCCCGGATCCGGCGGCGTGGGTCTCGGCGCCTTGTTCGCGCTCAACATCCCCGCCTGTGCGGCCCCGTTGCTTGCGGTGTTACTCGGCGGTGCGGCGGCGCGGGCCAGCGCCGGTGGCGGCGTGACCTACGGCGGGTTGTCGCTGCTGGTGTTTGGTCTGGCCCTGTCCAGCACCCCTGGTGCTCGCGGTGTTCACCCGGCGCGGGCGCCGACTGCTCAGCGCGATTGCCCGCCTGGCTGCCCGCATGCCGCGCTGGACCGGGGTGGTCCTCATCCTGCTGGGACTCTGGTCCATCACATTGGGCTAGAACCCGCCGTGGTGTTCAACGCATATCTGCAGGTGTAGCCATGAATCAAGCAGCGACGACCACCGCCGACGACGACATCCATCCGTGGAGCGAAGAAGCCACGGCCCAGGACCATATCCGCCGTGTGCGGGCGCATATCGGCGGGCTGCATTGCTCGCTTTGTACCGGCACGATCGAACGCGCGCTGGGCGCCCGGCCCGGCGTGTCACGCGTGGCGGTCAGCCTGACCCATGAGCAGGCGCTGGTGGAATACGACAGCACCCGGGCCAATGCCCGGGATCTGATGGGCACGCTGCAACAGATCGGCTACACCCTCAGCGATCCGCGCAAGGTCGAGCCCTTCGAGCGTCAGGAAAAGGCGCTGGCCGTCGAGCGCAACCGCTTTGTGGTGGCCCTGGCGATGAGTCTGGCGGCCGTGGGGCTGATCGTCGAGTTCACCTCCCTCTGGACGCTGGCGTTGTCGGCCCTGGTCTTTGTCAGTCTGGCCGGCTTCGGCTACGCGGTCCTGCGCGGTCAAGGCACGGCGAGGGCCCTGGCCGGCAGCGCCGCCCTGGCCGCCGGCGGACTCGGTTTGTTCGGGCTGCGCGCGGGCGGCGTGCTGGCCGGCTATGCGCCGCTGCTGGTCGCCGCATTGGCGGTGGCGATGGTGTTCGGTCTGGCCCGACCTATGGGGGCGATGGCCTTTCAATCGCTGCGCCGCGGCATTCTCAACCAGCACGTGCTGGTGGAGATCGGCGCATTCGCCGGCCTGATCGGCGGTGCCATCGGGCTGGTCGGCCGCCCCGAGGGGTATCCCACCGCGGCGTTTTTCGCCGTATCGGTGATGGTGCTGACCTATCACCTGTTCTCCGAATGGCTGTCATTGATCGTCAAGACCCGCAGCGCGCAGTCGGTCAAACGATTGCTGGACTTGCAGCCGGACACCGCCCGTGTCGTGACCGATGGCGAGGAACGGGACACCCCGGTCGAACAGGTCGAAACCGGCATGCAGGTGCGCGTGCGTCCGGGCGAGCGTATCCCGGTGGATGGCGAGCTCGTCAGTGGCCGCTCGGCCGTGGACGAATCGCTGATTACCGGCGAGCCGTTGCCGGTCGAGAAATCGACGGACGATGCCGTGGTGGGCGGTGCCATCAACGGCAATGGCGCGCTGCTGATCCGGGTGACCGCGGTCGGTAACGAGAGCTTCCTGCACCAGGTGATCAGCAGCGTGGAAGACGCGCGCGCCCTCAAGCCCGGGCTGCTGCATATCGTGGATCGTGTGTTGCAGGTCTATACGCCGACGGTGCTGACGATCTCGGTACTCGCCTTTGTGGCGTGGACGCTGGTGCCGTTGTTGCTGGGTGCCGATCCCGAATACCAGCGGGCGGTGTTTGCCGCGCTGACGGTGCTGGTGATGGGCTATCCCTGCGCGGTCGGCATCTCGGCGCCGCTGTCGATTGTGCGCGGCGCGGGCGAAGCCGCGGACAAGGGCGTGCTGATGCGCACCGGCGAAGCCTTCCAGGGGCTGCGCAAGATCGACACCGTGGTGTTCGACAAGACCGGCACCCTCACCGAAGGCCGGCCGGCGGTGCGCCGTATCGAAAGCGTCGACGGCGATGACGACGCCTTGCTGGCGATCACCGCGGCGGTAGAAGCCGCCTCCGAACACCCGTTGGGCCGAGCCGTGGTCGAAGCGGCGCTGGAACGCGCCCTGGATTTTCCCGACGTGGACGATTTCCAGGCCGAATCAGGCCGCGGCGTGGTGGCCACCGTCCATGGCGAACAGATACGCATCGGCAGTCCCACATTTCTGGCCTCGGTGCATGTTGATCTGAACGCGATACACAACAGCATCGAGTCATCGGAACAACAGGGCCATACGGTGATTGTGGTGGCCCGCGGCGATCGCTTGCTCGGGGCGATCGCCCTGGGCGACGCCCTGCGCGCCGATGCCGCCGACACCGTGGCCCGGCTGCACAAGCTCGGTATCCGCACGGCCATGCTGACCGGTGACAACGAACGCACCGCGACGTATATCGCCGAGCGTGCCGGCATCGACGCCGTGGACGCCGGCGTGCTGCCGGGCGACAAGGCCGAGAGACTGCGTACGATGCAGCGCGAGGCGCGGATCGCCATGGTCGGCGACGGGATCAACGACGCCCCGGCGCTGATGCAGGCCGATGTCGGTATCGCCATGGGCAGCGGCACTGACATCGCCATCGACGCCGCCGATATCATCATCCTCAACGCCCAGCTTGGTGGCGTGATTACGGCCTGGGACATCAGCCGCCGGGGTTATCGCAAGATGCTGCAGAACGTGAGTCTGGCCTTCCTGTTCAACGGCATCGGCATCCCCCTGGCGGCCACCGGGCTGATCTATCCGGTCTGGGCGATGGTCGCCATGGCGGTGAGCGTGACCGCTATTTTCATCAACTCGCTGTGGCAGCGACCGGCGATGTTCTTTGATGCCGTGGGCAGTGTGGGTCAACAGACTTGAAACCCCGGATTGCGCCCAAGGTGTCGTTCGCAGCGTGGAAACCAGCGGGGGCGGAACGGGACAAGTTCCGGCCATCACGAATGCGGAACGATGTGTGGCACTCCGAATGCCCAATTTCGTGAGCTGCGTGGAATCATCGGACAGGCTTCTGCTGCCACCGTCTGCACGTCGATCAAACGGCGCGAACCTTCTTTTACTCACCATCCTGGTAAAGCCCCGCGTATCGAACTTGGCGAGCGTTCGCGGTACGTTGTCGAGCGTGAGTGTGCGGCTGTCGGTGGCTCACCGATGGCCGGGGCCTCGCGAAACAACAGCGTGCCGTGTGGCGGGATGTCACCCGGCTATCCAGCCGTGACGCGCAGGTTGGCCGACCCCCTTGGCCTAAGCTCCCGAAAGGTATCGTGATGGGACGTGGGACGACGAACCGCCGCGGCGGTCATCGCGTGGATTGGGAATCCGGCCGCCGGGCCGGTATCCGGCAGTGGGGGCCGGAGGCCACCCGCCGGGCGTTCTGGTAGAGCGCGACTGCGGTCAGTCCCACCGCGACCAGCAGCAAGGACGTCTCGTGGGTGGCGATGTACCCCTGCATCCGCCCGGCAGCGACGCCGGCGATCGCGGGGAATGCCACGGCCAACGCGCCAAGCGCGAGCGGCAGCACCGGGCTGCAACAGAGCAATGGGGTAACCAGCGCCATCAAGGCGCCACCGGTGACCGCTGCCTTACTGGCTCGTCGTCCCTGGCGCACGATAAGCACCATCAGGGCAACGGTGAGCGTCAGTAGGGAGGCCAAGGCGACGGCCAGGATGCCCAGCTCGGGAGTGAGCAGACGCAGGCTTACCCAACCGATGCGTCCGCCAGTCATTGAGGCTGGCAGGACTGCCGCGTAAACGGTCCCGAGCAGGGGGAGGCCGACGATCGCGCTCCAGCGGCAGATCGTGTCGTCCCAGGCAAGGCGTAGCGCCACGATGATCGGGCGCATGACTCGTCCCCCCTCAGTTGCTGCTCTTGGCAAAGTGCAGGATCCGGCCCATGGTTGCCGCCGGAGCGCTGCCGACCGCCCGCACGTCACCGCCGGAATCGATCAGGAAATAGACATCCGGGTAATGCCGTGGATTGTAGGACTGGTCGAGTTGCTTGGAGGCCTGGCCAAGGGTCCAGTTCGAGGGTGCCCTGAAGCCGGGGACGGCCCGCGCGAAGAAGGCCCGGATGCCCGGACCCGGATAGCCATCGTCCTTGTAATTGCGCAGGATGACCACGCGCAGACCGTCGTTTCGGAGTTGCCCGGCATGTTCGGCGACGGCCTTGAGCCCCGCCGCACAACTTCCGCACCAGGTGGACAGTAGCCAGAGGAAGGTGCGATGGCCCTGCAGGCCGGCGGTCGAGCGGCGGTGCCCGCCCACCGTCACGAATGGGGCCGGGGGAGCGGCTTGGTGGTCGCTGGCAGTGGCTGGCCCAGCGGGCGCAAGAACCGTTAGCGCGCCTAGAACGCCGAAGCAAATGACCCGTCGTCGCCATGCGCAAGAGGTTGCGTTGACCATCTCGTCCGTCCCGGAAACGATGACAGGGCTGAGCCTAAAGTCTGTACCACGCTACCGTGTCAAGGTTCCTGGTTCTGATCGTCGCTCCCGGTGAGCACGCTGAGCAGGGGACACCGCGCCTCGGGGTCGCCTCGCTCGCAGTCCGCCAAGGCATTGTCCAGCGTCTCGCGCAGGCGCTCGAGGTCGGTGATGCGTCGCTCTATCGCGTTGCGCTTGCTCTGGGCGAGCGGCCGAATGTCCGCGCAGCGGCCATCGGCCAGGTCCAGCAGCTGACCGATCTCGCGCAGGGTGAATCCAAGGCCCTGGGCGCGCCGGATGAAGCGTAGCCGGGCGAGGGTGGCAGGGGCGTAGCGGCGGTAGCCCCGGGGCGGCCGCGGGGGCTGTTCGAGAAGTCCACGACGCTGGTAGTAGCGCACCGTCTGGATGTTGACGCCCGCCGCGGCGGCGAGCTGGCCGATCGTGCGCCCGGTCGTTCGCGTGCGAGGATCCGTCGCTTCGTTCCCCGGTGCCTTGTCCGTCATCGGCCTCCTCCGTGCCCGTGCGGCGGTCTTGTGCGCAGCACCGATGCGATTATCCTAGAGCTTCCCCGGCCTGTTGCGACAGGGAGGCGGCCCGGATACCACGAGAGGCGGCGTTCATGCCCTGGCAGCCCATCGGTGACACGCGTTTCTACTACGAGCTGCATGGCAGCGGATCCCCGCTGGTCCTGCTGCACGGCCTGCAGGGCGACAGCAGCAATTTCGGGGACCTGGTGCCGGGGCTGGCGCTGCACCACCGGGTGCTGGTGTTCGACCAGCGTGGCAGCGGCTGGAGCGACAAGCCCGCCGGTAACTACTCCATGGCGCTGCTGGCCGATGATACGGCCGCGCTCATGGAGGCCCTCGGCCTCGACCGTGCCCACGTATTCGGCGTCTCCATGGGGGGCATGGTGGCCCAGGAACTTGCCCTGCACCACCCGGCGCGCATGCGGTCCCTGATCCTGGGGTGCACCAGCGCCTGCGGCCCCGCGGGCGTCGCGCTGGACGGCGCCCCGCGGGACAGTGCCTATGAGCTGGCGCCGATCAGCGGCGAGGAGCGCGCCAGGCGGTTGGCCGCGGCCGGGTTCAGTGCACAATTCCTGCGCGAGCATCCGGACATGGTGGAAAGGCTGGCGCAGGCCCGGCGCCGCCGCCCGCTGGACATCGATGCGCTGGCGCGCCGACGGCGGGCCCTGGAGCGTCACGACACCCTCGCCCGACTGGACCGGATCCGGGTTCCCGCCCTGATCCTGAGGGGGCTCCAGGATGCCATCGTGGCGCCGGAGAATTCGCGGCGCCTGGCGGCGCGGATTCCGGATGCGCGCCTGGAGACGCTATCCGGCGCCGGTCACCTGTTCTGGATGGAATGTCCCGACCAGACGCTGGCCCATGTCCTGGGATTTCTGGCAGAGCATGGCGATTGACCTATGCCGCGACTACAACGATCCGCGCGGTGCGCTTGGGAAGGCCGGCGGCGAGCCCGGCTCCCAGTCCCTCGCGCATAGGGCGTGGTCAGAAAAAGGAGTGGTACGGCGGTGCGCCCCAGAACCGGCATCCACGGGATGGCCCAGCACGGGCCGAGTCTGAGCAGTGATGCCAGGGCCGCGAATTTCAAGAGCGGCGCCAGCACAACGGCGACAACGCCCATCGGTCCGGTGCTGGGATCCTTCATGATGCGTAACGCGAGCAACCAGGCGCAGAGCGAAACGAGTCCCCCAATGCCGAAACCGACCAACGGGTAACACAGCAATGACTGGCCGAGCTCCCGCTCGGTCGGTGGGCGGCGAAGTCGGACCGGTGCTCGCGTAAGAAACTGTGCTGCGACAAGGAGGGGACGCATTATGCCGACGGCATTGGCTCAAGTGCAGCCCGCGGGTGGTTGCCGACACGGTGAATGCGGATGCGGTACAGCGCCACGATCAGCGCAACGGCTTCTGCCCAGCGCTGCTGGGAGACGCGGGCTGGCGCGCTGGAGCTGTCGATCCCGCGGCTGCGCCATGCGAGCTACCTGCGCGGGTTTCTGCGGCCGCGGCGGGCGACGGAGCAGGCGCTGACCGCGGTGGTGCAGGAAGCCTACCCCCAGGGCTATCGACGCGCTCGGTGGACGCGCTGGTGCGGGCGGCGGGCATGACCGGGATCTCCTCGTCGCAGGTCTCGCGGCTGTGGGAGGCGATTGACGAGCGGGTCTCGGCCTTCCTGGAGCGGCCCCTCGAGGGGGGGCTGGCCGTACCTGTGGCCGGATGCCACCTACGTCAAGGCCCGCGACGGCGGGCGGGTGGGCTCCAAGGCCTGCGTGCTGGCCGGGGCGGACGCAGTCGCCTAGACTGACAAGCGGAAGAGGCCAGCGGAGTAATGCTGTGCCAACCACCGTCAGAGTGCTCATCTACGCCTGCGTGGCCGCTTTGCCCCTCGCTGTCGGCGGATGCGCCCCAGGCGCATACGAGGGTCCGCCGCCCGGGTATCCTAACTACTACTACGGACCCGGCTACTACTATGGACCGGGCTACTACTATGGACCGGGCTACTACGAGCCCGGCCCGCAGCTTTTTGTCCCAATACCTGGCGAAGGTAGGTACGAAGAACACGAGCATCACGAACACGACGGGCGGCAGGAAGAGCAGCGAGAGCACGAAAGCCCACAAGAAGAGCGCCACGAAAGCCATGCACAGGAAGAGCGCGAAGAGCGCCACGAGGATGAGTATCGTCGGTGACGCTCATGCAACCAGATTTAGCCCGCATATCTCACCACCGTTCCTCGCGAGGGTGTCGAGGCGCCGGCCTGACGGGGCGCACGAACCGCAAGGCGGTGCCGGCGTAGCGGACACTACGTCAAGCCGGCTGCAGGGAGTACGTCCCGTCAGGGCGAGCGCATCGGCGGCCGCAGCAGGAGGGTGGTAAGAAATGCGGGCGTGGCAATGAGCGTATAGGCGCCGCCAAAGAGCCCGCGCAAGCCGTCGCGGCGGTCAGCGCGCCGCCGCCGGATGCCGAGCGGCCGGGCAGCGGCGGTGCGGAAAAGTTGGTGCCGATCGGTGCCACCTGTTGAGCCTTGATGCAGAACACCGAAACCCGGACCGGTAAGCCGTGCCCCATGCGGACCCGGCCGCCGCAGTGCGGGCCACGTTACAGCAGCTTTCGGGCCAGCCGTGCCAGTCGCGGCACCACCGCCGGACGCAGCAGCCGCCGGTCGTAGCCGGCCATGCGCCGCTCGTTCTCCACCAGGCACAGGTCAATGAGCTCGCCGGGCCGGACGTCCATGCCCATCTCCCGGCTGCCGCTGACCGCGAAGTTCGCGTCCTGCATCTCGCCGTGGTCATCCAGACCGCGCGCGATGCCGATGCGCTCCCAGACCAGGAACGCCCAGACCGCCAGGGTCCGGCACAGGAACCACGGCCGGCGCCACCACGCGAGGTTGCGACGATACCATGCGGCCCAGTTGGTGAAGAACAGGATATGCCGCGCTTCCTCCTGCATCACCGGCTCGAAGGTCTCCACCAGCTCCGGCGGAAAGTAGCCGGAGCGCCGGGCCAGCTCGAACAGCCCGAAGGCGAAGAAGCTGTCGATGCACTCCGAGTAGCCGGTCACCAGCCACGCCCACTCCGGGTCCCGCGGTGGCGGGTAGTCCGGCTCCGGGGCCAGCTCGATCCCGTAGGCCGAGACCAGCCGAGACAGTACCACCTTGTGGCGCGCCTCCTCGTCCCCGTTGAGCTCCAGGGCGGCGCGCAGCTCGGGATCGGCGGCCGTGGCCGCGAACGTCCGCACGCGCACCGAGGCGCGGCCCTCCGTCTGGACCGCGATATCCCAGATGGGCAGCGACGTGATGCGTTCCAGGGCCTCGCCGGACAGCTCCGGCCACTCGATCACGGCGGGGCGATACGGGTTGTGCGTCTCGACCAGCATCGAGCAGAACAGGTGCTTGTGCGCCTCGGTGCCCGGCCGGATCGTGCCCGGCTCGGGCGCCGACCAGTGGCGCATGGCATGCTCGGCCGCACCGAGCGCTCCTTCCCGCGAATTCATCGGCTATTCCCCTTCCGGAGGGCCCATTCCGTGCCGCTGCCTCGTATGACAGCGCCTCCCTTGTCCCGGTTCGCCGGTCGCCCATCGTGCCGAAGTTGAGCGACTTCTTCAGCAGCCCTCCGGACCCGTCACACCTTGTCAGCGCCGGCCAAAAAATTGCACGTCGGGTTCACTTCGTGCTCGGCCGGGCCGGAATTTCCGTCCGCGCCGCCTGTCGTAAGACTGCATGCCGGACTGGATATGGCGGCGCCGGCGGCTCGAGCAGCAGCACTCTCCCGCCCGCCTCGTTTCGCGAGCGCTTACGCGGCGCCGTGGAGTAGTCACTGCAAGGGAGCACCGACGATGGGTGGTCGACACCTGGACCAGCACAGCCATGGGCACCGTTCTCTCCAGCACCCCCGCTCCCGGCGTCGCATCCTGTGCGTCTTCCCACGCTACTCACCCTCGTTCGGCACGTTCCAGTACGCGTATTCCCTGATGCCGCGGGTCAAGGCGTTCATGCCGCCCCAGGGTCTGCTGCTGATCGCCGCCTACCTGCCGGCGGCGTGGGAGGTGCGGTTCGTGGACGAGAACATGTGGCCGGCCTCCGAGGCCGACTACGCCTGGGCCGATGCCGTACTGATCAGCGGCATGCACGTGCAGCGCTCGGCGATCCAGGCCGTCAACGATGCCGCGCACCGCCACGGCCGGATCACCGTCCTGGGCGGCCCGTCGGTCTCCAGCGCGCCGGCGTACTATCCTGACGTCGACCTGCTGCACGTGGGAGAGCTGGGTGATGCCACCGACGCGCTGATCGCGCGTCTGGACGCCAGCGTCGAACGTCCCGCCAGGCAGGAGCGCTTCGACACCGTGCAACGGCTGGCGATGACCGAGTTTCCCGTGCCGGCCTATGACCTGGTCGACCTGTCGCGCGATTTCATCGCCAGCATCCAGTTCTCCAGCGGCTGCCCCTATCAGTGCGAATTCTGCGATATCCCGCAGCTGTACGGCCGGCGCCCGCGCCTGAAGTCACCCGAGCAGATCACCGCCGAGCTGGACGCGATCGTCGCCGCGGGCGGCATCGGCGGGGTCTATTTCGTCGACGACAATTTCATCGGCAACCGCAAGGCGGCGCGCGAAATCCTGCCCCACCTGGTGCAGTGGCAGCGCACCCGCGGCTACCCCGTGGAATTCGCGTGCGAGGCCACGCTGAACCTGGCCCAGCAGACGCGCCTGCTGGAGATGATGCGCGAGGCCCACTTCACCACCGTGTTCTGCGGCATCGAGACCCCGGAGCCCGAGGCGCTGCGCGCCATGCGCAAGCAGCAGAACCTGCGCCAACCCATGGTCGAGGCGGTGCGAAAGCTCAATTCCTTCGGCATCGAGGTGGTGGCCGGCATCATCCTGGGTCTGGACACGGATTCCAGCGCGACCACGGACAGCATCCTGACGTTCATCCGCGAGTCGCAGATCCCCATGCTGACGATCAATCTCCTGTACGCGCTGCCGCGCACGCCGCTTTATGAACGTCTGCAGGCGGCCGGGCGTCTGGAGTCGGACCCGCGGCGCGCGTCCAACGTGGTGTTCCAGCTGCCCGACGAAGAGGTCATCGGGATGTGGAGCCGCTGCGTGGCACAGGCCTATGAGCCGGCGAACCTCTACCGGCGGTTCGCTTACCAGACGGAGGCGACGTTCCCCAACCGCCTGTGGCCCCGGCGCGAGGTCAAGGCATCGCAGGTGGCGTTCGGGATGCGCGTCCTGGCGCGGGTGCTGTGGCAGGTCGGATGGCGGGCCGACTACCGGCCGGCCTTCTGGGAGGTGGCCGGCCCGCTGCTGCGCGCGGGCCGTATCGAGGAAGTGATCCACATCGGGCTCGTCAGCCATCACCTCGTCCGCTTCGCCCGCGATGCCCTGGCCGGACGCGGCGAGGCGTGCTTCTACGCGGATCCGAACCAGTCCGCTCATCCGGCAGTGTGAGCTGCTGCGGGGCTCGGTGCCGGCGCCGCGCCCGCGACGCCGGCGCGGCGGGCGTCGCCCGGAGGACGACGTCCCCATGGAGCCTGCGGAGTGGGTGCCGTGCGGGGCGCGGTCTCGCCGGTTGCGACCGCGTATGCGGGCATGCCCCCGGAACCTGCTGGTCCATCGATCCACCGATCGACGGTGGCGGGTGGCCACCCGAGTGTTCCGCCCGGGTGACTTCGGCTTTGTCGCGCAGCCCGCCGGCATCGCGCGGAAACGCCCTGCGGGGCACCCGCTGCGTTCACTGCCCCGAAGGTCTGGCCGGGATCTTCTGCCAGCCGCCCGGACACTGCTTCACGTAGGGGTAGTAGCCCTTGCCGGCCGTGGGTCGGACCACCGCAATAGTTTGATTATAAAAGGTTAGAGCCAGCATAGAGGGCTGCTTCCGGCCTTAAAGGCCCAATTTCGTCGACAGAATTGGCCATGTAAGAGCCGGGCGCCTCTCTGAGACAGGGCACTTCACCGTCCGGGTTGATCTTCCGGTTGCCTGCCCTCCAGCCCAACTCGGCCTGCACCTGCTCCAGGAAGGCCGCACTGCCCACCGCCGGCGGTGTTGCGCTCGCTCGACGCAGCACTACTGCGCCGTCGCTCCCGCGCCTGGCCGGCGAAGCGCACGACGGCTCTGAGGCCTGACAATACCTTCTGGAAGATTGGTAAGGTCGATATAGACCAGGGCCTGGACCAGGTGGGTTTCGGTATCCACGGCGCTGGCATGGCTCCGTCCTTAGAGCGTGATTTTCGGGGTTGGAATTGGCGGCCTACGCACCATTTCAGCCCACTATCTGGCAAGTTGTGTCGTCAGATCAAATGGTTCCTATGGTCCGACCCCGCCCGCGAAATGGTTCCTATGGTCCGAACCCCGCCCGCGAAATGGTTCCTATGGTCCGAACCCCGCTCGCGAGGCAACGATTCTGCGAAGTTCCCGTGTCGTCATGTCGGAGCTCCCGTGGTCAGGCCACGACTGTCCCGGAAAGGAGGTCTTCGATCCGGTAAGAAAGTCCTCTCTGCATCCCTGCCACCTATGGCAAGCGCCGGTGAAAATACCCATATGGTGACAAACAGAACTATGGTGTAGTCTGCATGGAGAGCCTGTTCAGGCAACCTTGAGTCCTGTCGGGCACAGGCCACGGTGTTAGGGGATGCGGCACTTTTCATGTCGCAGTCCGGGCTTCCGAGAGCGGTCGCTCGGACAGGGTGCGGTTGGATCGTCAGGTTGTGAGCGGGTCGGACTTGATCTATATCAAGTCCCTGAAAAGGGATTCTTTGCTCTGGCTGGAACGATGTCGGCACGGAAGCACAGGGAGTAGTGGGAAACATGGATAAGAAGAAGTTCTTCCTTGCGTCGTTGATTCTCTCCATGCTCGTACTGTTGGGGGGGTGTGCAAGCGCTCCGCCGGCGAACCTGGCGGCGACGCCTGCCCCGTCTGAATATCAGATCGGTCCCGGGGACACGCTTCAGATCTACGTGCGCAATAACCCCAACCTGTCGGTCACCATCCCCGTTCGGCCCGATGGCAGGATCTCGATGCCCATGGTCCAGAACATGGAAGCCGCCGGGAAAACCCCCTCCCAGCTTGCGCATGACCTGGAGCAGGCGCTCTCGCGCTATATAAGGGAGCCGACGGTTACGGTCATGGTGACGCGGTTCGTGGGCGCCTACAGTCAGCAGATACGGGTCATCGGCCAGGCCGTGCACCCGGAAACCATCCCCTATCGCTCGGGCATGACCCTGCTGGACGTCATGATCCGGGTCGGCGGCTTAACCCCGGTGGCGGCGGGCAATCGGGCGACTCTGGTACGCAAGGTCAAAGGCAAGGAAAAAGAATACCGGGTGCATCTGAAGGATCTTCTGCAAGGCAACATCCAAGCCAACGCACCCGTTCGACCCGGCGATATTCTGATCATACCGGAGGCTTATTTCTAGCCCTTTTTGCCGTGCTGTCGATCCAGGCCAGCCAATTTTGCAGCACCGTGAGGCCTGGACGGGGTTACTTCCATGCAGGAACTGCTGACTACCATCCTCGCTGAATTCAGGGGCGCCTGGCGCTTCCGCTGGTATGCATTGTTGACCGCCTGGCTGATACTGCTCGCGGGCAGTGCAGTGGTCTATCTTATGCCCAATCAATACCAGGTGACGGCCCGGTTTCACGTCAATACGGAATCCGTGCTCGGGCCGCTGCTGCAAGGCCTGGCGGTTACGCCAGACCTGCAGACCCGCGTACAGCTCATGACCCGGATGCTGCTCAGCCGGTCCAACCTGGAAAAGGTCGCGGCGGAAGCGGATCTTGACCTCACCGCCCGGACCCGGCAACAGAAGCAGGAGGTGCTTGATCGCCTCAATCGCAGGATCCGCATCTCCAGCTACGGGGGCGACATTTACACCATCAGCTATGTGAACAACGATCCGAAGACCGCGCAAAAGGTTGTTCAAACACTGCTCAACATCCTGATGGAGACCAGTCTCGGTACGACGCAGCAGGATTCAAGCAATGCCCAGGCGTTCCTGCGTACCCAGCTCGATGCATACAGCACGGAACTCAACGATGCCGAGCGCAAGCTGGCTCAGTTCAAGAAACAGCATGTGGGACTGATGCCCAGCGAGGGCGGGAGCGATTACTATACCCGACTGCAGTCGGCCCAGCAGGACCTGAACAAGCTGCAGGATAAGCTGCAGCTGGCCGAGAACCGCCGCGAGACCCTGCGCAGCGAGCTCAGCTCAATGCAGCAGGGCGCCAAGCCGGCCGCCATCAGCCAGAACCCGCAAGTCCAGGCGTTCAATCAGGAGCTGGCTGCCGACCGCAACCAGCTGAATGACCTGCTGCTCAAATACACCGATCAGCACCCGGACGTCATTGCCATGCGCGCGCGTATCAAGCGCCTGAAGGCACAGCGTGCCGAACTGGTACAGACGCTGAGCAAAAGCAAGGACGTGAGCGGCGATAACCAGACCAACCCCGTTTACCAGAAAGCCCAGATGGACCTGAATGATGCCTCGGTCAAGGTCCATGAGCTGAGAATTCAAATCAGGCAGCAAAAGCAGCACATCGCCGACCTGAAATCGAAGGTGGACAAGGTGGCCGATGTGCAGGCGAAGCTTTCCTCGCTGACACGAAATTACAATGTGACGAAGAAACAATACGATGCCTTGCTGCAACGGCTCAATACGGCACAACTCTCGGAAAAAGTGCAGAACAACGGCACCCAGCTCAAATTCCAGGTTCTGGATCCGCCCACCCAGCCCGTGGCGCCGAGCGGGCCACTTCGGCGTCTGTTTCTGCTGGTCGTGCTACTTGCCAGCGTGGGCGCGGGTGGCGCGTTCGCCGTTTTCCTGCACAAGGTGCGGCCCGTGTTCATGAACCGCCAGAAGCTGGGTCAGATCACGGGCTATCCGGTTATCGGCTCGGTCAGTCTGGCCTTGAGCCCGGCCCGCATACGTCTGCGGCGAGCGGAAATGAGCGCCTTTTCTCTGGCATTCGGAATGCTGCTGGTGGTTTTCGGGGCGCTTGTCGTCTTCTCGCATGCCGGGCATGAGGTGCTGGGTTCGCTGGCACAGGGTTGGATTACATGAGCATCGCTATATGAGCATCGTCGAAAAGGCTATCGACAAGCTTCGGCAAAGCCGTGATCAGACCGGTGAGCAGCCCAAGCAGACCACAGCTGCAAGCGCAGGACCCATGGCGAGCCTGGAAAGGGCCAGGGAGGCCGCCGCGGCTGAGCCGGACAAACTCAAAAAGCCGGTTCTGAAAATCGACCGGGTGCAATTGTGCCGGAAGGGCCTCTACCCTTCACAAGCCATGGCCACACGGGTGGGGGACGAGTTCCGACGCCTGAAAAGACCGCTGCTGGCGGCCATCAATGCGCCCGCGGGCAGCCCCGCTTCATCTCACGCCAACCGGATCATGATCACCAGCGCGGAGATTGGCGAAGGCAAGAGCTTCACCGCCATGAATCTGGCCCTGAGCCTTTCACTGGAGCATGAGCATGACGTGCTTTTGGTGGACGGCGATGTGTTGCGGCGTTCCCTGTCCAGTGCCCTTGGACTTGGAAATCACCTCGGTTTCACGGAGCTGCTGTCCGATCCCGGGCGCAATCCCGAGGATGTACTTGTGCCCACCGACGTGGACGGGCTCGTCATTTTGCCGTCCGGCTCCCGTCACGAGATGTCTTCCGAGCTGTTCTCCAGCCGGCGCATGGCGAGCATGATGAATCGGATGGCCAGTCCGGAAGGTCGTATCGTAATCGTCGATTCGCCACCGATCCTCGGGGCGGCGGAAACCCTCGCGCTTGCGACCTATCTGCAGCAGATCGTGATGGTGGTGCGGGCCGGCGTGACCCTCGAACATAAGGTGAAGACCGCCCTGGAACTGCTTGAGTCGGAGCAGGACAAGCTCATCCGCCTGGTGCTCAATCAGAACACCGGTGCTCACGGCAATTACTATTATTACTATTGAGGGGAGCATATTGATCCGTCGGGTTCGAATGCCGGTCTGGCTTGTATTCGGCGGGATGGTTGCCGTTTTGTTCCAACCGGCCAGGGCAGCGGCAGATGAAACCACGGGCCAGGGTGATAGCGGCTCGACGTCTCCCTATTCGCTTTATTCTCCCCCGTATTCGCCTCAAAGCGCCCCGGCACCGCAGGAGACCGGCAGTGCCGCCACGTACAATAACAACAATCCCTATCGATCACCGGTTCTCAATCCCTGGGCATCCTCGCAGCCTGGCGGAGTCCATTGCGGTGTGGCCGCGGCCACGCTGTATTCTTCACCGTCCGGGGCGACGGCGAGTGAAACGGGACTTACGGGCGAGGCGGCTCCAGAGCGGACACGGAGCTACAATATCGGGAAACGCGTTGTACTGGTGCCGTCTGTCAGTCTCAGCGAAATCTATTCGGACAACATCACGCTGAGACCGGACCACACGCAATCCGATTTCATCACCGAGCTGAGACCGGGGCTGAATGCCTGCGCTCAAATGCCCCGCTTCAGGGGGGATCTGAGCTACTCCCTCCAGGGGCTTTACTATGCCAGGTATTCGAGCCACAACGCGGTTTACAGTCAGCTTGGCGCCGATACGACGACGGTCTTGCTGCCGCGGCACGTCTTTTTCAGTGCCAACACGAGCTACGGCCAGGCAGTCATCAACCCCGCGCAGCCCTATTCAACCAGCAATGTGCTGGATACCGGCAACACCACCAATGTCTGGACCTTCAATCTCAGCCCTTATGTAGAGCAGGGTCTGGGCCGGCTCGGCCATTCGACGCTTCGCTATACCTACGGGCGTGTCCTCTATGCGAATAACAATTACCGCAACGGAAATTCCGGGCTGAGCGATACGACGAGCAATACAGCGTCCGCGCAGATCGTCAATCCCCAGACCAATGAGTTGTGGACATGGAAGGCCGATTACCGGACCCAACAGCTGCAACGAAGCGGTAATGTCGCACAGCGTACCGTCTATTTCGACACCGCCTCGCTGCAACTGGGCTACAAGGTGAGAACCAACTTTGAAATTCTGGCCCAGGGCGGCATTGAAGACCGGTACAACCTGGACGGCACGACGGATCGCCTTGCCAGTCCCTTCTGGAATGCCGGGTTCCGATGGGCGACGGCCTTCAATGACTTTGAGCTCCGCTATGGCCACCGTTTTTTCGGACCGACCTACACGGCGAAGTGGCAGCTGAACCTGCCCCGACTCAAGGCGGCCATGACCTACAACGAACAGCCCACCGAGTCGAACAACGAGTTCCTGAATATGCGGGCCGGCCAGCAAAACGGTCAGCTCCTGCCCAATGTGCCCGTTTTGCAGCTGAACCAGTATCAGATCTATATCAGCAAGCGGCTGTCGGCGGATATAGACTACGCGCTCGGACAGACGAAACTGACGCTGGGCGGATACTCGGAACTGAGGCAGTACACGGCCTCCGGCGTGCCGGATGAGCGGGTGCAGGATGCGGATGTTTCCTGGATATTTCCGCTGGGTGTGCGCACCAGCCTGACGCCAAGGTGGACCTGGCAGCGCTATGACCAACCGGATGGCAGGCCGGACTACCTGCAGCAGGAGCTGCTCACCCTGGGCCATCGGCTCGGCCTGGCCTCCACGGCCAGGCTGGTATTGCGCCACCAATCCAGGACTTCGCACGCGCAGCGATCAGGATATAAAGAGAATGCGGTGATTCTCGAATATTCGAGGATATTTTGATGTATGAAGGGTTCTACAACCTCAGTCGCCGCCCATTCAAGCTCACGCCTGATCGCAGCTTCCTGTTTCCCAGCAAGGGCCACAAGCGGGCCCTGTCCTACCTGCTCTATGGTCTGGAGCAGCGGGAAGGCTTTGTCGTCATAACCGGCGATATCGGCATGGGCAAGACCCTGCTGATCCAGACGCTTTTCGAGGAACTGGCATCCAGACCCATTGCCACAGCGCGCATTGCAGCGGCCAACCTGGATGCCGAGAGTGTGCTGCCCCTGGTGGCCGCCGCGTTTGGGCGCCCCTTTGAAGGCAGCGGCAAGACCTCGCTGCTCCGGGATCTCGAACAGACGCTGCTGCAGGAACCGGACTATCGGGACGGCGCAGTACTGGTGGTGGATGAGGCACAGAGCTTCACCCGCGAGGCGTTGGAAGAGCTGCGCATCCTGTCCAACTTCGAGGTCGGCGGTCGCGCCCTCATCCAGGTCTTTCTGGTGGGCCAGACCGAGTTGCGCAGAATTGCCTCGGCGCCGGACATGGAACAGCTCCGCCAGCGGGTGATCGCGTCGTATCATCTGGAGCCGCTGGACCAGGACGAGACTACGGCCTACATCACACATCGCATGGAAACAGCGGGCTGGGCGCGTGATCCCGAGCTGGATGACGCGGTGTACACGGAGGTTTACAAGTGGTCAGGCGGTGTGCCCAGGCGCGTCAACATGATCATGGATCGTTTGCTGCTTTACGGCTACCTCGAGGAACGCCACCGGCTCGGCGTGGCGGAGCTGGCTACGGTGATCGATGAGATGGCGCTCGAGGTCGGGGCGGTGCAGCCCGAAGCCCCGGTCGATCGGCAGCCAGAGGCGGACGCGCAGCAAACCCCTGCGCTTGAGGGTCTTGAACAGCGTATGACAAAAGTCGAAAGGATCCAGCGGTTTCTTCTCAGGCACTGGTTTTTGCAAAAATCCCCGCAGGAACAGGAAACGGATGAAAACGGGGTGCCAAGGAGAGAGAAGGGTGGCCGCTAGCCCGCATATCTCACCACCGTTCCTCGCGAGGGCGTCGAGGCGCCGGCCTGACGGGGCGCACGGACCGGAAGGCGGTGCCGGCGTAGCGGACACTACGTCAAGCCGGCTGGAGGGAGTACGTCCCGTCAGGGCGAGCGCATCGGCGGCCACAGCAGGAGGGTGGTGAGATATGTGGGCTAAGCACGCAGGCATTGGCCGGGGTACGGGCCGGCCACGGGCTGACGCCTGCTGACGGCACGAACGGGGCATCGGTGGCCGGCGTGAGGGCGGAGTTAGAGGGTTGGCGAAAGACACCGCTTTTCGGCAGCCCCCGTGCGCTACAGGGATGGCGCAACCGGGAAGCCGCGTTTTCCGGTTGCGACGCTGAAAAAGGCCAGGGACGGACTTTTCAGCAACGCCTTGCAAACGGATGTTGTAAAGAGGCATTGCCAAGTGGATAAACATGACTTCATCCCGGCATCGGTACCGGTTCAGGGAGGAGCCCGGGTCAACGCCCTGACCGTTGACGTTGAAGACTATTTTCAGGTCTCCGCCTTTGAGTCCCGTATCGGGCGGGATGACTGGCGTTCCATGGCGCCGAGAATCGAGCGAAACGTGGAACGGATCCTGTCTCTGTTTGAAAAAGAGCAGGCCAGGGGGACATTTTTTACCCTGGGCTGGGTGGCCAGGCGCTTCCCCCACGTGGTGCGCGCAATCGTTGAGGCCGGCCACGAACTGGCCAGTCACGGGCTGGAGCACAAGAGGGTCACTCAGCAGACCCCGGACGAATTCCGGGCCGACATAGACCACGCCAAAAAACTGCTCGAGGACGTGAGCGGACAGCCCGTCGTGGGTTACCGGGCAGCCAGCTACTCAATTGGCGAAGGGAACCTGTGGGCCCACGAGCTGCTTGCGGAAACCGGGCACCGGTACAGCTCCAGCATCTACCCCGTCAGGCATGACCTGTACGGCATGCCGCACGCACCCCGGTTCGCGTTCCGGCTGCACCGCGAGGGTATCGTGGAGCTGCCCGTCACCACGCTGCGCATTGCGGGGCGCAACTTCCCCTGCGGTGGCGGGGGGTTCTTCCGTCTGTATCCCTACGCCGTTTCGCGATGGGCGTTCGACCGGATCAACACCCGGGAGTGTCAGCCCGGCATCCTCTATTTCCATCCCTGGGAGATCGATCCGGACCAGCCGCGCATGCGCGGACTGGATGTAAAGACCCGGTTTCGCCATTACCTCAATCTTTCCCGCATGGAGCATCGGGTGGAGCGGCTCCTCACGGACTTCCGCTGGGATCGCATGGATCGGGTCTTCGCGGGTTCCATTTCTGCTTCCGAGTGACGCCATGCAGCGAATCCAGCCTCTGACCGCGAAACAGGCTGCTGCCTGGGACCGCTTTGTGGAAAGCAGCCGCGATGCGACATTTTTTCACAAGGCGGCCTGGCGCGAGGTCATAGAGAAGGCTTTCGGGCACCCGTCCCACTATCTGTATCTGGAACGCGACGGCGCTCTCGCCGGGGTCCTGCCGCTCGTGCACGTGCGCAGCCGATTGTTTGCCAATGCCCTGATCTCGACCCCGTTCTGCGTCTATGGCGGGGCCGTGGCGGAGACGGACGAAGACTGTCGTGCGCTGGAGGAGGCCGCAGAGAAGCTGGCCCGGGACCGGGGCGTCGAATATCTCGAGTTGCGTAACGTCAAGCCGACCGGTCGCGAGAACCGCGAGCAGAAATCGCTCTACGTCACCTTCCGCAAGGCGATCTCTGCCGATCCGGAAGCCAACCTCAAGGCCATTCCCCGCAAGCAAAGGGCCATGGTTAGAAAGGGCATCGAGGCCGGCTTGCAAAGCGAGATCGACGGCGGCATTGACCGGCTGTACCGGGCTTATTCGGAAAGTGTACGCAACCTCGGCACGCCGGTATTCGCCAAGCGCTATTTCCGGATCCTCCGGGCGGCTTTCGGTGAATCCTGCCAGGTGCTGACCGTGACCCGGGGAGAGGATCTGATCGCCAGCGTCATGAGCTTTTATTTCCGCGATCAGGTGCTGCCGTATTACGGCGGCGGCGTGAGCGCGGCGCGCGACGTCAAGGGCAATGATTTCATGTACTGGGAGCTGATGCGGCGTGCCGGGGAGCAGGGCGTGAGGCTGTTCGACTACGGGCGCAGCAAGGTCGATACCGGCTCGTATCGCTTCAAAAAGCACTGGGGCTTCGAGCCGGAACCGCTGCATTACGAATATTGCCTGGTCAAGGCCAGCGAGATGCCCAATATCAGCCCCACCAATCCGAAATACCAGCGCTTCATCGAGGCCTGGAAACGGCTTCCATTGCCCGTGACGCAGGTCATCGGCCCGTGGCTGGCGCGGAGCCTGGGGTGAGCCATGGAGCATCTGCTTTTCCTGTGCCATCGCATTCCCTATCCCCCCGACAAGGGGGACAAGATCCGCTCATACAACTGGCTGCAGGGTCTGTCGGGGCGCTATCGCATTCATCTCGGCACGTTCCTGGACGAGGACCGGGATGAGCAATACACCGGCCTGGTCCGATCCCTGTGTGAGGATGCGCTCTTTCTGCGCCTGCGCGGGTACCAGCGCGTTGCAAAGGCGCCGGGAGCCCTGGTGCGCCATGAGGCGCTGACACTGGCGAGCTATCGCAACACAGCGCTGCGCCAATGGGTGGATGCACTCGCCAATCGGGTGTCTTTCCGGGCAGTCCTGGCGTTCTCTTCGGGCATGGCGCCCTATGCGCTGGTACCGTCGCTGCGCGGCGTGCGGCGCATCATGGACTTCGTGGACGCGGACTCCGAGAAATGGCGGCAGTATGCAGTCCACTCACGGCCCGAGCTTCGATGGCTCTATCGCAGGGAGGCACGGCGCATGCTGGCGGCCGAGGGCCGGTTCGCCCGCGCGTTTGACGCAAACGTGTTCGTATCCGACTCCGAGGCCCGGCTGTTCCTTTCGCGCGTGCCCGACGCACCCAAGGTCGAAGTGGTGGGCAACGGCGTTGACTGCGACTACTTCGACCCACGGCGCGACTACCGCGACCCCTACGACGGCGCCCCGGCGCTGGTCTTCACGGGCGCCATGGATTACGCGGCCAATGCGGACGCGGTCCGTTGGTTTGCGCACGAGGTGTTTCCGCGGATCAGGGCCAGGATCGGTCGGGCCCGTTTTACCGTCGTGGGGCACCGCCCGACCCAGGCGGTCCGTCGTCTCGAGCGGTTGCCGGGGGTCGCGGTCACGGGCAGGGTGGAGGACGTACGGCCCTGGCTCGCACACGCACGCGCCGTGGTCGCGCCGCTGCGCATCGCGCGCGGCGTGCAGAACAAGGTCCTGGAAGGCCTGGCAATGGACAGGCCGTTGCTGGCAACGCCCCAGGCGATCGACGGAATCGGGGCCTATCCCGCCGGACTGGATACCGTCAGCGATGACCCGGAAGTGCTGGCAGCAGCGGCCATAGGGCACCTTGATGGGACCACGGAACCGCAACAGGGAGTCCGACGTCGCTTCGTGCAACGCAATCACGGCTGGGCGGCCTCGGTCGAGCGCCTCGCCTGCCTGCTTGAGGGCGGCACCGCGTCGGGCGGTGCGCTAGCGCGACACCTCGTGACGGGAGATCCGGCATGACCGCCGCTGCCGGCGTGGTCACGGGCACCGGCCGCAAATGGGTCGCCCACGCGGCTTTTGCCGCCGGTCTCGTGGTGCTGCTGACACTGTACTGGCCATCGGTTCATTCCCTGGTCCATGTCTGGGCTCACGACGGCACCTTTCAATACGCATTCCTGATCTTCCCCGTTTCGCTCTTTCTGGTGGCAGCACGCAGGCACAGCCTCGGCTCAGTGCCGGTCCGACCGTCCTGGTCGGGCGCCGTCGGGCTGGGCGCGGTAAGCGGACTCTGGCTGCTGGGCTATCTGGTGGCTGTCAACCTGGTGCAGCAGTTCGCACTGATTGCGTCCCTGCCGCTGCTGGTGATCGCCGTATACGGGTTCAGCATGGCCAGGGCTTTGCTGTTTCCGCTTGCTTACCTGTTTTTCGCGCTTCCTCTGCCCGTGGGCGATACGCTGGTAGGACACCTGCAAACGGTGACAGCCCACATCAGCGTGTTCTTTTTGCAGCTCACAAATATCCCCGTACTCCTCGACCACCATTTAATCAGTACGCCCCACGAAACCTGGCACGTGGCCCAGGCCTGCAGCGGCATCAAGTTTTTCATTGCCTGCGGGGCGCTGGGCACGCTCTACGCCCACCTGTTCTACAGACGCTGGAGGCGGCGCCTCATCTTTGTTGGGGCGGCGCTGATCGTGCCGATCGTGGCCAATGGCTTGCGAGTCTATTTCACCATCCTGATCGGCGAGACATTCGGCTTGCAATATGCCAGCGGGACGGATCACGAGATTTTCGGCTGGCAGTTTTTTGGCACCGTGCTCGTTCTGCTTTTCCTGGCCGGCTGGCACTGGCGCGAGGCGCCGGCCGGGGCCGTAACGGCGGTCGACTCCGCGAACGGGCCAAGGCGGCGTTCAGCCATGCTCCCGGCCGTGCTGGCTCTGGCATGTCTGGCCGCCGGGCCTCTGCTGGCGAGCCTGTGGATCAAGGGCAGCGATACCGGCAAGGCTCCGGCTAGCGCGACCGCGACCGCCCCCGAGGTGCCCGGTTGGCAGCGCGTCAATGGCCGGCCGAACCCGCTCGGCGCGTCATTTGGCTCGGCCAGCATGCTTCAGACGGCGGCCTACGACCAGCAGGGTGCCCGCGTGGATCTGCTGCGCGCCGTCTACCTGGGCATTCCCCACGGGCAGCACGATCTGCTGACCTACGGCCACTGGTTCTATAACCGCAAGTCGTGGTCATCCGATCGTACCCGGGTCATTGATTTGCCCGGTGGTCACAGGGTCGTGTCGGTGCAGCTTCGGGGTCATGGACAGCAGAGGCTGCTCTGGTACTGGTATGACGTCAATGGCGTGATAACGCCATCCGAAACAATGGCGAAATTGAATCAAGCCTGGGAACTAATCCAGGGTCGCCGGCTGCGCTCTGCAGCGGTTTCCATTTCTGCTCGGGTGGGTCATAGCGGGGAGGTACAGGCGCACGACGCGCTGATGGCGTTCGTGGGGAGTGCGCTGCCCCGCCTGGTACCGTCTACCAGACAACCAGACTTTCACCTAAAGTCTGGCGACGAAAAGAAGATGCCACGGTGAGCACACAGTATCGACCATTGATTGCACATGTGATCTACCGTTTCGATATAGGCGGATTAGAAAACGGACTGGTCAATCTGATCAATCATCTTCCGGGAAGTGCATTCAGGCACGCAGTCATCTGTCTTACGGATTTCAATCCTGAATTTTCCCAGCGAATATCCCGCGACGATGTAGCGATTTACAGTTTGAAAAAACGCCCGGGCAAGGACCCGGCGGCTTATGTGAGGCTTTGGTGGCTGTTGCGCAAGCTCAAACCCGCAATTGTGCACACGCGTAATATAGGCACCATAGACTGCGTGCTCATCGCTGCCATGGCAGGGGTTCCTATCCGGATACACGGTGAGCATGGCTGGGATATTTTTGATTTGCACGGGACACGGCGTTCGTATCGCTGGTTGCGCAGAGGCATAACGCCTCTGGTTTATAGATTTATAGCACTCTCGCAACATTTGGCCCAGTGGTTGGAAAAACAAGTGTCTGTGCCAGGAGGCAAGGTGGTAAAAATTTGCAATGGTGTTGATATTGACCGCTTTTGCCCGCCTGAAGACACCGCAGAAAAAACCGGAAAATCCTTTGTCATAGGCAGCGTAGGCCGCCTTGAGGCTGTGAAAGATCCACTTACCTTAATAGAGGCCTTTATCCTTCTGTTGCATGACAGACCGGATCTGAGATCGCGCGTCCGGCTTGCAATCGTCGGCGACGGTAGCTTGCGAAGGGCCATTCAACAACGGGTCGATGAAGCACGCGTTTCCTCTTACGTGCAATTGCACGGCGCGGTCAATGATGTTTGCGACCTGATGCGCACTATGGATCTGTTCGTATTACCCTCTCGCAATGAAGGCATTTCAAATACGATTCTTGAAGCCATGGCCACGGGCTTGCCGGTAGTCGCAACGGAGGTAGGGGGAAACACGGAATTGGTCAGCAGCTACCAGACGGGGATTCTGGTACCTCCATGCGACCCGGAGAGGCTATCCAGAGCCATGAAATACTATATCGATGCACCAGAGAACGCGCGCCTTCATGGAGCGCAGGGGCGTCGGCGCGTTGAGACGCATTTCAGTCTCGCTGGCATGGTGGACAATTATCAGGCCATGTACTGCGGGGCGCTGCACACAATGCAAAAAGGCGGACATTAATTCATGTGCGGTATCGCGGGCATCTTCGACTTCAGGGAGCGAGGCCCGATTCGCAGGTCCGTGCTTGGCCGTATGACGGGTTCCCTGGCGCATCGCGGCCCTGACGGACAAGGGCTACACATAGAACCCGGCCTCGGTTTCGGACATCGTCGCTTGTCAATCATCGATCTTGAAAATGGCAGGCAACCCATGGTCAGTGGCGATGGCGATGTGATCGTAACCTACAATGGAGAAATTTATAACTTCAGGGAACTGCGTAAAGAGCTGCAGGGAAAAGGTGCAAAGTTCATCAGCCATTCCGATACCGAGGTCATCCTCCACGCCTGGAAAGCCTGGGGCGCCGCGTGTGTCGAGCATTTCAATGGCATGTTCGCATTCGCCCTTTGGGAGAGGTCATCCCAGACCCTGTTTATGGCCAGGGATAGGTTGGGGATAAAGCCTCTTTATTATGCGTCTCTGCCTGATGGCCGATTAATTTTTGCCTCCGAGTTGAAGGCCTTGTTGACGTATCCAGAGCTCACGCGTCGCTTGAACCCACTGGCCATCGAAAATTTTTTCACTTTTGGCTATATCCCCGATCCGGGAACAATTCTGGAAGGGGTGTTCAAGCTTCCGCCGGGACACGTATTAACTCAGACGCGCGGAGAACCACGACCCCGAAGCTATCAGTATTGGGACGTCGAGTTCTCATCAGAACTGTCCAGTCGGGCCGCCGTTGAAACTGAGCTTATAGACAGATTGCATCATTCAGTGAGGATGCAAACGGTGTCCGACGTTCCGCTCGGCGCCTTTCTCTCTGGTGGCGTGGATTCAAGTGCCGTCGTGGCAATGATGGCCAAGGGAGCGGCATCACCAATTACGACGTGCTCCATCGCGTTCGATGAGGCCAGGTTTGATGAAACACGCTTTGCGAGAAAGGTGGCGCAACGTTACAACACAAGACATTTCGTCGATGAAGTAAATGCGGGCGCGATTAACGAGGTCGACTTTTTAAGTCAAAGCTACGACGAACCCTTTGCGGACAGCTCGGCCCTTCCAACACACGAGGTATGCCGGCTGGCCCGGACGCATGTAAAAGTCGCCCTCTCGGGTGACGGCGGTGATGAGAACTTTGCGGGGTACAGACGACATCGCTGGAGTGCTACGGAGGCACATATCCGACAGATGGTCCCGTCGGCTCTGCGATGGCCCTTGTTCGGTTCATTGGGTCGCGTCTATCCCAAGCTCGATTGGGCGCCGAAAATGCTCCGAGCCAAATCGACATTTCAGGCACTGGCCCTGGACGCTGTCGAGGGTTACCTGGAATCGGTCGCTATTACCTCAGCATCACGGCGCCGCGCCCTGTATACGCCGTCCTTTGAACGGACACTGGATGGCTATCGTAGTATTGAGGTGTTTCAAGCCCACGCCCGTGCAGCAGACGGGCTCGATCCGCTGTCCCTGGTCCAGTATCTGGATTTCAAGACCTACCTCCCCGGAGATATTTTGACCAAGGTAGACAGAGCAAGTATGGCCTATGGGCTGGAGGTGAGGGTGCCGCTGTTGGATCACGAATTTGTTGAGTGGGTGGCTCGTCTTGATCCCGGCCTTAAACTTGTCGGGCGCGAAGGCAAGTACATTTTCAAGAAATCATTGGAGCCGTATGTGCCCCATGACGTCATGTACCGGCAGAAGATGGGCTTCGCCGTACCTTTGGGGCGTTGGGTTAAAGGCCCGCTTTACGAAAGAATAAGGCAAGCATGCGCGTATAGTTTGCCTGAAACCGGAATATTCGAGCGCAAGACACTCCTCAGCCTGTTAGAGCAGCATCGTAAAGGTGTTTCCAATCATGCCTCCTTACTGTGGGCACTACTCGTATTTGATGGGTTTGTCCGGAATGTACTGAAGGAGAGCAGGACAGCGGAGGCAAGTGCGTGAGCGGGCAGGGACCGATTCTTGTTTTCGGGATGCCCAGATCCGGCACGACCTGGCTGGGCAAGATCTTCGACAGCCATCCGGATACCTTATACAGGCATGAGCCCGACAGCGTTCATCGCATTACTGACTTGCCGCTTTTCCCAGATTCACGGCCGAGCCAGGCACAGAAAGACCTGGTGGCAGACTACATTCGGCGGGTTTACCGCATGAATGACGACAAGGTGTGCGCCAAGCTGCCCCTGTTCAGCAAATCTTACCGATCCGGGCTTGAATCCGTAGCGCTGAAAGGCGGGGTCCTGCTCGCAAAAGCCGCAGGAGAGGCCCGTATACCCATGAAGGTGCCATTCGCCGCTCTGGGTGCGCACCGCCAGAGGGTACGACTGGTGTGGAAATCCATCGAGTCGCTGGGAAGGCTGGGGCTGTTGCTCAATATCGAGCAGCAGGCAAGTGCCATACATCTGCTTCGGCATCCCTGTGGCGTCATCGCCTCGGTCTTGCGGGGCGAGAAGGCCGGGCGGTTTACCTCAAGTACCGCGACCAGCGAGGATTGGGGGTATTTTGAGCTGCTGCTGCAAACACAACCAGCCAAAAGCCGCGGGCTGCAGCTATCGGATTTGCGCGAAATGAGCGCCGAGGAGCGTATGGCCTGGAGCTGGCTCATCATCAATGAAAAGGCGATGCGTGATATGCAGCCGTCACAGCGTGCATACACCGTCCTCTACGAGGAATTGTGCCGCGACCCGGTTCGGCAGGTTGCAAAGGCAATGGAATTCTGCAATCTCCCGGGGCATTCACAGGTCGAGGAGTTTGTGACCACAAGTATCACGCATGAAGACAGCGGCTACTACAGTGTGTTCAAGAACCCTGCCAGCTCAGCGGATAAATGGCAGACGGAGCTGGATAGCACGGTCATCGATCGCATCCTGGCCGTGGTGGCGGACAGTGAGCCTGGCCGACTTTATTCTGAGCGTTAATGAAACCAAAGCTGCTGACCTTCTCCACGCTCTATCCGAACGCCTGCCAGCCCAGGCACGGGATCTTCGTGGAAGAGAGGCTCAGGCACCTGGTCGGTACAGGCGATGTCCAGGCGAAGGTCGTCGCCCCCGTGCCCTGGTTTCCGAGCAGCCGGGCGGTATTCGGCCAATATGGCCTGTATGCCCGCGTGCCCCAGGAAGAAACGAGAAGAAACATCGAGGTTATGCATCCCAGGTATCCGGTGATACCGAAGGTCGGCATGCGGCTTGCGCCGATGCTGCTTGCGACAAGCCTGTACCGGTTTCTACGGGGGCGGATTCGTGACGGCTACGATTTTGACCTGATCGATGCACACTACCTGTATCCCGACGGGGTGGCGGCCGTGCGGCTTGGGCAGAAACTGGGCAAACCCGTCGTACTGACGGCCCGTGGCACGGACGTGAATCTCATTCCCGATTACCCGGGACCGCGCCGTCAGATAATCAACGCCTGCCGGCAGGCACAAAGCGTTATCACGGTTTCAGAGGCGCTCAGGGAAGCGCTGATCAAGTTGGGCGTTTCAAAGGATAAGGTGGTTACGCTGCGCAACGGGGTGGATCTGGAGGCCTTCAAGCCGCAGGACAAGAGCGCCGCCAAACGCGCATTGGAAGTGGAGGGTCCGGTCTGGTTGTCGGTCGGCCACTTGATAGAGAGCAAAGGGCATCATCTGGCCATCGAGGCGGCGGCAAAAGTCCCGGAAGTCACGCTCGTCATTGTGGGTGATGGACCTGAGCAGACCGCCCTGCATGCTTTGGTCCGGAGGCTGGGCGTCTCGGATCGGGTACGGTTCGCGGGCCACGAGGATCATGGCTCTCTTCCACGATATTACTCGGCGGCCGACACGCTGATATTGGCGTCGAGCCGCGAGGGCATGCCGAACGTGGCCTTGGAGTCGATGGCCTGTGGAACGCCGGTCATAGCGACTGCGATCGGGGGTACGCCTGAAATCGTCACTGTTCCCGAAGCGGGTGAGCTGATGGAATCCCGTTCGGCGGATTCGATTGTACATGCCTGGGTGCGGCTCCGGAGCAGGCCAGGCTCCGTCGAGGCAACACGTCGGCATGCTCTGGAATTCGGCTGGGAGCCTACCGTCCGTGCCCAGCTTACGCTGTACCGGTCGGTGGTTACTTGAACGCATGAGGATACTTTTCCATCACCGCATCGGGTCAAAGGATGGACAGTTTGTCCATATAGAGGCGCTGACCCGGGCACTTGAAAAGCAGGGCCACGAAATATTCATCGTCGGACCGAGGGGTACGGGCCGTCAGCACTTCGGCGGGGAGTCCTCGCGCATCGCGTGGCTGAAGCGCAAGATGCCGGGCGCATTCTATGAGCTCCTGGAGCTCGGCTACAGTATTCCCGCCTATTTCAGGCTGGCGCGCGCAATCCGAAGATATCATCCGGACGTTATTTACGAACGCTATAACCTGTTCTTTCCCGCGGGGATAATTGCCAAGCGGCGCTTCAAACTGCCGCTGCTTCTGGAGGTGAATGCGCCCCTGTTCGAAGAGAGGCAACGCTATGGCGGGCTGAGGCTGAAAGGCCTGGCGCGCTGGAGTGAGCACTTTACCTGGCGGGGTGCCGATGCGGTATTCGTCGTGACGGACGTGTTGGGGGACGTCGTCAGGCAGTCGGGTGTTCCGCCGCACAATGTGGTAATCACCCCGAATGGGGTCGATGCGGCTGCGTACGAGGAACCGGAGCGCGGAAAAGCATTGCGCCGTATGCTCGGCCTGGAGAACACGGTCGTGCTGGGTTTTGTCGGCTTTGCGCGTGAATGGCACGGACTCGAGAAGATCGTCGACCTGCTTGCCAGGCAGCCTCGGGGCAACCTGCATTTTCTCCTGGTCGGGCACGGGCCGGCCTGTCCGATCATTTCGGCGAGAGCCGAATCGCTGGGCGTCAGGGACAAGGTGACCATCACCGGCGTGGTGGAGCACGCTCAGGTCCCCGTGTACGTCATGGCCTTTGATGTGGCATTACAACCCAGCGTCGTGCCCTATGCCTCACCCCTGAAGCTGTTTGAATACCTGGCGGCAGGCTGTGCCGTGGTTGCGCCTGACAGCGCAAACATCAGAGAAATTCTTACCCATGAACATGATGCACTGCTGTTTTCCCAGCTTGAGGAAGGCGCCTTTGCTGCTGCGATCCAGCGCCTGTTGGCCGACCCGGCGCTCCGTAAGCGACTGGGAGCGCAGGCAAAGGCAACCGTCAGGGAACGCGGGCTGAGCTGGGCGGGCAATGCACGAACCGTGATTCGGGTGGCCGAAACGCTGATCAGGCAGAAAGGCAAAGACGTCGTTGTGCGGGGCGCCCGGAAGTGAACGCTTCGGACGCAGGCTGCAAAGTGCATGCCGGTAATTCAAGCGTATATCAGTCCCGGAATCATGCAGGCCATGACCAGTAGCGGGCGTTCAATGCCGCGGGCGCTGGTCGTGGGGGCCGGACTCAACGGCCTCGGCGTTATCCGCAGCCTGGCGCGCGCCGGTGTGGCCGTGGATCTGGCGGGTGCCGATCCCGGCGCCCCTGGCATGTCGAGCCGCTACGGTCGCAAACACCGACTGTCCTCATCGCATGGCACGGCGCTCAAGGAAGATTTGCTGCGGATAGCAGAACGTGAGGGCTGGCAGGGCGAGGCGCGCCCCGTGCTTTTTCTGACGGAAGAGGAATCGGTCGCCAGTTTACGGCGGGACCAGACAGACCTGCACGGGGCTTTCCGCTTTACTCTGCCCCATCCGGCAGTGCTCGAAAAGCTGATGCACAAGGAGGGATTCAGAGAGCTCGCCGAAGCGGCCGGCTCGCCGATCCCCGCAACGCGCCAAATCCGGGAAGGGGAGGAATTGGATGCCGCGAAGGATTTGCGATATCCGATCGTCCTCAAACCGGGACGGCGCGACGCAGCCTATTCGGCACGGTTTCGAAAGGCCTACCGCGTCGAGTCCTACGCTGAGCTGGAAACGTTGTGCCATCAGATTCGGCCGGTCCTGGACGATCTGGTGGTCCAGGAATGGATAGAAGGCCGGGATTCCGATATCTACTTCTGTCTGCAGTACCGGTCGAGGAAAGGAAAACATCTATCGTTTACGGGGCGCAAGCTGCGGTCCTGGCCGCCGGGTGTCGGCGGAACCGCCAGTTGTACCGCGGCTCCGGACGTAGCAGAGGAACTGGACCACCTGACATCCGATTTCTTCACGGCCACGGGCGTTGTCGGCCTGGCCAGCATGGAGTTCAAGCGGGATGCCCGCAGCGGTGTATTCATGATGGTGGAGCCGACGGTCGGACGGACGGACTACCAGGAAGAAGTGTCTACACTGAACGGTATCAATATCCCGTACGCGGCTTATCTGCTCGAGCTGGGACTGGACATTCCCGAGTTCCGGCAGAGTGTCCGCCCGGTGGTCTGGCGGGACAGCAGGGCGGACAGACAGTCGGCCGCCATGACGGGACAATCCGTCGATCTGAACGGGGCTAGGGTCATGGATGCCCTGTGGCGCCGGGACGATCCCGGCCCAAAAATCGCCGAACTGCAAACCCGTATCAAGACCCGGGCGAACCGCTATTTAGAGCGTTTGCGGCGATCCGGAAAGGCACACACATGACAAGACGGCTGAAACTGTCTTCCATCAATCCCTTCGGACGTGTCAGAAAGCCTCCGCCCGCGGAAGCGTCGCTGAAAGCCGCGGCGGGCTGGCTGGCACGGGCCCAGGAGGCGACCCCCGATGACGGGGTGAGCGCCTTTTACGATGCGGCAAAGAAGCGGTGGGCAGGCTCCTACCCGGAGACAACCGGCTATATCATCCCCACACTGTATGACTACGCGGTGCTTTCAGGCGAGTCGGGATACGCCGAACGGGCCACTCGGATGGCCGCCTGGGAATGTGACATACAGCTACCCGAGGGCGGTGTCATGGCCGGTACCATGGACGCTGATACCCGGGTTCCGACGATTTTCAACACGGGGCAGGTCCTGTTCGGCTGGGTACGCGCCCTGCGCGAGACCGGCGAGCAACGGTACAGGGATTCTCTGGTTCGTGCGTGTGATTGGCTGCTGTCAGCTCAGGATGAGGACGGCGCATGGCGTCGCCATGGTTCGCCGTTCACATCGCACAGCGTCAACACCTATAACACGCGGGTCGCTTACGGCCTTGCCCAGGCCGGGGCAATCCTGAACGAGCCGCGGTACCTGGACGCCGCCAGCGACAACGTCGAATGGGCGCTGACCCAGGTCAGGGACAATGGCTGGCTTGAAAACAATGATCTGGAAGACAACAGCAAGCCCCTGACGCACACGATTGCCTACGCCGTACGCGGCATTCTGGAAGTCGGCTTGCTGACCGGGGATACCCGTTTCGTCGAGCGGGCGGAATACATTGCCAGGGCTGTGGCTGGCACACAGCGCTCGGATGGCGCTCTGCCTGGACGGTTGGATCCGAACTGGCGCCCCGGTGCCCGGTGGAGCTGCCTGACGGGCAATGCGCAGATGTGCATTGTCTGGCTCAGGCTCTCAGAGGCCGTCAGTCCGCGCCGCTGGCGCCATCATTCCAGAAGAGCGCTCGATTTCACCCGCGCGACGCAATCCTTGCGGATCAGTAACAGTGGCATCCTGGGAGGGATAGCAGGTTCAGCGCCTGTTTCGGGCGGCTACATGAGAAAGCGCTATCCGAATTGGGCCGCCAAGTTCTATATGGATGCTTTAATGCTCATGGATAAGGCGGTGTAAGCCCAGGTGCGCGCTCTGGCTCTAGCCCTGTTTGTATTGTCCACGCTCCCTATGGCGCTGGTGCGGCCGATCGTCGGATTAACGCTGTGGATTCTGTTCAGCTACATGAATCCCCATCGCCTCGCCTATGGCTTTGCCTACAGTTTCCCCTGGGTATTCATCTGCGCCGCAGTGACGCTGTTCAGTATGCCGTTGCACCCTGAGGAGCGCCAGAAGCTCCCGTGGAAATTGATCACCGTTCTGTTGCTCGTCTTCCTGATATGGACGGGCATTACGACGCTCTATGCTGTCGAAGGTCCATTGGCGCAAAGCCACTGGATCATCTTCTTGAAGATTCAGCTCATGGCCTTCGCGACGCTGCTCCTGGTGAAGGATCAACGGCGGATGCACTGGATTTTATGGGTAATTGTGCTGTCTTTCGGGTTCTGGGGCTTTAAGGGCGGTGTTTTTACGCTTTTGACCGGCGGACACTACCACGTTTACGGCCCTCCCCAAAGCTTTTTCAGGGATAACAATGACTATGCCCTTGTCATGTGTATGGCGCTGCCCTTGATGCGCTATCTGCAGTTGAAGGAGACCCGCAAGTGGGTGCGTTGGGGATTGTGGGGCTTGATGGGGTTTACGGCGCTTTCCGTGCTGGGGACCTACTCACGCGGGGGGATGCTGGCCCTGGCGGCCGTTTTATTCATGCTTGCAATTAAGAGCCGGCGCCGCCTTGGCCTGCTTGTGGTAATGGCAGCAATAATGCCACTGGCCCTGACTTTCATGCCGCAACAGTGGCTGGGTCGGATGCACACCATCCAGACCTACGGGAGCGATCCCAACGCCATTCAGAAGAATGAGTCTGCTGAAGGCCGGATCCAATCATGGGAGTTCGCCACCCACGTTGCGCTTGCTCATCCTTTCGTCGGAGGCGGGTTTCGGGTGTGGGCCAGCGACCAAATGTGGGATGAATACGGGCCACCGGGAGCCGTGCACCGTGCGATTCACAGCATCTTTTTCGAAGTGCTGGGTGAACAGGGCTTTGTCGGACTCGCCCTTTATCTGGGGCTGATCATTGCGGGCTGGAAAGCACTTTCCAACGTAAGACGCCGTACACGTGACGGACCTGAGACGCGTTGGATGGCAGACCTGGCAAGCATGTTCCAGGTAAGCATTGTTGGTTACCTTGTGGGTGGCGCATTCTTAACCCGGCCATATCTCGATATTTTTTATCAGCTTCTGGCACTGACAGTCGTGCTACAGGTTATGGCAGCAAGGACTGTCGGTGAAACGGAGGCTGATAAAGAGACAGGCTCCAGCGAGCGGTATCCTGATGCAGTATGACAACCCAAAGGGCAAGATACTTTTGATTGCCTTTCATTTCCCACCGGTAGCGTCATCAACGGGGCACCTGCGAACGTTAGGTTTTATGAAACACCTGCCATTGATGGGCTGGGAACCGTTTGTTCTGACCGCCCATCCGCGTTCCTATGTGAGCGTGGATCCTGACGGGCTGAAACAAGTGCCTGAAAGCGGGGTTGTACGCCGTGCCTTTGCACTGGATGTGCGCAGGCACTTAAGCCTGAAAGGCAAGTATCCCTCTATGCTGGCGCTTCCCGATCGCTGGGTCTCCTGGTGGCCGGACGCCGTGAGAGTTGGGTTGAAGCTGATTCGTGAGCATCGGATCGATGCGATCTGGTCAACCTATCCGATCGCGACCGCTCATCTGGTGGCTCTTTCGTTGTCCCGCCGAACGGCGTTGCCATGGATTGCGGATTTCCGTGATCCGATGAAGCCGAGCCACGATACACGGTCGAGCCGCAGCGTCAGCAGCTGGCTGGAGAAGCGTGTCATGCGGCAGGCTTCGCTGGCGACCTTTACAACGCCGGGCGCCCGCCAGCGATATGCCGCCTGCTATCCGGCGGCTGCCGATAAGCTCCGCGTGATATCCAATGGCTACGAGGAGGAATTGTTTGCCTCCCTGCCGGCCATGCAGCCTACCATGCCTGGCGAGCGTGTGACGTTGCTGCACAGCGGCTTGCTCTATCCTCAAGGACGCAGTCCCATTCCCTTTTTCCAAGCTTTGGCACGTCTCAAGTCGGTCGGGGAAATCAGCCGGGACAACTTGCGCGTTATACTTCGGGCCAGCGGATATGAAAGCGAGTACAACCGCGAACTGAAGCGGCTGGATCTATCTGACATCGTCTTCCTGGAGCCTCCGGTTAGCTATACTCAGGCTCTGGTCGAGCAGGCGCGATCCGATGCACTCCTGCTGTTTCAGGGGGAAGAGTTCAATGCTCAGATCCCGGCCAAGGTATACGAGTATCTTCGTATTGGTCTGCCTGTTTTGGCTTTAACCGACGCCAGGGGTGATACGGCGGCACTATTGAAGGAAACGGGTGGTGCAGTGATCGTTCCGCTGATTGATGAATCTGCAATCGTACAAGCACTGGAGACATTTATTCCGCGTTTGCGGGCCGGCGATGCAGATAGAGCGGATCCATTAATAGTCGACCAATATTCCCGCAAGGCCTGCGCGCGGAGCTTTGCATCGATTCTGGATAACGTGGTGAGAGAGAACAATGATAAAAAAAATGCTAATTGGATTTAAGTCATCTATCGGCTGCATGTCAGTTCTATCAGGAAATCCTTACATGTGGTATGGCGGACGTGACCGTGGGTACTAACCGAGTCAGCAGTAAAGGGATTTATTTTCTGCTCGGTTTAATGACCTATATGCTTTTTCCGGGACCCGGAGTGAATGCGGCGATCCCGACCGGTAAGGGCAAGAGTCAGTCCCAAAGCTTGAACCAGGAATCTGGCCTCATATCATTTCGCCCCCGTAATTACACCGATTATGTCTCAAGGCAGTCGGTCAACTGGCCCCGGAAGGGATTGATCAGTTTTCAGGTTGTCGGCGGTGCCGGTGGGCTTCAGAAGAATATACCCGTAACGGTGGGCGAGGTTTTTCAACGCGACGCGGTAGGCCCGGATTCACATCTCGTCGCCAGGATCGGCGGCACCGAAGTGCCGCTTCAGGTGGATAGGAAAGCGACGTGGAATGACGGATCACTGAAGCACGCGATCATTACCGTTCGGGTTCCCAGGCTGGACGCCGGATCAAGATCGTTCGTGACTTTATATACAACGGATAAAGCAGGAAATCATGCGGGTTCTGTAACAATAAGGGATTTGTTGTCCAGCGGATTCAATGCAGAGGTTTCTCTGCATATCAAGGGCAAAGATTACAGAGTCAATGCACGCCGGCTACTTGAAGCTGCCCTGCATAAAGGGAATTGCAAACCCTGGGGGAGGGAATGCAATAAGTGGCTTGCAGGACCACTGGTCACGGAATGGTTGGTAGGGGGTGCGCTTGAGACTCCCAACGGGAACGTGGATCCGCATCTCCACGTATATTTTTATATTCGAGCTTATGCCGATAACGCCGTTGACACCAAGGTCAACCGGGCTCGCGTCGATATCGTGGTCGAGAATGACTGGTCCTATGTGAAAGATCCATCGAACATTACCTACGACGCGACGCTCACTGTGGGCAGGCATCTCTACCACGCGCAGCAACTGGACAATTATGCTCATACCCGCTGGCATAAGGTCATGTGGTGGGGGGGGCGCCCAAGGGTATACCTGAGGCTGGACGGCAAGTATATCCAGGCGACCGGAGCGGTATCCGAATACGCTAACGTGCGGCCGACCAATCAGTTCCTGTCAACAGTCAGGACTTCATTCCCTCCCATGACGAAGGGGGATCAGACGACGAACATGGGGGCCACGGGTGCGCAACCGGCCATCGGCCCGTTGCCCCGCTGGACTACAACGTATGTGATTTCCACCGATCCCAGGGCCTTTGGCTGGATGCTTGCCAATGACGATGCCGTCGGCAGCTATCCGTTCCATTACCGGGACGAGGCAACCGGCAGGCCGCTGGAGATCACCAATCATCCCTACGTGACGATAGCCGAT
>DASQZM010000024.1:0-22430 GCA_035638695.1 Gammaproteobacteria bacterium | reverse complement strand
TTGCGGCGCTCGATGGTCTCGGTGAAGCTCGCCATCCAGGGCGCGTAGACGGCTGCCAGGCAGATCGCGAGCAGCGTCAGGATGATCGCGAGCAGGTACCAGCCGGTCGCCGGATGGTCGGCCGTGAGCAGGAACAGCACGGTCAGCGCAATGCTGCCGAGCGCACCGACCAGCATGAACGGCTTGCGCACGTCCAGGCGGTCGGAGATTGCGCCCACCACCAGCAGGGCAACCGCGTCGAAGGCCCAGAACCAGTTGCCCAGGGCGGCGGCCTGGGCCTCGCTGAAGCCGTAGGTGGTGGTCAGGTAGGTCACCAGGAAGGCGACCATGGTGAAGTAGATCAGCAGGAACAGCGAGATCGCCAGCGCCGAGCCGACGATGTCGAAGTGCAGCATCTCCAGCCAGGGATGGCGCAGGGCCGCCTTGACGTCCACCTTGTCGGCCTTCGCGTCGATCAGCGCGCGGTCATGCAGGCTCACCATGAGCTGGTCGCGCAGGCCGGGCGAGAGGTCGCGCAGGCCGAACAGGGCGCCCACGAACACCACCAGCCCGACGATGCCGGCGATCACGAACTGGTCCTGCCAGTGGGGCAGGACCGGCAGGGTGTGACTCGACACCTCGGCGACCACCAGGCTGCCCACGACCGGCCCCAGGGTCCAGAAGCTCATGGCCGAGGCGCGGCCGAGCTGCGGCGAGAAATCCCGCACCAGCGCGGGGGTCGCCACCAGGATGATGCCCTGGACGAAGCCGATCACCGCGTAGATGATGCCGAACGACCACATGTCGGGCGCGTTGGGCAATCCGAACAGCGTCAGCAGCGAGGCCAGCCCGAGCCCCCACACGACCATGTTGGCCCGGCCCCAGCGATCGCCCAGCCCGGCCAGCAGGGACGAGAACGCGCCGACCGCGTTGGCGATCACCATCATGTTCACGAACTCGGTGAACGAGATCCCGAAGTGGCGCAGGATCGAGGGTGCCACCGCTCCGGCAATGAAGAACTGGTAATACAGGGTGATGGTCGTGATGACCACGAGCGCCAGGTTCTGGTAGCGGGGGCCGGTGTCCGGGTAATGATCGAACTGCCGGTGCCACAGCACCCGCCAGAGCCAGCTGCCCTGGCGGCCGTTGCCGGGCTCCACGGACTGGTCGTTGGTCATGCGTTTCTCCTCCTGCGCGAGACGTTCTGGTTTCTTGTTCGACCCCTGCCGGGCGGAGGACCCGCCCCGGTGGAAACCCGGAGCCCGGTTCCGGTGCCTTGGTGTCTGTACTCGATCCGGCCGGGTGAATGTACCAATCTTCCAGAAGGTATTGCCATGCCCCAGAGCCGTCGTGCGCTTCGCCGGCCAGGCGCGGGAGCGAAGGCGCAGTGGGGCTGCGTCGAGCGAGCGCAACACCGTCGGCGGAGCGAACGGCAGGCTCCCTGCGGGCGACTGCCTGTGCCGCCGTGGACGGTGTTGCTCGTCGGTCGTGTAGCGCCCACTCCCTCCTCGCACCTTGCCACGACGGCACAGGCAGCCGCTGAGGCATGGCAATAACTTGTGGAAGATCGGTAAGCATGTCAGGCAAAGGCGCGGATGAAAAGTGGACCCGTTCGGGTCGGTGCCGGGGGGAGACACGCGGCCCCATTTCCGGGAAAATGATCACCTTGCGGCTGCTTTGCGGGAACGGGCCGGGGCAGTCGCAGGAGAATCACCCGCCCGGGGGGCGTGGCATTGCCCCTGCGGGGTCGGTATTGCACAAGCGACTCAAAGAGAAGGGATGGATGTCTGATCTGATTGCTCCGCACGGGGGAACCCTGAAGGACCGGATGGTGGATCCGGAGACGCGCGGGACACTGCGTGGCCAGCTCGTGGACTGGCCTTCCTGGGATCTGACGGCACGCCAGCTCTGCGACCTGGAGATGCTGCTGACCGGCGCCTTCTCGCCGCTCGAAGGCTTCATGGGGAAGGCCGACTACGAGCGGGTGCGCGACGAGATGCGGCTCGCCGACGGTACGGTCTGGCCGATGCCGGTGACCCTGGACGTGACCGAGGCGTTCGCCGACGCCCTGTCGTCCGGCGATCGCGTGGTGCTGCGCAACCCCGAGGGTGTACCGCTGGCGGTGCTGGAGGTCTCCGACGTCTGGCGGCCCGACCGCGTCGCGGAGGCGAAGGCGGTGTTCGGCAGCGACGACAGGGCCCACGCCGGCGTCAACTACCTGCTCAACCGCGCCCACCCGGTCTACGTCGGCGGCCGGCTGACCGGCCTGGACCTGCCGGCGCACCACGATTTCAATCATCTGCGCCACACTCCGGGCGAGCTGCGCGCGATGTGCGCCGAGCGCGGCTGGCGCCGGGTGGTGGCGTTCCAGACCCGCAACCCGATGCACCGGGCGCACCAGGAGCTCACTCTGCGCGCGGCGCGGCAGGTGGAGGCCAACCTGCTGATCCAGCCGGTGGTGGGCATGACGCGGCCGGGCGACATCGACCACTACACCCGGGTGCGCTGCTACGAGCACCTGCTCGAGACCTACCCCGAGCAGACCACGGCACTGTCGCTGCTGCCGCTGGCGATGCGCATGGGCGGGCCGCGCGAGGCGCTGTGGCACGCGCTGATCCGCAAGAACTACGGCTGCACCCACTTCATCGTGGGCCGCGATCACGCCGGGCCGGGCAAGAACAGCGACGGCGAGGACTTCTACGGGCCCTACGAGGCGCAGGAGCTGGTCCGGCGCTACCAGGACGAGATCGGCATCGAGATGGTGCCGTTCCAGATGATGGTCTACGTGGAGGAGCGCGGGCAGTACGTGCCGGTGGACGAGACCCACGAGACCGACACCGTGCTGTCCATCTCCGGCACCGAGTTCCGCCGCCGCCTGCGCGAGGGCGTGGACGTCCCGGCGTGGTTCTCCTACCCGAGGGTGGTCGAGGAGCTGCGCCGCACCCATCCGCCGCGCCACCGCCAGGGCTTTACCGTGTTCTTCACCGGCCTGTCCGGTGCCGGCAAGTCGACCCTGGCCAACGCCCTGCGGGTCAAGCTGCTGGAGATGGGCGGCCGGGCGGTGACACTGCTCGACGGCGACATCGTGCGCAAGCACCTGTCCAGCGAACTCGGCTTCTCCCGCGAGCACCGCGACCTCAACATCCGCCGCATCGGCTTCGTGGCCAGCGAGATCACGAAGAACGGCGGCGCCGCCATCTGCGCCCCCATCGCTCCCTACCGCCAGACGCGGCGGGAGGTGCGCGAAATGGTGGAGGAGGCCGGCGGCGGCATGATCGAGGTCTACGTCTCCACGCCGCTGGCGGTGTGCGAGCAGCGCGACCGCAAGGGCCTGTACGCGAAAGCGCGGGCCGGCGAGATCAAGGGCTTCACCGGCATCGATGATCCCTACGAGCCGCCCGAGGATCCGGAGCTCGAGATCGACACGGCGCAATGCTCCGTGGACGAGGCCTGCCAGCGGATCCTGCTCAAGCTGGAGGCGCTGGGGTTCGTGCGGTAGGGCTGTTCGCGAATGGTAATATGCCAGGCAACGGCTCTTTGTCGGCGCAGGGAATCGTCGTTGGAAACCGGGAACATACAAAGGGAGGCGCGTCAGGTCCTGGAGTCCGCCCGGGCGCCCCTGGTCTGCGCATACCTCTTTGGCAGCTGCGCGACCTCCCGCGCGACCGCGAACAGCGATGTGGATGTGGCTGTGCTCCTGGAGCGGAGGGCTCCCGCATCGCCGGACGCGCTATCGGCTCTGCGCGGTGCGCTGGAGCGCGGACTGCGGCGCGAGGTCGACCTGGTGGACATGCGGACGGCACCGCCGGATCTCGTCCACCGCATCCTCCGGGACGGACGCATCCTGGTCGATCGGGACCCGCGACAGCGGATCTCGTTCGAAGTCCAGGCCAGGAATGAATACTTCGATCTGCTTCCGTATCTGCGCGAATACCGACGGGAGCAGACGGCGTGATGGATGCCGCCCTGGTCCGCAAGAAGCTGGCATTCATCGAGACCTGCGTCAGGGAGCTGGAGGAGCTGGCCAGGCCGGAACGCCTGGCGTCCGATGGCCGCGAGGCGCGTTTCGGGGAGCATACACTGCAGCTGGCAATCCAGAGGCGGCGCCCGACGTTGTCTCCCATATCGTTTTGGCGAGGCACCTGGGGGGCCCGGAGACCAACCGGGCGCTGTTCGATCTGATGCGACGGAACGATCTGATCGATGATGCGCTTGCGGATTCGCTCTACGCGATGGCCGGCTTGTGCAACATCCTCGTCCACGGATACCAGGAAGCGGACCAGAACGTGGTTCGCGACGTCCTGGATAATCGGCTTACGGACCGGCTCGCGTACGTCTCGAATGTTCGGCGCCAGCTCGAAACGGACCGACCGGGATAGTGGCATGGTCATCGACGTCCATCCATCTGCCGCCAGACGCGGCGGGAGGTGCGGGCCATGGTGGAGCAAGCCGGCGGCGACATGATCGAGGTCTGCGCGTCCACGCCGCTGGCGGTGGGCGGGCAGCGCGACTGCAGGGGCCTGTACGCCAGGGCCCGCGCCGGCGGGATCAGGGGCTTCACCGGCATCGACGACCCCTGTGATCCGCCCGGGGACCCGGAGCCCGGGATCGACACCTCGCGGTGCACGGTGGACGAGGCCTGCCAGTGGATCCTGCTTGAGCTGGAGGTGCTGGGGTTCGTGCGCTAGCGGTGTGGGCGTTTTACTCGCGGAGGGCCCGTACGGGATGTTAACCCGGTGTCCGCTGGCCCTTATCTGGCGAAGAAGAAGGCGGGAACGATCTCTGCGGCCATCACGCGTCCGATATTGGGAACCGTGGCCGGCGATCATCCGTGTTGACACGGGAACCCTGTCCAACGCGCCATAGAGCTGTGAGCCCGCCAAGTGAGCCGATGCCTGACGTGGCGACTGTCTTCAGGGCCTTCTGCCGTCGGAGCACCCCGTTGGGGCACAAGTGAGGTGGCTTCACGGGACTCGAAACCTAACGGTTGTTGAGCGCTTCCGGGTGGTCGTGACCGGTTCGGGTAGCACGATCACGCTTCTGACGGAAATCGTCCCCCACGGTGGACTCTTTGGACTGCCCGGGGCAGTCCGGGTACCGGGACAGAGTTCTCTGGCTATGCGGGTGTTACGAACGAAATGAATCAGGACAGGCACCAAAGGTCGACGCCGAATCGCGACCTCGGAGGCATCGACGGCGAGCCGGTGGATCTTCGCCAACTAACCGCCACGGTGTGGTCGGGCAAATGGTTCATTGTCGGCGTAACCGCCTTGATCACGTTGGTCGCACTGGCTTGGGCGACGTTGTCGACACCGGTCTACAGAGCCGACGCCCTAGTGAGGATCGAGCCTAATCGGGCGGCGCAGCTGGAAATTTCCACCATCGGCGGGGGTATGCGGCGACCCTTGAGCCTGCTGGCCGACGCCGAGATCGCGGTTATTCGATCTCGTTCGGTCCTTGGAGAGGTTGTGGACAGCGCGGGCCTTACCGTCGAGGCAACCCCGGAGCATTTACCTGTGATCGGGTCATGGATAGCCCGGCATGCCCGGCGATCCGGTGGAGAACCGGCTTCGCCTCTGCCGGGCTTGTCGCAGTACGGGTGGGGTGGGAACCAGGTCGCTTTTGCCCGACTGACAGTCCCACGTGCCCTCTTGGGGAAGAGGCTTACACTGGTCGCCGGAAGCGCCGGCAAGTACAAGCTCTTAATGCCCGGCGGCAAGCTCCTCCTGAAAGGCGTGGCCGGCAAGCCCGCTCGATCTTCCCGCACGGGTCCGGAGGGGCAACCGATAGCGACGGCCCTGGTATCCAAACTCGTCTCCCGGTCCGGAGTGCAATTCGCCGTCACTAAAGTCCGTCGGCTAACCGCCATCGAACGGCTGCAGAGGAGACTGCACGTCCACCAGGTGGGGATGCAGGGGAGCGGGGTCGTCCGAGTGAGTCTGGACGGCGGGAAGCCGTCCGCAACGGCGCGTGAGATCAACAGACTCGTGGAGGTCTTTGTGCGTAAGGAGGCCCGCTACAAGGCTTCGCAGGCAAAGAACGAGTTGCACCATCTCTGGCACCAGCTCCCCTCGGCGCGCAAAGACTTCCACTCGGCCATGAATGCGTGGGCGTCGCGGCCGGAACAAGCCCGCACCGGGAGGCTCCGTCTCCATGCACAGCACTTGCTGCCATTGGTCACCAACGTTGATGAACGTGTCGAGCGTCTGAGAATCCTCGCGAAAGTCACGCCGCGCCCGCCTTGGCTGAAAACCTTACCCGAGGCACAGGTGCGGCTCGGCGCGCTCAAGCGCAAGCTGGACGAGACGATCGGGAAGCTCCCGCCAAGCCAGAAAGACGTGCTGGATGCAGAGCGGGCTGTGTTGGTCAAGGCGAAGGTATACGTGGCCCTCTTGAACGATGCTCGCAGGCTCTGGCGAGCCGAGCGCGACAAGGCGAAAGGGATCCAGGTAATCGACCGTGCCATGGTGCCCGTGCAACCGGTGCGACCAAAGAAGGGGTTGACGGCAGCACTGAGCCTTCTTATCGGCCTCCTGGTCGGTGCGGGCATCGTGCTTGGCCGAGAGATGCTCGCCTCGTGAGTCACTGGGTTTGCACGTACAGGGAGCACTGGCGCCCCTGGTATATCTTGCGCTTGCGTGCATCGCGAGGCCTCGCGCTAGCGGTAACCCCGCGCGATCACTCTCACGAGAGGTGCATCCGACGAACCATTGGCATGGGGGTCCATTCAGTGTACGCCTCGCACCCGCCAGCATGAGCGCAGCGTTCGCGGGATGCAGCGATTTGCTGCCGGCTGGAACTATTGCGCGGGCGAACCTTTCCGTTCGGAGCAGAAGCGATAGCCGGAGGATTCGAGTGCGCTGTCTCCGGCCGTTCCATGGCGGGATGCCCAATGGGCGCTGAATCGGTCCTGCAAGGCAGTTCTGCGTTGACCCTGTTGAGGCGCGGGGCCACGGGAGCCTTCCTGGTCCAGATCGCCGGAGCGGCGTTCGGCATGGGTGCCCACTTACTCGTGGCCCGCCTGCTGGGCCCTGTCGCGTACGGTGACTACGCCCTGGTGCTTACCTGGATCAGCGTCCTCTGCGTACTTGCGCTGGTCGGGCAGGATTCCACCGTCGTCCGATTTCTGCCCAGATATCTGTATGACGCCCGGTGGAGAAAAGCGCGGGGCCTGCGCCGTGTCGCGCCAGCAATCGTGGCCGCAACCAGCGTTGCGATCTCACTGGCTGGTTCGGCCGTCGTATTCGGACTTCAGGCTCGCCTCAGCCGGTCCTTGGAGCTGACATTCTTCATGGGATTCGTGCTCTTGCCGGTGCTCGCTCAGCTGCAACTGAGCGGCGCATTGCACCGGGCGTTGAAACACGCCGTCAGTGCAAGCTTGTTCAGCACCGTAGTGCGACCGGCAATCCTCATGGCTCTCATGCTGCTGGTCGCGTACGGCCTCGACATTGAAGTGAATAGCCCACTGGCGGTCCTCGTCAGCGCCGGCGCGGCGCTATTTGCGCTCTGGGCGTCGAACCGGTTCTTGCGTCCGGCTTGGTCCGAACGCGTGCGCAGGGGAATCGGCGCAGAATATGAGGTCCGCCAATGGGTGACGGTCGGGCGGCGACTGTTTTTCCTCAGTGCTGTCGGAGTCGCCTTGAATCGGCTCGATGTGTTGGTTCTGGGCGCGCTCGGTGGCGCCGACCAAGTGGGCCCCTACTATGTCGCAGTACAGCTGGCGGGGATCGCCCTGTACGGGCTCAACGCCGTGAATACGATCTTGGCCCCGCTAACTACGCAGCACTACGCAGCGGGGGATTCCGGCGTCCTGTCGAGGCTTGTACAACGGGCCGCAACAATAACCTTCGGGGTAACGACGATTTGCGCTGTCGCACTGGCAACATCGGGGTATTGGATACTCGCCCGATTCGGGCCGGGGTTTACGCAGGGGTACATGCCGCTTCTAGTATTATTGGGAGGACAATGTGTGAACGCTGCCGTCGGGCCTGTCGGATACCTGATGACCATGACCAGCTTCGAAAGGCAGGCACCCGTCATTTTTGGGGTCGGGGCGTTCTTCAATCTCTTGCTAAGCGTGTTTCTCGTACCGCGCTACGGCATGCTGGGAGCAGCCTGGGCCGCTACCGCGGGTACGGTAATCTGGAACGTGGTCGCTCTGATCTTCGTTCGTCAGCGACTTGATATCAACCCGACCATTCTACCGCTGTAGTTCCGTATGAATGAGCCTAACTTCATGGTCGTTGGCGCGCCGAAATCGGGCACCACGGCGCTTACCGAATACCTCCGGGAGCACCCCATGGTATTCATTTCAACGCCCAAGGAGCCTCACTACTTCGCACTGGACCTGCCTGCGTACCGATACGTTTCGGACTGGCCGGGATATCTGCGACTGTTCGATCATGCAGAACAGAGTCAGCCGGCCCGCGGAGAGGGGTCGGTGTTCTATCTGTATTCAGAGCGAGCAGCCCGACATATCAGGGAGTGCATTCCGGATGCTCGACTGATCGTGATGTTACGCAATCCGCTGGATCTGGCAGTTTCGATGCATGCACAGGCATTACTGACCGGGGACGAGAACATCCCCGCCTTCGAGCAGGCTTGGGCCCTCTGCGGCGAGCGACGACGCGGAGTATACAAGCCGCCCGGGTGCCGGGACGTCAAGGTTCTCCTTTACGATGAACTCCCTCTGCTGGGCCGCCAGTTGCAGCGCCTGCTGAGCGCGTTCCCGGAACAACAAGTCGGCTGGTGGTTCTACGAGGATTTTGCCGCGAGCACCGGGGAAGTCTATCGGCAGGTGCTGGAGTTTCTCGGGGTTCCTGATGACGGGAGATGTGAATTTCCCCGCGTGAACGAGCGCAAACGCGCACGCAGCCGCTGGCTTACACGGTTCACCCGCAAGACCCCGGAGCCCTTGGTGAATGTCGCGATGCGCCTCAAGGGCCCGCTTGGACTTCAGCGGTGGGGCATTCTCGACGGTCTCCGCTCACTAAACGAGGTGCCGGCAAAACCAGTCACGATTCCCGCTGGACTGGCTGCCCGGATGCGGGATCATTTCGAATCTGACGTCGAACTCCTCCAACAAATCACAGGCAGGGACCTGTCGAACTGGCTCGAGAGTTCCGGATGAAGATCGCACTGGTCGGGCCATCGTTGGGCGGGGGCGGCGCTGAGAGGGTGCTGACCACGCTCGCGAACGCGTGGGTCACCCGCGGAAGAGAAATTGTACTGGTGACGCTGAGCGGAACGGACGACGACACCTACCTGTTACGAGCGCAGGTGCGGCGCATCGGCCTGGAAATGCTGAAAGAGTCGGCATGCGCCGCGGAAGGTCTCATCAACAATTTGCACCGTATCCGGATCCTGAGGCGCACGTTCGGAGGCATCGATCCCGATGTGGTGCTCAGCTTTACCACCACCACCAACATTCTCAGCGTGCTCTCGTGTACGGGGACAGGTATCCCTGTTGTTGTATCAGAGCGCGCGTCCGCCCAGGATCATCCACCGACCGGACCCTGGCGCAGACTTCTGCGTCATGCCTACCGGAGGGCGGCGGCCGTCGTGGTCCAGACGGAGGCCGGCGCCCGGTGGTTTCGTGGCCCAATCGGCGACCATGTCTATGTCGTTCCCAACCCGCTGCCAGCTTGGGCGACGAGACAGGACATGGAACCGTACCGCCCAGACATGGGTGGTAGCCGCTCGCACCGACTCATCGCAATGGGGCGTCTCGAGAGGCAAAAGGGATTCGACCTGCTGCTCGAGGCTTTTGCAGGGATCGCGCACCGGTACCCGGACTGGGTGCTGGTGGTCGCGGGGGAGGGATCGCTGCGTGACGAGCTCCAAGGGCAAGCTCGTCGGCTGGGATTGGCTGACCGGGTTTCGTTTCCCGGTTTTCTGCACGCGCCTCTCGCGGTTCTGCGTGCCGGCGACGCATTTGTCCTGTCTTCTCGCTATGAGGGCATGCCCAATGCCCTCCTGGAGGCCATGGCGTGCGGTATGCCTTGCGTGAGCTTCGATTGCCGCACCGGTCCCGGTGAGTTGATCGACCACGAGGTGGACGGACTTCTCGTGCCGCCAGAGGACGTCGAAGGTCTGGGACAGGCGCTTGCACGTGTCATGGGTGACCCTTCCCTCCGGCGTCGGCTCGGACGCGGGGCCGCCCGGGTCACGGAGCGTTTCAACGTGGATCGGATAATCACCGAATGGGAGTCGGTTTTTTCCCGGGTGTCCACCCGGCGGGGGAGAAACTGCGCTTGCGGATGTCGGAAAGGGGGGCGGGGCGGGCATGGTGCCTAAGCCTGTACCGGGCCAGCAGGGACGCGCGGGCGGATTTCCGCCGCTACCGGGTAACACGACGCCGGGTGCCACGGGCTCCGGGCCTTTTTCGCGAGTGTTTGGTCTGGAACGACACCATCAGAAGCGCCAACCCGATCGCGATCATTCTGACCGTGATGAGTTCGGCCCTCGCATCATGTTCCTTACCCGCTCTCTGGGTGGAGGCGGAGCCGAGCGCCAGCTCGTAACGCTCGCACTGGCGCTGCACCAGCGCGGCTGGCAGGTGTCGGTAGCGTGCTTCTACGCAGGCGGGGCCTTTGAGGGAGCGATCCGGGAAGCGGGCGTCAAGCTCCATGAGCTCCGTAAGAAGGGACGCTGGGATGTTGCACCGTTCTTGTGGCGGCTGGCGCGTGTCATCCGTCATGTCAGGCCTGATATTCTGCACAGCTATCTTTCAGTGCCCAACTTGCTGAGCGCCGTCCTGCAAGTGTGTTCACCGCGCACGAGAGTTGTCTGGGGCATCCGTGCCTCGAACGTGGAGCATGATTGCTACGACCGGGTAAGCCGGCTGGTCGCCAGCTCGGAGCTTCGGGCCTCGAAGTTTGCGGATCTCTTTATTGTCAACTCCCAATCCGGCGCCGATTACTGCGTCCACAGAGGGTTGCCGGCCGAGAAGGTACGGGTGATTCCGAACGGTATCGATACGGATCATTTTCAGTTTCGCCCGCAGGGCAGACGCCAAATGCGCAAGCTCTGGGAGGTGTCCGACAGCGAGGTCCTAGTGGGACTGGTTGCCCGCCTTGATCCCATGAAGGACCACGCGACGTTTCTCAGGGCTGCCGCGTCCCTCGCAGAATCGGATCCCGTCTGGCGATTTGTCTGTGTCGGTGGCGGCCCCGTGGAAATTTCGCATGCACTGAGGCAAGAGGCCGAGCGACTGGGGCTCGGCGGGCGGGTTGTCTGGGCCGGGCCCATCGACGACATGCCGGCAGCCTATAGCGCGCTGGACATAGCTGTCTCCTCGTCAGCCTTTGGCGAAGGCTGTCCCAATTCAATCGCGGAAGCAATGGCCTGCGGTCGCTCATGCGTTGTAACCGACGTTGGTGACTCAGCAAAGGTTGTCGGCAATATGGGGGTAGTCGTTCCTCCGCGTTGTCCCGGGTTGCTTGCGGAGGGCGTTCATCGCGTGCGCCAACAAATGGCGGGGCCCGGTCGGCTGACGAGTCAGTGCATACGAGCCCGTATTGCTGAGCAATACACCGTCGAGGCACTTGCCACCCGAACCGAGCGCGCACTGCGGGGCCTGGTATGAAAGCCTTGTCCAAGGTGCGCCGATTCGCGGTTGATGGGCTCGCCAACCGCGAGGCGATCGTCGGTTGGGTTACCGTCGCGCTGGTCACATGGTTTGGCAGCTATGCATATCTCTATGTTTTCTGGCTGGGCGGCCCGAAGCCGCTCTATTCCTATGGTGTCTTGATAGCAATCGCCACCCTTTACGCTGCTGTCGGGAGCTATCCATATCTTCCGGTCCGATTGTCTCGCCCGGGAGGCAGCGGAGTCGGGGCCCTGTTGACGTGGCTCTGGATCTACCTGATCTTCGAATTGGTGGAGTTCTTTCGGTCCGCGCAGGATCCGGCAACGTTGCAGGCCCTGGTGACCTTGGGCGAATCCGTTCTCCTGGCGGCGGCGTTTGCCATCCTCCTGGCGGGACGTGCCCGTGTGAAGCTTGTGGCCGCGGCACTTGTGGCACTCACGGTACTGGCCGCCGCGATGAATGTATTCGACTTCGTCGCCCCCACGTTCTCGAAGATCCCGGGAAGAGGAGCGGGGCTCTATGTAAATCCGAATATCGCTGGCCACTTTCTCGCCATGGCCATGGTTGGCGGTACCCTCGTGGTGCCTCGACGGGTCCGGGTCCTGTACCTAGGTCTTTGCGGACTGGGCGTGTTGGCCACATTCAGTCGGGCGGGCTGGATCTTGTGGGGAATTGGCGTGCTGGGCCTCGGCTGGCAGGGAGCACTCACGCGCACACGTCGCCGATATCTGCTTGGTGTGACTTTCGCGCTGCTACTCGGCGCGGGGACAGCAGCCCTGCTTTTCAGTGGAACCGCGGGATCCTTGGTGAGCGGTACGCGTCTGCAGAACTATCTCACGCCGAACACCGCTCAGCGTCTGGGAATCGGGTCGTCAGTTCTGTCCGGCTATGCCACCGGACAGAGACTGCGGCTCATCGCCGATTCGTTGACAGCGGCCGCCGCGGCTCCGTGGTTGGGCCATGGCATCGGCTATACCACGGAATGGAGTTATTCTCACGGTCCTCACAACATGTACCTGCTGTTCCTGGTCGATGGAGGAATTGTGGGCCTCGGCTTGTACTTGATGCTCATGGCCGTTCTTTGGCGCATCAGTACGGGCGTGGGACGGATTATGGCGTTGCAGTTCATCGTCGCCGGGATGTTCACGCATAACCAGATGGAACAGCCGGTGTTCTTGATGCTGCTCGCGTTCATTTGTGCTCACCATGATGCGGTGGGCCGCTCCTTGAGCTTCGCTCCGCCGGAGCGGACAGCGCTTGCATGAAGGTGCTTCACGTAATCACTGGTCTCGCGACGGGCGGCGCAGAGACATTCCTCTTCCGTTTGCTCGACTCGTTCCGAGGGCTCGAATTCGAGCACCACGTGGTCGTGCTCGGCAAGGAGAGCACTCTGAGCGCGCGAGTGCGCGCAGCTGCGGCCTCACTCGTTCATCTTGGCCTCAGTCCGTCGCGCCCCAACCCGATGGGTCTTTGGCGGCTGCGTCGGCTGCTGAAATCAACGGATCCTGAAGTGGTCCAGGGGTGGATGTACCACGCCAACCTTGCTGCCCTGCTAGCGTCACCAGCAGTTCATTGGCCCCTGGTGTGGAGCATTCGGCAGACCGCTTACGATCTGAGGACCGAGAAGGCGCTGACACGGGCCGTAATCGAATGGGGAGCACGGCTTTCGGGACGGCCCGGCGCGATCGTCTACAACTCGACCACGAGCGCCCGGCAGCACGCGGTTCTCGGATTCAGCACCCGGAAGTCCTGCGTCATCCCGAACGGATTCGACACAGTGGAGTTCCGGCCGGACGCGTCCCGCCGGGCTCGAATATTGAGCGAGCTTGAGGTCCCGGGCGGCGCTGTCGTGATCGGAATTATGGCGCGCCTGCACCCCATGAAGGACCATGACGGCTTTCTGCTCGCGGCGGCGCGTTTCAGGCAGGAATGGCCGAATGCCGTGTTTGTGCTGGCCGGTGAAGGAGTGGTGCGGGAAAATGCCCGGATTGCGGAGCGGGTCCGCAACCTCGGACTGGAAGAACACGTGCGCTTGTGCGGGAGGAGGGAGGATGTCGCAGCACTGGATGCGGCTCTGGACATCGGGACTCTTTCCTCCGCGTGGGGGGAAGCGTTCCCCAATTCGATAGGAGAAGCAATGGCATGCGGCGTGCCCTGCGTCGCGACCGATGTGGGCGACACGCGTGAGATCATCGGCGACACTGGCGAAGTCGTCGCGCCCGGAGATCCGGAGGCTCTGTGTGCGGCGTGGTTGCGGCTCGCCCGCCTGGCCGACGGCGATCGCCGGGCGCTGGGCGAGCGGGCTCGCCGGCGCATCGTCGAACGCTACGGTTTGCCGGCCGTCACCGCCCGCTACGCCGAGCTGTACCGCGAACTGGGAGGGAAACGCTCGTGTGCGGCGTAACCGGGCTGTGGGATCCGGCCGGGTGTCTGGCGCCGGACGAAGCGGGTGCAGCGTCGGTCACCATGGCGCGCTGTTTGCGGCGCAGGGGCCCTGACGACGAGGGCTATTTCCAGGAGCCCGAGGCGGGCCTGGCGCTGGGGCACCGGCGCCTGGCCATTCTCGACGTGTCCGCACAGGGACATCAGCCGATGCGTTCCGCCAGTGGTCGCTTCGTGCTGGCCTACAATGGCGAGGTTTACAACTTCCGGGACCTTCGTCGTACGCTGGAGAGCTGCGGTCACGCATTCCGAGGTCATTCGGACACCGAGGTCCTGCTCGCGGCGGTCGAGCAATGGGGCCTGTGTGAAGCCCTGCGCCGGGCGAACGGGATGTTCGCCCTCGCACTCTGGGACAGGCGGGACCGAACGCTGACGCTGGCCCGTGACCGGCTGGGCATCAAGCCACTGTACTTCGGGTGGGCCGGGGGGTTGTTCCTGTTCGGCTCCGAGCTCAAGGCGTTGCGCGCGGCGCCCGGCTTCGATGCTTCCATTGACCGGGACGCGCTTACCCTGTTCCTGCGCCACAGCTACGTGCCCGCGCCTCATTCGATCTACCGGGGCATCTACAAGCTCATGCCGGGTACGCTGCTGCACGTGGACGGGGAGCTTGCGCGTCGGCCGCGAAGCCTGGAGGAACTCTCCTCGAAGGTCACGACCTTCTGGTCGGCGCGCCAAGTTGCCGAGCGAGGTGCCGACACGCGCTTCGCCGGCTCGCCGGAAGAGGCCGTGTCAGAGCTGGAGCGACTGCTCGGCGATTCGATCAGGCTGCGGATGGAGTCGGACGTACCGCTGGGCGCCTTCCTGTCGGGGGGCGTCGATTCATCGACGGTCGTGGCGCTCATGCAGGCGTATTCGGACCGTCCGGTGCGCACCTTCTCGATCGGCTTCAACGAGGACATATTCGACGAGGCCCGGCATGCGCGGGCCGTGGCAGAACATCTGGGCACAGAGCATACGGAGCTCTGCGTCACGCCACGGCAGGCGATGGAGGTCATCCCGGATCTGCCCGGGATATACGACGAGCCATTCGCGGATTCGTCCCAGGTCCCGACGTTCCTGGTGTCCCGGCTCGCGCGGGAGCATGTCACGGTCAGCCTGTCCGGTGACGGCGGCGACGAGCTGTTCTGCGGCTACAACCGGTATTTCTGGGGCCGGCGGATCTGGAGCAAGGCGGGAAGGATCCCGGCCGGGGTGCGCCGGAATATCGCCCGGATGCTGCAGGGCTCGCCCGGGCTATGGGGAAAGCTGGTCGACGCAGGCCTGCGCGTTGCGCCGGCCCGGTACCGTGTGAACGATCCCGCCGCCAAGATTGAGCTCCTGGCGTCGGTCCTGAACATGCCGTCGCCCGACGCCCTTTACCGCAAGCTCGTGTCCCACTGGAACGAGCCCGAGGCGCTCGTGCCCGGGGCACGGGAGCTTTCGACAGCGCTCACCGACCCGGCACGGAAGGCCGGGCTCGACGATTACACCGAACGCATGATGTTCACCGACATCGTCAGCTACCTGCCGGACGACATACTGACCAAGGTGGATCGCGCCAGCATGGCCGTGAGCCTCGAAGCTCGCGTGCCCCTGCTGGATCACAGGGTCGTGGAATTGGCCACGACGCTTCCCCTGGAATGGAAGCTGCGGCATCCGCAGGGCAAGTGGCCGCTGCGCCAGGTGTTGTACCGGCACGTGCCGAAGCGTCTCATCGAACGGCCCAAGCAGGGATTCGGCGTACCGATAGAGGACTGGTTGCGAGGCCCGCTGCGCGAATGGGCCGAGAACCTGCTGAACGGCGGCAGGCTCGCGGAGCAGGGGCTGCTCGACCCTGCTCCGATCCGCAGAATGTGGGAAAATCATCTCTCGGGGAAGGCCAGCGAGCATTACAGGCTCTGGGACGTGTTGATGTTCCAGGCCTGGCTGCAGGCACAGACAGCGGAACCCGTCTCGGAGGGCGGGTCAGCCCCCGGAGGGCGGCAGGCGTTCGCGCCGCAGGAAGCAGACCAGAGGTGCCCGTGGACCTGAAACAGCGTGAGAGTCATTTCGAGTTCGGCGCAAACTGGCTGTCGTTTCTGGATTCTGTTTCCGACGAGCGCGTCGAGGAAGCGGTACGAGGCCTGGAGAGGCTGTTCCCGGACGGGGAGCTCGCGGGGAAGCGCTTCCTGGATATCGGATGCGGATCGGGACTGAGCATGCTCGCGGCGTTGAAGCTGGGAGCGGCATCGGTGGTCGGTGTCGATATCGACGAAAACTCCGTCGAGGCAGCCACGCGTTGTCTGAGCCGGTTCGCGGCGCACGGACCCTGGCAGGTTGCCCGGGCCAGCGTATTCGATCCTTCCCTGGGTCAGCTTGGATCGTTCGATGTCGTTCACAGCTGGGGCGTGCTGCATCACTCGGGCGACCTGTGGAAGGCCCTGGAAACCGCGACCACGCGCGTAAACGACGGTGGCCTGCTGGCGGTGGCGCTGTATCGCAAGACGCCGTTCTGCCGATTCTGGAGTGTCGAGAAGAGCATCTATTCGAACATGCCGCCGCTCGTCCAGGCTCCAGTGCGGCTCCTGTACGAGGCAGCCTTTCTGACTGCGAAGACGATTCGCGGAGCAAATCCCGCGTCGTTCGTACGGGAATACAAGAAGAGTCGCGGAATGTCGTGGACGCACGACGTGCATGACTGGCTGGGCGGCTATCCGTACGAGTCCGCCTCGGCGGAGGAGGTGAGGGAGCGTCTCGGCCAGCTCGGCTTCAGGATGCTGCGAGAGAATGTAAGGAGCAGGGCCGGAATTGGTCTCTTCGGCTCCGGCTGCGACGAATTTGTCGCCCAACGCGCTTGAGCGGATGGGACTATTGTACTGTCTTGCCGCGCCCCAGCCTCGGGCAATCCAGTTGAGGTTCCCGGGATGGACAGGTCGCGTGCGCCGCCTTGTGCTTGGTTCCGGTTTGCGCGTTGTCAGCAGTGTCGGTTTCCAGGGGTTGTCCCCGCGAAAGGGCTCTCCGAGGCGCGCCATCGGGCGTCGGTCTGCCCGGAAATCTGGCTCGTTCGGCGGTTCAGCGCGTTACGTACCAGGGGTGCTTCGTGGCGTCTCTCGGTGAAGCGCGCTATCCCTGCGTGGTTGCCGTGGTCGGGAATCAGGCCGCGTCACTGGTCAACTTCCGTAGCGCCCTGCTGGAGGAAATGGTTCGCCGCGGGGCGACCGTGTTCGCTCTCGCACCGGATTTTGACCGGGAGAGCAGGCGTCTCTTGCGGCGCATGTCGGTGGTCCCTGTCGACATCTCGATGAACCGCGGCGGATTGAACCCGCTGCGTGAGACCCTCGATATCGTGCGACTGGCGCGCCTGCTCCGGCGTCTGCGCGTCACGGCAACGTTCGCCTACTTCATCAAGCCGGTGGTGTACACAAGCGTTGCGGCACGCCTGGCAGGGATCGATCGATGCTACGGCATGATTGCCGGATTGGGCTACCTGTTCGTCGAGGACCGCGGACGGTTTAGCGTCACCAAGCGTCTGATCCGGAGCACCCTCAAGCGCCTTTTTTCGTATGCGCTCCCGCGGAACCGCGTGTTGTTCTTCCAGAACCCGGACGACCGCGATTACTTCCTGCGGCGTGGGTATGTCGACCCGGCTAATGCATGCCGCGTATACGGTTCCGGCGTCGACCTCGACCATTTCCACTGGATGCCGCCCCCTCCCGGCGCGACCACGTTCGTGCTGGCGGCACGGCTGCTGGCGGAGAAAGGAATCCGGGAATACGTGGAGGCGGCGCGCCGAATCCGGGCAGCGCATCCCGAGGCCCGCTTCCTGCTGCTTGGAGGGCTCGACGCCGCCAATCGGGGAGCCATCTCCCAGCGCGAAGTAGGTCAGTGGGTTCAGGAAGGTGTCGTCGAGTGGTGGGGCCATGCACCCGACGTCCGCGTGGCATTGCGCCAATCCAGCGTGTTCGTTCTCCCTTCCTATTATCGGGAAGGCACCCCCCGCAGCATACTGGAAGCCATGGCGGTCGGGCGTCCGATCGTGACGACCGACATGCCGGGTTGTCGCGAAACGGTGCGACACGGCGAAAACGGCTTGCTGATACCGCCCAGGGACGCGGAGGCCCTGTTCGAGGCGATGGTGCGGTTCATAAGAGATCCGTCGCTGGTAGGCCCGATGGGGCGCAAGAGTCGCGAACTCGCGGAAGCCTTGTACGACGTGCACGCGGTCAACGATGTCGTCCTCCGGCGAATGGGCCTGGATCGACCCGCGGCAACCGGCGTGCGCGTGGCGCTGTAGCCTCGAGCCCGCGGTATCCCGCCGGACGGGAGTCCCATGCCGCTCGTCCATTGGCACCGGACTATAGGGGATGGAACGCTGGGTGAGACCGGCGCGTGTAGTATATTCAGCCGAGGAAGACTGTCCCGGACGGCAATGCCCCTCAACATGCTGCCGTTCCTGACTGCGATTACAGGGATCGCTCCCGCATGGTCTATTTGCTTGCCTTCGCGTGCACGGTCGGTCTGGTGGCCATGCTGATCCCGGTGGCGCGCGTGGCCGGCCTGGTGGACCACCCCGGTGGACGCAAGCTGCACGGCCGGCCGACACCGCTCGTCGGCGGTCTGGCAATGGGAGCGATCTGCATCGGGTTTCTCCTCCGGATGCGGGGCGGCTTCGGCACGGAACTGGATGCCTACCTGTGGGCTTCGCTGATCCTCCTTGCCCAGGGGCTCCTCGACGACCGGCATTCGCTCGGCCCGTTGATCCGGGTCGCCGGCCAGGTGCTGGCGGCGTCCGTCGTGGCGATCGGTGACGGCGTGCGCATCGAGTCACTGGGCAATCTCTTCGGCTTCGGAACCGTGCATCTCGGATTTCTGGCCGTTCCGTTCACCATCTTCGCCATCGTCGGGCTGATCAACGCCTTCAACATGATCGACGGCCTGGACGGGCTCGCCGGCAGCATGATCCTGACCGCGAGCCTGCTGCTGCTGGCCGCGTCCTGGTGGTCGGGCTACACGGTGCTGGTACCCGAGATCATGACTTTCATGGCAGTCACGCTGGGGTTCCTGGCCTGGAATCTGCGCCTGCCTGGCCGGGAACACGCGCACGTGTTCCTGGGCGACGCCGGGAGCACCTGGGCGGGCTTCACGGTCGCCTGCCTGGCCATACTCATCACGCAGAACACCCAGGGCGAGCTGGCCCCGATGACGGCGATCTGGATGCTGGCGGTGCCCGTGTTCGACACGATCCGCCTGATCCTGCGGCGGCGCGGACAGGGCCGGTCCATCTTCGATTGCGGCAACGAGCATCTTCATCACCTGCTCCTGGCTTGCGGATACTCGGTCAATGCAACGATAGTGATCATGACCGCAGCGGGCCTCGGCCTGGGACTGTTCGGCCTCTGGCTGGATAGGCTGCACCTTCCTGAGGTAATCTCCACCGTTTGCGGGGCAGCGGCGTTCGTCCTCTTCAACATGGGCGCACGCGGTCTCGCCCGGCACCAGCCCGAGAGCGCGGAATAGCCACGCTCCGTAACCGCCAGCTACCATCGGACGTTTGGGCGCGGATGGGCGAAGCCCTGCACAGCGTGGTTGCATCCTGTGCCCGAGCGACCGCTCGGGCGTGCGGCATGGCTTTGACCGCCTTTCCATCGGCTCCGGCCACGGGCGTGCCGGGGGCGATCGGGTTGCTCGGGCTGGCGCTGTTCGCGCTGGGGTTGATGACCTCCGTGGCGGCGCTGAACATCGGGGTCGGCCTGATGCTGCTCGCGATGTTGGCACGCGGCGCGCGCTCCCTGCCCGAGCTTTGGTCGGACTCACTGTTCCGCTTGATGCTCGTCTTCCTCGGATATGTCGTGGTGCGGGGCATCTGGGCCGCACAGGCCGCACCGTCCCTGGCGTCCGCGCAGTTCGACATGCTGCATTACTACGCCCGGATCCTGTACCTCCCGATCGTCGGCTGGTGGCTGGGATCCAGCGGCCGCTCGGTCTCGAGCATGGCGCTGCTGGTCCTCGTCGGAACGCTCATCGCCCTGGGCATGCACATGAACTGGCAACACCCGGTCCAGTACATGCAGCTCGGGCACAACTGGCTTGAAGGGCGCAAGGGGTTCGGCCTGAATGCCCAGTGGGCTGGCCTGGTATGCGTGACCGCACTGGCCGGCACGCTCAGCTTCCGTGGGTCCTGGATCGGTTCGCCGGAACGACCCCGGCTCTTGCGCGTGGCCCGTGCCCTGGCGTGGCTGCTCGTAACGGCGCTGCTCTTTCAGATGACGATCATCACCGGTGGCCGCGCGGACTGGCTTGCCGGGCTGTTCGTCGGCGCCGTCGCGGCGGTGGCCTACGTCCGGCGCCAGCTACGGCGCGGTGGCCGTCGCGGTTGGCTCTCGCTGCTGGGACTGCTTTTCGCGCTGCTGGCAGTGGCGGGGGGGCTGGCGATGAACAGGCAGGGCGTGGCGATGCGGGTCCAGGAGGATTCCCGGACTTACGCGAAGATTCTCCGGGGCGAGTACAGCAGGATCGACAGCGTGGACATCGGCAGCCGGTTCTACCTGTGGCGCTGGGGCTTTCACAAGTGGGTGGAGCGACCCGTGTTCGGCTGGGGACCTGGAAGCCGACGCGTCATGATAAAGCACTCCGACATTCCGAAGTACGTCACGGCGCGCTTCCATCACCTGCACAACACTTACCTGGAACTGGCGTTCGGGTTGGGGATCGTGGGGCTCGTGCTCTTTGCTGGGGTCTGGGTATGGCTCGCCTGGCGCGTGTGGCTTGGATTGAGGCACGGGCGGGTACGCGAGGACGCGGCGCGGTTCCTCCTGGCTGCCGTCGCGATCTTCGCGATCGCGAGCATCACCGAGACGTACAATTACGCACAGTACTTCGGCTGGAGCTACATGGCATTGCTGGGCGGAGCGCTGTTCGGCTGCGGCCGCGGACACATGGCACAGGCGAAGTCGAGCGAACCTGCCGAATCCTGAAGCCGATCGCGGGGCGTCCGACGCCGACGCTCCCAGGGTCGGCTTGCGCTGACCGCCCAAACCGATACCATGCACTGATTCCCGCGGTGCCCCGCTGGCCGACTCCGGGCCCGGAGTGCGTCGATCGGCCGATGAGCAGCACCGCTCCCACATTTCGTGATCAACTGCTGGGGGAGACATGCGAGCAGTCCTGTGCAAGGAGTACGGTCCACCCGAGAGCCTGGTGGTGGAGGACGTCCCGTCGCCCAGGCCCGGCAAGGGGCAGGTGAAGATCGGGGTGCACGCCTGCGGGGTGAACTTCCCGGACACGCTGATCATCGAGGGCAAGTACCAGTTCAAGCCCGAGATGCCCTTCTCGCCCGGCGGCGAGGTGTCCGGGGAGATCCTCGAGGTGGGCGAGGGCGTCAGCGGCTACAAACCCGGTGACCGCGTGATCGGCATGACCGGCTGGGGCGGTTTCGCCGAGGAGGTGGTCGCCGACGCCAACCGCATCATGCCGCTGCCGGACAGCATGGACTACGTGACCGGTGCCGGCTTCACCATGACCTACGGGACCTCGCTGTACGCGCTCAAGCAGCGTGCCCACCTGGCCACGGGCGAGAACCTGCTGGTCTATGGCGCCAGCGGGGGCGTCGGCCTGGCGGCGGTGGAGCTGGGCAAGACCATGGGCGCGCGGGTGATCGCGGCCGCCAGTACCGACGAGAAGCTCCAGGTGGCGAAGGAGCACGGTGCCGACGAGCTGGTGAACTACTCGAAGGACAAGATCCGTGACGCGGTGAAAGGGCTCACCGACGGCAAGGGCGCGGACGTGATCTACGACCCGGTCGGCGGTGACGCCTTCGACGAGGCGCTGCGCTGCATCAACTGGGAGGGTCGGCTGCTGGTGATCGGCTTCGCCAGCGGGCGGATCCCGCAGGCGCCGGCGAACCTGATCCTGCTTAAGGGATGCCAGGTGGTCGGCGTGTTCTGGGGCTCCTGGACCGCGCGCGAGCCGAAGGCCAACGCGGAGAACTTCCGCCAGCTGTTCCAGTGGCACGCCGAGGGCCAGCTGCATCCGCTGATCTCCGGGCAGTATCCGCTCGAGAAGGCCGCCGACGCGCTCAACGCGATGCTGGGGCGCAAAGTGACCGGCAAGGTGGTGCTGACCACGGGCAGATGATCTCTAGGCCGCGGCCGGTCGTGGTCCGGCCCGGCCTGCGGTATCATGCGGTTACGGCGCGGCGTGCCGCGGGATACGCGGGACGATCGCAGGTGGCGGTCACGGCGGCTTCCCGGGTCGCCGGCGCGACGGGTATCAGGGCCGGGAAGAGCTCGGCAATTCAGGGGGAATCGGGATGAGAATAGTGGTCCTGGGCGGAGACGGTTTCTGCGGCTGGCCGACATCGCTGCATCTGTCGGCGCGCGGGCACGAGGTGGTGATCGTGGACAACCTCTCCCGGCGCAACATCGACAACGAGCTGGAGTGCACCTCGCTCACCCCGATCCGC
>DASQZM010000023.1:0-88779 GCA_035638695.1 Gammaproteobacteria bacterium | reverse complement strand
CGCATCGGCCACCGCACGCCGGAAGGGGGCGACGTCGGACCGGTGATCGCCCGCTTGCGCGAGCGCTACCGCGAGGCGCTGCGGCGGGGGATCGTCGACAGCCGCGAGGATGCGGACGTCCTGCTGCTCGCGTACGAGCTCGACGCCGGGCTGCTCACCGCCGACGACGGCCTGCGCACGTGGGCGGACAAGGTGGGCGTGCGGCTGATCTCGCCCGGCGGCCTGCGCGCGTTCCTGGAAGGTTTGGCGGGAGGTCAGTCGTAGACCAGCCCGCCCCCGAGCAGGTGCCCCAGCAGCCCGTTCATGGTCGGGTAGACGCGGTCGAATTCGAGCAGCCAGCGGTCACCGTCCCGGCGCAGGTCGCGCTGGGCGATCGCGACCTGGCGGCTGGCCACGCGTCCCAGGTGATCCATCATCCGCTCGGCATTGATCCGTTCCCGGAACCGGCAGCGGAACGTGCGGTAGACGCGGTGCTCCGCGCGGAACTGCTGGATGGCCTCGTACAGCCCCTCGAGGAAGGCGGCTCCCAGGCGGCAGTCGAACTCGGGCGACTGGCCGAGCGCATGCTCGTCGCGGAACAGCACCAGCCGCAGGATCCGGTTGGTGAAGTACTCCGCGGGCAGGTCCATGATGCTGCGGGCGGTGGCGCGTATGTCCTGGATGCCCGAGTTCGCGGTCACGTACTTGGCGCGCCGGGTCGCGGGCGGATCGCTCTTGAGCACCACCCCTTCCCGTCCCTCGGCGTCGAGCCGGGTGACGATCTCACCGATGGCGCCGGCGTCGGCGGGCGCATGGCGGCCGAAGGCTTCCACGCGCGGCAGGCGGTAGCGCCGCGTGAGAGCGTCCAGCTCCGCGGCGGGCAGGAAGCCGGGCGCGCTCGCGCGCATCAGGTCGAACACGAAGAAACGCACGTCGCGCGTGACGAACGGAGGATGACCCTCGATGTAGGGATTGTCGGGACCGGCGACTTCCGCGCAGACCACCAGGTCCGGATGGTCCTCGAACAGCGCGGGATCGATGAACTCGGCGGCACGGTCGGTGCTGAACGGGCACACGAAGCCGCCGCGCGAGAGCGCCACCAGCTCCCCGTCCAGGCGGAAGACGCGCACGTTGAAGCCGTCGATCTTCTCCTCGACCCGGAACGGTCCGTCGAACTGCTGGGCCAGCCCGGGCTCCAGTGCCAGGATCCGCCCGATGTGGGGATAACCGTACACCAGCCTGTCGCCGAATGCGGCGGTGCCGCGTGGGATATCCTTCACGCCCTCCGTGTAGCGCACGTAGTCGACGCCGCTGTATTCTTCCCGGCGCGCCTTGCCGGCGGCGACCGCCTGCTCGGGATCGGGCCCTGCCATGCTGGCTCCAGGTTCCGGTTGGACTCCGGGGAGAGTATGGCATCCGGTCGCCGGCGGCATCGACCGATGGAGGTTCCGTGCGCGCGCGCAGACTGTCCGCGGGAGTGATACCGGTACGCCCCAGGCGCGGGGGTCACGAGTACCTGCTGCTGCGGGCGTTCGCCAACTGGGACTTCCCCAAGGGGCTGGTGCGGGACGGAGAGGACCCGCTGGACGCGGCCGTCCGCGAGCTGGCGGAGGAGACCGACCTGCGCAACCCGCGGTTCCGCTGGGGCGAGGCCTTCCGCGAGACGGCTCCGTATGCCCGGGGCAAGGTGGCTCGCTACTACCTGGCCGAGTGCGGCCAGGGAGAGGTCCGCCTGCTGCCCGGACCGGAGCTCGGGCGCCCGGAGCACCACGAGTTCCGCTGGCTGGAATACCGGGCCGCCCGGTCGCTGCTGCCACCGCGCCTGGAGCCGATTCTCGACTGGGCGGAGGCGCTCGTGTCCCCCCTGGGGGACGGCTGCTGAGACCCCGGGAAGGCCCTGTTCGGGCGACCTTCCGGATTGCGGCCAAACCCACCCGCCGGTAGAATTCGCGCGGCCGCCGAGATCGCGTTCCTCCCGGGCCGGATCGGCATAACACCGCTTCTCCCGAACCGCTGCCTGCATGCTGATGTGCCAGCCGACCCCGGCCGGGGGCCGGGACGGGGCCTTCGCGTGTCCGAACCCGGGTGTCCGCGGCGTGAGCGGCGGAGTTAGCGAGAGGAGTGAACATGGGAATTTCCGCGTTCGCGGCCATCGGTGCCGGCGCGATGTTGGGCGCCTGGGTCCGCTGGCTGCTGGGAATGCTGCTCAACCCGGTGTTTCCCACCGTGCCGCTGGGCACCCTTGCCGCCAACCTGGGTGGCAGCTTCATCATGGGGGTGTCGATGGTGCTGGTGGCCCAGTCCACCGCCGTTTCGCCGGAGCTGCGCCTGGGCCTGATGACCGGTTTTCTCGGAGCACTGACCACGTTCTCCACATTTTCGGCCGAGATGGTCACACTGATACGGCGGGGCGAATACCTGTGGGCGGCGGGCGCCGTCAGTGCGCACGTGGCCGGGGCCCTGCTGATGACCGGGCTCGGCATGCTGCTGGCCCAGCTGGTCCGATCCTGGAGCAGGCTATGAATGGGGTCTATCTCAAGTTCTACGTGAACGAATCCCGCAAGCACCGCGGCCGGCCGATATACGAGTGGCTGTTGGAGACGGCGCGGGACATGGGCGTCGAGGGCGGCTCGGCCTTCCGCGCGGTGGCGGGTTTCGGCCGTCACCGCCAGATGCACGAGGAGCACTTCTTCGAGCTGGCGGCGGACCTGCCGGTGGAAGTCGTGTTTATGCTCGGCGAGGAGCATGCGCGCGAGCTGCTGGAGACGGTCGAGCGCGAGAGGCTGCAGCTGTTCCACGTGCGCATCCCCGCCGCCTTTGGCGTTAGCAACAACAACGCCGGCGACGCCTGAGTCTCTCGGGGATGGCCATACCCGGGTCGGCGATCGTGGTTCACGGCGGTGCCGGACGGCTGGGTCCCGAGCACCGGGAGGCCGTGCTCGACGGCTGCCGCCGGGCCGCTGCCGCGGGCCGGGCGCTACTCGATGACGGCGGCGGTGCGCTCGACGCCGTGCAAGCGGCGGTGCGCGTTCTGGAGGACGATCCTCTGTTCAACGCCGGCCGCGGCGGCGTGCTGCGCAGCACCGGAGGGATCGAGCTCGACGCCTCGCTGATGGATGGCTCCGGCCAGCGGGCAGGCGCGGTGGCCGCCGTGCGCAGCCTGGCGAACCCCATCTGCGGCGCCCGCGCGGTGCTGGAAGATGGACGCCACGTGCTGATGGTGGGTCCGGAAGCCGAGGATTTCCTGCACTCTTCGGGCCTTCCCCGCTGCGATCCGGGGATGCTGGTTACGGCCGCGCAGGCGCGCCGCTGGCATGAGAGTTTCGGCACCGTTGGCTGCGTGGCGCTGGATGCTCGGGGTAACCTGGCTGCGGGCACTTCCACCGGCGGAAAGTTCGGCGACCTGCCCGGCCGGGTGGGCGATTCGGCGATAATCGGTGCCGGCACCTGGGCGGATGCGACTGCCGCGGTCTCCTGTACCGGCCATGGGGAGGCCATCATGCGGGCGGCTGTCGCCGTACGCGCCGCGGACGAGATGGCCCGCGGTGCATCCGTGCAAACCGCCGCCCGGCGCGCCCTTTCCGGGTTGCGGCGGCTGGCGGGTGAGGGCGGTCTGATCGCGCTGCGCCGCGACGGCCGCATCGCCTGCGCCTGCAACAGCGAGCACATGCCCGTGTGCGTCGCGTATCCATCGGGCTGGATCGGCGCGCGCGTAGTCAGGCGCAGGACCCGCGCCTGACCTGGCGCCTTAGGTCGCGCTCCACAGGCTGAGGCCCGCCGGTGGCCAGCTCAGATAGAGCTGTCGGTCGATATACGGATCCGGATGGACGCGGAAGTGGTGCCGCAGCAGGGCGACCGGCTCGATCAGCGGCACGCGACCCAGGCGGTACTCCTCGATCAGGGCGACCAGCTCGGCCTTGTCGCCGGCATCCAGCTTGCGCTTGAGATAGCTGAGCAGGTGATACAGCACGTCGCTGTGGCGACGCCGCGTGGCGCGACCGGCCAGGGCCTGCATGAACAGCGGCCCGTATTCGTCCGCGAGCGCCCGCGCGGAGTGCTGCCCGGCCTCTGCCACCAGGCGCCCCAGGCGCCGCAGCGATTCCCGCCCGTGGGCCATCAGGATCAGCTTGTGGGCGGTGTGGAAATCGACCAGCCGCTCGGCGGTGACGCCGCCGGCGAGCAGGTCCTGCCAGCGACGGAAGGCCAGTACCCGCCCGATGAAGTTCTCCCGCAGGCCCGGATCGCCCAGACGGCCCTCCTCCTCGCAGGGCAGCAGTGGCCGGGCGCGCATCAGCGCGCGGGCGTAAATCCCGCGCCCCTTGCACGCGGGTGGTCCCGCCGCGCCATGGACCTCGACCCGTTCCATGCCGCAGCTCGGCGACCTGCTCTTGAACACGTAGCCGCTGATTTCGCCCAGCTCGGCGGCCATGCGGCGACCGTATCCGGACAGCGCTTCGGTCACCTCCAGCGACGGGGTGCGCGTACCGACCGCCCGGGGTGTTTCCGGGTTCCCGCTCAGGCAGATCGGCTCGCGCGGCGTCCCGAGTCCGATCGCAACCTCGGGACACACCGGGACCAGCTCGAAATGCTCCGCCAGCTGCCCGGAGACGAAGGAATCCCGCTTGTGGCCGGCGTCGTAGCGGACCGTGTGGCCGACCAGGCAGGCGCTGACGCCGATGCGGATGGGCGCAGGAGACTGCGGCGGAGCGCTGCCGGGCGGCTTATGCGCTTGCTGCGACGCCATGGCGGACCCCCGGAGCCGGCTTGAACGGGACGTGGTCCCGAACGGAGGACCCGCCCCGGACCTACCGCTCAGCCGACCTTGGGCAGGTTGTGCAGCGAGCGGTCGATCGCCTCCGCCGGATACTCGTAGTCCTCCAGCTCCCCGGCCAGGTACTTGTCATAGGCGGCCATGTCGAAGTGGCCGTGGCCGGAGAGGGTGAACAGGATGGTCCTGGTCTCGCCCGTCTCCTTGCAGCGCAGGGCCTCGTCGATGGCGCCGCGCACGGCGTGGTTCGACTCCGGCGCCGGGATGATGCCCTGGGTGCGCGCGAACGTGACGCCTGCCTCGAAGGTGGCGATTTGATGCACGGCGCGGGCCTCGACGATGCCCTCGTCGTAGAGCAGGGACACCAGCGCGGAGTCACCGTGGTAGCGCAGCCCGCCGGCGTGGATGCTGGGCGGCATGAAATCGTGGCCGAGGGTGTACATCTTCATGATGGGCGTCAGGCCGGCGCTGTCGCCGTAATCGTAGGCATAGTTCCCGCGCGTCAGCGTGGGGCAGGAGCTCGGCTCCATGGCGACCAGCTGTATCTTGCGCCCGGCCGCCTTGTCGGCCAGGAACGGAAACATCATGCCGCCGACGTTGGAGCCGCCGCCGCAGGGCGCGAAGACCACGTCCGGATAGTCCCCGACCTTTTCCAGTTGCTTGCGTGTCTCGAGCCCGATCACTGTCTGGTGCAGCAGCACGTGGTTGAGCACGGAGCCCAGCGCGTAGTTGGTGTCGTCCCGCGAGGCGGCCTCCTCCACCGCCTCGGAGATGGCCAGGCCCAGGGAACCCGGGTTGTCCGGGTCCTGCGCCAGCGCTTTGCGGCCGGTCTCGGTCAGCTCGGAGGGGCTCGGGATCACCTCGCCTCCCCAGGTCTGCATCATCGAGCGCCGGAAGGGCTTCTGCTCGTAGCTGACCCGGACCATGTAAATGCGGGTTTCGAGGCCGAACAGGCTGCCTGCCAGGGCCAGGGAGGAGCCCCACTGGCCGGCGCCGGTCTCCGTGGTCAGGCGCTTGGCGCCAGCGACCTTGTTGAAATAGGCCTGCGCAACCGCCGAGTTCGGCTTGTGGGAGCCCGCCGGGCTGACGCCCTCGTACTTGAAGTAGATCTTCGCCGGGGTGCCCAGGTGCTCTTCCAGGCGCGTGGCGCGGAACAGTGGCGACGGCCGCCACTGGCGCAGCGCCTCGCGCACCGGCTCGGGGATCTCGATCCAGCGCTCGGTGCTGACCTCCTGCTCGATGATGCCCGGCGGGAAGATGGCCTGCATGGTCTCGGGCGCCAGTGGCTGTCCGTCCGCTCCAAGGTAGGGGTCGGGCGGGCGCGGCAGGTCCGCCATGACGTTGTACCAGTGCGTCGGGATCTCGGATTCGTCGAGCAGGATCTTGATGTCGGACACCGTCGGTACCTCGTTGTCTGTCGGCCCGGGCCACGGATGAGCTTTACATTTAAGCATTTGTGCGCGCGGGATGCAGCCCGCCCGCGCCGGTAGCGGCCACGCCGACGAGTGGGGACACTTTCCGCCAGCGCGTCGACTGCATCGTTTGCCGTCTTCAGCAACACGCTGCTACCGCCACGGCGTTGTTGAAGCGCGTGATGCGCCCGGCTATCGTGCCATGAAAGACTGTCCAGATGGCGTGCAGCAAGGCGCCCGTACGCAGCGCGAAGCCAAGCCGGTTGAACAGTACGGATTCACAGGAAACCGCGCCCGAGCTTGACGGTGTCAGCGGCCGGCGCGGTCGCTACCAGTGGAGGTAACGCTCATTATGGAGATGCAGTACGTGCGGCTAGGCAATACCGGGATGAAGGTGTCCCGCCTGTGCCTGGGCACCATGACCTATGGCAGCTCGAAGTGGCGCGACTGGGTGCTGGACGAGGGCGACAGCCGACCCTTCATCAAGCACGCCCTGGACCACGGGATCAACTTCTTCGATAGCGCCGATATGTACTCTCGGGGTGCCAGCGAGGAGGTGCTCGGACGCGCGCTGCGTGACTTCGCAAGGCGGGAGCAGGTGGTCATCGCGACCAAGGTCTTCAACCCCATGGGAACCGGGCCCAACGATCGCGGCCTGTCGCGCAAGCACATCATGGACGCTATTGATGCTTCGCTGCACCGCCTGGGGACCGACTACGTGGATCTCTATCAGATCCACCGCTGGGATTATGACACCCCCATCGAGGAGACCATGGAGGCCCTGCACGACGTCGTTAAGTCCGGCAAGGCGCGCTATATAGGGGCCTCGTCGATGTTCGCGTGGCAGTTCGCCAAGGCTCAGCACGTGGCGCAGGCGCACGGCTGGACCCGCTTCTCCACGATGCAGGACCTGTACAACCTGGTCTACCGCGAGGACGAACGCGAGATGTTGCCGCTGTGCCGGGATCAGGGCGTCGGGGTGATCCCCTGGAGCCCGATGGCGCGGGGTTTCCTGGCCGGCAACCGGCCCCCGGGCAGCGAGGGCGAAACCGTCCGTGCGCGCACGGACGAGATCGCCCACGTTTTCAAACTCGGCGACCAGCCCTCGGACTACGAGATCCTGGAGAAGGTGCACGAGGTCGCGCAGCGCCATGGGGTCAAGCCGGCGCAGGTCGCGCTCGGCTGGCTGCTGCACAAGCCGGCGGTCACGGCGCCGATCATCGGGGCGAGCAAGCTGGCGCATCTCGACGACGCCCTGGAGGCGTTGGAGCTCGAGCTGTCCGACGAGGACTTGCAGGTGCTGGAAGCTCCGTACCAGCCGCACGTTCTGGCGGGGCACCGGTAGCGGGCTGCTGAACGACGGTAGCTTCAGCATCTCCCCACTCAGCGGTCCGACGCCAGCCGGTCCGCGCGCCGGGTGGTCTCGGGCAGGCGGTAGCGCGTGGTGCAGCGCATTACGTATTCGATCGCGGTGGCCAGGCTCACGCGATGGCCCGGCGATACGAATAGCGGCCGGACCCCGGCCCGGGTACGGAGCACGGCGCCGATGGTTTCGCCTGCGTCCCGCAGCGGTGTCCACTCGCCCCGGCCGGCGGGGACCGGGCCGCAGGTCCCGACGAGACGGCTCTTCGCGACGCCGATGCTGGGCAGGTCCGTCAGCAGACCCAGATGGCAGGCGATGCCCATTCGGCGCGGGTGGGCGTAACCCTGTCCGTCGCACAGCAGCAGGTCAGGGGGCGCCGACAGGCGCTCCAAAGCTTCGAGCACGGCCGGGATCTCGCGGAAGGACAACAGTCCCGGCACATAGGGGAACCGCGTCGGCTGGCGTGCCAGCGCGTCCTCGACCGGTTCCAGGGAGGGTAACGCGAGCACCGCCACGGCGGCCCGGGTGATGCGCCCGTGATCCGCGAAGCCGACGTCGACCCCGGCGACCCGGCGAACGGGGCCGATCCGGTCCTCCAGCTCCAGCATGCCGCGCAGGCGCTGCTGGATGGCGATCGCCTCGCGTGGCGTGACATCCCACGCGTGCAGGGCCCGCGGCGTCGGTCGCCGGCTCACGGGGCGGACCCCACCGCGAGCGGCCGGACGGGCAGCGAAAACCGGTGTACCTCCACCTCCCAGTGGTGGAACGTCGCCCGCAGGAGCAGGCAGGACGGTCCGCCGAAGGTGCGGCTCCTGCCGGCGGCACCCGGGTTGAGCAGCCAGGGGAGGGCTTCGTCATCGACCGCGAGGCGGTGGCTGTGGCCGTACGCCACGGCGCGTGCCTCGGGGAAGAGCGCCCGCAGCCGATGGTGACGGTGTGCGGCGGGCCAGGCGTCAGCGTGCACGAGCACCAGCTCACCGCCCGGCAGCAGAAGCTGCGCCGCGGCCGGCAGGGCGAGGGCGAGGTGGCCCTCGCCAGCCGGCCACTTTTCCGGAACGTCGTTGTTGCCGCGCACCGCGAGCAGCGGTGTCGAGTCCGCGGTGAGGGCCGCCAGCACGGCGCGGCCGCCGACGTCACCGGCGTGTACGACGGCGTCGCAGCGCGCGGCCAGGTCGGCCACGCGCGCGTCGAGCTGGCCGTGGGTGTCGGCGACCAGCGCGACGGTCGCGGAGGATGCGTCCGACAGATCCAGCGACTCGGCGATGCTCGGGTGCATGCCGCCAGTCTACCGCGTGCCGGAAGTGCCGGTGCACGACGCCGACCGGAACCGGGGCCGGACGGCTACAATCGAACCGGGACGTTGGGACAATCTCTGCAGCGGGAGCCGGAATATGCGACGCAGCGAGCTGGACTTTCCGGAAAAGGACGCCGGGCTGCGCGCCGACATACGCGTGCTGGGGGACTTGCTCGGCGACCTGCTGGCGGAGCAGGGCGGCGGCGAGCTGCTCGATCGGGTCGAGGCGGCCCGTCGGTTGGCGATCGAACGGCGCGGCGGCGCTGCCGGCGCGGCCGAGTCGCTGGAACGCCAGCTGTGGGGACTGCCGCCGGCGGACGCAGAGGCGGTGGTGCACGCGTTCAAGTCCTACCTGGAACTGGTCAATCTGGCCGAGAACGTGCACCGCGTGCGCCGCCGACGCGACTATATCCTCGCCGGCAGCGGCCCGCAGCCGGAGAGCCTGGAGGACACGATCGGACGGCTCCGCGGTCGGGGCGTGGACCGTCAGGAGCTTATGCGGCTACTCTCGGACACCCTGATCGAGCCGGTGTTCACGGCTCACCCGACCGAGGTTACCCGCCGTACCCTGCTGGAAAAGAACCAGCGGGTCGCCCGCCGGCTGCTGGAGCGCCTGGGAGGTCAGCGCCTGCCGGAAGAGGAGCGGCGCTCGCTGGAGCGGATCCGGGTGGAGGTGACCTCGGCCTGGCAGACGGAGGCCCACCCGTCCGAGCGGCCGACCGTGATGGATGAGCTGGAGAACCTGCTGTTCTACGTCACGGACGTGATCTACCCGGTCGTGCCGCAATTTTACGAGGCGCTCGAGGAGGCCGTCGGCGGACACTACGGCGACGTCCCGCAAGAGCTGCCCACGCTGGTGCGCTTCGCTTCCTGGGTGGGCGCGGATATGGACGGCAACCCCAACGTGACCGCCGCCACGCTCTCGCGTACGCTGTCGCAGCACCGGGCGCAACTGATGCAGCTGTACCGGCGGGAGCTTGCGGCCCTCTATCGCCAGCTGAGCCAGTCGCAGGGGCGGGTCGGGGTTTCCGCCGCGGTGCGCGAGCGGGTCGGAGAATACGCGCGCACCTTTCCGCGGGCCTACCGCTCGATTCCGGCGCGGCACCGCCAGATGCCCTACCGGGTGCTGTTGCAGCTGATCATGGCGCGGCTGCAGGCCACCATGCGCAATGAGGACCGCGGCTACCGTGAGCCCGGGTCCTTCATCGATGACCTGGAGATCATCGCCGCCAGCCTGGCCGCGAACCGCGGGGCGCGCGCCGGTCTGTTCAGCGTGCGCCGGCTGCTGAGGCGGGTGCGCACGTTCGGTTTTCACCTGCTGACCCTGGACGTGCGCCAGGACGCCCTGGTGCACCGCCGCGCCGTGGCCCAGGCGCTGGGCGATCCGGACTGGCCGGAGCGGGAGCCCGAGGCACGTGCCGGGCGCCTGCGCGAAATGCTGCGGCAGGATCAGCCGCCGCCGGTGGAGCCGGACTCCGAGACCCAGCGCACCCTGGCCGTGTTCCGGTCGATCGCGCTCGGGCGGGAGCGCTTCGGGCGCGACGCCGTGGGCCCCTACATCATCAGTATGGCCCGCGACGTCGACGATGTCCTGAGCGTGCTGCTGCTGGCCCGTTGGGCGGGGCTGGTCGCCCAGGACGGGTCCGTTCCCCTGGACGTGGCGCCGCTGTTCGAGACCCGAGAGGATCTCGAGCATGCCGGCGAGGTGATGCGGGCGCTGCTGCAGGATCGGCTCTATGCGGCGCACCTGCACCGGCGCGGCGATCGCCAGGTGGTGATGGTCGGCTACTCGGACAGCAACAAGGACGCCGGGCTGGCCGGGTCGCGCTGGGCGGTGCAGTGCGCGCACGGCGAGCTGGTACAGCTCACGCACGCGGCCGGGGTCGAGCTGACCGTGTTCCATGGTCGCGGCGGCAGCGTAAGCCGCGGCAGCGGCAAGACTGACCAGGGCGTTGCCGCCGGCCCGCCGGGCTCGATGCGGGGCCACTTGCGGGCGACGGAGCAGGGCGAGCTGATCCACCAGAAGTACGGCCTGCGGCCCATCGCCCTGCGCACCCTGGAGCAGGCCCTGAGCGCGGTGGTACGCGCCAGCGCGCCGCAACACCGGTACCTGGAGGTCGAGCCACGCTGGCGGGAGGTAATGCAGACGCTGGCGGATGAGAGCGTGCGCCGCTACCGGGGGCTGGTGTACGAGCAGGCGGGTTTCGTCGATTTCTTTCGCCAGTTCACCCCCATTGATGTGATCGAGCGCATGCGCATCAGCTCGCGCCCGCCATCCCGCCGCAGGCGGGCCGGGATCGAGGACCTGCGGGCGATCCCGTGGGTGTTTGCCTGGACCCAGACCCGGCTACTGCTTCCCGGGTGGTATGGGCTGGGATCCGGGATCGCGGCCGCCGCCCAGGAACATGGCCTGGGGGTGCTGCGGGAAATGGCGGGGTTCTGGCCGTTCTTCCGCGCCCTCGCGGACGACGCCGAGATGGTCCTGGCGAAGGCCGACCCCGCCATCGCGCGCCGTTATCTGGACCTGGTGGATCCGTCGTTGCATCCGCTGTGGCAGGGCATCGAGGCGGAGTTCGCGGCCACGCTGGAGTGGCTGCAGTGGCTGCGGGGAGGTGGCGAGCTGCTCGCGGGCGATCCCACGCTCCAGCGCTCGATCCGGCTGCGCAACCCATACGTGGATCCGGTCAGTCTGATGCAGGTGGACCTGCTGCGGCGCTGGCGGGATACGGGCAGAGAGGATCACGCGCTGTTCCACGCGCTGCTGGAGACCGTCATGGGCATCGCCCAGGGCATGCGCAACACCGGGTGAGGGGGCCGCCGCTTTTGAATCCGGGCGGGCGGTCAGCGCGCGCCGAGCTGGTCCAGGTGTAGCCCGAGCCCGGGGAACGCCGGGTAGGGATGCGTGATCAGCCGGGTGGGGATCGCCTCGAGATACGGCCGGAATCGCCCCTTGGCGACAAAGCTCTCGCGGAATCGTGAGCCAGCGAGGTAGGCCGCGATGTCGGGGAGGATGCCGCCGGCCAGGTAGATGCCGCCCCGGGCTCCCAGGGTTAGCGCCAAGTCGCCCGCCACCCCGCCGAGCATCGACAGGAACAGCGCCAGGGTCTGCGCCGCGAGTGGATCGGAGCCCGCGACCGCCCGGCGGGTGATTTCGGGCGGTTCGGGGGCGCGGTGCGCGCCGCCGCCATCGCGGGCGCTGACGATCGCGTACAGACGGGCCAGTCCCGGCCCTGACAGCAGGCGTTCGGCGGACACGTGACCGACCTCGGTGCGCGCGGACTCGATGATTTGCGCCTGCTCGGCGTCGCCGGCCGGGAGGGTGGCGTGGCCGCCCTCTCCTGGGATCGCCACCCAGGCATCGCCGCTGTGGACCAGCCCGGCAACTCCCAGCCCGGTGCCCGGTCCCAGTGCGCCCACCGGCGCCAAGGGCACTGCTTCGCCGTTGCCGATAGCCGTCCACTGGTCCGCCTCCAGCGCCGGGATCGCCAGCGCTACGGCAGCGAAATCGTTGACCACCTCGAGCGCCTCGAGGGCAAGCTCATCCCGGAGCTGCTCGATGGAGAATTCCCAGCCCAGGTTGGTCAGGTGGACCCGGTCACCGGTCATCGGCGAGGCTACGGCGAGGGCGGCCTGGTGCGGGCGGCGAGTGCCGGGCAGCCGGTCGAGGTAGTGGCGGATCAACGGGCCAAGCCCTTCATGTTCGGCGTTGGCATAGCGCCGGATGGCCTCGGCCGGCTGGCCGGAGCGCTGCAGTGCGAGACGCGTGTTGGTACCACCAATGTCCGCCAGCAGCCTGGGTCGTGTATCCCGGTCCGCCATGTGCGCCTCAGGTGCTCAGCGGACGGGACGTGTCCCGCAAGGCATCCAGGAAACGGCGACGCCAGCTCCGGATGTCGTTGCGCCGCAGGACCTGCATCATTGCCTCCCAGCGTTCCCTCCGTTCGTCCCGGGACATGGCCAGCGCGCGGGCGAGGCCCTCGGCCATGCCGTCGATATCGTAAGGATTGACCAGCACGGCCCGATCCAGTTCCGCGGCGGCGCCCGCCAGCTGGGACAGGACCAGCGCACCCGGGTCGTCCGGGTCCTGGGCGGCGACGAATTCCTTGGCGACCAGGTTCATTCCGTCCAGCAGAGGCGTCACCACCGCTACCCGCGTCAAGGCCATGAAGCCCAGCACCGTGGGCCGTGACAGGCTGCGGCTAAGGTAGCGGATGGGGGTCCAGTCGAAGTCCGCGAAGTGGCCGTTGATCTCACCGGCGACCGCGTCCAGCGAGTGCCGGATCTCGCGGTATTCGGGCACGTCGCTGCGCGACGGTTGGGCGACCTGCAGCAGGACCACGTTGCCCCGGTAGTGCGGGTAGTGCTGGAGCAGCTGGCGGTAGGCCCGGAAGCGCTCCACCAGTCCCTTGCTGTAGTCCAGGCGATCCACGCCGATGATCAGGCTGCGCCGGTTCAGGCTCCGGCTCAGCTGTTGGCCCTGGCGCGAGTGTCGCCCGCGGGCAGCTTCCCGGGCCACCTGATCGACGTCAATGCCGATCGGGATCGCCCGGGCCCTCAGGCTGCCAAGATCAAGCCGGAGCAGGTCACCGGGGCCGGCGCGGCCTCCCAGGGTCCCGGTCATCGCCCCGCGAAAGGCATGCAGGTCGAGGCGGGTCTGCAGGCCGATGAAGTCGTAGGCGAGCATCCAGCGCAGGAAGCTCTCGTAGCCGGGCAGTGCCCGGAGCACCTCCAGCGGCGGGAACGGTGTGTGCAGGAAGAACCCGATGCGGTTCTCGATGCCGGCGTCGCGCAGGTCGCTGGCCAGCGGCACCAGGTGGTAGTCGTGGATCCAGATGACGTCCTCGGGACGCAGCAGCGGCAGCAGCTTGCGCGCGAACCAGGCGTTTACACGCCGGTAGCCGCCAAGGTATTTGCGGTGATACTCGAGCAGCGTGAGCCGGTAGTGCAGGAGCGGCCACAGCACCCGGTTGGCGTAGCCGCGGTAGTACTCCTCGTAGTCGCGGCGCTCCAGCGACAGGGTCGCGTAGGTGATGCCGTCCTGCTCCACGCAGTGCGGCTCACTCGGCGTCTGCGGCACCACCTTGCCGTCCCAGCCGAACCAGACGCCGCCCGAATCCTGGAGTGCCGCCAGCACCCCGACCGCGAGCCCGCCGGGCGCGGGACGTCCGGCGCGCGGCATCGCAACGCGGTTGGATACCACCACCAGGCGACTCAAAACGCCTCCTCCCAGGGCCGGCTCAGGCGCGTGGCGCAGTTGATAAGGCCCACCATACTATAGGTCTGGGGGAAATTGCCCCAGCGCTCGCCGGTGGCGGGGGCGAGATCCTCGGACAGCAGGCCGTGCCTATTGCGGCAGGAGAGCATGTGCTCGAACAACTCCCGCGCCTCGCCGGTACGGCCCAGCGTCGCAAGCGCGTTGATGTACCAGAACGTGCAGATGGTGAAGGCCGTCTCCGGGTGGCCGAAGTCGTCCTCCTTGACGTAGCGGAACAGGAAATCGCCCCGGCGCAGCTCGGCCTCGATCGCCGCGACCGTGCCGGCGAAGCGGGGGTCGTCGGCGCGCAGGAACCCCAGCTCCCGCAGCAGCAGCAGGCTCGCGTCCATGTGCTCGCCGCCGAAACTCTCGACAAAGCTTCCGCGGCGCTCATTCCAGGCCTGCTCGCAGATGGTCGCGTGGATGCCGTCCGCCCGGGCGCGCCAGTAGTCGCGTCGGCCGGGCAGGTCCAGGCGCGCCGCGATGCGGGCCAGGCGGTCGCAGGCGGCCCAGCACATCACGGCGGAGAAGGTGTGTACGCGCTGGGTGCCGCGCAGCTCCCAAAGACCGGCGTCCGGGCGGTCGTGGACCCGGGCGGCCGCCTCCCCGAGCGCTTCCAGACGGCGAAACAGCCCGACGTCCCCGGGACGGTCCATGCGCTCGTCGAAGAACACGTGCGGGGCAGCCAGGATCGCCGCGCCGTAAACGTCGTTCTGGATCTGACTGAAGGCCTGGTTGCCCACGCGCACCGGTCCCATGCCGCGATACCCGGTCAGGGTCTCCACGGTGGTCTCGTCCAGCTGGGAGGTGCCGTTGATTCGGTACACGGGCTGCAACGGACGACCCTGCGAATTGGCCGCGATGTTGATGATGTAGTAAAGGTAGTTCTCCATGGTGCGGGTTGCACCCAGCCGGTTGAGCGCCTCCACGACGAAGTAGGCGTCACGCAGCCAGCAGTAGCGGTAGTCCCAGTTACGCCCGCTGTGCGGTGCTTCGGGGATCGAGGTGGTCATGGCGGCGACGATCGCGCCGCTGTCCTCGAAGGCGCTCAGCTTGAGCGTGATGGCGGCCCGGATCACGGCCTCCTGCCATTCCAGCGGCACCATCAGATGGCGGACCCAGTCGCGCCAGTAGGCGCGTGTCTGCTCGTACAGGTGGCGAGTGGTCTCGGCCACCGACTGCCCGACGGTCTCGTCCGGCCCGAGCAGCAGGTTGATCTCGCGTTCCAGCAGGAATGGCGTTTCGTCCAGGATTGCGGTGATCGACGCGTCGGTCGTCAGGCGCAGCACGTGATCCGGGCCCAGGTAGCGGATATGGTGGCTGCCGAAGCTGATGCGGCAGCGCGAGGCACCGTAGTCGAACGCCGGCCGCAGCCGCACCCGGATGCGCGGGCTCCCGGCCACCGGGCGGACACTGCGCGCGAGCATGACGGGACGGAACGAGCGCCCGAATTGCTTGAAGCGCGGTGCGAAATCGGTCAGCTCGACGGCACCTCCGTAGCGGTCGTAGAGGGTGGTGGACAGGATCGCCGTCTGGTCGAGGTAGCGCTGCTCCGCCCGGACGAAATCCATCAGCTCGATGCGGTAGATGCCACGGGGATCCTCGTCGGGCTCGCCCTGGAGGAGCGAGCAGAAGACCGGGTCGCTGTCGAAGGCGGGCAGGCACGTCCAGACGACGTCCCCGCACCCGTCGATGAGTGCGCTGTAGCCACAGTTGCCGATCAGGGCGAGATTCAGGTCGCTCACGTTATCCTCGGTCCGGTCGGGTTGCCGCGCGGCGCAGCCGGAGACCGCGGCGCGTCACGGCGCGCAAGTCGAGCGTACCAGTGTAATGCTCCCGGCTTTCCCGCGCCCACCTCGGATCGGGCGCGGCATCCGGCGGAGCATCCGGGAAACGGGAGTCGTCCGATGTTCACCGGCGTGACCGGGCCATTGACGATACGAATTCTCTCCTGCCATGAATCTCCGCATGAGCCGGACGAGGGGCGCAATCTGCTGCCGGAGCCGGGGCAGTGCGGCCTGATGGTGGAGACCGCGCCCTGGGACCCGCAGCTCGGGCAGCGGCCGCCGCTGCTCAGCCTGATCCGTTCGGCCCGGAGACTACGCCCGGCACCCGTGGCGGGCTCGCCGATCTGTGAACTGGTTCAAGGTCGACGGCCCGCCGATGGACTACAGTTCGTTCCGGGAGGCTGCGGCCGTGCCGTCGTGGGGGCCGCGCAGACGGGCAGAAAGGTGGAGGCGTGAGCAACAGCGACGGCAGGTTGTGGAAGTCCCCCAGCGGACGGGATGCGTTTCTGCGCATGCTGCTGGACACGGCGATCGACGCCATCGTGGCGATCGACGAGCGCGGTACGGTGATGGTCTTCAACGAGGCGGCTGAGCGCATGTTCGGCTATGCCGCGGACGAGGTGATCGGACACAACATCAGTATGCTCATGCCGGCGCCCTGGGTCGGCGAGCACGGTGGCTATCTGACCCGCTACCGCCGTACCGGCGAGCGCCGGATCATCGGCATTGGCCGGGAGGTCCAGGGACGACGCCGGGACGGCACCGTGTTCTGGCTCGAGCTGGCGCTCGGCGAGGGGATGGTCGACGACCAGCGCACGTTCGTGGGGATCCTCCGGGATATCACGCAGCGCAGGGAGCAGGAGGACCAGATGCGCCGGTACCAGGAGCGCCTGGAGCAGGCCGTCGCGGCCAGGACCGCCGATCTGCAGGCGGCCAACCGGCGCCTCGAGCACCTCGCCCGGGTGGATGCGCTGACCCAGGTTGCGAATCGGCGGGCCTTCAACGAGACCCTGGGACGGGAGGTCCGGCGCGCCTTTCGCGGTGGCCGGTCGCTGGCACTGATCCTGTGCGACATCGACTGCTTCAAGTCCTTCAATGACCGCTATGGGCATCTTGCCGGGGATGCGTGCCTGGGTCGGGTGGCGGGCGCCATCCGGGAGCTGTTCACGCGCGGCGGCGACACGACCGCGCGTTTCGGCGGCGAGGAGTTCGCGGTGATCCTGCCCGATACCGACCTGCCCGCCGCCATGTGCCTGGCCGAGGCGATACGGCGCCGGATCGGCGACCTGAATATTCCTGCGCCGCCGGCGGCCGGGACCTCCGGCCTCACGGTCAGCGCGGGGGTCACCTCGCTGATCCCGACCGGACCGAGGGACATCCGGCGCCTGGTGCAATCGGCCGACCGCGCGCTCTACCGGGCCAAGGAGGCCGGCCGCGATCGGGCTGTCGCGGCCACGCTGGCCGACGCCGAGATATCGGAAACGGTTCCGGCGGGCGAGACCCGCAGGCTCATCTGAGCATCAGCGCGAAGGCAGCGAAGGCGGCGGTCATGGGGCCCACTATACGGCCGCGGTGCCCCTGTCGCGAGCCCGCCTCAGCCGCTCGCGCGGGCCCTGGACCGGCCCGATGCGGGCTCGCGCCTCGGCTGCAACCGTCCGGGAAAATGTTTCCCAGACCTGCCAACCCGCTCAGTGGCATCACCGCCGACCAGGTTGGTATCGCCCGGAGGCGGCGGGGGAATCCCGGGCCACGGCCTGTAGCCCGGGGAGTCCGTCTCACCTGCCGGCGAACCGGGCCCTTTGGTATTTGCCTGCAGGAGAAACAGGCGGCCCGCCCGACGGGGCAATACTGTTGTGGCTGCCCGAAAGGGCCGATTCCACCGCTGCTCCATCCGGGGCGCAGGAAGACGCGGACAGGAATTTCGCTCGCAGGCTTAGTACCATAGCCCGGCCGCGACGGGCGTTCCCGCTCGCACCCGTTCGATGGAGACCCGCATGAACAAGCACGACGTGATCGCGATGCTGGGCCTCGAGCCGCATGTCGAGGGCGGCTATTTCCGGCGCACGTTTACCTCCGGGTCCGGGCTGGAGGTGGACCGACCCGGCGGCAGCCGGCCCCTGCTGACCTCGATCCATTACCTGCTGACCGACGACAGCCCAGTGGGGTGTTTCCATCGCAACCGCTCGGATATCCTGCACTTCTTCCATGCGGGCTGGCCGCTCACCTACCTGCTGATCGGCCCGTGCGGCCGGCTGGAGCGGCACGTGCTCGGCCCTGATCTCGATCGCTGTCATCGGCCGCAGCTCCTGGTCCCGGGCGGGACCTGGAAGGCGACGGTGCTCGAGGCGGGTCCCTTCGGCCTGGTCAGCGAGGCGGTCGCCCCGGGGTTCGACTACCGCGACCTGGAGCTGGCGAGCCCGGGGGCCATGCGCGCGGCATTCCCGCAGCTGTGGGAGCGCATCGCGCCGTACGTGCGCGGCGTCCACCGGGACCCTGCCGGCGCAGCCCGCGAGCAATCGGAAAAGGATCAGCACGCATGATGCAAGCCTTGTTCGTGCGCGAGGGCCGGCGTTACCGACCAACGGCGCTGGCGGGGGGGCCCTGGACCCGGGGCACGCTGCACGGCGGCCCCCCGTCGGGCCTGCTGGCATACGGCATCGAGCAGATGCTGGCCGGCAGCGGGCTGCAACCCGCGCGCATGACGGTCGACCTGCTGCGCCCGGTGCCGGCACAGCCGCTGGAGCTTGAGACCTCGGTGGTGCGCTCGGGGCGGCGGCTGCAGCTGGTGGACGCGGCATTGCTGGCGGACGGCCGCCCGGTCTGCCGTGCCAGCGGCCTGCTGCTCCGACCCGCGGAGGTCCGGCCGCCGCCATTGGCGGCGCCCCCGGGAAGTCGGCCCGAGGGGCCGGACGGCCTGGAGGGCGGTCGCTTCGTCGACCCCGAACGGATGCCGCCGGGAGTCCATGTGCTGCCGGGGTTTCATACCAGCGTCGAGGCACGGCGCGTTCGTGGCCGTGCCGGAAGTGGGCGCGGGACGGTCTGGATGCGCCTGCCCATGGCAGTGGTCGCCGGCGAGCCGCTTACGCCCCTGCTGCGGGTGGCGTCGCTGGCCGACTTCGGCAACGGGGTCGGCCAGATCGACGTGGATGGCGAGACAGGCTGCATCAACGCCGACTTGACCCTGTACCTGCATCGGCTGCCCGTGGGCCAGTGGATCGCCATCGAAGCCCGGGGGATGCTCGAGCCCGACGGGCTCGGCCTGGCGCACACCCGGCTTTACGATCACCAGGGCCCGATCGGCTATGTCACGCAGGCGCTGACGACCATGCCCCGCTACGCGGGTTGAAAGCGTCCGCCGGGTCAGGATGTCGGCCGTGGCTGGGACGGCGGGCTCAGTAGCGCTGCTTCTGGCGTTTGCGGGGACGGCCGCCGGCCGGCGAGCCGCTGGCGCCCTGGCCGAGGCTGTGCCGGCCGGAGGCACTGCCCTGGCGGCGCGGCTGCGAGGCGCCGGCGCCGGGCTGATCGACGCCTCGTCCGCCCGAGATGCTGCCGTGGGACCTATGACCGTTGCGGCGGGCGCCGTTCATGCGGCCGAGACCGTTGGGATGCTTCCCTTTCTTGTTCGCCTGCTCGCTGTCGTTGTTGGTGCGGGACAGCCGCCGGGCGAGGGCCCGGGCCATGCTGTTGCCTCCGAGCTGCTGGCCGGAGCCGGTAGGCTGGATGGCGAGCGCGGTGGGCGCGGCGACCAGCGCCGCCGCCGCGAGAATCGTGGTGATGGTTCGGCGCGTCTGCACGTGGGCGTCCTCCTGCGGTTTGTTGGTTGGCGCGTCAGGGCGGCATCCGCCCGCGCACCACGGCCGGCGCCAACGTCGACACCACCCGGTTGAGGCATCTCCGCCGGCAATGCAGCTGCGGTAGCTTCAGCGCCGGATCCCCGGAAACGGCCGGAGATGTTGCCGTTCCGGCCGGTGGACACTCCGACCGCGGTCGAGTTCCGTCAGACGAGCAGCGCCTCGCAGCCCGTGCCCTCCAGGATCACTTCCACTGCCCGCCGGTCGTGGGGCTCCAGGGCCGCGTACGCTTCCCGCAGCCACCGCAGGCGCTTGCCCTGGTAGCGGAATGCCGGCTGCTCCCACCGGGCGCCGTCGCTCTCGCATTCCACCCGCCCGGCTCCCTGCGCCAGGGCACCCGCGTTGGCCAGCAGGAAGGGGGGCGTAGACGCGGCCGATCTCATCCAGCAGCGGACCCAGGGCGGGCGCCCACCTGCTTCCGGTCCAGCCACCCGGACTCGGTGACCTCCAGCCAGTGCAGGTCCTCCAGGTGGTTGACCCAGGCTCCGACGCGCGGCGCGACGCGGGCCGCGGCGGCCGCCGGCGTGGGGTCGAACAGGACCAGCTGGCTGAGCTGGCCGAACACGCCAAAATCGCCCCGCCCCGGTCGCGCGCCGGCCAGGAACATCTGCTGCTCCGGGAAGTCGCTTACGGGATCGCGCGGAACCAGGGAACGCCGGGATTGAGCTCTTCCAGGCGCCGGATCTGGGGGGTTGAGTCCACCATGGCGGTGTCCTCGTTCTCGCTCCGGCCGGGCAAGACCAGCACCGGGATCAGCGGCACCGGTACCTCGGGGATTCCGCGGCCCTCGCTGGAACCCCGGATGATCCAGCGAAACGGCAGGCGGCGGTAGCGAAGTACGGCGCGCATCTTGCGACTGGAGGGCGAACCTTGGCCGCCGACGAGCTTGAGCGGCCGTTCGGGTTGCATGTTGCTCGGGCTCCGGTCATGGTTTGCGGCATGCCGCCGGGCCGCGGATCCGACGGCGTCGCCCCGGACGGCGGAGGACGAACCGGGGTCGGCGGCGCTTTCCCGGCGACACTGCGCAAGTGTACCGTGGCGTCCGGCGCGACGCCCGCCTGGAACCACGACGGGTCGCGCATGTCCCGCCTGTTGATCCAGGGCAAGTCGGCTCCGGGGACGGTGTCGCATGATGATCAATCACCGCAACCGAGGAGCGAACATGGCCCGGCTGGACCTGGAATTCGCGGCGCAGCCGTTACCGCGGGAGGCCGAGGCGTTGCGCGCCGAGGTGCGCGGATTTCTCGCGCAGGAGCGCGAGGCGGGCACCTTCGAGCCCACCTGCGACTGCTGGCTGCATCACGACGTGGGACTCACCCGCCGGATCGCGCAGCGCGGCTGGATCGGCCTGACCTGGCCGGAGCGCTACGGCGGGGGCGGGCGCTCGATCCTGGAGCGCTTCGTGGTGACCGAGGAGCTGCTTGCGGCCGGAGCCCCGGTCGGGGCCCACTGGGTCGCGGATCGCCAGAGCGGACCGCTGTTCCTGAAGTTCGGCACCGAGGAGCAGAAGAGCTTCTTCCTGCCGCGCATCACTCGCGGCGAGTGCTTTTTCGCCATCGGCCTGAGCGAGCCCGGCTCGGGCTCCGACCTGGCATCGGTGCGCACGCGGGCCGTGCGAAGCGACGGATTCTGGTGCCTTAACGGCACCAAGATCTGGAGCAGCGGGGCCCACCGCGCCCATTACATGATCGTGCTGTGCCGCACCGAGCCGGCGGGCGAGGATCGCCACGCCGGTTTGAGCCAGTTGGCCGTGGATCTGTCGGCGCCGGGGGTAACGATCCGTCCGATCTATAACCTCGCCGGCGAGCACCACTTCAACGAGGTGGTATTCGAGGACGTCGAGGTCCCGGACGAGCGGGTCGTCGGCGGGGTCGGCGCCGGTTGGAGGCAGGTCACCAGTGAGCTGGCCTTCGAGCGTAGCGGCCCCGAGCGCTACATGAGCATCTACCCCCTGTTCGTGGAGCTGATTCGCCGGATCGGGCCGGAGCCGGGCGCGGCGACCGCGTCCGAGCTGGGGCGGCTGGCGGCGCGCCTGTTCACGCTGCGGCAAATGTCACTGTCGGTGAACGGCCGGCTGCAGGCGGGGTTCTCGCCGGATCTGGAGGCGGCGCTGGTCAAGGACGTGGGCACGCGCTTCGAGCGGGACGTACCGGAGGCAGCGCGGATGCTGGCGCCGTTCGATGGCGACGGCCGGGCGGAGGCGCCGTTCCCGTCACTGCTTGCGGACGCGCTGCTGCACGCGCCGTCGTTCACCCTGCGTGGCGGAACCAACGAGATCTTGCGCGGGCTGATCGCGAGGGGGTTGGGTCTGAGATGAGCGAAATGCGGGATATGCTCCTGGACAGCGCACGGCGGATCTTCGCCGACTACTGCGCGCCCGCGAAGGTGATCCGGGTCGAGCAGGGGGAGTGGCCGGCGGAGCTGTGGCAGGCGCTGGAGTCGACCGGGTTGCCCCTGATGCTGGTGCCGGAATCCCTGGGCGGTAGCGGCCTGGACTGGGCCGACGCGCTGGCGCTGCTGCGTCTCTCGGGCCGCTACTCGACCCCGGTACCCCTGGGCGAGACGCTGCTGGCCGCGGACCTCCTGGCACGTGCCGGGATCACGCCGCCTGCGGGACCCCTGAGCGTGGCGCCGGCCTGCCCTGGCGATCTCCCGCGGCTGGGAAACGGCGACGGGCCGGTGCTTTCCGCCACGCTGCAGCGTGTTCCGTGGGGACGCTACGCCGCCGGCATCGCCGCGGTCGTGCGCGACGGTGACGGCCGGCGGGTGGTGCTGGTCGACCCGGCGCATGGTGTGATCGAGGAGGGCGTCAACCTGGCGGGGGAGCCTCGCGACGGCATATCCTTCGAGCGTGCGCCGGTGCGCTTCGGCGAGCTACTGCCGGAGGCCGACGTCAGTTTTCTGCTGCGCATGTACGGGGCTCTGGTACGTGCCGCCCAGATGACCGGGGCGATGGACCGTGCGCTCGAGCTGGCCGTCGCCTACGCCGGGGAGCGGGAGCAGTTCGGTCGGCCGATCGGCCGGTTCCAGGCGATCCAGCAGCAGCTGGCGGTAATGACGGGCGATGTGGCGGCATCCAGTGCCGCGCTGGAAGCGGCAGGGGAACGGCTGGGGCGTGAGGGCGCCTGGTTCTTCGCCGCTGTGGCCTGCGCGCGCATCGCGGAGGCGGCCGGGCCGGCGGCTTCGGTCGCCCACCAGGTGCATGGCGCCATGGGCTTCACCTACGAGCACAGCCTGCACCTGAGCACGCGGCGCCTGTGGTCCTGGCGCGAGGAGTTCGGCAGCGAGCGCGAGTGGGGCGAGCGCATCGGGCGCTCGCTGGCCGCGCGCGGCGCCGACGCGCTGTGGCCGTTGCTCACGGAGACCGAAACCGGCGACACGCAGCCGCCACCCGGCTGAAACGGGACCGTCACGCATATCCCGGATGATTGCCCGCGGGCTCCCGGGGCGGCTTGTTCGGCCGGGGTACTCCCGCTACGCTGGATCACACCCACCGTCACGCGGGGCGTAGATGTCGGCCGGCTTGGTGATCGGGTTCCTGCTGGGCATCGCTATGGCGCACTTTGTCTTTGCCGCCGCCAGTCGCACCTTTGGCAGCCCTTGCGGTCAGCATACGCCACCGCAGGCGATTCTTCCTTGGCGGCTGGCAGAGTTCGTCTCCCTGGCTGCGCGGGGCGCCCGGAAGGCCCGTCGAAGGCGAGCGCTGGCCAGCGATCTGCTTGGGCTCCCGAGCGGCCGCTGGGCGGGAGTGGCGACAATCGGTCGGTTCATCCGCCGGTTCCTGCCGGCGGGGCTGCCCGCGTGGAGGGATCCGGACCCCGAATGACCATACGCAACCTCGAGTACATGTTCGCGCCACGCTCGGTGGCGGTGATCGGGGCCAGTGATCAGGCCGATTCGCTCGGCACATTGCTGGTGCGCAACCTGCTCGAGGCCGGCTTCGGCGGCCGTCTGAGCTTGGTTAACCCGCGTCGCCCCACGATCCTCGGCCAGCGCGCCTACACCGACGTGGCCCAGTTGCCGGAAGCTCCCGATTTGGCGGTGATCTGCACGCCTGCGGCGACCGTGCCGGGCATCGTCGGTCGCCTGGCGGAGACGGGTACGCGCGCCGCCGTGGTGGCGGGAGCGAGCTTCGCGAAGGTTGGCGGGCAGCGCGGCCAGGCGCTCCAGAAGGCGATGCTCGACGCCGCGCGCCCGCACCTGATGCGCATTATCGGGCCCAACTGCCAGGGGATCCTGGTGCCCGGCTCCGGGTTGAACGCGAGCCTCGCCCACATCCAGGGGCTCAGGGGCCGGCTGGCCTTCGTCGCCCAGTCCGGCACCATCGCCAGCTCCATGCTGGACTGGGCAACCTCACGCGGCATCGGTTTCTCGCACCTGGTCTCCCTGGGCGACATGGCCGACGTCGATTTCGGCGACATGCTCGACTACCTGGCGAATGATCGGTCGACCCAGGCGATCCTGCTGTACATCGAGCGCATCACGCACGCCCGCAAGTTCATGTCGGCGGCACGCGCCGCGGCGCGCAGCAAGCCGGTGATCGTGGTCAAGTCCGGCCGCTTCGGCGAGCCCGCGCGACCCGCGACCACGCATTCCAACGCCCTGGCGGCGTCCGACGCGGTCTACGACGCCGCCTTCAGGCGCGCCGGCATGCTGCGGGTCGACGGCTTCGTCGAGCTGTTCGAGGCGGTCGAACTGCTGGATGTGCCGCGGCGGCCACCGGGGGACCGCATGGCGATCCTGACCAACAGCGGCGGGATGGGGTTGCTGGCCAGCGATACCTTGATGCAGCACGAGGGCCATCTAGCGGAGCTCTCGCCGGAAACCATGAGCGCGCTGGACGGGCTGCTGCCGGATGGCTGGTCCCGGGCCAACCCGGTGGACATGATCGCGGACGCCACCGGAGAGCGCTACCGCGCGTCGCTGGAATTGCTCTGCGAGGACCGGGGCGTGGATGCGGTGCTGGTGATTCACTGTCCCAGCGGCATGGCCTCCGGCGAGCAGGCGGCCCGAGAGGTGCTGGAGACGCTGCGCGAGAAGCGCCGCACCCCGATGGTCCTGACCAGCTGGGTCGGGGATGACGCCGCGGAACAGGCGCGTTCGCTGTTCCGCGAGCGCCACATCCCGACCTTCGACACGCCCGAACAGGCTGCCCGCTCGCTGATGTACATGGTTCGCTATCGGCGCAACCAGACCATGCTGATGGAGACGCCGGCCTCGGTACCCGAGGAATTCGTCCCGGAGCTGGAGCGGGCCGGCGCGACTCTGCGCGAGGCACTGCAGGAAGGGCGCGAGTGGCTCAACCAGGCCGAGGCCAAGCAGTTGCTGCAAGCGTACGGGCTGCCGGTGGTCACGACCCGCACCGCGGGCACACCGGAAGAGGCCGCAGAGCTCTCGTCCACTATGGAGACGCCGGTGGTGCTCAAGATCCTGTCCCCGGACATCACGCACAAGTCCGAGGTGGATGGCGTTGCCCTGGACCTCGCCGGTCCGGGCGCGGTGCGCGAGGCGGCGGAAGCGATGGCTGAGCGGGTGGCCGAGTTCCGTCCCGACGCTCGCCTGGATGGCTTCACCGTCGAGCCGATGATCCGCCGCGCGTACTCCCACGAACTGCTGCTGGGCGCTACGCTGGATCCGGTATTCGGCCCGGTGGTGGTGTTCGGCCACGGCGGTACGGCGGCTCAGGTGATCAACGATAAGGTGCTCGCCTTCCCGCCGCTCAACATGCACCTGGCGCGGGAAGCCATGTCCCGGACCCGGGTCTGGAACCTCATGCGGACGCGCCAGGGCAAACGTCGGCCGGTGGACCTGGACCTGGTGGCACTCGCCTGGATCCGGATCGCCCAGGTAGTGAGTGACCTGCCGGAGATCGCCGAAATCGACATCAACCCCCTGCTCGTCGGACCGGACGGGGTGCTGGCGCTCGACGCGCGGGTTCGCGTGGTGCGCACGGAAGGGGGCACCCGGCGGCTGGCGATCCGCCCGTATCCCAAGGACCTGGAAGAGGACGTGCCCCTGCCGGACGGGCGCGTGCTGTTTCTGCGGCCCATCCGCCCCGAGGACGAGCCGGCCCTGCACGCGACCTTCGCCAAGCTGACGCCGGAGGAGATTCGCTTGCGGTTCTTCGTGCCGTTCAAGACGCTGTCGCACGTGATGGCCGCGCGCTTCACGCAAATCGACTACGATCGCGAGATGGCGCTGGTGCTTACGCACCGCGGGGTGGTCGGGCGCACCGAGTTGTACGGGATCGTCAGCATCAACGCCGATCCGGACAACGAACGGGCCGAGTACGCCATCATCATCCGCCGGGACATGTCCGGGCAGGGGCTCGGGCGCCTGCTGATGCGCCGCATCATTGACTACGCGCGCCGCCGGGGCATCCGTGAGGTGTACGGCGAGGTGCTGGCGGAGAATTCGGTGATGCTCAAGATCTGCAAGGAGTTCGGCTTTCGCCGCTCCTTCGTGCCCGGGGACGCGGGCGTCATTCACGTGAGCCTGGAGCTGTGACTCCGGCCCGCCGGAACGGCCCGGGGAGCTGCTGAAATAGGCCATGGACGGACCTTTTCAGCAACGCCCTAGAGCAGCTGGCGCAGCGTGGCCGGGTCGAGGTTCCCGCCGGAGATCACCGCCACGGCGCGCTCCGCCCCGCGCAGGGGGATGGCGCCGCATCGCAGCGCCGACGCCGCGATAGCCCCGCCGGGCTCGGCGTAGAGCTTGCCCTGGCTGATCATGGCGCGCGCGCCGCGGACGATGTCCTCCTCACCCAGGGTCACGATGTCATCCACCACCTCGCGGCTGATCCGGTAGCCGAGCTCGCCGGCGATCGCTGCGCCGAGACTGGCGGCGATGGTGCGGGCGGACTCGAGGCGGCGCGGTCCGCCGTGCTCCCAGGCGGTGCTGAGGGTCGGCGCGCCGGCCGGTTTTACCCCGATCAGCCGGATCCCCGGCCGGTGGTGCTTCAGCGCCAGGCCGACGCCGGAGATCAGGCCACCGCCGCCGATCGGGCATGCCACCATGTCGACCTCCGCAAGCTGCTCCAGGAGCTCCAGACCGACGGTTCCCTGACCGGCGATGATGCGGGGATCGTCATAGGGATGGACCAGGATGCGTCCTTCCTTGCGGCGGATCTCCTCGGTCCTGGCCAGGGCCTCGTTGATCTCGCCGTGGAGAATCACGCGCGCCCCGTAGGCCCGGGTCGCCTCCACCTTGACCGGGCTGGCGGCCTTCGGCATTACCACGGTCAGGTCGGCGCCGGCGTCCCGCGCTGCCCAGGCCAGGGCCCGCGCGTGATTGCCGGCCGAGACGGTCAGCGGGCCCCGGGCAAGGGTGTCGGCGTCGGCGTTGCGGATCCAGTTGAGCGCGCCCCGAGGCTTGAACGACCCGGTGCGCTGGAACAGCTCCGCCTTGAACGACAGGGCGCGGCCGAAAGTCTCCTCCCATGACGCGATACGCAGGCAGGGCGTCTCGTGCAGCGCATCCGAGATCGTCTGCCGGGCACGGCCGATGTCCTCGTAAGCCACCATCAGCACCTCCTCAGCGAACCGTGATGTCCCGGCCGACGGTCGTCAGGATCTCGCAGCCGTTGCTGGTGACCACCGCGGTATCCGAGAGGAAGGAGTCGCCCTGGCCGGTGCGCAGGAGCCAGGACATCAGGTGGAACACCATGCCCTCGCGCAGCTCCATCTCCGAGTTGGCACGCAGCCCGACCGGCACGCCGCTGCCGGACCAGCTCGGGGGAAAGCCGATGCCGACGCTGTAGCCGCAGTGATGGCGGCGGTACTCGGCCAGCCCGGCGTCATCGAGTATCTCCTGCCAGACGCGGTAGACGGCCCCGGCCTTGACTCCGGGGCCGATGGCCTCGGCCGCCTTGTCCTGCGCACGCCGGCACACCTCGTGGATGCGTTGGGACCCGGACGGCTTCTCGCCGATGAAGACCAGACGTCCCATGGGCGCGTGGTAGCGGCGTACGCAGCCCGACATCTCCAGGAACAGAATGTCGCCCTGGGAAAGCTGGGTGTCCTGCCAGGTGCCGTGCTCGTGGGTGAGGGTACCGGTGGAACGGACCAGGGGCACGAAGCCCGGGTAGGTGCCGCCCCGTCGGAACATGACGTCATAGATGACGCCGATCACTTCCTTGGTCGGCACCCCCTCATCGGCGGCGGCCTGGGCCGCCAGCATCATCGAGTCGGACAGCCGCGCCGCCTCGCGGGTGCATTCGAGCTCGCGGGGGGATTGCACGATGCGGCAGTCGTCCACCAGGCCCGAAGCATCGCCCCAGCGCACTTGCGGCATGCCCTCGACAATCGTCTCCGCGACCCCGAACGGGAGGAAGCTGCTGGTCCGTTCGATGCCGATCGTGGCGGTGGAGAGTCCGGCCTCGTCCAGCGCGTGACAGGCCTCGCGTGCCGCCGCGGACTGGTACGGCTGCCCGCTGCGCCACTCACGGCTGGGTATGCCGTAGCTCATTGCCGCCGGGTTGACGCCGATTTCGCCGCTGTCCTCGTTGAACCCCTCGCTCCGGGCGACCGGAACCTCCCGTGGGTCGCCGGAATCCTGGTAGCCGAAATGCAGGACATCGGGGACCAGGTCGCGCACGGTGGCCCGCTCCATCGAGCGGGTAACCAGCATCGGCGTGCCTTCCAGCGGCACGATCAGCAGCTGGCAGGCGAAGTAGCCCATGTGGTCCAGGCCGGTGAGGTAGTAGATGTTCTCCGGACTGGAGACGATGATCGCGTCGAGGCCTCGTTTGCCCATCAGCCGGCGCACGTTCTTGCGGCGCTGGTCGTATTCCTCTTGCGGGAAGTAGCGGGTGATCGTCTTCGCCATGAACAAACCTCCTGTTCGCGGCTGCGCCAGGGCGGGATTTACCCTGACCGGGTTGATCCGGTAATGCTGGTATACCAGCCGCCCCCGCTCAAGACCCGGCGGACCGGGAGCGACCGGCCGGCGGCATCTCGTGCCGCGTCCGGTGCTGCCCCTTCCGGTGGAACGCGTGGCACAATAGGGCAACCTCTGACGGGTTCAGAGCTTCCGGCAGGCCACCCGCGGCCTGGCGCGGATCAAGCGCGTAACTGCTTGTTCCGGCGGAGTGAAGTCCGGACGCGCACCGGACTTGCCGAGTCTGGAAAATAAGGGGCGTACGCTTCGGGCTCTCCCAGAGCCATCGCGAATCGTCCGGGAGTGGCTATGGCACTGATCTTCCAGTACGGGTCCAACGTCAGCGTGCGGCGTCTCAACTCCCGTGCCCGCCTGCGCGGCGACGCGCGCATGCTGGGCCTGGTAAAGACCCGCGGGGCCTTCGAGCTTGGCTTTACCGTCTGGAGCGATCAGAACGGGTGCGCCGCGGCGGACATTCTCCCGGACGGCACCCGCCAGATCTGGGGCGTTCTCTATCAGGTCCCGGACCACCTCATACGGCGGGAAACCGCAGGTGCCCGGCGTTCCTTTGACGCCATCGAGAACGAGGGTGCCGAATACCTGCGTCGGTCGGTGGCGGTGAGCTGGCCGGACGGTCGGCCGGTGGAGGAGGAGGTGCAGACCTATATGGTGCGCGACCGCCGCGACGGCCTGCGCACCGAGCTGCACTACGTTGAGCACATCCTCACCGGACTGCTGGAATGCGGTGCCCCGGAGGATTACGTCTCCTACGTTGGACGCCGCATCGTCGCCAACAACCCGGACCTGGCCGGGCCCCTGGCGGCGCACTTCCCCGGGCTGCCGGGAGCTTCCGCCTGCGGGTGAACGAGCCCGGGGCCGATTAGCGTGGTCCGACCGCCCGCCGGCATCAGTTGCCGAAGCGGTAGCTCACTTGCAGGCCGATCATGTTTACACCCGGGTTGGTGCTGCTGATGCTGGCGTTGGACATGTGCTGGATTCGCAGTCCCGCCGAGCCCGCATCACCGGAGCCGAAGCGGAACCCGGCGGTGAGGTGCGAGATGAATTCGATATCACTGCCGAAGTCCTTGCCGCCGTAATGACGGCGGTCCATGAGGGTCGGGCTTTCGCCACCCTCGAGGAACACCGGCAGTCCCGCCACCTTCCATCCGGGCAGGTAGAAGACACGCGCGCCGCCGGAGACGAACGTGCCCTGGTCCCCCGAACGGTTCAGGTGTCCCGCGGTGGCGGTCCACTGGGAGTGAAACACCGCACCCGCCAGCCGGAACTCGGGCAGCGGGAAGCCCGCAGTCACGGCGTACTGGCGCAGCCCGATGAAGTGGCTGAAGGCGCCCATGCTCCACGCGCTGATCTCGACGGCCCGGGAGCCGGCGGCCGAGGCGCGGCGGGCGGCGCTGAGGGGAAGCAGGGCCAGCGCCATTACGATCGCTGCCGGCGCGAGGCCTGAGCGGGCTGGCCGGAATCGGATCATGGTTGTTGGTCCTCCTGTTCTTGATGGGGTGGGCGGAACCCGGAAACGGGTGCATCGGAAGCATATAGTCCGGATACGGATTATTCGTGCAAAAACCACGGCGGCCCGGGCCGGCGAGGGGCGCTGTCCGGGGGATCAAGGGATGGGGCAATTACCATACCGCAAACGGGGGAAGCGTCAAGCCGGAGGGGACCGGTTGCAATTGTACGTACTCGGACTATCATGTTTCGAACCGACTGATCCTGGTGAAGCCAATGTCCGCGCAGCAACGTTCACGCAGCCGACGGGCCGCCGCACAGCCCTTCATGACGCTGGTCCGCGAGCTGGCCGGGACCTATCAGGCGTTCGAGCGTTACGCGGCGGCGCAGATCCGCCGCGAGGGGCTGAGCCCGGCCGAGTTCGATGTGCTCAGCACCTTGGGCAATACGGAGGGGATGACGTTCAAGGAGCTCGGCCAGCGTACGCTGATCTACAAGACCACGCTCACGGGTGTGATCGACCGCCTCGAGCGCCAAGGGCTCGTCCGGCGCCGACCCTCGACTCGCGACCGCCGGTCGATGATCGCAGAGCTCACGCCCGAGGGCGACGCCCTGTTTCAGCGGGTATTCCCCGAGCACATCGCTTGGCTCGGCGAGCGCCTGGAATCGCTCGGCTGCGCGGAGATCGATGCGAGCATCGCGAACCTGCGCCGGATCCGGAACGTTTTCCAGTGAACCCGACCCCGGCACCCGTCCGGTCGAGCCCGGACGGGTGGCCGGGGCGTTCTACGGATAAAAGTCCATACATGGACAGTCCATTTACGGCAAACAAAGGGAGAGTGTGAGATGAAGCTGCTCGTGGTTTACTACAGTACCTTCGGAAACGTCTACCGCATGGCGCAGCTCGTGGCCGAGGGGGCGGGCGAGGTGGCGGGCGCGGAGCCCGTGATCCGCCGGGTCCCCGAGCTGATGCCCGATTCCGTCATCGAGAGCAACGAGGGCATGAAGGCCGGCCGCGAGCTGCAGAAGGATGTGCCGCTGGTGACCCTGGACGATTTCGAGCAGGCCGGGGCGATCGCCTTCGGTACTCCGACCCGCTACGGCAACGTTTCGGCGCAGCTCAAGAACCAGATCGACCAGCTCTCACCCCTCTGGAACCAGGGCAAGCTGGAGGACAAGCCCGCCGGCGTGTTCGTCTCCACCGCCAGCCTGCACGGGGGCCAGGAGACCACCGTTCACACGCTGATGGCACCGCTACTGCACCTGGGCCTGCTGCCGGTGGGCGTGCCCTACTCGAACCAGGAGCTGTTCACCACCCAGGGCGGAGGGTCGCCCTACGGACCCGGGCACATCGCTGGCGCTGACGGCAGCCGGGCCATCGACGAGCAGGAGGCCGCAATCACCCGCGCCCTCGGGCGCCGGCTGGCCCGGATCGGGCTGAAACTGCAGGGCTGAACCCCGCCGGGCCCGCGCCGGGTGCTGGGACCCGCGCCATGCTAGAGTAACGGGCTTTCGCCGCCCGGCGGCGACCGGGCCCGACCACACCTTGCGGGGGCAGACATGATACGAGCGGTGTTCTGGGATTTCGGCGGCGTGCTCACCAGCAGTCCCTTCGACGCCTTCCGGCGCTTCGAACGGGAGAACGGCCTGCCCGAGGATTTCATCCGGACGGTCAACGCCAGCAACCCGAAGAGCAACGCCTGGGCGCAGTTCGAAAGCAGCCGGATCGATCTCGACGAGTTCGACCGCCGGTTCGAGGAAGAGTCCCGGGCCGCCGGCCACCCGCTGCGCGGGCGCCGGGTGATCGAGCTGCTCGGCGGCGACCTGCGCCCGCAAATGGTCGCGGCCCTGCGGCGGATCGGCAGCAGGTACACCAATGCCTGCCTGACCAACAACGTGCGGGCGGGCGAGGGTCCGGGAATGCAGCGCAGCCCGGAGAAGGCGGCGGCGGTCGCCGAGGTGATGCGCCTGTTCGACGTCGTGATCGAGTCGAGCAGAGTCGGGGTGCGCAAGCCCGAGCCCCGCTTCTACGAGATCGCCTGCGAGAGCGCCGGGGTGGCTCCCGAGCAGGTGGTGTTCCTGGACGACCTCGGCATCAACCTCAAGCCGGCACGTGCGATGGGGATGACCACCATCAAGGTGACCGATCCCGATGCCGCGCTTGCCGAGCTCGGGCAGGCGCTGGGGATGGCTTTGCGCGAGCCGGTCTCCTGAGACCGGCTCGCGCGCGGAGGTCGTGATGAACAATGCGGTGCGACTGGAATCGACCCTGACGTGCCCGGAGTGCGGCCACCGCTCCACCGAGCGCATGCCCACCGATGCCTGCGTCTACTTCCACCAGTGCGTCGGCTGCGGCACCCTGCTGCGGCCGCGAACCGGCGACTGCTGCGTGTTCTGCTCCTACGGCGACGTGCCGTGCCCGCCGCGGCAGACCGGCGACTGCTGCTGAGCCACGGTCAGCCGGCGGCGCGGCTGTCCGCCTTGTCCTGCAGGTAGCGCACGCAGCCGTCGATGCTGGACAGGCGCGGGTAGTCCGATTCCGGGATTTCCACTCCCAGCTTTTCGTGCAGCGCCACGGCAAAGTTGTAGAAATCCATGGAGTCGAAATCGATCTGGTCGCGGATGTTGACCGCCGGGTCCAGCGCGGCGGGGTCCGCGTCCGGCGCGATGTGCCCCAGCGTGTCCAGGACCAGCTTGCGCAGCGATTCCTGGTTCATGGTTCCTCCGGGTTCTCGAGCAGGCGGCCGATCTCGGCCAGAAACAGGGCGCCGCGGTGGCCGTCACTGACCCGGTGATCGGCGGCGAGGCTGACCCGGACCAGTGGCCGCGGCGCGACCTTCCCGGCCACCACCCAGGGCCGCTGGACGATGCTGCCGAAGCCCACGATCGCCACCTGCGGCGGAAAGATCACTGCAAGCACGCTCTCCACGCCCTGCTCGCCGAGGCTGGTTACGGTGATGGTGGGGTCGGCCATCTCCGAGCTGCGCAGGCGCCCGGTTCTCGCGCGGGACACCAGGTCGGCCAGGCCCCGCATCAGCTCCGGCAGGGGGCGGCTGTCCGCGTCGTGCAGTGCCGGCGCCACCAGTCCGCCGCCGCGCAGGGCCGTCGCCATACCCGCGTGCACCGCGGTCGAGGGGACGTGGGCACCGTCGCGGTACCAGCCGTTCATCTCCGGGTACCGCGCCGCGGCGCGCGCGGCGGCGCGCAGCAGCAGCACCGCCGGGAGCAGGCGGTCCGGTACCGGGCGCGCGCCGTTGTAGGTCGACAGGCGCTCCAGCGCCCCCCCCATGTCCACGGAGGTCTCCAGGTAGTAGTGGGGGATTTCCCGCTTGGAGCGGGACATGGCAGCCGCGATCGCCGCGCGCATGCCGCCGGGGGCGGGCGACGCCGCCCTGGCGGGTCCGCCGCCGGCGGCGCGTTCGACATCGGTGACGGTCACGGCCGCCGCCCCCTCCAGGGCTTTCAGGTCCACCCCGAGCTCCCGCGCGCGGCGGCGCGCCGCGGGGGACACGCGGCGCCGGGTCGCCCCGCGCGCGTCACCGGCTGTCGCGCCCCTGCCCGGCGCGCGGGCGGACGGCCTCGCCGACTCCGCCTTCGGGGCTGCCTTCGGGGTCGCCGCCGGCTCCCCGGGGGAGTGGATCAGCGCCAGCGGCGTGCCCACCGGAACCTCGGTTCCCGGCTCCACCAGCAGCCGCTCCACGCGGCCATCCTGGAATACCTCGACATCGATCGCGCCCTTGACGGTCTCGACTACGGCGATGATGTCGCCCCGGTGCACGGTATCGCCTTCGCTGACCAGCCAGCGCGTGAGCGTGCCGGCCTCCATGTCGGCACCGAGCGAGGGCATGCGGAACTCAGACACGTTCGGCCACCAGGTCGCGCGCGGCGGCGGCGATGCCCTCCGACTGGGGCAGGGCCGCCTCCTCGAGATGGCGCGCGTAGGGGACGGGGACCTCGGCGCCGCACACCCGGGCGACCGGGGCGTCCAGGTCGTAGAATGCCTGCTCCATGATGCGCGCACTGACCTCGGCGGACAGGCTGCCGCTGCGCCAGCCCTCGTCGACCACCAGCGCCCGCCGCGTGCGCCGCACCGACTGCATGATCGTGGCGTCGTCCAGCGGCCGCAGACTGCGCAGGTCGATGACCTCGGCGTCGATGCCGTCCCGGGCGAGCAGGTCCGCGGCGGTCAGGCTCTTGCCCAGCGAGCCCCCGTAGGTGATCAGGGTGAGCGCGTCGCCGCCGCGGCGCACGGCGGCCCGGTCGATGTCCACGGCACCGGCGCCGGCGCGCAGCTCACCCTCGAGGTTGTACAACAGGGCGTTCTCGAACATCAGCACCGGGTCCGGGCAGGCCAGCGCGGTGGGCAGCATCCCGCGTGCGTCCTCGACGGTCGCCGGCGTCACGATCCGCAGGCCCGGTATGTGCGCGTACCATCCCTCCAGGCTGTGCGAATGCTGGGCCGCCAGTTGCCGGCCCGCGCCGGTGGCCATGCGGATCACCAGCGGCACGTCGACCTGCCCCCCGGACATGTGGTGGACCGTGGCCGCGTTGTTCATGATCTGGTCCAGGGCCAGCAGGCTGAAGTTCACCGTCATGATCTCCACGATCGGACGCATGCCGCCCATAGCCGCGCCGATGCCGGCGCCGACGAACGCCGACTCGGACAGCGGCGTATCCCGGATCCGGTCCGGGCCGAACTCCTCCAGCAGGCCTTTGCTGACCGCGTAGGAGCCGCCGTAGCGGCCCACGTCCTCGCCCATCAGGAACACCCGGGGGTCCGCCTGCATCGCCTCGCGGATCGCTTCGCGCAGAGCCTCGCGGTAGCTGGTCTTCACGGTCGCCGGGCTCACGCTACGGACTCCGCATAAACGTCGCGCAACAGGTCGGCCACGGGCTCTGGCGTGCCGGCCTCGGCGAAGGCGACCGCCTCGTCGATCTCCCGTGCCACCTCGGCTTCGATGGCCTCCAAGTCCGCGTCCTCGAGCAGGCCCCTTGCCCGCAGGCGGGCGGTGAACGTGACGATCGGGCCTTTCGCCATCCAGGCGATCACCTCGGACTTTGAGCGGTACAGCTCCGGGTCGAACATCGAGTGGGCGCGGAAGCGGTAGGTGCGCAGCTCCAGCAGGTACGGACCCCCTGCGCGGACGACTTCCGCGGCCTCGCGCACGGCCCGTTCCACCGCCAGAACGTCCATGCCGTCGACCGCCGCCGCGGGGATGCGATAGCCTGCCGCCTTCGCGTACACGTCCGTCTGCGACTGGGAGAGGTCCAGCCGCGTGCCCATGGCGTAGAGGTTGTTCTCGCACAGGAACAGCACGGGCAGCTTCCACAGCGCGGCCAGGTTCAGGGACTCGTGGAACTCGCCCTCGGCGACCGCGCCTTCGCCGAAGAAGCAGGCGGTCACCCGCTGCCGGCCCTGCAACCGGTCCGCGAGCGCCAGGCCCGCGGCCACCGGGAGGCCGCCGCCGACGATGGCGTTGCCGCCGTAGAAGCGCGCGGCCGTGTCGAACAGGTGCATGGAGCCGCCCCGGCCGCGACTGCAGCCCTCGCGCATCCCGAACATCTCCGCCATCAGTCGGCCCGGGTCGATCCCGCGGGCGAGCGCGTGTCCGTGCTCGCGGTAGGTGGCCACCACGGCATCGTCCGGTCCGAGCGCCTGCATGGCGCCCACGGCGCAGGCCTCCTCGCCGATGTACAGGTGCAGGAAGCCGCGGATACGGGAAGCGCTGTAGAGCTCGGTACACTTCTCCTCGAAGCGGCGGATACGGATCATGGCCCGCAGCAGGTCCAGCGCGTGCGCGCGCTCGACGGGGGCTTCGGCGATGGCGCTCACGCGTCCTCCTCCAGGGTCGAGACGTCGCCCTCGGGCAGGCCCAGCTCCCGCGCCCGCAGCAGGCGCCGCATGATCTTGCCGCTGCGGGTCTTGGGCAGGCGCGCCCGGAAGGCGATCGAGCGTGGCGCGACGGCCGGGCCCAGGCGCTTGCGCGCCAGCGCCATCAGCTCCCGCTCCAGTGCCTCGCCGGGCTCATGGCCCGGGCGCAGGGCCACGAACGCTTTGACCACCTCGCCCGCGACCGGGTCGGGAACGCCGATCACGCCGGCCTCCACCACCGCGGGATGCTCCATCAGGACATTCTCCACTTCCACCGGCCCGATCAGGTGCCCGGAGGACTTGATCACGTCGTCGGCCCGCCCCACGAACCAGAAATAGCCGTCCTCGTCGCGCCGGGCGAGGTCGCCGGAGAGGTACCAGCCGCCCTGGAAGCACTTGCCGTAGCGCTCCTCATTGCCGAGGTAGCCGCGGAACATCGAGGGCCACCCCGGGCGCAGGGCGAGCTCGCCTTCCATGCCGGGCCGGGGCACCGGGACGATGTCGCCGCTGCCGGCGCGGTGCACGATCTCCGCCTCGATGCCGGGCAGTGGCACGCCCATGGAGCCGGGACGAATCGCCATGGCGCGCAGGTTGGCGATCATGATCCCGCCGGTTTCGGTCTGCCACCAGTTGTCATGAATGGGGATCCCCAGTACCCGCCGGCTCCACCATACGGCCTCCGGGTTCAGGGGTTCGCCGACACTGGCCACGAAGCGCAGCCGGGAAAGGTCAGTGCCGGGCGGCAAAGTGTCGCCATAGCGCATCAGCATGCGTACCGCGGTGGGGGCGGTGTACCAGACGTCGACCCGCTGCTCGTCGAGGATCCGGTACCAGCGCTCCGCGTCGAACTCCTCATGGTCGACCAGCAGCGTGGCGCCGATGACCAGCGGTGCGATGATGCCGTAGGAGGTGCCGGTGACCCAGCCGGGATCGGCCGTGCACCAGAAAACGTCGCCGGGCTTGAGGTCCAGCGCCATGCGCGCGGTGGCGTGGTGGGCGACAACCGCCTCGTGCACGTGGACCGCGCCCTTGGGCCGACCGGTGGTGCCGCTGGTGAAGTGCAGCAGTGCCATGTCGCCGGGGTTGGTCGGGCCGATGGTGAAGTGCTCGTCCGCCACGGCCATCAGTTCGCGCAGGTCGTACAGACCGGGATCGTCCAGGTCGCCCGGCACGCCATCGATGAGCAGCACGAACTCGAGACGTGGCAGCGAGGCGCGTATCGGACGAACCTTGCGCCGGTAGAAGGCGGCCGTGGTGAGCAGTACCCGGCCCTCGCCGGGCCCCATGCGCGCCTGCACCGGCTCCGGTCCGAAGGCGGCGAACAGCGGCGAGAACACGCTGCGGTTCTTCAGCGTACCGAGCGCGGCGACGTAGAGCTCCGCGACCCGCCCGGTGAGGCTGAAGACCCGGTCGCCCGCCCGGATACCCAGGCCGGTGAGCACGCCCGCAAAACGGTTGCTTGCGCGACTGAGCTCGGCGTAGCTGAAATCGACGGGTTCCCGCTCGCCGGAAAGCAGCCGCAGGGCGAGCTGCTCTCCGTGCTCGCCGGCCGCGTGACGATCGACCGCCTCGTGGGCGATGTTCAGGCCGGCGCCGCCGGGCAGGCCCGCAAGCACCCGCCGCTCGGCTTCCCAGCAGAAGCCTTGCCGGGCCCCGGCGTAGTCCGACAGGTTGGGCGAGACGGCCGGGTTCGGGTCCGGTTCGATCGTCTGCTTGACTGCCATCAAAACATCCTCGTGGCGGGGACCTATGATGCCGACAGGATCGGTCCTTGGGTCGACTATAGGCCCGGCGGCCGGGATCCCCTTGATACGGATCAACGTGGTCCGGATTTACCTGGAGAGAACATGAGCATCCGCAACCTCGACTGCCTGTACCGGCCCCGATCCGTCGCCGTGATCGGCGCCAGTGACCGGGAGGGCACGGTCGGCGCGGTGCTCACCCGCAATCTCCTGACAGCCGGCTTCGGGGGCCAGGTGATGCTGGTTAATCCGCATCACGTGCGGATCCTCGGCCGGCCGGTCTGCCCCGACGTGGGCGAGCTTCCCGAGTCCCCCGATCTCGCCGTGATCACCACGCCGGCCGAGGTGGTGCCCGGGGTCGTGGATACTCTTGCCCGGCGCGGCACGCGGGCGGCGGTGATCATCGGCGCCGGCTTCGCCGAATCCGGCGAGCATGGCCGGGTGCTGCAGCAGGCGGTGCTGGACGCGGCGCGCCCGCGGCTGCTGCGGGTGGTCGGGCCGAACTGCCTGGGCATCCTGGTGCCGGGGGTCGGGCTGAACGCGAGCTTCGCCCACGTCCGGCCCAGGACCGGCAATCTTGCCTTCGTGGCGCAGTCGGGCGCCATCGTCACGTCGCTGCTGGACTGGGCCGCGGCGCGGGACATCGGCTTCTCGCACCTGGTCTCGCTGGGCGACATGGCCGACGTGGATTTTGGCGACATGCTGGACTACCTCGCCGGCGACCGGGACACGCGGGCGATCCTGCTCTACGTGGAGGCGGTCACCCAGGCGCGCAAGTTCATGTCGGCTGCGCGCGCCGCCGCCCGCAGCAAGCCGGTGATCGTCGTGAAGGCCGGGCGGCACGAGGAGGGCGCGCGGGCGGCAGCTTCCCACACGGGCGCGCTGGCCGGCGCGGACGCCGTCTATGACGCCGCCTTCCGGCGGGCCGGGATGCTGCGCGTGCGCACCATGGAGGAGCTGTTCGATGCGGCCGAGATCCTGGCCCTCGCGCGTCCGCCGAGGGGCGACCGGCTGGCGATCCTGACCAACGGCGGTGGCATGGGAGTGATGGCGACCGACGACCTGATCGACCACGGCGGGCGGCTCGCCGAGCTGGCCCCCGAGACCATCGCGGCGCTGGACGCAGTACTGCCGAAGGCGTGGTCGCGCGCGAACCCGGTGGACATTATCGGTGACGCGCCGGGCGCGCGTTATTCCGCGGCGCTCGCGCCGCTACTGGCCGACCCGGGGGTGGACGGCCTGCTGGTCCTGAACTGTCCCACGGCCGTGGCGTCCGCGACCGAGGCAGCGGACTCGGTGACCGCCTTCCTCGCCCGGCACGAGCACCCCACGGTGGTCACCAGCTGGGTCGGCGAGAGGACCGCGCACGCAGCCCGCGAGACCTTCCGCAGGGCCCGCATCCCCACCTACGACACGCCCGGCGAGGCGGTACGGGCCTTCATGCACATGGTCGACTACCGTCGCAACCAGGAAAACCTGATGGAGACGCCGCCGTCGGTTCCCGAGCGTTTCGACCCGGACGTCGAGAGCGCCGGCACCGTGGTATCCGACGCCCTCGATGACGGGCGCGAATGGCTCTCGCACGACGAGGTCGACACGCTGCTGCGGGCCTATTGCATCCCCGTGCTGCATGCCTCTGCCGCCGCTACGCCCGACGAGGCCGCAAGGCTCGCGAGCGACGTCGACGGCCCGGTGGCCCTCAAGATCCGTTCGCCGGACATCCAGCACAAGAGCGATGTCGGCGGCGTGGCGCTGGATCTGATCGGCGCCGACGCGGTGCGCGAGGCCGCCGGGGCGATGCTGGAGCAGATCGCGGGGAAACGCCCCGGCGCCCGCCTGGAGGGCTTCACCGTCGAGCCCATGGTGCCGCCGCGGGGGGGCTGGGAGCTGATCGTCGGGATCAGCGACGACCCGCTGTTCGGGCCGGTAATCCTGTTCGGCCAGGGTGGCACCGCGGTAGAGGTAATCAACGACCGGGCCCTGGGGCTGCCGCCTCTCAACATGCACCTCGCCTGCGAGATGATCTCGCGCACGCGCATCTACCCCCTGCTCCAGTCGGGGCGCGGGCAGGCGCCGGCCGACATCTCCGCGATTGCCCTGACGCTGCTCAAGCTGGCCCAGCTTGCCGCCGACGTGCCCGAGGTGGTGGAACTGGACATCAATCCTCTGCGCGCCTGCGGCCAGGGGGTCCTGTCGCTGGACGCCCGGGTTCGGGTCGCGCCCGCGCACGGTGCCCGCGCCGACCGGTTGGCAATCCGTCCCTACCCGCGGGAGCTGGTGGGCGAGGTGCCACTGGGGGATGGCCGGGTGCTGACCCTGCGGCCCATCATGCCGGAGGACGAGCCCGCCCTGCGCGATTCCTTCGGCAAGCTGAACCGCGAGGAGATGTGGCTGCGCTTCTTCGTCCCGTTCAAGACACTGAGCCATATCATGGGCGCGCGCTTCACCCAGATCGACTACGACCGGGAGATGACCCTGGTCCTGACCGGCCCGGGCGTTCCGGGCCAGGCGGAAATATTCGCCACGGCACAGCTGCACGCGGACCCGGATAACGAGCGGGCCGAGTACTCCATCCTGGTGCGCCACGACATTACCGGGCTGGGCCTGGGGCCGATGCTCATGCGGCGCCTGATCGAGCACGCGCGGCGCCGCGGTATCCGGGAGATATGGGGCGACGTGCTGGCGGAAAACCGGGTCATGCTGAACCTGTGCAAGGCACTCGGGTTTCGCCGGGAGCGCGTGCCCGAGGATCCGTCGCTGGTGCGGGTCACGCTCGACCTGGAACCGTGAGCCCGGGTGGCCGCGGTGGAGTCGCCACCCGCCGCTCTCCGGCACCTGCCCGGCGAGGCGCACGAGGGCTCCAAGACCTGACAAACCGTTCGGCAAGACTGGTAGTATGATCGCCCGCCGGCGCGGGGCCGGCAGTACCGGCACAGCCCCACGGGAGATCGATGTCCGAGAACGAGATCATGCGCGCCGATCCCGACGCGCGCCGCAAGCGGTTGTTCCTGGCCGTACTACTGGCCGGCGTTGCCGCCGGCATGTTCGCCCTCAGCTTCTGGGTTCAGTCCTACCTCGGGCACCAGCTCGCGCAGATCGACAGCGGCAAGCCGGACGAAGCGCTCGCTGCGCTCGGCCGAGCCTGGCAACTGCTGGATCTGCTGATCGCCCTGGGGGTGGCTCTGCCGGTACTGGCGGCGGCTTACCTGCTCCAAATGGCATTCCGGATCACCCGTTCGGGACAATTCCCCTACCAGGGGATGTGGATCCTGCGTGACCGCGAGTTGTTGCGGGGCGACCGTGCCCGGCGCCGCGCCGCCGCCGCGCTCGTGACCGCCGCCGTCCTGCTGGCCGTCGGCCTTGGCGCCGGCTGGTACATGTACGGCCGGGTGGGCCAGGTGTTCCAGCAGGCACACGCGCGGCTGCTGCTGTTCAAGCATGACGGAGGCAACGGCAGCCGTTGACCGGCGGTGCGCCGACCATCCGCCGACCCATTGAGGAGAACCCGCATGATGTCCGACAAGGAGCTTCCCAAGCAGTACCTGACCGTGAAGGGTAAGCGCATGGCCTACGCCGAGATGGGCGAGGGCAATCCGATCGTATTCCTGCACGGCAATCCCACCTCTTCCTACCTGTGGCGCAACATCATGCCCGCGCTCGCGGACCGCGGTCGCTGCATCGCCCCGGACCTGCTCGGTATGGGCGATTCCGCCAAGCTGGACGATTCCGGACCGGGCAGCTATCGCTTCGTCGAGCACCGCGAGTATCTGGACGGCCTGCTGGAAGCCCTCGGCGTGAGCTCGAACGTCACCCTGGTAATCCATGACTGGGGCTCGGCGCTCGGATTCGACTGGGCCAACCGGCACCGCGACGCGATGCGCGGCATCGCTTACATGGAGGCCATCGTGCGCCCGATGACCACGGACGAATGGCCGGAGGCGATCCGCTCCCTGTTCCAGGGCTTCCGCTCGGAAGCGGGCGAGGAGATGATCCTGAGGAAGAACATCTTTGTGGAAAAGGTGCTGCCCGGCTCGGTGCTGCGTGGTCTCAGCGACGCGGAAATGGAGGTGTACCGCCGTCCCTTCCGCGAGCCGGGCGAGGACCGCCGGCCCACGCTGACCTGGCCCCGTGAGATCCCGCTGGATGGCGAACCGGGAGACGTGGCCCGGATCGCGGGGGACTACGCGCAGTGGATGGCGGGCAACGACCTGCCGAAGCTGTTCGTCAACGCCGACCCCGGCGCCATCCTGGTGGGGCCCATGCGCGAGTTCTGCCGCGGCTGGCACAACCAGACCGAGGTCACGGTCCCGGGCAGTCACTTCATCCAGGAGGACTCGCCGCAGGAAATCGCCGCCGCAATCGGCGCCTGGCTGGACCAGCAGCGCTGATTACGATCGCGGCGCGCGGTCAGGCGACGATCCGGTAGCAGGGCACGTACTCCGCGCCCGCCAGCCGCATGCGCTGCTGCTCGACGAACGCGGCGAGCAGGTCGTCCAGCGGGCGCATCACCTGGCGGTCGCCGTGGATACGGAATGGGCCGTGTTCCTCGATGGCCCGGATGCCCGCTTCCTTGACGTTGCCGCTGACGATGCCCGAGAACGCGCGGCGCAGATTGGCGGCCATGCGGTGGGGCGGCTGCCCGGTATCCAGCTCCAGAGACGCCATCGCCTCGTGCGTGGGCACGAACGGGCGCTGGAAGTCATGCTCCACATGCAGCAGCCAGTTGAAGTAATAGGCGTCGCTGCGCGCGCGGCGGAAATCGCGCACCGCGTTGATACCCTTGCGCATGGCCCGGGCGACTTCCGCCGGGTTGTCGATCACGATCCGATAGCGCTCGCGCACCGCCTTGCCCAGGGTCCGCACCAGGAAGTCGTCGATGCCGCGGAAGTAGGGCTCACTGGAAGCCGGGCCGCTGAACACCAGCGGGAAGGGCAGTTCCGCGTTGTCCGGATGCAGCAGGATCCCGAGCAGGTAGAGGATTTCCTCCGCCGTGCCCACGCCGCCGGGAAACACCACGAAGCCGTGTCCGAGACGCACGAAGGCCTCCAGGCGCTTCTCGATGTCGGGCATGATCACCAGGTCGGTGACGATGGGATTGGGCGGCTCGGCGGCGATGATGCCGGGCTCGGTGACGCCGATATAGCGCCCCCGGACGCTGCGCTGCTTGGCGTGGCCGATGGTTGCGCCCTTCATCGGGCCTTTCATGGCCCCGGGGCCGCAGCCGGTGCACACGTCCAGGTCCCGCAGCCCCATCTCGTGGCCCACCTCCTTGGTGTAGTCGTACTCCTCGCGGGTGATGGCGTGCCCGCCCCAGCACACGACCAGGTTGAGCGGCGGCCGGCGCAGCAGCCGGGCGTTGCGCAGGATGTGGAATACGGCGTTGGTGATGCCGTAGGGCGTGCCCAGATCGAACTGGTGGTTGTTCTCGATCTCGTTGCTGACATAGATGATGTCCCGCAGCACCGCGAACAGGTGTTCGCGGATGCCGCGGATCATCGCGCCGTCGACGAACGCGTCGGGCGGGGCGTTGACCAGCTTCAACTTGATGCCGCGCTCCTGCTGCACCACCTGCACCTCGAAGTCGCTGAACTTCTCCATGATGGCGCGGGTGTCATCCATCCGGCTGCCGGTGTTCAGCACCGCCAGCGAGCAGCGACGGAGCACCTCGTGCAACCCGCCCTGGCTGGTGTCGCGCAGGCGGTCCACTTCGAGCTGGGAAAGGATCTCCAGGCTGCCCTCGGGCGGGATGCGTGCGTCGATGCCGTTTCTGCTCATCTCTTGTACCGGAACGGGGAAATCGGTCCGGACCACCGGGGGCGGCCGCAGGAGCGGGACGGCTAATGGGAACACCGGCGCCGGAACCGGTCAAGGACCCCGATCGCTTCGCCTCGCATCAGGCCGAGACCGCCCGGCCCGGCGCGAGTTCCCGGCTGCGCCGGCTGCCGTGGTGCTCCATAATGGGCCAGGCAACCTTCCGGCAACGGGGAGACAAGGATGAACGTGCTGGTTGAGAACCGGGGCAGGGTCCGCAGCATCATCATCAACCGCCCCGAGGTCCGTAACGCCGTGGACTGCGCCACCGCGACGGAGCTGGCGCAGGCCTTCCGCGAGTTCGACGCCGACGACTCCGCCGCCGTTGCAGTGCTGTGCGGTGCCGGCGGCACCTTCTGCGCGGGTGCCGACCTGAAGGCCATCGCGGTGGGCGCACCCAATGCCGTCGACCCCGACATGCGGGCGGACGGTCCCATGGGTCCGTCCCGCATGCGCCCGGGCAAGCCGGTGATCGCCGCGGTTTCCGGCCACGCCGTCGCCGGCGGCCTGGAGCTGGCCTGCTGGTGCGACCTGCGGGTGGCGGATCGGGACGCTGTATTCGGCGTGTTCTGCCGCCGCTTCGGCGTGCCCCTGGTCGACGGGGGCACCCAGCGTTTGCCGCGCCTGATCGGGCTGAGCCGGGCGCTGGACATGATCCTGACCGGCCGGCCGGTACCGGCCGAGGAAGCGCTCGCGATGGGCCTGGCGAACCGGGTGGTCGAGCCCGGAACCGCCCGGGAAAAAGCCGAGGAGCTGGCGGGCAACCTGGCGGAGTTGCCGCAGCACTGCATGCGCAGCGACCGGGAGGCCGCCAGACGCGGGCTCGACATGAGCTTCGAGGACGGCATGGCGCTGGAGACGCTGCTGGGCCTGCGTGTGATCGAGAGCGGCGAGACCCGCGAGGGGGCGACTCGCTTCCGGAGCGGCGTCGGGCGTCATGGCGATTTCGAGCGGCTGCGCTGAGGAGGGGCCGATGGGCGAGGACTTTTCCGCCGCGGCGCTCGCGACCCGGGCGACCGGACGCATGCCGGCCTTCTGGGTGCCGCGCTATCGGCGCCTGGTGGGCACGCTTCCGCGCACACCCAGCGGGCGGATCCGGAAGTACCGCCTGCGCCCGGATGGCGTCACTCCGGACACCCTCGACCTGGGGCTAGCGTCCCGTGTCGGGGCATCCCGACCGGACCGCGGACGACGGAGATGGCATGGACCTCGCTGATCTGGTCCTGAAGAAAGACGAGGAGCGCCGCATCCGTGCCGGGCACCTGTGGGTCTTCAGCAACGAGATCGATACCGCGCGCACCGGCCTGCAGGCGTTCGAGCCGGGCCAGCCGGTGCGGATCGTCGCGCACAGCGGCAAGTTCCTGGGCTCCGGCTACGTCAATCCCCACTCGCTGATCGCTGCCCGCATCCTGAGCCGGGACCCGGAGCATCCCCCGGGCGAGTCACTGCTGGTCCACCGGCTCAAGGTCGCGCTGTCGCTGCGCGAGCGTTTCTACGAGCGGCCGTTCTACCGGCTCGCATTCGGCGAGAGCGACGGACTGCCGGGTCTGATCGTGGACCGCTACGGGGACTGCCTGGTGGCGCAGATCACCACGGCGGGCATGGAGGCGCTGCGTGAGCCGGTGGTGGCCGCGCTGCAGCGGGTGGTGAGGCCGCGCGCGATCCTACTGCGCAACGACCAGCCGGTGCGTGGGCTGGAGCATCTCGAGCGCTACGTGGAGCCGATCGGAGAGATGCCCGAGACGCTGGAGGTCCCGGAAGGACCGGGTGTGTTCCGGATCTCGCCGCACCACGGCCAGAAGACCGGGTGGTTCTACGACCAGGCCGACAACCGGGCCCGCCTGGCGCCCTACGTGCGCGGCCGCAGCGTGCTGGACCTGTTCAGCTACGTCGGCGCCTGGGGCCTCGGGGCGGCCCTGTCGGGAGCAGCCTCGGTGACCTGCGTGGACAGCTCCGGGCCGGCGCTGGAGCTGCTGCTGGAGAACGCCCGGCGCAACCGGCAGGCTCCGGAGGTGCTGGAGGGCGACGCATTCGAGGTGCTCAAGGCCCTGCGCGCCGACCAGCGGCGCTTCGACGTGGTGATCGCGGATCCGCCGGCGTTCGTGCAGCGCAAGAAGGATTTCCGCCGCGGCGCGGAGGCCTACCGGCGCCTGAACCGCATGGCGCTGCAGGTGACGGCACCGGACGGCTTCCTGATCAGCGGCTCCTGCTCCTACCACATGCCCGGCGACGCCTTCCTGCAGGGAATGCAGGCGGGGGCGCGCCACGTCGATCGGATGTTGCAGCTGCTGGAGTGCCGCGGCCAAAGCCTGGACCACCCGGTGCATCCGGCGATCCCCGAGACCGCGTATCTCAAGATGTTCTACGTGCGCGTCCTGCGACCATAGGAGCGAACCGTGCGCGCGTCGGACCCGCCCTTCGCGGGCGGTCGCCCCGTGGATATGGCGTTACCCGCGACCGGCTTAGTAAGATAGCGAGATGCTGCCCTACCCGAACATCAATCCCGTCGCCTTCAGCGTCGGTCCCGTCAGGGTTCACTGGTACGGCATCATGTACCTGATCGGGTTTGCCGGGGGGTGGTATCTCGGCGCGTGGCGCGCACGCCGGCGGATGGACATCCCCTACACGCCGGAGCAGGTCGGGGATCTGCTGTTTTACGCGGCCCTGGGTGTCATCCTCGGCGGCCGAACCGGCTACATGCTGTTCTACGACCTGCCCAATTTCATCCACAATCCCCTGACCTTCTTCCAGGTCTGGCATGGCGGCATGTCGTTCCACGGTGGCCTGATGGGGGTCATGGTAGCCTTCTGGTACTTCGCCCGCAGGACCGGCACGGGCTTTTTCGAGCTCGCCGATTTTGCCGCACCGCTGGTGCCCATCGGGCTGGGCGCGGGACGCATCGGCAACTTCATCAACGGCGAGCTCTGGGGGAGGGTCACCACGGTACCCTGGGCGATGGTCTTTCCCAAGGCGGGCCCGCTGCCGCGCCACCCCTCGCAGATCTACGAGTTCCTGCTGGAAGGCGTGGTGCTGTTCGCCGTGCTGTGGATCTTCTCGCGCCGCAAGCGTCCCACGATGTCGGTCTCGGGGCTGTTCCTCCTGCTGTACGGGTGCTTTCGGTTCTTCGTGGAGTTCTTTCGCCAGCCGGACCCGCAGCTCGGCTTCGTGGCGTTCGGCTGGATGACCATGGGCCAGGTGCTGAGCCTGCCCATGGTGCTGTTCGGAATCATCCTGCTCTATCTCGCCTATCGCCACCGCGAGGCGGCCACGGGCGAGCGCCGGGAGGACTGATCGTGGAGCAGTATCTCGACCTGCTTCGGCATATCCGGGAACACGGCGCGGAGAAGGGCGACCGTACCGGGACCGGCACGCTCAGCGTGTTCGGTCACCAGATGCGCTTCGATCTCTCGCGCGGGTTGCCCGTCGTGACCACCAAGAAGGTGCACCTGAAATCGGTGGTACACGAGCTGCTCTGGTTCCTGCGGGGAGACACCAACGTCGGCTACCTGCGTGAAAACGGGGTACGCATCTGGGACGAATGGGCGGATGCCAACGGAGACCTGGGACCGATCTACGGGTGCCAGTGGCGCTCCTGGCCGACCCCGGACGGCGGTCACGTCGACCAGCTTGCCGGCGTGATCGAAGAGATCCGCCGCAACCCGGACTCGCGCCGCCTGGTGGTGAGTGCCTGGAACGTGGCAGACTTGCCGCGCATGGCGCTGGCACCCTGCCACGCGCTGTTCCAGTTTTACGTGGCGGCCGGCCGGCTGTCCTGCCAGCTGTACCAGCGCAGCGCCGACGTGTTCCTGGGGGTGCCCTTCAACATCGCCTCGTATGCGCTGCTGACCCGGATGGTGGCCCAGGTTTGCGATCTCGAACCGGGCGATTTCGTGCACAGCTTCGGCGACGTGCACATCTACCTCAACCATCTCCCGCAAGTCGACCTGCAGCTCGGCCGGGTGCCTTATCCGCTGCCGCGTGTGCGGCTCAACCCGGAGGTACGCGACCTGTTCGCGTTCCGCTACGAGGACATCGAGTTCGTCGATTACCGCCACCATCCGGCGATCCGGGCCCCGGTGGCGGTCTGACGGAGGAGGCATGCGGCTCGCACTGATCGTCGCGATGGACCGGCGACGCGGCATCGGGCGGGAGGGGCGCCTACCCTGGCGCCTGCCGGCAGACCTGGCCTACTTCCGGCGTGTGACCATGGGCAAAGCCGTGGTCATGGGGCGCCGCACGTTCGAGTCCATCGGGCGCGCGCTGCCCGGGCGGGACAATATCGTGCTCACCCGGGATCCCCGTTATGCCCCGCAAGGGGTGAAGGTGGCGCGTGACATCGCCGGCGCGCTGGCGCTGGCCGGGGAGCCGGAGGAAGTGATGATCCTGGGCGGAGCGCAGGTCTACGAGGCGCTGCTGCACCGGGTTGACCGTATCTATCTGACCGAGGTGCACGGGGAGTTCGACGCCGACGTGCGCTTCCCCGAGCTGGATCCGGCCCGGTGGGAGGAGATCCGGCGCATCGAGCAGAAGCCGGACGAGCGCAACCCGTACGGGATGAGCTTCGTCGTGCTGGAGCGGGTGCGGCAGACGCCGTCCACCGACTAGCCGGCGGGCGCCGGTCGCGTCATGGCATCTGCAGGCCGCCGCCCCCCTGGCCGCCGCCCATGCCGCCACCACCTCCCTGGCCCGGCACGTAGAGCGAGGAGGCCGCCTCCCGGCGCATCTCCTGCAGGCGATCCATGGCCTGCTCCAGCGCCTCCCGGGCAGCGTCACCGAACTTTGCCACGGCCTCGTCGAGCGAGCCCGCCGCGAGCTCGAAGCTCAGCGGGAGGGCGCCCGCCGAGGTCATGAGCTGGGTCTCGCCGACGTACAGCACCGGGCGGCTGTCGTCGATCTCGCCGGCACCGGTGACCGGGGTCATGCGGCGAATGGTCCCGGCGCGGCGGTCGGTGAAGATCTCCTCGGCGTAGAGATCCTCACGGCTCATGCGCATATCGGGAAGTTCCTGCTCTGCCATGACGATGCTGCTCTCCGGGCTGGAATGTGCCGAGTACAGAACCCTCGTGCGCCGGCATTGCCGCGGCCGCCCGCGAGGGGCGGCGATCGTCGGTCGGGGCACGATCGCAGTACACTGCAAAGGGTAACAGATTCCCGTCCGGCGGTCGGAGAGCTTGAGCACGGTGCACCAGGACAGCGCGGCGGCGAGAACGGCACGGCAGCTGGCCGCGGCGGGTGCCGCTGCCCGCCATCGCTACGCGCTGGTGCTCGCCGGACCGCGGGAATGGTCGCTGGTCGCCGCCCGCGAGGCCCTTGCCGCCGCGGGGCTGAGGCACTCGATGGTGATCACCGAAGCCGGGCTGCCCGGGCTGGAAACCTGCCCGGCGGGGCGGGCGGCTAAGCTGCTGGGACGCGAGCTGGATGCGGTGGTGTTCGACGCCTGGGCGGGGTTGCACGCGGATGCTTTCGGTGCGGTCAGTGGCACCGTGCGCGCCGGGGGCCTGCTGATCCTAATGACGCCGGCGCTGGCGGCGTGGCCGGACTACCCGGACCCGGACTACGCGCGGCTGACGGTCGCGGGGTTCGCTCCGTCGGCCCTACGTCCCCGCTTCCTGCGCCGGGTGGTCGAAATCCTGCGCTCTGACCCCGCCGCGGTGGTGCTCACACCCGAAGGCCCCGTGCCCGAGCTGCCCGGGGCCGGCTTTCCCGCCCCGCTCCCCGAGCACGACGACGAATGCCGCACGGCCGACCAGCGCGCGGCGGTCGAGGCGGTGCTGCGCGTGGCCCGGGGCCGGGCCCGGCGGCCCCTGGTGCTGACCTCCGATCGCGGGCGGGGAAAGTCGTCCGCCCTGGGCATCGCCGCCGCCCGGCTGCTGCGCCAGGGGTTTTCGGAGATTCGCGTGACGGCGCCGCGGCTGGACGCTGCGGAACAGGTGTTCGCACGGGCGGCGGCCCTGTTGCCGCGGGCGCGAAGCTCACGCGCCGCGGTGCGCCTGGGCGATGCCGGGCTGACCTTCGAGCCGCCCGACGCGCTGGCAGCGGCCGGGGGGCCGGGCCCGCGGTTGCTGCTGGTGGACGAGGCTGCCGCGATTCCCGCGGCCATGCTCACCCGACTTCTGGAGCGGTGCCCGCGCGTGGTGTTCGCCACCACCCAGCACGGCTACGAGGGCACCGGCCGAGGCTTCTCGGTGCGCTTTCGCGCCGTCCTGGATGCCCGCACGCCGGGATGGAAGTCCCTGCACCTGGAAGAACCGGTACGCTGGGCGCGCTGCGACCCGCTGGAGCGGCTCGTTTCCCGGCTTCTGCTGCTCGATGCCGCCGCGGTCGACGACCGCGCGGTCACCGGTGCCGTGCCGGGGGAATGCGAGGTCGAGCGCGTGGATCGCGATGCGCTGGCGACCGATCCGGGCCTGCTGGGCGAGATGTTCGGCCTGCTGGTGCTGGCGCATTACCGGACCCGGCCGTTCGACCTGCGCCTGGTTCTCGACGCGCCGAACATCGAGATCCATCTCATGCGCTGGGCGGGCCACGTGGTGGGCACAGCCCTGGTGGCCCTGGAGGGTGGCTTCGACGAATCGGCCGCGCGGGCGATCTGGGCCGGAACCACGAGGCCCCAGGGTCACCTGCTGCCGGAGACGCTTGCCGCCCATGCGGGCCTGCGGCGCGCGCCGCTGTTGCGCGGGGCGCGGATCATGCGTATCGCGGTGCACCCGGCGGTGCAGCGGCGCGGCCTGGGGACCCGGCTGCTGGAAGCCATCCTGGCCCAGGCGGAGCGGGACGGGCGCGATTACCTGGGGAGCAGCTTCGGCGCAACGTTGCCGCTGCTGCGATTCTGGCTCGCACGGCAGCTCAGGCCGCTGCGGGTATCGGTGAGCCGCGGCACGACCACCGGTGAGCACTCGGCCGTGGTGATGCGCCCGCTCACGCCGCGGGGCCGGGAGCTGTACCATGAGGCACGGCGGCGCTATCTGGACGAGCTGCCGCGCCAGCTGGGCGACGCCCTGCATGATCTCGAGCCGTCGCTGGCGGCGCTGCTGCTGCAGCGGGTGGCCGCCTCCGGCGAACCGATCATCGACCCGGGCGACCGCGAGGACCTGGTAGCCTGCGGCTTCGGCCGGCGCCTGCCGGAGACCTGCGTCGGCGCGCTCTGGCGCCTGGCGCTGGCGGTGCTGCGCGAGCCGGACGCCCGCGCGCTGGTGGAGCCGCCCGGGCGCGACTTGCTGGTGCTGCGGGTGTTGCAGCACCGGTCGTGGAAGGAGGTCGCCGACGTGCTCGGGCTCGCCGGGCGCGCCGCCGCGGTGGCGCTGCTGCGTGACACGCTGCGCCCGCTGCTGCGGCAGTTCGGCGATGCCGGGACGCGCTCCCTGGCGACCTCCCTGGAGCGGGATTGCCCGCCGCCGGAGCACAAGTCCGGCGCACGAGAGTGAAAGCGTCCGACCGGTGGCGGGCGCGGAAACCGAGGAGAGAGCCCGTGAAGGTCCGGATCGTCCCCGTCACACGGTTTCGAACCCGACCGCTGGCTGGCGGATGGGGACTCCGTCACCTTCGGTGAGACCACGCTCACGGTGCGCCACTGTCCCGGGCACACGCCCGGACACGTGGTCTTCTTCGACCCGGCCTCGCGCGTGGCGGTCGTGGGCGACGTGCTGTTCCAGGGCTCGATCGGTCGCACGGACCTGCCGCGCGGCGACCTCGAGAGCCTGGTCCGCTGCATCCGGGAGCGCCTGTTCCCGCTGGGCGACGATGTCACCTTCGTCCCCGGCCACGGCAGCACATCGACCCTGGGCCGGCAACGCCGCGTGAATCCCTTCGTCGGCGACTTCGCCGTCTAGCTGCCCGGCGCCGTCCGGGCAGGGGCCGCGGCCGCCTCAGCGGAACGTGCGGCGGGGCCGGTAGTAGCCCGCGCAGGGCTCGCTCACCCGTGCCGGCCGACCATCGTCCCCCGGCGGCTCGAGGCGCAGCGCGGTCAGGCAGCCGCCCCAGAGACAGCCCGTGTCGGTGGGAAAGACGTCCGGAGCCTCGAGCGGGCCCAGGGTCGACCAGTGGCCGAACACGATCCGCTGTCCGCGGCTGCGCCGGCCGGGGACCTCGAACCATGGCAGGTAGCCCGCTGGCTGGGAGCCGGGCGGACCCTTGTAGCTCAGGTCGAGGCGGCCGTCGACGGTGCAGAAGCGCGTCCGGGTCAGGGCGTTGACGATGAAGCGCTCGCGCTCGCGTCCGACGAGCGCCGGGGACCACAGGTCCGGCTCGTCGCCATACATCTCGCGGAAGAAGGCCGGGTATTCCGGGCCGCGCAGGCGGGCCTCGACCTCGCCGGCGCAACGCGCCGCGGTCTCGATGTCCCACTGCGGCGCCAGGCCGGCGTGCACCAGGGTGTAGCCGAGCGCTGGATCACGGTGCAGCATCGGTCGGTGTCGCAGCCACGCGAGCAGGGATTCCCGGTCCGGCGCTGCCAGTACCGGCTTCAGCGTCCGGTTGAGGCGCTCCTCGTGGCCGCCATGCACCCCTGCCAGGAGGTGCAGGTCGTGGTTGCCCAGCACGGTCACCGCGGATTCGCCGAGCCCGCGCACCAGGCGCAGGGTCTCCAGGGACCCGGGACCGCGGTTGACCAGGTCGCCGGACAGCCAGAGACGGTCACGGTCGGGATCGAAGTCGATGCGTTCGAGCAGCCGGCACAGCTCGTCGTAGCAGCCCTGCACATCGCCGATCGCCCAGACGGCCATCAACGATCGGCACCGGCCGCGGGACGGCGGGGGCACGGCCCGGGTTGGCCGGAGTCCGGGTTCACTTCGGCTCAGAGTTGAGGTGTACCGACAGCACGTCGCAAGGCGCGCGGTGGATGATCGCATCGTCGGGGGAGCCCAGCAGCACGGCCAGCCCGTGGCGCTCGTGCCGGCCCAGCACGATCAGGTCCACGTCGTCGTCCTTCGCCAGGCGGCAGATCTCGCGCCGGATGCTGCCGCTGGTCACGTGGCAGGCGTTCTTCGGCACTCCCAGACGCCCGGCGAGCTCCTCGAGCTTCTGCCGCGCGTTGTCGATCAGCTCCTTCTCGACCGTTACGGGCGCGGGCAGCAGGGCCTCTCCCGACGGGTCGACCGGAATGTACTCCACCACGTGCGTCATGCTGAGGCGTGCGTCATAGCGTCGCGCAAGATCCGCCGCACGCTGGGCGACGGGCTCGCTGTCCGGGCTCAGGTCGAGCGCCAGCAGTATATGCTTGTAGGCGTTCATCGCGTGACGTCTCCTGCGAGTCGCGGCGTCCCCCCACCGCGGGCTCATTTTGCCGCGCCCGCAGACCCGGCGCAAAGCGGTTTGCCTACGCCCTGCCGGCCGCGCGATTGGCGAGCGCCCCGAACTGTGCGGGCGAAAGTTGCTCGGGCCGCAGCCCGGGGTCCGCCCCGGCGGCCCGGATGTCGGCCTCGTCGAGATAGCGGCGCAGCGCGTTGCGCAGGGTCTTGCGGCGCTGGCTGAAGGCCTGCGCCACGATCGCCCGGAACGTCGCCGGGTCGGTTACCGCGAAGGGGGGGGCGCGCAACGGGAGCAGCCGGACGAACGCCGAGTCCACCCGGGGCGGCGGACGGAAGGCGCCGGATCCGATACGGAACAGCCGCTCGACCCGGCATCGCCAGGCCAGCATCACGCTCAGCCGCCCGTAGGTGCCGGAGCCGGGCCCGGCGACCATGCGGTCGACCACCTCCCGCTGCAGCATGAAATGCATGTCCAGGATCGCCTCCGCCTGGTCCAGCAGGTGGAACAGCAGCGGCGTGGAAATGTTGTAGGGCAGGTTGCCGACCAGGCGCAGCGGACCCCGGCGCTCGCCCGCCAGCGCGGCAAAGTCAAAGGCCAGGGCGTCGGCGCGGTGTACCCGCAGCGTGCCGTGTCCGGCGCACAGCCGCGCAAGCGTCGGGATGAGGTCCCGGTCCAGCTCGACCACGTCCAGTGCCCGGCAACGCTGCAGCAGCGGTAGCGTCAGCGCGCCCAACCCGGGGCCGATCTCGACCAGCCGGTCGTCGGGGTCCGGCCGGATCGCGTCGAGGATGCGGGAGATCACCCGCGGGTCGTGCAGGAAGTGCTGCCCGTAGCGCTTGCGCGCCCGGTGGGTGACGCTCATCGGCGCCCCGCACGGGCCAGGGCGACGGCCTGGTCCAGCGCGGCGCGCAGGCTGCCGGCATCGGCGCGCCCCGTGCCGGCCAGGTCGAAGGCCGTGCCGTGGTCCACCGAGGTGCGGATCACGGGCAGGCCCAGCGTGATGTTGACGGCCCTGCCGAAGCCCAGGTGCTTGAGTACGGGTAGCCCCTGGTCGTGGTACATGGTGACCACGGCATCCGTCCGTTGCAGCTGCGGCGGGGTGAATGCCGTGTCGGCGGGCAGCGGCCCGCGAACGTCCAGCCCCTCGGAGCAAAGCGCCTCCAGGGCCGGCGCGATGATGTCGCGCTCCTCCGTGCCGAGGTGCCCTTGCTCGCCGGCATGCGGATTCAGCCCGCACACCGCCAAGCGCGGTTGCGCGATCCCGAAACGCTCGCGCAGGTCGCGTCCGGCGATCCGGATGACCCGCCGCACGCGGTCGCCCGTGATGGCATCCGGGACGGCCCGCAGCGGCAAATGCGTTGTCACCAACACCACCCGCAGGCCCGGAGCGGCCAGCATCATGACCGGCTCCCCGCCGATCACCTCGGCCAGGAACTCGGTGTGCCCGGAGAATGGCACGCCGGCGCGGTTGATCACGGCCTTGTTCACCGGCCCGGTGACCAGGGCGTCGAACTCGCCCTCCAAACAGCCGCGCGCGGCCCGGCGCAGGCTTTCCAGAACGGCGGGGGCGTTGGCTGGATCGGGCCGCCCGCAGGCGACCTGCCGGTCCAGCGGCACCGCCAGCACCACCAGCTCGCCGGCGCGCGACGGGCGCGGCGGCTCGCCCGGCGCGTACTCGCGAAGAATGATCTCGCGCCCGAGCCGCCGGGCCCGGCTGCTGAGGGTTTCCGGGTCGCCGACCACCACCACTTGGGCGGCGTGGTCCCGGGCGGCAAGGTCGAGGCAGAGGTCGGGACCAATACCGGCCGGTTCGCCGGGGGTAACAACGATACGCGCAACCGAGCGGGGCATGGCGTCAGCCCGCGGCCTCGCTCGCCTGGCCGCCATTATCGCCGCCCTTGCCCACGAGGATCTTGATGTAGGACTGGTCGCGCATGCGCCGCAGGAAGATCTGCGTCTGCTGCTGCAGCTTGCGCTGGAAGACCGCCTCTCGCGCGCGGTTGCGCCGTGCCTCGCTGGTGGCGTCGTGCTTGCGCCGGCCCAGCACCTGGATAATGTGCCAGCCGAACCGGGTCTGGAACGGCTGGCTGATCTGCCCCTTCTTCAGATGCTGCATTACCTGCGTGAACGCCGGCACCATCTGGTTGGGCTGGACCCAGCCGAGGCCGCCGCCCTTGTCGGCACTGTTGGTGTCGTCCGAGTACTGCTTGGCCAGGCGCGAGAACTTGGCCCCTTCCTCGAGCTCCTTGCGCAGCTTCTCCAGCTTCTGCTTCGCCTGCCTGTTATTGGTCAGGGCATCGGTCTTGATCATGATCTGTCGGACATGGGTTTCCTGCACCATGACCCGTTTGCCGCCCTTCTTGCCGAGCAGCTTGATGATATGGAAGCCGCTGGGGCTGCGTATCGGGTCGCTGACCTGGCCGGTCTTCAGGTTGCTTAGATGGGTGAGAAAGACGATCGGCAGGTCGCTGGCGGAGCGCCATCCCAGGTCGCCTCCCTTCAGCGCCTGCTGTCCGTCGGATACGCGCAGGGCTTCCTGGGCGAAGTTCGCCCCGTTGCGCAGCTTCTTGACCACCTCCTCGGCCTTCTTGCGCTTGGCCAGGATCTGGGCGGCAGTCGCGCCTTCCGGCAGCGCGATCAGGATGTGCCGGATGTGGTACTGGATCCGGCTTCCGCCCTGGTCCGGGTGTTGCGACAGGTAATGGTCCACTTCGCGCTTGGTCACGGTAATCTGGCTCGCGACGTCGCGCTGGTGGAGCTTGCGTATGATGAGCTGGTCCCGGATCTGCTGACGGAACTGGGCGAAGCTCATCCCCTGGCTCTGCACCGCCTGTGAGAACTGGTCGAGAGTCATCCCGTTGCTCTGGGCGATGTGCTTCAGGGCGCTGTTGACCTGGTCGTCACTCACGCGGATCCCAGTGTTGTCCGCCTGCTGCAGCTGGACCTTCTGCATGATTATATGCTCGAGCACCTGGTGCCGGAGCACGTCCTGCGGGGGCAGCTGCGTGCCCTGCTGCCGGAGCTGCTGACGGGCCTCCTGCGTGCGCTGGGCCAGCTCGCTCTGCAGGATGACGCCGTTGTTTACCACCGCCACGATGCGGTCGAGCATCCGGGCTTTGCTGCCCCCGGAGGAGGTCTGACCTGCGCCATCGCTGGCGGCGCTCGCGGGCGCCGCCAGCGATAGGGGCGCGTACAGGACGACCATGGCCGCGACCAGCGCGGCCGTCAGTAGAGACTTGCGCATGGGCTGTATTCCGCCAGTCGGCTGCATTGCTCAGTCAGAGTGGTAGCCAAGGATATCATGTTCGAGCAGGGCCCCGACGCCGTTTCCCAGGCGGGTCAGACCCTTGAGCTGGAGCTGGAAGTAGAGGCCCGAGCTTGCGCGGCCGCGGACCCCGGAGATATAGCGACGCGCCACCACCTGCACGGCCCAGCAGCAGCTCTCGTACTGCATCCCAGCGAGCGCTTCCAGGGTGCGGTGCTCGCGCAGCGAGTAGTTCCAGCGGGCGATGGCACTCCAGCGCTGGCCGACCGGCCAGACCGTGGAGACGTCGGTCTGGCGCAGCGGCTCGCTGGTGTTGTCGGCGATCTGCCGGTAGGCGAGGTTGACGATCCGGTCGCTGCCGTCGTGGTAGCGCACCCCCGCCATGCTGCGCACCGTCCGGTGCGAGCGGGGATCCCACTGGATGTCGCCGAGCGCGGACAGCGTCTGGCTCAGATCGACCCGAGCCCGGCCCAGCAGGTCGGAGGATCCCCGGTTGGAGACGGTTTCGCCCGGCAGCGTGACGCGGTGCGGCTGGAAATAGTAAATCTGGCCGATCGAGGCATCGCCGTATTGCCGCCCACTGGCCGGGTCGATGATCTGCGAGCCCAACATCGTCGTCACCTGGTTCGCGTCGCCCAAACGGTCCGTGCCGGTGAACCGGTTCTCGGAGAACAACTCCGGGAAGGTAAACTGTGGCACCGTGGTATCCAGCACCGGCAGGTTCCCCTGCTTGCGATACGGCACGTAGAGATAGTACAGGCGCGGTTGCAGCGTCTGGACAAGCGCGTGTCCGCCAAGCCGGAAGCGGCGCTCGAAGAACAGCTGCGTGTCAAGGCTGGCGATGGGCGTACCCCGGGCCGGATGATTCCGGGTAAGCTGCGGGTCGGCTTTCCGGAGGGATGAGGCGAGGTCGTAGGCCGTGTACCGGTAAGCCACCCGGGGATGGACGTAGAAGCCCGGCCGGTCCAGCGGCAGACTCAGGCCAAGCTCGGTGTCGAAACGTTCGGCCCGGGTCTGCTGGTGGTGCGCGAAGCGTACCGCCTCGCCGTACAGATCCCAGTGCAGCGGGCCGAGGGAAGGGGGGTAACGGGTCCGCACCAGGAGCCGCGGGAGGCGCTGGTACGGCAGGTCGGCCCCGGTGAGGGTGGGATCGGCCAGTTGGAAGTCCTGTGCCTGCAGCTGCATCATCCAGGCCTGGCCGGAATATTCGATGTCCGCGTTCCGATCCAGCAGGCGGGTGCTGGAAGCGGCCAGGGTGCCGCCGAGGTCCTGGAAATAATAGGGGTCGCTGACGTCCTGGTAATGCAGCCCGGCCGACCAATGCCGCGAGAGCCGGGTATGGTCCTGCACGCCCAGCAGGTACCGGCGGCTGCCGTACACGCGGTCGTGAGGGAGATAATCCAGGTTCAGCTCGCCGCGGGAGCCGGGGGTCAGGTAGCGGTATTGGTTCTGTACCTGGATGCCGCGCCGGGTCATGATCCTCGGGGTGACGGTCGCGTCCTGGTTGGGCGCCAGGTTGAAATAGTAGGGGGTCGCCAGATCGGCTCCCGTGTTGCCCGAGACGCCGAAGCTCGGGGCCAGGAACCCGCTCTTGCGGCGGTTGGTGAGCGGGAAGGACAGCCAGGGCGTGTACAGGATCGGCACGCCCTTGAACCACAGCGTCACGTCGTGCGCGGTGCCCTCGTCGTGCTTGCGGTCGAGCACCATGCGCCGCGATTGCATCACCCAGTCCCGGTGGCCGACCGGGCAGCTGGTGTAGTCCACGTTCGTCAGGATGCCCAGGTCGTTGCCGTGCAGCTGGATTTCCGCGGCACTGCCGCGGCCCTGACGCTGCCGCAGGTAGAAGTGCGCATGGTGCACCACGCTGTGATGGCGGGTCAGGTCGAGGCGGGCCGTTCTCCCGGAGACGTCAACAAACTGCCCCAGGAAGACGATGTTGCCGCTGGCGTCCAGCAGACCGCTGGCGCGATCGTAGCTCGCCCGGTCGGCGAACAGCTCCTCCCCGTCGCGGCGCGCGTGAACGTCACCCATGAGCCGGGTCACGCCATGGCCTAGGATCCGCGCCTGGCGCGCCTCCACGCGCACCAGCCCGGGGGCGAGCGGCGTGCCGGGCTGGGTGCGGCGGGAGGCCAGGGGGTTGATCACGCCGCACGTCGGGTATTTTGCCGCCCAGGCGCGTGCCGGTGCGGCCCCCAGGGCAACGACGGTGAGAATGAGCAACGGCTGCTTCACCAGGGGCGTCGTTCTCGGTCAGGGCGGGGCGGCGGCCGGTGCCGGGCTGCTCCGCGTCCCGCTTTTCCGGTAGTATGCGCTGCAACGGTCTGCGCCGGCGCGCTGCGGGTGGTCCCGGGGCTTGGGCGGGCCGCCGGACGGGTCCCTCCCCGACCCCTCCCGGCCGTGCCCCGGGCGGCCGAGGCCGTGTCCGGGGCGATCCTACGGCGCTGCCAGCTTACCAGTCGGACAGAGGGGAAGAAACTGTGCGGCCAGGTCCTGAGGAAGGGGCGGCGGACATCCGCCTGGCGCAGTTGCACGCCTGGCTGGAGAGTGTCCTCGGCACCGAAGCAGGCTGCCTGCAGCCGATATCCAGCGACGCGAGCTTCCGGCGTTATTACCGTCTCCGGCATGGCGACGGCACGCTGGTGGCCATGGACTCGCCGCCGGACCGTGAGCCTCCCGCTCCCTTCGTGCATGTCGCCGCGCTGCTGCGCGGGGCTGGCGTGAACGCGCCCCGGATCCTCGCTGCGGACCTGGAGCGCGGCTTTCTCCTGCTCCCGGACCTCGGTCGGCGCTCCTACCTCGAGGTCCTCGACGCGGGCAACGCGGACGAGTTGTTCCGCGACGCGCTCGCGGCACTGGTGCGCTGGCAGCTCGCCACCCGGCCACGCGAGCTTCCCCCGTATGACTGCACCCGGCTGCGCGGCGAGCTGGACCTGTTTGCCGAGTGGTACGTCGGGGTGCACCTGGGCCTGCGGCTGTGCGGGAAACGACGTGAGGTCTGGCACGAAGCCTGCGGCCTGCTGCTGGACAACGCGCTCGGCCAGCCGCGGGTGTACGTCCACCGCGACTACATGCCGCGCAACCTGCTGGTGTCCGAGCCCAACCCGGGGGTGATCGACTTCCAGGACGCCGTGGAAGGGCCGGTGACCTACGACGCCGTATGCCTGTTCCGCGACGCCTTTCTCTCCTGGGAAGAGGGGCGCGTGCAGGACTGGGCGCTGCAGTACCACGAGCGGGCCAAGCGGGCCGGGTTGCCGGTTCCCGCTGACCGGGCCGAGTTCCTGCGGGCATTCGACTGGATGGGTATGCAACGGCACCTCAAGGTGCTGGGGATCTTCGCCCGCCTTTGCCATCGGGACGGCAAGCCGGCGTACCTCGCCGACGCGCCGCGATTCCTTGGATACCTGCGGGCCGCGGGGCGCCGTTACACCGGCTTCACCGGGCTGCTGCACCTGCTGGACGAGCTGGAAGCGGGCACCGGCGGGGGCCCCGCCTGATGCGTGCCATGATCCTGGCCGCGGGGCGGGGTGAGCGCATGCGTCCGCTGACCGACCGCCATCCCAAGCCGCTGCTGCAGGCCGGCGGCAGGCCGCTGCTGGCCTGGCACCTGGAGCGCCTGGCGGCGGCCGGCTTCGGCGAGGTCGTGATCAACCTCGCCTGGCTGGGGGAGCAGATCCGCGCGACGATCGGGGACGGTTCCCGCTGGGGACTGCACGTGACCTACTCCGACGAGGGGCGCAATGCACTGGAGACGGCCGGCGGGATCCGCCGGGCGCTGCCGCTGCTGGGATGCCGCGAGCCGTTCCTGGTGGTCAACGGCGACGTCTGGTGCGACTACCCGCTGGCCCGGGCGGTGTTGCCTCCCGGGCGGCTGGCACACCTGGTACTGGTGCCGAACCCGGCCCACAATCCGGGCGGCGATTTCGCCCTCGCCGGGGACGAGGCCCGGCCGCGGGGCGTACCCGCCTATACCTTCTCCGGCATCGGCGTCTATCGTGCCTCACTATTCGACGGGCTGGGCGAGGGAGCGCAGCCACTGGCGCCACTGCTGGCCTGCGCGGCGGAGCAGCGGCGGGTCAGCGCGGAGCTCTGGCGCGGGCAGTGGTTCGACGTCGGCACGTCGCGACGGCTGGAGGAGCTGGATGCCTTTCTGGCACCCAGCCGCAACCAACCCGGTCAGGGTTAGTCACTCAGGCGGGCGCCTGCTCGCGGTAGCCGAGCTCGACCAGCAACGCCTGCTCCAGCTGTTCGCGTACCCGGCTCATCTCCACGCCGTCGGCGAGGTCGGCCAGGCGGGTCATGCGCAGCCCCGAGTAGCCGCAGGGATTGATCCGGCCGAACGGCTCCAGGTCCAGGTCGACGTTCAAGGCGAGGCCATGATAGCTGCAGCCGCGCCGCACGCGCAGGCCGATGGAGCCGATCTTGGCGTCGTCGACGTAGACGCCGGGGGCGTCGCGCCGCGCGTGTCCGCTAACCCCGTAGGATTCCAGCACCCGGATCATGCTGTTTTCCAGGCGCGTGACCAGTCCACGGATACCGAGGCCCAGCCGGGTAACGTCGACCAGCGGATACACCACCCACTGGCCGGGACCGTGGTAGGTGACTTGCCCGCCGCGATCGACCGGAACCACCGGGATGTCACCGGGCGTCAGCAGGTGCTCGGGCAGGCCGTTCTGACCCTGGGTGAACACCGGGGGGTGCTCGAGGAACCACAGCTCGTCCGGGGTCGCGGGCCCGCGCTGGTCGGTGAAAGCCTGCATGCGGTGCCAGGTCGGCTCGTAGTCCACCCGGCCGAGGTTGCGAATGACGGGTTCGGGAATGTTCGTGCTCATAGTGCCATCAGCACGCGTCGCTGCGCGCTCAGTTCGCGGTAGAGGTCATCCAGCTGGCACCGGCTTTCCGCCCGGAGGGTGACCGTGATCGAAACGTAGCGCCCGTGGCGACTCGGCCGCCGACGGATGCGGCTCTCGTCGAGCCCCGGTACGTGCCGCCGGAAGATCTCGAGCACCGCCGGTTCGAATGCCTGCGTGCTCTCGCCGAAAACCTTGACCGGGAACTCGCACGGAAAGTCGAGCACCGGTTTCCGGCCGGTCGCTCCGCTCGTCATGCCGGCCTCCCCTCGTCCGCTGTCGTTCCGACGCCGGCCAGCCACCGCCGCTTGTGGTCCTGGATCAGGCCGTCCACGTGGTGCCAGAGCGGGCCGGGGCGGCCGTCGCCCACCGCGTGGTCGTCGAGGCGCGTTACCGGGAGCACCTCGCGTGTCGAGCTGGTGATCCAGATCTCGCTCGCCGCGGCCAGCTCCGCCTGGTCGATGGGCCGTTCCGCAACTGCCAGACCGTCGCCGCGGGCGAGCTCCAGCACGAGGTCGCGGGTGATGCCGGGAAGAATGAAGCGGTCCTTCGGCGGCGTGACCAGCGCACCACGGATCACCGCGAACAGGTTACTGGCGGCGCCCTCGTGCACTTGGCCGTCCGCGCGCACCAGGATCGCCTCGCTGCAGCCGGCCTCGCGCGCCTCCTGGCGCAGTAGGACGTTGGGCAGGAGCGTGATCGCCTTGACGTCGCAGCGGCCCCAGCGGAAGTCCCGGCGGGTCACTGCGGCGACTCCTCGCTCGAGGACCTCGGGCGCGGTGGGACGCAGCGGGCTCGCCATAAGGAACACGGTCGGCGGCGTGTCCTTCGGGAAAAAGTGGTCCCGGTCCGGACCCGTCCCGCGGGTGACCTGCAGGTAGAGGGACAGGTCGCCGCCGCCGTTGCGCCGGATCACCTCCGTGACCAGCCCCGCCCAGGCGTCGCGCTCGTGAGGGTCGGAAATGCGCACGGCGGCGAGGCTGTCGTGCAGGCGCTGCAAGTGCTCGCCGAGGCGGAAAGGCAGGCCGTGGTACACCGGGATCACCTCGTAGACGCCGTCGCCGAACAGGAAACCGCGATCCAGAGGCGACACGGCCGCTGCATGCAGCGGCCGGAATTCGCCGTTCAGGTAGACGCTTGGCTCGCCAACGCTCATTGGAACATCAGTCTCACGCTGTCGAACATGCGACGCAAGAGGCCACCCTGCGGGACCGGCTGCAGCGGGTACAGCGGCCGCTGCGCCAGTACCTTGCCATCCAGCGACACCTTCACGGTGCCCACCTGCGTGTCCGGCGAAATGGGGGCGGTGAGGTCCGGCTTGATGCTGGTCATCGCCTTGAGCGATTTGTAGCGACCCCGCGGGATGGTGACGTACAGCGGCTGGCGCAGGCCGACGCCGACCCGCTGTTTCTTGCCTTTCCACACGCGGGCCCTGGTCAGCGGCTTTTCCGCTGCGTAGAGCCGGTGGGTTTCATAGAAGCGGAAGCCGTAGTTGAGCAGGGCCTGGCTGTCGTTGATCCGGCCTTCCTCCCCGCGCGAGTCCAGCACCGCCGCGATCAGGCGCATGCCGTCGCGCTGCGCGGAGGAGACCAGGCAGTAGCCGGCTGCCTCGGTGTGGCCCGTCTTGAGGCCGTCGACATCGTCGCTGCGCCAGAGCAGCTTGTTGCGGTTGTACTGCTTGATGCCGTTCCAGGTCAGCTCCTTCTGGGCGAAGAACTCCTTGTAGTACTTCGGGTAGTCGTTGATGATCGCGCGGGCCAGCGTCGCCAGGTCGCGCGCGGTGCTGTAGTGGTCCGGGTGCGGCAGGCCGTCGACGTCCGCGTAATGCGTGTGGTCCATGCCCAGCTGCCCGGCATTCTGATTCATCAGGCTCACCATGCCGCTGGTGCTGCCGGCGACGTACTGCGAAAGCGCGACGGTGGCATCGTTGCCCGAGTCGACGATGATGCCCTCGATGAGCTTGCGCACCGAAACCTTGTGACCGACGCGGATGAACATCCGGGAGCCGCCGGTCTGCCACGCTTTCTTGCTCACGGTCACTTTGTCCGACAGGTGAATGGTGCCGGATTTGAGGTCGCCGAAGGTGATGTACAGGACCATCATTTTGGTCAGGCTGGCCGGCGCGTGGCGCTTGTCGGGGTTCTTCGCCGCGATTACCTTGCCGGTACTGTTCGCGATCACGATGTAGCTCGCCGCGCTCACCGGCGGTGGTGCCGGCACCGGCGCCCGGGCGGCCAGCACCGGCCCGGCGAACAGCAACAGGATCAGAAGCGAAAGGGCACGTGAAAGAATCATCCGCGACATAGTCAGACCTTGCATGGCACTCGCCGGTCAGGAGCCACCACGGCTGCCTGGGCCGGCGCAGCAGGGGGGATTCCCGATCACGAGCGGTTCAAGAAAGTGAAGCATTCTACCCGTCGCCCGGGACCGCGACTACTGGTCTCCGCCGTCGCCGAACTGGCCGACGACTTCGGTGTGGGCGATACCCAGCCTGGCCAGCGAGCGATGGAGATGGCCCAGCCCAGCCCGGCTCAGCACGGGGCCCAGATGCACCCGGAACAGCGCGCGACCGGCGGCCTCGACCCTCTGCACGCTCACGCCCACGGCCAGCCCGGCGTGCTCCAGCTGCTGCCGCAGCCGCTGGGCATTGTCGCGGTCGCGGAAGGCGCCGACCTGAACATAGACCCCGCGGGACGGATCGGGTTCGGCGGCCGGGGTGTTTCCGGCGCCGGAGCCGTCCGCCAGCACTTCGTTGCCGGCCGAGGGATGGCCCGGGGTGATCGCGCGGATACGCACCGGCGCGGTGCCGTGCTTGAGCATGTGCAGCTTGGCCGCCGCCGCATAGGACAGGTCGATCAGCCGGTTATCGGCGAACGGGCCGCGGTCGTTGATCTTGACCACCACGCTGCGGCCGTTGCGCAGGTCCGTCACCCGCACGAAGCTGGGGATGGGCAGCGTCCGGTGTGCGGCGGTCATCGCGAACATGTCGTAGGGCCGGCCGCTGGCCGTGCGGTGGCCGTGGAACTTGGTGCCGTACCAGGAGGCGATGCCCGTCGCCTCGTAGCCGACGGCCGACTTCAGCACGTGGTAGACGTGACCATTCACCTCGTAACTGGGCGGATTGCCGTAAGCGCTGCGCGGCAGCTTGCGCGGCTTCGCGTTGGGGATCTGCCTGATGTTCGGAATCCGGTTCAGGGCCGGCGCCCCGTCCTGGCGCGGCAGGCCGGCACACCCGGCCAGCGCCGCGCTGAGCAGCAGCAGCCCGGTCAGCCGGGTCCCGAAGGGACGGGTCTCAGGCCGCATTTCCCCCCGCCTGGTACTGCTTGCGGATAGCCTGGCTGAGCTGATACACGGCCATGGCGTAGAGCGGGCTGCGATTGTACCGGGTGATGACGTAGAAGTTGTGCAGCCCAACCCAGTAGGCTTTGCCCTGCCTTTCGGTCAGGGCGAACAGGAATGCCGGCTGCTTGCCGTCGCCGCTCGTCTCCACCTCGATGCCGGCCTTGCGCAGCGCGGCGACGGTGGTATGAGGCCTGAGCGGCCCGTCGCTCAGCTTGCGGGCGTCGGCCGATCCCGGACGCGCCCGCAGCACGACCGGCTGCCCCTTGCGCCAGCCGTGCCGGGCAAAATAGTTGGCGACGCTGCCGATGGCGTCCGCGTGGGTATGCCACAGATCCTTGCGGCCATCGCCGTTGAAGTCGACCGCGTATTCGCGGTAGCTGCTGGGCATGAACTGCGGCATGCCCATGGCGCCGGCGTAGGAGCCGCGAATATCGTCCGGGTCGAGACCCTGGGCCCGTGCCATCAGCAGAAACTGCTCCAGCTCGTGGCGGAAGTAGGCCCCGCGGGGCGGATAATCAAAGCCCAGCGTGGCCAGGGTGTCGAGCACTGGATAGCTGCCGCTGCGGCTCCCGTAGCGGGTTTCCACCCCGAGGATCGCCACGATGATCTGCGGCGGGACGCCGTATTCCTTGCGGGCTCGCTGCAGGAGAGCGCGATTGCGCTGCCAGAACTGCACTCCGCCGGCGATGCGCGAGCGGGTGAGGAAGATCCGGCGGTAACGGTACCAGGGCAGCTTCTCTGCCGGGTGCCGGATCGACTTGAGGATGTCCTGGCGGTAGTGGACGTGGCGGAACCAGTGTTCGAGGCGGGAAGCCTGAAAGCCGTGCTGATGCACCATCCGCTCGACAAAGTCGTGGAAGGCCACGGACTTGAAAAAGGGCGGCTGCGCCATGGCCGGCCTGGCGGCTGTCGCGAGCACCAGGGCGGCCGGAAGCAGGATCGCCGCGGCCCGGGGTGCCGTGACGTGGCGACGCACTGGACGGGTGCGGTGCATCAGGCGACCAGCTTTCTGTGGGTATGGATGGACATGAGGATACCGAACCCCGCCATGAGCGTCACCATGGACGTTCCGCCGTAGCTGATCAGCGGCAAGGGCACGCCGACGACGGGCATCAGCCCTGTAACCATGCCCGCATTGACGAACACGTAGACGAACAGCGTCAGGGAAAGGCTGCCGGCCAGCAGCCGCTCGAAGGTATCCTGGGCGCGGATGGCGATCTGCAGGCCACGCCCGATCACGTACAGGTAGAGCGCCAGCAGCAGGCACAGGCCGACCAACCCGAACTCCTCGCCGAGCACGGCGAAGATGAAGTCGGTCGAGCGCTCCGGCAGGAACTGCAGATGGGCCTGGGTACCGTTCAGCCAGCCCTTGCCGAACAGGCCGCCGGAGCCGATCGCGATCTTGGACTGGATGATGTGATAGCCGGCACCCAACGGGTCCTGCTCCGGATTGAAGAAGGTCAGCACCCGCTGCTTCTGGTAGTCGCGCAAGTGAAACCAAATCACCGGCGCCAGGGCTGCCATCGAGAGCGCCAGCCCCCAGATGTAACGCCAGCGCAGCCCGGCAAGGAACAGCGTGAACAGTCCGGCACTGGCCACCAGCACGGCAGTGCCCAGGTCGGGCTGGCGCGCGATGAGCACCACCGGCACCAGGATCAGCGCCGCCGCCCAGGCCACGTGGCGCAGGCGTGGCGGTAGGGACCGATAGTGCAGGAAGCTGGCGACCATCATGGGCACCGCCAGCTTCATCACCTCCGAGGGCTGGAAACGCACGACCCCCAGGTCCAGCCAGCGCTGGGCTCCTTGCCCGACGTCGCCCATCCAGGCAACCAGGATCAGCAGGATCACTCCGCCCAGGTACAGCAGCGGCGTCCATATCCGCATGGTCAGGGGTGGGATCTGGGCGACGACGATCATCACGCCGAAGGCCAGCACCATGCGCAGCCCCTGGCGCAGCAGGATGCCCTCGCTCTCGCCGCCCGCGCTGTACAGGATCACCAACCCGACCCCGCACAGCAGCAGCAGGCCGGCGAGCAGGGGCGGATCCAGGTGCAGGCGCTCCAGCAAGCGGCCGAGACCGCCCGTTACGCCTTGAGCCGCGGGGTATTCATCATCGAACAGCATGGGTCTCGTCGATCAGGTATGTGTCCATGACCTTGCGCGCTACGGGCGCGGCGGCGACGCTGCCCCCGCCACCGTGCTCGACCACGACGGCGACCGCGATGCGCGGGTGCTCCGCGGGCGCAAAGGCGATGAACAGGGCATGGTCCCGCAGTTTCTTCGGCAGGTTCTTCTCCTCCCCTTCCTGGTCGCCGCCGCCGCTGCTGAACACCTGGGCGGTTCCGGTCTTGCCGGCGACCTTGTACTTGAGACCGTGCGAGATATTGTGCGCCGTGCCGTGGATGCTGCCCACCACCCGCTGCATGTCGTGGGTGATCTGACTCCAGTAGGAGGCGTGGCGCAGCCGGACCGGCGGCTCCTTCACGTCCGCCGGGGGATCGAGCTTGTGGTCCACCGGGTTCTGGAACTCCTTGACCAGGTGCGGCCGCAGGCGCTCGCCATGATCGGCGATGATCGCGGTCGCGGTCGCCAGCTGTAGCGGCGTAATCAGCATGTAGCCCTGCCCGATGCCGGTGATCACGGTCTCCCCCGTATACCATGGCTTGCCGTACTTCTTCCGCTTCCAGGCGGGCGAGGGCAGGATCCCCGGGCGTTCGCCGTCGAGGTCCACCCCGGTGCGCTTGCCGAAACCGAAGCGGGTGAGGAAATCGTGCATCTTCTGGATCCCCATCGCCACGGCCAGGTGGTAGAAGTAGATGTCGCAGGACTGGGTGATCGCCTTCTTCAGGTCGGTCCAGCCGTGTCCCCAGCGCTTCCAGCCGTGATAGACGCTGTCCGTGTGCGGCAGGTGGTACACGCCCTTGCAGTCGACCTCGCCGTTCTTGCCCACGACCGTGCCGGTCTGCAGCTCGGCCAGGCCCATGAACGGCTTGATCGTCGACCCCGGCGGGTAGCGGCCCCGGATGGCCCGGTTGAACAGCGGCTTGGCCGGGCTATGGGTCAGGCGTGTGTAGGTCTTGGGATCGATGCCGTCGACGAACTGGTTGGGGTCGAAGCTGGGCGTGCTGACCATGGCCAGGATGCCGCCGGTCCTGGTATCGATTGCGACCACCGCGCCGTACTGTTTGCCCAGCGCATCCCGTGCCACTTTCTGCAGCCTCGAGTCGATGGTCAGGTAGATGTTTCCGCCGGGCACCGGCGACTTGCGGTCGAGCACCCGGACCACGCGCCCCTCCGCCGTGACCTCCACCTTGCGGTAGCCCACGGTGCCGTGGAGACGCGTCTCGTAGCGCTGCTCGATGCCGGTCTTGCCGACGTGCGTGGTGCCCGCGTAGTTGCTGTCGTCCAGACGGTTGAGATCCTGCTGGTCGATCGCCCCCACGTAGCCCACGATGTGGGCCAGGTTCTTCCCTTCCGGGTAATACCGCGTGAGGTTGGTGCGAACCTCCACGCCGGGGAAGCGGGAACGGTCGACCGAGAAGCGGGCCAGCTCTCGCGCGCTCAGGCGATAGCGGATCGGGATCGACTCGAAGCGGTGCTCGTGGCGCATCTGCCGCTTGAAGCGCGCGATGTCCCGCCCGTCGATGTGGATGATCGCGGACAGACGTTTGATCGTGCGGTCCAGGTTCGGTACCTCTTCCGGTACGATGTCCAGGCGGAAGGAGGGCAGGTTCTCGGCCAGCAGCTCGCCGTCGCGGTCGTAAATCAGCCCGCGCGTGGGCGGGACCGGCTGGATGCGCACGCGGTTGCCGACGGACAGGGTGGTGTAGTGCTGGTGGTTGACGATCTGCAGCCAGACCAGCCGGCCGACCAGGGCGCCGAACAGGGCAACCACGGCGATGAAGGTGAGGACCGTGCGGCTGAGGAACAGTCGCCGTTCCTGATTGCGATCCTTGATTCGAATGCGCATCGCGCGGTGTCAGGCGACCTGGTAGCGGCGCCGCAAACTCCGCAGCAGGGAAAATACCACCGGCCAGAGCACGGCGCCGGTAATGATCGCCGGCCAGTGCCAGGCGGGCAGCGCGTGACCGAGAAACCCGTCCAGCATGAATATCAGGGATTCGTACACCGTGAGCAATACCGCAATGACCGCCCCCTGCTGCCACACCGGGAAGTTGCGGACCCGCAGGTAGATCCGGAGCACGATATACACGGTGATGGTCATGCACAAGGCGTGCTGTCCGAGTACCGCCCCCTTGGCGACGTCTAGCAGCAGCCCCAGGACCCAGGCCGTACCCATCCCCACCCGGTGCGGCAGGGCCATGGACCAGTAGATCAGCACCAGCAGCACCCATTCCGGCCGCAGCGGTTCGGCCCAGCCCGGCAGCGGTAGCAGCGTCAGGCAGAAAGCCACGAAGAACGTGACCCAGATCAGAGCGAGGCCGGGGCGCAGACCGGCCACTAGGATTTGCCTCCGGTGCTGCCTGCGCCGGTCTTTCCGGTCTTTTTGCCGCTGCCCGGCGATACCCGGTGCGCGGCGGGTTTCCGGGTGATCACCAGCACCTCGCGGCTGCGGTCAAGGTGGGCGAGCGGGACTGCCGTGACCTTCGCGAAACGGCGGTGCGGGTTGCGCACGACCCGCGACACCCGCGCCACGGGATAGCCGCGCGGGAAGCGTCCGCCGAGCCCGGAGGAAACCAGCAGGTCGCCGGGCTTGAGGTCAGCGTTGTTCGGGATGTAGGGGAGGGACAGGGTATTGGTGTCCCCGTCGCCGCGGGCGATGCTGCGCAGGCCGTTGCGGACGTCCTCGACCGGGATGGAGTGGCTGGGATCCGTGATCAGCAGCGCCTGCGAGGTCAGCGGTCCGGCGTGCACGATCTGGCCCATGATGCCGTGGGAGTCGATCAGCGCCTCGCCGGTGTGCACGCCCTGCCGGGTGCCCCGGTTGAGCGTCACCTGGTGGCGATACGGGTCCAGGTCGACGCGCATGATCTGCGCCACCTCCACCTGGGCCGGCAGCTGCCGGGCCGAGCCGAGCAGCGCGCGCAGGTGCGTGTTCTCCGCCTCCAGTGACTGCATCCTCTGCAGCCGTGACTGGAGCGCCAGCGACTGGGCGCGCAGTTCACGGTTCGCGCGCAGCAGGCGCTGCCGGCTCGAGAGCTCGGCATCCACCCAGTGTGCCACCTGGAAGGGTGTGTTCACCGCCGCCTGGACCGGGTATACCGCCACACTGAGCGCGCTGCGCAGCTGGTTCAGCTGGTGGCGATGGTGGTCCAGGACGATCAGGGCGATGGACAGCGCCACGAGCAGCAACAGCCGCAGCGTCAGTGACTCGGATTTCTGGAAGAGCGGTTTGATAGTCCCGGACCCGCAAGGCTGTTCGCCGGGCACGTTCCGTGCACCCTCGAATGCTGTCCCCTGTGACCGAATGCTGCCAGTGTAATACGAACCCGGTCAGAGGTAATGCCGGGTCCCAGAGGGTGCGTGCGTGGTGAGGGCAAGGCGCGGGGCGAAGGCGTAGCTTTGCCATGACGAGCGAGCGCAACGTCGCCGTCGCCGCTCACGCGTCGGGCCTTCGGGCGCTGCTGTCGCCCGGTCCGGACGGCGTTGCTCGTCGCGCGCGGCTATACTGCACTCCCGTTCCCCGAGCCCAGCCAGACAGCCCGACAGGAGCGCCGAGATGGGACGTTACCTCTGCGCGGACCAGTCGCGGCCCCGAACGGCGTCCCCGGCGCTTGCGGAGGTCACCGCGCCCTGTGCCGGGGGTTTTGCGGGTCCCGACGTGAAGACACCGCCTCCGTGTTCATTCCAGCGCGAAGATGTCGCCGCCGTACTCGTCGATCAGCTCAAGCACCCGGCCGCCGCCGCGGGCCACGCAGGTCAGCGGATCCTCGGCGATAACCACCGGCAGTCCCGTCTCTTCCATGATGAGCCGGTCCAGGTCCCGCAGCAACGCCCCGCCGCCGGTGAGTACGATGCCGCGTTCGGCGACATCCGCTCCCAGCTCCGGAGGTGTCTGCTCGAGCGCGGTCTTGACCGACCGCACGATCCCGGCCAACGGCTCCTGCAGGGCTTCCAGCACCTCGTTGCTGTTGAGCGTGAAGCTGCGCGGCACGCCCTCGGACAGGTGTCGTCCCTTGACCTCGCACTCCAGGACTTCCTTACCGGGGAAGGCCGAGCCAATCTCCATCTTGATCCGCTCGGCGGTCGATTCGCCGATCAGGGTACCGTAGTTGCGCCGCACGTAGTTCATCAGCGCTTCGTCGAACTTGTCCCCCCCGATGCGTACGGACGAGGCGTACACGATCCCGTTCAGCGACAGCACCGCGACCTCGGAGGTTCCGCCGCCAACGTCCAGGACCATGGAGCCACGGGCCTCGTTCACCGGCATGCCGGCGCCGATCGCGGCGGCCATCGGCTCCTCGATCAGGTACACCTTGCGGGCACCGGCACCGGCGGCGGACTCCTTGATCGCCCGGCGCTCGACCTGGGTGGAGCCATAGGGCACGCACACCAGCACGCGCGGGCTGGGGCGGAAGTACGGCGAGTTGTGCACCTTGCGGATGAAATGCTGCAGCAGCTTCTCGGTGGCAACGAAGTCAGCGATCACGCCGTCCTTGAGCGGACGGATGGCGGTGATGTTGCCCGGCGTGCGGCCGAGCATGGTCTTGGCCTGGTGACCGACCGCCTCGACGGTCTTGCCCCGGCCGTCTTCACGGATCGCGACCACGGACGGCTCATCCAGAACAATCCCCTTTCCCCGGGCGTAGATCAGCGTGTTCGCGGTGCCAAGGTCGATGGAGAGATCGTTGGAAATGAAGCCTCGCAGACTGTGAAACTTCAGCATTGGGCCCTGAGTGTCCTTGAGCGAAGGGTTAAGGAACCCGCAGACTCTAGCAACGGCGGTGATTTTCGGCAAGCGGGCAAGTGTGGTAATTTGCGCTGCCTGTTTCTTCCCGAGTTGTCGCGGAGTTGCGCCATGTCCTTCAAGGCCGACGATGTCCAGGCAGTCGCGCATCTGGCACGGCTGGCGATCGACGATTCGCGGGTGCCGGACTACGCCCGCGACCTGTCCCGCATTCTCGACCTGGTCGAGCAGATGAACCAGGTCGATACAGAGAAGGTGGATCCCCTGGCCCATCCGCTGGAGATGGCCCAGCGGATGCGGGACGACGACCCCCGCGAGAGCGTGGACCGGGAGGCGTATCAGGCGGTCGCCCCCGAAGTCCGGGACGGCCTGTACATCGTCCCGCGGGTGGTTGAATAGCACCGGAGAGCCCATGCACGAGCTCAGCCTGGCGGAGGTCTCTGCCGCCCTGAAGCGGGGCGAATTCAGCAGCGAGCAGCTTACCCGCGCCCTGCTGGAGCGGATCGAGCGCATCGACCCCGACCTCAACAGCTTCATCACCGTGGACTCCGAGAGTGCTCTCGCGGCCGCCCGCGCTGCCGACCGGCGCCTGGCCGACGGTGGCGCCGGCCCGTTGACCGGCGTGCCGCTGGCGCACAAGGACATCTTCTGCACCCGCGGGCTGCGCACCAGCTGCGGGTCGCGCATGCTGGACAACTTCGTCTCGCCCTACGACGCCACCGTGGTGGAGCGCCTGGCGGCCGCCGGCGCGGTGGTGCTGGGCAAGACCAACATGGACGAGTTCGCCATGGGTTCGTCCAACGAGACGAGCTACTACGGACCCGTGCGCAATCCCTGGGATATTGAGCGGGTGCCCGGCGGCTCGTCCGGCGGCTCGGCGGCGGCGGTGGCCGCGGCCCTGGTGCCCGGTGCCACCGGCACCGACACCGGCGGCTCGATCCGCCAGCCCGCGGCCTTGTGCGGCATCACCGGGCTCAAGCCGACCTACGGCCGGGTCTCGCGCTGGGGCATGATCGCCTTCGCCTCCAGCCTGGACCAGGCCGGGGTGTTCGCCCGCACGGCCCGGGACGCGGCGATGCTGCTCCAGCCTATGGCCGGCTTCGACGAGCGCGATTCCACCAGTGCCCAGGACGAGGTGCCCGACTACCTGGCGCAGATGGAGGCCACGGACCTCGACGGCCTGCGCATCGGCCTGCCGAAGGAGTTCTTCGGCGAGGGCATGGACCCGGTGGTGTCCTCCGTGGTGCACGAGGCCGTCAAGGTCCTGGAGGGGCTGGGTGCGGAACTGCGCGAGGTCAGCCTGCCGAGCCTGGGCCTGTCGGTGCCGTCCTATTACGTGTTGGCCCCCGCGGAGTGCTCGTCCAACCTGTCGCGCTTCGACGGGGTCCGCTTCGGCCGTCGCTGCGACGATCCCGTGGACCTGGAGGACATGTACAAGCGCTCGCGCGGCGAGGGCTTCGGTGCCGAGGTGCAGCGGCGCATCCTGATCGGCACCTACGTGCTGTCGGCGGGCTACTACGACGCCTACTACCTCAAGGCCCTCAAGTGTCGGCGTCTGATCCGGGATGAGTTGCGCGCGGCGCTCGAGGAAGTGGACGTGATCGCGGGCCCGACCTCGCCCGAGACCGCGTTCCGGCTCGGCGACAAGACCGGCGACCCGGTGCGGATGTACCTGAGCGACATCAACACCATCGGCGTCAACCTGGCAGGGCTGCCCGGCATCTCGGTGCCGGCCGGGTTCGCGGACGGCCTGCCGGTGGGCCTGCAGCTGGTCGGCGGCTATTTCCAGGAAGGACGCCTGCTGGGCGTGGCGCATCGCTTCCAGGAGGCCACCGAGTGGCACCGGCGGCGTCCGAAGGTCTACCTCTGACCGGAACGGAAGCGTACAGCGAGAGGTCTGACAGAATGGAATGGGAACCCGTCATCGGCCTGGAGATCCACGCCCAGCTGGCCACGCGCAGCAAGATCTTCAGCGGCGCGCCGACCCGCTACGGGGCGGAGCCGAACACCCAGGCCTGCCTGGTGGACCTGGGCTTTCCGGGCGTGTTGCCGGTACTCAACCGCGAGGCGGTGCGCATGGCGGTGATGCTGGGCCTGGCGATCCACGCCCGGATCGCGCCGCGGTCGGTATTCGCACGCAAGAACTACTTCTACCCGGACCTGCCCAAGGGCTACCAGATCAGCCAGTACGAGCTGCCCATCGTGCACGACGGCTACCTCGACGTGGCGCTGGACGACGGCAGCGTCAAGCGCATCGGCATCACCCGGGCGCATCTCGAGGAGGATGCCGGAAAGTCCCTGCACGAGGCCTTCCAGGGCATGACCGGGATCGACCTGAACCGTGCCGGCACGCCGCTGCTGGAAATCGTGTCGGAGCCCGACATGCGCGGCGCGCGGGAGGCCGCGGCCTACATGCGCCGGATCCACCAGCTGGTGCGCTACCTCGGGATCTGCGACGGCAACATGCAGGAAGGCTCGTTCCGCTGCGACGCCAACGTGTCGGTGCGCCCGCGGGGACAGGAGGCTTTCGGCATCCGCGCCGAGCTGAAGAATCTCAATTCCTTCCGCTTCATCGAGAAGGCGATCAACTACGAGATCGAGCGCCAGATCGACCTCATCGAGGGCGGCGGCGCGGTGGTCCAGGAGACCCGGCTGTACGATGCCGACCGCAACGAGACCCGCTCGATGCGCACCAAGGAGGAAGCCAACGACTACCGCTACTTCCCCGATCCCGATCTCCTGCCGCTGGAGGTCGACGCGGCCTTCGTCGAGGCGGTCCGGGCGACGCTGCCGGAGCTGCCCGACGCCCGGCGCGAACGCTTCGTCGAACAGTACGCGCTGTCGCAATACGACGCCGGGGTGCTGACGGCCTCGCGCGAGCTGGCCGACTACTACGAGCGGGTGGCCGAGGCCGCGCCGGACGACCCCAAGCTGGCGGCCAACTGGGTCATGGGCGAACTCGCCGGGGCCCTGAACAAGGCCGGCCTGGACATCACCCGCAGCCCGGTGCCGCCCGAGCGGCTCGCCGGCCTGCTCGCGCGCATCGCCGACCAGACCATCTCCGGGCGCGTCGCCAAGGAGGTGTTCGAGGCCGTCTGGGCCGGTGAGGGGGATGCCGACAGTGTGATCGAGCAGCGTGGGCTCAAGCAGATCACCGATACCGGCGAGCTGGAAAGCCTGATCGAACGCGTGATGGCGGACAATCCCGAGCAGCTGGCGCAGTACCGGGCGGGCAGGGACAAGCTGCTGGGCTTTTTCGTCGGCCAGGTCATGAAGGCATCGCGCGGCAAGGCGAACCCGCAGCAGGTGAACGAGCTGCTGCGGGAGAAGCTCAAGGGCTGACGATGTCCTCGGTTCCCGGCAGCGGCACGGACGGCGGTGGCGGCGACAGCCTGCATCGCTTCCTGTTCGAGCACTTCCCGGTACGGGGTGAGCTGGTTCGCCTGAACGCCACCTGGCGCAGCGTGCTGGAGCGCTGCGACTATCCGCCGCCGGTGCGGGCGCTGCTCGGCGAGGCCATGTCCGCCGCCGCGCTGCTGTCGGCGACGATCAAGTTCCAGGGCCAGCTGACGCTGCAGATCCAGGGCCAGGGCGCGGTCAACCTGCTCGTGGTTCAGTGCAACCATAACTTCAACCTGCGCGGGCTGGCGCACTGGCACGGGCCGGTGCAGGAGCGCGGCAACCTGATCGGCACCGCCCGTTTGGTGATCACCATCGAGCAGAGCGAGAGCGGGGAACGCTACCAGGGGATCGTGGAGGTCGACGGCGACGACATCGGGGCCGCGCTGGAGACCTATTTCCGCCAGTCCGAGCAGCTTCCCACCCGGCTGTGGCTGTCCAGCGACGAGCGCTGTGCCGCCGGCATGCTGGTGCAGCGCCTGCCCGGGGAGAGCGCGGACGCCGACGCCTGGAACCGGGTGGTCACGCTCGCGGGCACGGTGCGCGGCGAGGAGCTGCGTATGCTGGCGCCGCGGCGACTGCTGCGCCGGCTGTTCCACGAGGAGGAGCTGCGCCTGTTCGAGCCGCGCCCGGTGAGCTTCCGCTGCGGTTGCAGTCGCGAGCGCATCGAGCGGGTGATCGTGGGCATGGGCCAGCAGGAGGCGGAGTCGATCCTCGCCGACGAGGGCAGCATCCGGGTCGCCTGCGAGTTCTGCAACAAGCGCTACGAGTTCGACCGGGTGGACGTCGAGCAGCTGTTCAGCGGCGCCACTCAGGCGCCACCGTCCTCCACCCGCCACTGACCTCCAGCGGCACCGGCACGGCGCCGTCGGTGCCGATCCGCCAGGCGCGTGGCCGCGGCCGGGGTTCCGAAAGCGAGACGATCAGGCACAGCGCCTCCGGGTAGCGGTGCGCGGCGAGATCCCGCGCCGAGGGCCGGGCCGGGGAGTCCGGGTGCGAGTGGTAGATCGCCAGCAGCGTCTCGCCGCGCTCCCGCATGCGCCGGAACGCGCCGATCTGCTGGCGGGGATCCATCTCGAAGGCGACCTCCGGCTGGTCGGCGACGTTGTCGACCGGGTAACGCCGCCAGCGGCCGTTGCGGTCACGGGCGATCAGGCCGCAGACCTCCCGCCGCGGGCTCGTGCGGGCATGCTCGAGCACCGACTCCAGAAGGCCTCGGGGCAGGCGCAGCGGTGCCGCGACGCCTTCCCCGTCAGCCGGCCGCCTGGTGTGCATCGGCGCGGGCGTCCGCCGGGCCGGAGCAGACGGGGCACTCGGGGTCGGCGCGGAGGCGCATCTCGCGCCACTGCATGCCGGCGGCGTCGAACAGCAGCAGGCGGCCCGCCAGGGTCTCGCCGAAGCCGGCCAACACCTTGATCGCCTCGATCGCCTGGAGGCAGCCGATCACCCCCACCACCGGGGAGAGCACGCCGTTGGCGGCGCAGGTCTCGCCCGCGCCGCCGGCGTCCTTGTACAGGCAGCGATAGCAGGGCCCGACACCCAGGTCGGGCCGGAACACGCTGACCTGTCCCTCCAGGCGTACCGCGGCGCCGGATACCAGGGGCGTGCCGCCGCGCACGCAGGCCTCGTTGACGGCGAAGCGGGTACTGAAGTTGTCGCTGCCGTCGAGCACGATGTCGGCGGCTTCCACCGCGCGTCGCAGGGCATCGCCCTGCAGCCGCTCGCCGATGGTGTTCACGCGGACGCCGGGGTTGATCGCGGCGAGAGTGTCACGGGCGGAGTCGACCTTGTCACGGCCGACATCGGCCGTGCGGTGCAGTAGCTGGCGGTGCAGGTTGGACAGCTCGACCCGGTCGTCGTCGGCGAGGGTGAGTTCGCCTACGCCGGCCGCAACGAGGTACATGGCCGACGGCGAGCCCAGCCCGCCGGCACCGACGATCAGCGCGTGCGAGGCGAGCAGGCGTCTCTGGCCCGGAACCTGCACCTGCGGTAGCAGGAGCTGCCGGCTGTAGCGGACGAGCTGATCCTGGTCGAGTCCGGTGTTCATGGTTTCAGTGTACCAATCTTCAGCAGTATCAGGTGGGACGGAAGCCGGCGCTCACCCGCTCGCGGCCCGCAAGGTCCGGCCGCGTGGTGACCGCCTCCAGCCCGGCCGCGTGCATCAGGCGGCGCACGGCCGCGCCCTGGTCGGCGCCGTGCTCGAGCGCCAGCAGCCCGCCCGGCGCGAGTCGGGCCGGCGCGCCCCGGACCAGCACGCGGATCGCGTCCAACCCGTCGGTACCCGCGACCAGGGCCTGGCGCGGCTCGCCCGCCAGCGCCGGCAGGTGCGGGTCGCCCTCGGCGACGTAGGGGGGGTTGGAGACGATCGCGTGGAAGCGGCGGCCTGCCGGCAGGGCCGCGTACCAGTTGCCCGCGCGAAACACGACCCGCTGCAGGCCGAGCCGGCGCGCGTTATCCCGGGCCACCGCCAGCGCCTGCGAATCCCGGTCGCTGGCCCACAAGCCCCAGGCGGGGCGTTCCGTGGCCAGGGCCAGGGCCACCGCGCCGCTGCCGGTGCCGAGGTCGGCGACCTCCGCTACCACCGGGCCCAGCAGCGCGAGCACGAGTTCCACCAGGCACTCGGTCTCCGGCCGCGGCACAAGGGTCGCGGGGGTCACCAGCAGGGGCAGGGACCAGAACTCGCGCTCGCCGGTGATGTAGGCCAGCGGCTCGCCGGCGGCGCGGCGGTCCAGCGTCGCCGCGTATCGCCGGCGTGGCCCGGGCGCTGTCGGCGCTTCCGGATGCGCGCGCAGCCAGGCCCGGTGGCGATCCAGGGCCCGGCCGAGCAGCACTTCCGCCTCCAGCCGGGGCGCCTCGACGCGTCCGGCAAGTCGCTCGCGGCCCAGGCGCAGCAGCGCGCTCACGCTGGTGGCTGCCGCGTCCGTGGATTCTCCGGCCACCGGCGTCCCGTTCAATGGGTGGTTTCTCCGGCGAGCTCGGCCAGCTGCTCGGCCTGATGCTCCTGCCACAGCGCGTCCACCACCGGCTCGAGATTGCCTTCCATGACGTCCTCGAGCTTGTACAGGGTCAGGTTGATGCGGTGGTCCGTGAGCCGTCCCTGCGGGAAGTTGTAGGTACGGATGCGCTCGGAGCGGTCGCCGCTGCCGACCAGACTGCGGCGGGTGTCGTCGCGCTCGCGCGCCTGCTGCTCGCGCCGGTCGGCCAGCAGCCGGGCCTTGAGCAGGGACAGCGCGCGGGCGCGGTTCTTGTGCTGGGAGCGCTCGTCCTGGCATTCCACGACCACCCCGGTGGGCAGGTGGGTCACGCGCACCGCGGAGTCGGTCTTGTTGACGTGCTGGCCGCCGGCGCCGGACGCCCGGTAGGTGTCGATGCGCAGATCGTTCGGATTGATCTCGACCTCCTCGAGTTCCTCGACCTCCGGCAGCACGGCCACGGTGCACGCCGAGGTGTGGATGCGTCCCTGGGATTCGGTGGCCGGCACGCGCTGGACCCGGTGCACGCCCGATTCGAACTTGAGGTGGGCATACACGGAACGGCCGCTGACGCGGGCGATGACCTCCTTGTAACCGCCGTGCTCTCCGGGGCTCTCGCTCATCAGCTCAAGCTGCCAGCCGTGCTTCTCGGCGTAACGCGTGTACATCCGGAACAGGTCGCCGGCGAACAGCGCCGCCTCGTCCCCGCCGGTGCCCGCGCGGATCTCCAGGAACGCGTTGGCGTCGTCGAAGCGGTCGCGGGGGATCAGCAGTCGCTGCAGCTCGTGCTCGAGCTCCTCGCCGCGCCGGCTGCTGCGCTCGAGCTCCTCCTCCGCCAGCTCCCGCATGTCCGGGTCGCTGTCCCGGGCCAGGTCCTGCGCCGCCCGGATGTCCGCGAGCACCTGCTGCCAGGCGCGATAGGCCCGGGTGAGAGGCTCGAGATGGGCGAACTCGCGGGAGAGGTCCCGGAAGCGGGACTGGTCCGCGATGACATCCGGGTCGGCCAGCAGCCGCTCCACCTCCTGGTGCCGCTCGACCAGGCTGTCGAGCTTCTCGCGCAGGGATCCTTTCATCGGGCTACTCCCCGGGCTCGTCAAGCTCGAACAGGGAGCGCGCAGCCCGTAGCAGGTCCTGGTCCGAGCCGCGGCCCGCCTGGCGCAGGCGGGCGGTGGGCGAGTGCAGCAGGCGGTTCGTGAGGGTGTGGGCGAGATATTCCAGGACCCCGTCGGCATCACGGCCGTTTGCCAGCATGCGCCGGGCGCGCTCCAGGGTTTCGCCGCGGATCTCCTCGGCGCGCGAGCGGAGCTCGCGGATGGTCCCCGCGGCATCGCGCGAGCGCAGCCAGGCAAGAAAGTCGTCGGTCTCCTGGTCGACGATCTCTTCCGCCAGGCGAGCAGCTTCACCCCGGGAGGCCTGGTTCTTCTCGATCACGTTGCCCAGGTCGTCGAGGTTGTACAGGTAGACATCCTCGAGGCGCGCGACATCCTCGTCCACGTCGCGCGGCAGCGCGAGATCCACGATGAACATCGGTCGCCGCTTGCGGCGGCGGACCGCCGCCCGCACCATCTCGCCCGAAACCACCGTGGCCGGGCTGGCGGTGGAGCAGACCACGATGTCGGCTTCGGCGAGGTGGCTCGAGATCTCCTCCAGCGGGATCGCGTAGCCGCCGAACTCGTGCGCCAGCACCTGCGCCCGCTCCAGGGTCCGGTTGGCGATGATCAGCCGCCCCAGACCGTTCTCGCGCAGGTGACGGGCCACCAGGGCCATGGTTTCGCCGGCACCGACCAGCAGCGCCGTGTGCTCCGGGAAGTTGGCGAAGATCTGGCGTGCCAGCCCGACTGCCGCTGAGGCGATGGAGACCGGATGGGCCCCGATGAGCGTCTCAGTGCGGATGCGCTTCGCCGCCGAAAAGGCGTGCTCGAACAGGCGCGAGAGGATCGTGCCGGCACCCGAGGACGCGCGCGCCTGCCGGTACGCCTCCTTCACCTGGCCCAGGATCTGGGGCTCACCGAGCACCATCGAGTCCAGCCCCGAAGCGACCCGCAGCAGGTGCCGCACCGCCAGGCGGCCCTCGTAAGTGTACAAGTAGCGCCGCATCCGCTCCGGCTGGATTCCGTGGTAGCGGCCCAGCCATTCGACCAGCGGCTCGGCGCTGGCGGCCTCCGACATGCAGTAGAGCTCGGTACGGTTACAGGTAGAGACGATCACCGCCTCGCGCACGAACGGGCAGCGGCGAAGCTCCGTCACCGCGCTACCGATTTCGGTCTCGGGGAACGCCAGCTGCTCCCGTATCCGGGTGTCGGCCGTCGTATGGTTGAGTCCTGTGCTGAACAGCGGCATGGGCGCGCGAGATCCCGATGGGAGTGGCGATTTTCGAGCAAGGATATCGCAAATACAAGTTTACCCTCATGTCCGGCAGTGGCCAATGGCGCGCACGGCGGGTTATAGTCGCGGCTTTGCTCGGGGGGCGTGCACGGGCGGGTCTGTGCCCGGCGCCCGCAGGGGCGTTTGCGCGGCAGTCACGCCGCGCGGTCCCGGCGACAGATTCCGGACAGGCGGACAGGTGGTGCGCAGAGAATTTCAAATCACGGTGGCGATGGGGGGCATGCTGTGGCTGTCCGGCTGTGCCGTGACGCATCGTGCCGCCCCGCCTGCCGCCAAGCCCGCGCCGAGTCCTTCCGCCGCCAAGCCGGCACCCGTCACCGCGTCCAATGCCCACGAGAAGGACCCCGTGTACTGGGTGCTGGTGGGCGAGATGGCGGCCCAACGCAGCGATGCCGACCTCGCGGTGCGGGCCTACCTGAAGGCGTCCCGCCTGAGCAGCGATCCCGCGGTCGCGCGCCGGGCGGTCGGCATCGCGCTCAGCGAGGGCAGCGACCAGGATGCCCTGGAGGCGGCCGAGCGCTGGGCGGCGTTGGCGCCGGACAAGGACGAGGCCCTGCGGGTCCTGGGTGTCATGTACCTGCGCACCGGGCACATGGACGAGGCCCGCCGGACCATCACGCAGGCCATCGAGAAGGACAGCGGCGGCGTCGGCAACGGTTTCCTGGATATCCGGCCCCTGCTGCTCGGGGAGGTTAGCGACGAGCCGAAGGTGCTCGATATCATCGACGGGCTGAGGCACAAGCACGCCAGTGTGCCGGAGGCACAGTACACGTATGCCAGCCTGGCTCTGGCGGCCGGCAAGGTGGACGCCGCTCTCGCCGCGGTGAAGAGGGCCCTCAAGCTCGCGCCCGGCTGGGCCGAGGCCCAGTCCCTGTATGCGCACGTGCTGCTGCAGCACGGCGACACCGACAAGGCTCTCGACGTGATGCTGGACGCCGTGCACGAGAACCCCGACGACCAGTCGCTGCGCGTCTCCTACGGAAAGATGCTGCTGCAGGCGGGTCGCACCGGCGAGGCCAAGGGCGTGTTCCGGCGACTTCTCAAGCGCCATCCCCACTCGGCGGACGCCCTGTATGCGCTGGGCCTGATCTCGATGCAGCAGGGAAACTACAAGGAGAGCCGGCATTATTTCATGCGCACGCTGCAGGTTCCGGGGCACCGGCAGGACGCGCTCTACCAGCTGGGCGAGCTGGCACGCCGGCAGGGCAAAGACCGGGAAGCGCTGAACTGGTTCCTGCAGGTCCAGGGCGGCGCCCACGTCTACGGCGCGCAGATCGGGATCGCCCGTGCGCTGGCGGACATGGGCCAAATGCAGGCGGCGCGGGACCACCTCGAGCAGCTGCGCAAGCAGAATCCCGGGCTGGCGGTGCAGCTGTACCTGGTCGAGGGCGAGCTGCTGATCTCGCACCGGGACTACCAGCAGGCCTACCAGCTGTACGGCAAGGCGCTGTCGGCGCAGCCGCATGACCTGGATCTGCTTTACGCGCGCGCCCTGGCGGCCGAGCACGTGGACAAGGTCGACCAGGCCGAGCAGGACCTGCGCGAGATCCTCAAGCAGCGCCCCAAGGATGCGGCGGCGCTGAACGCGCTCGGCTATACCCTGGCGAACCGGACCCACCGTTACCAGGAGGCCTACAAGTACATCAGCGAGGCCTACAAGCTGAGCCCGGACAACCCGGCCGTGATCGACAGCATGGGCTGGGTGTACTTCCGCATGGGCGACTACAAGAAAGCCGAAAAGTACCTCCGGCGCGCGCACAGGCTGACCTCCGACCCCGAGGTCGCCGCCCACCTCGGCCAGCTGCTGTGGGTGACCGGACGCAAGGCCCAGGCGCGCAAGGTCTGGCAGACGGCCCACCGGGCCAACCCGGAGAACAGGGCCCTCAAGCAGACCATGGAGCGCTTCCTCAGGTGATGCGCCGGGCCACGGTGGTGGCCGTGTTGCGTCGCGCGGGGCCCCTCTTCGCCGTGGCGCTGCTCGCCGGCTGTGCGACGACGCGGCTGCCGCCGCCGTCGCAGCCGGCGCCGGTACTCTGGCACCGGCGGCGGGCGGTGCTGCAGTGCCTCGGGAACTGGCGTATGCGCGGGCGCATGGCGCTCGCGGCCCGCAACAACGGCTGGACCGCCGCCGTCGACTGGCGCCAGCAGGGGCCGCGCTATGACCTGCGCGTCTCCGGACCGTTCGGCTGGGGTGGATTCCGCCTGTACGGCGATCCGGCGGTGGTCCACCTGGACACCGGCGGCAAGCACTACCGGTTCCTGGAATCCCCGGAGGCCGTAATCCGCCAGCAGTTCCACATGACGATTCCGGTCTCGGGCATGCGTTACTGGGTCCTGGGCACCTGGATACCGGGGTCCCGGCCGCAGCATCGCCTGGACCGTTACGGGCGGCTTTCGCATCTGGCCCAGCAGGGCTGGAAGATCGACTACCAGGGCTACACCCACAGCGGCGGCATCATGATGCCCTCGCGGATCACCATGAAACGCGCCGGGGTGCGGCTCAAGCTGGTCGTGGACAGCTGGACGCTGGCCGATGCCGGCCAGTGCAAAGGCGGGAGCGGCACGGGGTGAGCGCGGCGTCCGGGCGAAGCTGGCCGGCCCCGGCCAAGATCAACCTGTTCCTGCACGTCGTGGGGCGACGAGCCGACGGCTACCACGAGCTGCAGACCGCATTCCAGTTCCTGGATCGCTGCGACCGGATCGGCTTCTCGCTCCGCGAGGACGGCCACATCCGCCGGCGCAGCGGGCCCCGCGATCTGCCTGCGGCGCAGGACCTGAGCGTGCGTGCCGCCCGGCTGCTGCGGGAAACGTCCGGCTGCCGGGAGGGGGTGGATATTGCACTGGAGAAGATTCTGCCGCCGGGCGGCGGACTGGGAGGCGGAAGCTCCGACGCGGCGACCACCCTGATCGCCCTGAACCGCCTGTGGGGGCTGGGGCTTTCGACACCAGAGCTGGCGGCCGTGGGCCTTCGGCTCGGTGCCGACGTGCCCGTGTTCGTCCACGGCCACGCCGCCTGGGCCGAGGGCGTGGGCGAACACCTGACCCCGATCGATCCGCCCGAGCCGTGGTACCTCGTGCTGGTGCCGGCGGTGCATGTCTCCACCGCGGAGGTGTTCGGCGCGCCGGAATTGACACGCAATTCGCCTCCCATCACAATAGCCGACCTTTCAGGGGGGCGCGCCCGGAACGACTGCCTGCCCGTCGTGCGCAAGCGATATCCTGATGTATCAAGGGCTTACGACTGGCTTTCGGGCTATGGGGAGGCCCGGTTGACAGGCACCGGCGGGTGCGTTTTCGCCGCGTTCCCCGACGAGCGGGCGGCCAGGGCGGTCCATGCTAAGATTCCCCCGACGATGCAAGGCTTCGTGGCGCGGGGCCGGAACCGTTCGCCGTTGCTCGACCGGCTGGCGGAGCCGGACTGACCGCCTGACGCCGGCAAGCTGTTGGGGTGTAGCCAAGCGGTAAGGCACGGGGTTTTGATCCCCGCATTCGCAGGTTCGAATCCTGCCACCCCAGCCAATACCAACCCGGGTCCGCGCCGGCGGGCGGCGACACCGGGGGCGGAACCGCTGAACATCCCCGCAGGGTGGGTCTATGGGCATAGATGAATCGGTCTCGCTTCCCGAGAGCAGAATGACCCTGTTCACCGGGAACGCCAACCCGCGGCTGGCGCAGGAGGTGGCGAACGTGCTCACCCTGCCGCTGGGCAAGGCGACCGTGAGCCGGTTCAGCGACGGCGAGATCCAGGTGGACATCGAGGAGAACGTCCGCGGGCGTGACGTGTTCATCATCCAGTCGACCTGCGCGCCGACCAACGACAACCTGATGGAGCTGCTGGTGATCACCGATGCGCTGTGGCGGGCCTCAGCCAGGCGCATCACGGCCGTGATACCGTATTTCGGCTATGCGCGCCAGGACCGGCGGGTGCGTTCGGCCCGGGTGCCGATCACGGCCAAGCTGGTGGCCAATATGATCTGCTCCGCGGGCATCGACCGGGTGCTCACCATCGATCTCCACGCGGACCAGATCCAGGGTTTCTTTGATATTCCGGTCGACAACGTCTACGCGTCGCCGATCCTGCTGGGGGACATCTGGCGGCAGAAGCACGACAACAAGATCGTGGTTTCGCCGGACGTGGGCGGCGTGGTCCGGGCGCGGGCCATCGCCAAGCGGCTGGACGACGCCGACCTGGCGATCATCGACAAGCGGCGTCCGCGCGCCAACGAGACCCAGGTCATGAACATCATCGGCAACGTGCGGGACAAGTTCTGCGTCCTGGTGGACGACCTGGTGGATACCGCCGGCACGCTCTGCCAGGCCGCGGCGGCGCTCAAGGCGCAGGGCGCGGAACGGGTGGTTGCCTATGCCACCCACGCGGTGCTCTCGGGGCCGGCGGTGGACAACATCAGCCGGTCCCGGCTCGACGAGCTGGTGGTCACGGACACCATCCCCCTCGGGCCGCAGGCGAGCGAGTGCCCCAAGATACGCCAGCTCAGCGTGGCGCACACGCTGGCGGAGACTATCCGGCGGGTCGCGGCCGAGGAATCCGTGAGCTCGCTGTACATCGATTAGGCCGCGGGGGACGGCAGGCCCTCCGCGCGAAAACTTGCAGTACGTCCGCCCTGGTCGCGGGGCGGACGGATCCTGCCGCCACGGGCGGCCTGACAGGAGTGAACCATGAGCGCTGAGAGCTTTGAAGTGGCCGTTACGGCCCGGACCGACACGGGGAAAGGTGCGAGCCGCCGCCTGCGTCGCGAGGGCAGGGTTCCCGGCATCGTATACGGGGGCAAGGGAGATGCGACGGCGATCGCCGTGGACCAGAACGAGCTGCTGATGCATCTCGACCACGAGGCCTTCTACTCCCACATCCTGACCCTGAAGCTGGGGCGGAAGAAGGAGCAGGTGATCCTCAAGGACCTGCAGCGGCATCCCTACAAGCCCACGGTCTCGCACGTCGACTTCCAGCGTGTGGTCGCGGACGAGGCGATCCACGTGCTCGTGCCACTGCACTTCACCGGCGAGGAAGTGGCGCCCGGGCGCAGGGAAGGCGGGGTCATCTCGCACCAGATCACGGAAGTCGAGGTGGAGTGCCTGCCGGGGCACCTTCCCGAGTTCATCGAGGTCGACATTTCCGGCATGCAAATGGGCGACGCCTTGCACCTGTCCGACCTGGTCATGCCCGAGGAAGTGAGCTTGGTCGCGCTGGCGCACGATGCCGAGAACGACCAGCCGGTGGTGAGCATCCACCAGCCGCGCGTCGAGCCGGTCGCGGCAGAGGCAGCCGAGGAGGAGGCCGCAGAGGCGGCCGAGGCCGAGGGCCCCGAGGGCGAGGCCGAAGAGTCGGCCGAGGATTCTTCCGGGGACGAGTCCGAGTAAGGCATGGCCGGCACGGGTGCCGGGGTCGATGCCATCGTCGGCCTGGGCAATCCGGGCGGTCAGTACGCCCTGACCCGCCACAACGTCGGCTTCTGGGTCGTGGACCTGCTGGCCCGCCAGCACGGAGCCGGCTTTCGCAGGCAGCGCAGGCTGCACGGGGAGCATGTGCGGATCGAGCTGGACGGCCGTCCGGTGCACCTGCTCAAACCCGAAACCTACGTCAACCGCAGCGGCCAGGCGGTGCAGGGCCTGGCCGCGTATTTCGGCCTGCAGCCGGACCGGATCCTGGTGGTTCATGACGACCTCGACCTGCCGCCCGGGATCGTGCGCCTCAAGCGTGGAGGGGGCCACGGGGGCCACAACGGGCTGCGCGACGTGATACGCCACCTCGGCTCCGACTTCCTGCGGCTGCGCATCGGCATCGGCCATCCGGGCGATCGCGGCCGGGTGATCGACTACGTGCTCAGCCCGCCCGCCGCCGCCGAGGAGGACTTGATCCTGGAGGCGGTCGCGGCCGGGGTCGACGCCCTGTCGACGCTGTTCGGCCAGGGGTTCGAGCGCGCCCAGCAGGAGCTCAACAGCCGCCCCTCGCCGGCGGCAGGCAAGCGGAACGGGACCTGAGCATGGGAATCAAGTGCGGCATCGTCGGTCTGCCGAACGTGGGCAAGTCGACCCTGTTCAACGCCCTGACGGCGGCGGAAATTCCGGCCGAGAACTACCCTTTCTGCACCATCGATCCCAACGTGGGGATCGTGCCGGTACCGGATCCGCGGCTCGCGCGGTTGGCCGAGATCGTGCACCCCGAGAAGGTGATTCCGACCACGGTGGAGTTCGTCGACATCGCGGGCCTGGTGGCGGGCGCCTCGCGGGGTGAAGGCCTGGGCAACCAGTTCCTCGCCCACATCCGGGAGACCGACGCCATTGCGCAGGTGGTGCGCTGCTTCGAGAACGACGACATCTCCCACGTGTCGGGCCGCCTGGACCCGGTCGCGGACATCGAGACCATCAATACCGAGTTGGCGCTGGCCGACCTGGACACCGTGCAGCGCGCGCTGGAGCGCTTCGAGCGCAGGACCAAGTCGGGCGACAAGACCGCCACGGCCATGGTGGAGCTGTTGGAACGGGTGCAGGAGACGCTGGATGCCGGGCAGCCGGTCCGGGCGCTGGCGCTGGACGGGGAGCAGCGGCGCATGCTGCACGAGCTGCACCTGCTGACCGCCAAGCCGGCCATGTACATCGCCAACGTCGACGAGTCTTCCGCCGGGGACAATCCCCACGTGGCGGCGGTGCGGCGCCACGCCGCACAGGAGGGGGCCGGGGTCGTGGTGGTCTGCGCCGCGCTGGAGGCGGAGATCGCGCGCCTGGACGAGGCCGAGAAAGGCGAGTTCCTGGCCGAGCTGGGCGAGAGCGAGCCGGGGCTGAACCGGGTCATCCGGGCCGCCTACGACCTGCTCGGCCTGCAGACCTTCTTCACGGCGGGGCCGAAGGAGGTGCGGGCCTGGACCGTGCACAAGGGTGCGCTGGCACCGCAGGCGGCCGGCGTCATCCACACCGACTTCGAGAAGGGCTTTATCCGTGCCGAGGTGGTCGCCTACGACGACTTCGTCGCCCTGGGCGGCGAGCAGGGCGCGAAGGAGGCGGGCAAGTGGCGCCTGGAGGGCAAGGAGTACCCGGTCCGGGAAGGCGATGTCATGCACTTCCGGTTCAACGTCTGATCCCGCCCCGCGGCGTCTTGACAGGGCCGCCGGCACACAAGACAATGCCGCTTCCCCGCAGCAAACCCCGGATGGCTACGTAGCTCAGCTGGTTAGAGCACATCACTCATAATGATGGGGTCGGTGGTTCGAATCCACCCGTAGCCACCAAATTGCAACGGAGTACCAGCAAGACCTCGCGTAACAGCGGGGTTTTTAGTGCCTCATCCGCTCGTTTACTGGTAGTACCTGCAATTGTACCCCTGGATATTAGCGGTATATTTCGGGGGGTGCACGGTCTACACGAGAGGATGTACCCCCATGGCAGGTCTCACCGCGTCACAGGTCAAGGCGGCGAAGCCGGGCAAAAAGCAGTACAAGCTGTTCGACGAGCGGGGGCTGCACTTTCTGGTGCACCCGAACGGCGGGAAGTACTGGCACTTCCGGTATCGCTTCGACGGCAAGCGGGAGGAGCTGGCTCCGGGGACGTACCCGGAGATCAGCTTGGCGGACGCCCGCGACCTTCGGGAAGATCACCGACGCGCGGTTGCGCGAGGGATCGATCCGGCGGTAGAACGCAAGGCTCGTAAACAGTCCCGACGGGCGGAGGTGAGGAACACTTTTGAGACTGTCGCTCGGGAGTGGCTGGCGACTCGCGCCTGGACGGACTCCACACGGGACCTAGTCACGCGCCGACTGCAGAAGGACTTGTTCCCGTACCTCGGCGATGAACCGATCGCCCACATCGACCCCCCACGACTGTTGACGGTCCTTCGTAAAGCTGAAGCTCGTGGTGTGGGGTATACAGCCCACTGTCTTCGTCAGCATGCGGGCCAGATCTTCCGCTACGCTATCGCCACAGGCCGTGCATCGAGGGATCCCGCCGCCGACCTAAAGGGGGCTCTCATGCCGAAGAAGACCAATCACTTCGCCGCCATCACCGATCCCAAGGATATTGGTCCGCTGCTTCGGGCGATCGACGAATACCACGGCACCCGGTCGTCGGACTTGCGCTACGGCTGATGCCCTACCTGTTTCTACGCCCCGGAAATTTTCGCACTGGAGAGTGGGCGGAGATCGACTTTCAGGCACGGGAGTGGCGCATCCAGCCGGGGAAGATGAAGCTTCCCGCGCCCCATATCACCCCGCTGGCTCCGCAAGTGGTGGACATGCTGGAAGAGCTTCACCAGCTCACCGGGAAGCGGAGCCGGTATCTGTTCCCATCCCTGCGGACGGCTGATCGGCCGATGAGCGAGAACACCCTCAATGCGGCCTTCAGGAGGATGGGTTATTCAAGGGACGACGTTACCGGGCATGGCTTCCGCCACATGGCCAGCACCCTGCTCCACGAGCAAGGGTTCGCTTCTGACGCTATCGGGAGGCAGCTAGGACACATGGATAGAAACGAGGTGAGGGCCACATGCAACTATGCCCAATACCTCGATGAACGCCGGATCATGATGCAGGCGTGGGGGGATTTCTTGGATGAGTTGCGCGTGGAAGCGGGTCAGAACTGATACCCGACCACCAGCCCTTCCGCTAATCCGCAAAGCGAACGGAGTCGATCGCTCACGCCGGGCCGCTAATCCGCCGATCGGCAGGTTATACAGCTTAAGCACTCATTAACCGAGAACGATAGTACGTCAGCAAGTCAGCGAACTAGGCCGCGGGTTTGTTGACTTTTAGTTCGACGATCACGCTGCTGGCCGGGAATATCCAGCAGAAGCGCTTCTCGTAGAAACGGTATCCGAAAAGACCACAGATCAGTCTACCCGGCCAGGTCCAGAGGAAACTACCGAAGGATATTCTCGCTTTCGTCACGCTGAAGCCTGGTATTTGCGCTGCGAGATAGCCGCCATCCGTGAACGGTTTGCAGAACGCCACCGAGAGATGATGCTTGTGCGTCGG
>DASQZM010000022.1:0-3594 GCA_035638695.1 Gammaproteobacteria bacterium | reverse complement strand
TGAACCGCACCGGGAATACCGGAGGCTCCAGAACTTGAGAGAATGGAGCGATGAACAGCAAACGGACACGGTATTCCCCCGAGGTCAGGGAACGGGCGGTGCGCCTGGTGCTGGAGCACCAGGGTGAGCACAGCTCGCAATGGGCGGCGATCGGCTCGATCGCGGGAAAGATCGGCTGCACGGCTGAGACCTTGCGCCACTGGGTGCGCCAGGCTGAACGTGACCAGGGTCTTCGAGAAGGGCTGACGAGCAGTGAGCGCGAGCACTACAAGAGATTGGAGCGGGAGAACCGCGAGCTCAGGCGTGCGAACGAGATCCTGCGCAAGGCGAGCGCCTATTTTGCCCAGGCGGAGCTCGACCGCCGACAGAAATGATGGTCTCGTTCATTGACGAGCACCGTGGGGCCTACGGAGTCGAGCCGATCTGCCAGGTATTGCCGATCGCTCCGTCAACCTATCGGGAGCAAGCGGCCCGAGCGCGTGAGCCGCAGCGGTGTCCGCCACGGGTGCGTCGTGATGCGGTGTTGCGGCCCGCTATCGAGCGGGTGTGGCGGGAGAACCACGCGGTCTATGGGGCTCGCAAGGTGTGGAAGCAGCTCAACCGTGAGTCGATCCCGGTGGCCCGTTGCAGGGTCGCGCGGCTGATGCGCGATCTGGGTCTGCGCGGGGCGGTGCGCGGCAAGGCGGTGAAGACCACGATCCCCCATCCCGCGCTGGCGTGTCCGCGTGACAAGGTGCAGCGCAACTTCAGCGCCACGGCGCCGAACCAGCTCTGGGTGGCGGACTTCACCTATGGTGCGCCCAGCCTCTGGAGGCGTCATGGACGGCGCTGCCAGGGCCTGAGCATGTCTGGAATGTTGAGGACAACGACAGGAGTAAATGCAGTCCGAAACCCGCTTCTCGCGACGGAGAAGCGAGAGCCGAAGCGGCGGTGACCTGCCGAGCACTGGCAGGGTGACGTAGCCCGTGGGAAACGGGGTGTGAGGCGAAGCCGTTACGCCAAGATGCACCTCTAGGCTGAGTGCGGGAAGGTTGAGGAACACGAACCGGTTAATTCGTATCTGTGGGTTGAAATGTCACCGCCGCCTACACGGCTTAGCAGGCGGCTTGTGGATGGAGGCAGGCTACATGTAGGGGCCTGTCACCGAAGCGCAGCGGCACAGGTAGTTCCGTTGCGCGGGCGTGCGGCTTCGTGTGTCGCTGGGGCCGCACATCTGCAACGACTTGCGGTAAGCAAGGGCAAAGATTACGACCGGCAGCCTCACCCGTGCGCTGGAGTCCGACATGTGAACTGGGGAAGGCGGTGATGGGATGCCAAGGGAGTGCGATCCCCGAGGCCCACATCGCTGGCGGAGCGCCCGTAGTAGTCTGCGGCCGGGAAATCCGGGCACATGGCGAAGGGGCGCAGCTTGAGTGCTTGCACGGCGGATTAGCTGCCGATAGAGAGGTGAAGACCTTTGATAATCAGTGAAATGCAATGCAAGCTGGCGACATGGTCGACAGCGGACGGGCAGCGCAAGTTTGACCGCCTGCTCCGACTGATGGCCGACAGGACGTGGCTGGCCGAGGCCGCCCGGGTGACACTGGCCTCCTCGGGTGCCCGCACAGCGGGCATCGACGGGGTCGATAAATCGAAGCTGGAACCGGTCCTTGACCAGGAGCTCAGCCGCCTGCGGGCTGAATTGCTCTCGGGCGAGTACCGGCCTGCTCCGGCACGACGTGTCTATATCCCGAAGGCCCATGGCAAGCAACGTCCGCTGGGGATACCCACGCTACGCGACCGGATCGTGCAGCGCGCAATGCTGATGGTCATGGAGCCGATCTGGGAGAGCGATTTTCATCGAGACTCCTACGGCTTTCGCCCACAGCGCAGCGTGCATCATGCGATCCGCGCCGTAAAGCTTCAGCTACAGGATGGCACCGCCACGAAGGGGCGCTGGATCATCGAAGGTGATCTGGCCAGTTACTTCGACACGGTCCACCATCGGCTGCTGATGCGTTGTGTGAGAAAACGGATCCGGGATCGACGTTTCCTGCTCCTGCTCTGGCGTTTCATCAAGGCAGGCCATGTGTATCGTGGGCTGTTTCGGGCCACTCGCGAAGGGGTTCCGCAAGGCGGTGTCATCTCACCGCTGCTCTCCAACATCATGCTCCACGAGTTTGATGCGTATCTGGAGGCGAAATACCTGAGCAAGAAAGCCCGAAAGGATCGCTGGGCCTGGAATTTCGGCATTCAGCAAGGCCGACCCATTACGGTTCGCGAGAACCGACAATGGCGACCGGCTGTAGCGTACTGTCGATACGCCGATGACTTTATCGTCATCGTCAAGGGAACCCGGCACCATGCCGAGGTGATCCGCGAGGAGTGCCGTGCGTTTCTGGAGGACAAGCTGCGATTGACGCTGAATATGGACAAGAGCCATATCACGCACATCAATGGCGGTTTCGTTTTCCTGGGGCATCGCATTATCCGCAAGCGGGGACCCCGCGGTAGGATGCGACCGGTCACGTCCATCCCCAAAACGAAAGAGCGCGCCTTGGCCCATAAGCTTGCCGCGCAACTGTCTGGTCATTATGAGGTGAACAAGATCGACATGGTGGAAACGCTCAATCGGCAACTGGCCGGATGGGCCAATTTCTATCAGTACACGGACTACACTGCCATGACGTACCGGCATTTGGACCGCGTGGTCTTCTGGAAGCTGGCGCACTGGCTGGCCCGCAAGTACAAGGTGCCGATCAAGTCTCTGATGCGCCAGTCCGTGAAGCGGCCCGAGCCGGAGCAGGCCAAGACTTGGGTGCTCTGGGGCCGAAGCGGCAACGGCAACTTGTGCGGGATCGCGCTGCGACGGTTGGTGAGCAGCCGCAAGCAGCAGTTCCACTGGCGTACGCCAGCGGGCAATCCCCACCTTGCCGAATACCGTGATCGGCGTGCCCTTACTTCCGGCTACCGCGATGTTGCCTTGGCTCTCAGCCATGCTCAAGTGGAGAGCCGTATGCGCTGAGAGGCGCACGTACGGTTCGGGGAGGAGAAGCAGTGAAATAGTTCGACTACGCCCTGCTTCTTACTCCACTGGCCACTTGGCGCGGCTTCGTCTATGTCGCCTTCGTGATCGATGTCTTTGCCCGGCGTATCGTCGGATGGCGTGCGGCGAGCTCGCCGCGCACGGATCTGGTGCTCGATGCGCTCGAGCAGGCGCTGTGGGCACGGCGTCCCGACAAGGCGACGCTCATTCATCATAGTGACCGCGGGGTTCAATATTTATCGATTCGATACACCGAGCGACTCGCCGAGGCCGGCATCGAACCCTCTGTGGGCAGCGTTGGCGACTCCTACGACAATGCGCTGGCCGAGACCGTAATCGGGCTTTACAAGACCGAAGTCATACGCAGACGCGGACCCTGGCGCGGTCTTGAGCCAGTCGAGTTCTCCACGCTGGACTGGGTTGAATGGTTCAATCACCGGCGACTGCTCGAGCCGATCGGCGATCGACCACCGGCGGAGGTCGAAGCCGAGTACTATGCAAGAAACAGCGGTCACGCCGTGGCGGCGTGACTCAAACCCACGAGCCGCCGGAAAACCCGGTGCGGTTCA
>DASQZM010000021.1:0-211207 GCA_035638695.1 Gammaproteobacteria bacterium | reverse complement strand
CACCCGGCTGAGCCCGCACGAGGTCCAGGTCACCAGGAAGCGCTCCCCCGAGCGGGGCGCGCAGGCGGTCAAGGGCCTGGACAGGCTGGCCTCGCCGCGCCTGGCCGAGGAGCCCGCCGGTGCCCTCACCCGCCTCACGCGGTGGTTCGAGTGATGGACTTCCTGCACCGCGTCAGCGCCTTCGTGAACCACCCCATGTTCTGGGACGTGGTGCGCGCCGTGATCATTCTCATCGTCGGCGGCGCCGTCGCCAAGGCGGCCAGCAGTGCCATCCGCCGGTTCTCCCTGCGACGGCAGATGGAGGCCCAGCGCGAGGCGCTCGCCCGCCGGGCGGTGTTCTACACCATCCTGGTGCTGACCTTCCTGGCCGCCCTCCACCAGCTCGGCGTGAACCTCAGCGTGCTGCTGGGCACTGCCGGCATCCTGTCGGTGGCGATCGGCTTCGCCTCGCAGACCTCGGCCTCGAACATCATCAGCGGCCTGTTCCTGATCGGCGAGAAGGCCTTCGTCATCGGCGACGTCATCCAGGTCGGCAGCGAGACCGGCGAGGTGATCTCCATCGACCTGCTCTCGGTCAAGCTGCGCACCTACGACAACCTCTACGTGCGAGTGCCCAACGAGACCCTGATCAAGTCCAACGTGATCAACCTCACCCGCTTCCCGGTCCGCCGCTACGACATGCAGATCGGGGTGGCGTACAAGGAGGACCTGGCGCGGGTGCGGGCGGTGCTCGAGGACATCGCCGACCGCAACCCGCTGTGCCTGACCGAGCCCAGGCCGCTGTTCATCTTCCTGGGCTTCGGCGACTCCTCGATCAACCTGCAGTTCTCGGTCTGGGCCCGGCGGGAGAAATACCTGGACCTGCGCAACACGCTGAGCCTGGAGGTCAAGCAGGCCTTCGACGAGGCGGGCATCGAGATCCCGTTCCCGCACCGCTCGCTCTATACCGGTTCAGCCACCGAGCCGTTCCCGGTGCGGGTGGTGTCGCAGCCGGGCGTGGATTCCCCGGACTAGGCCGCGGGCGCGGGATTGTCCGGGTCGACGACCGCCCGGACGTTCGCCCGCATCCGCCGCGAGAACCATACGGTCCACGCGATCAGTGAGCCCATGATCCCGTACTGCACGAACGGCGAGAGCACCAGGAAGGTCTCGACGTGCACGGTCAGCGCGAGACCGACCCGGGTCACCGCCTCCAGTGCCAGCCCGGCGCCCCAGACCAGCGTCATGAGCTGCATCCCGCGCCGGAATGCGGTGACGCTCCACAGATCCTCCCACAGGTCCGGACGCGTGGCCTCGTCGCCCGCCATCAGCTCCCGCCCGAGGTGAAAGATCAGCGGGCGGCGGAAGGCGAGCGAAGCCAGGAAGACCAGCCCCACGATCCCCGAGATCAGGGACTCCCGCACCAGCAGCAGGCGCGGGCTGCCGCCCAGTGCGATCATCACGAGGCCGAGCGAGATGCCGCCCAGCACCACCATCGCGAGCAGATCCAGGCGGTGCCGCCGGACCAGGCTCCAGAGGTTCTCGAGCATGGGCGGCGCGGCGGCGCACACGAGCGCCGTGAAGCTCGACGTGTACCGGTGGGCCAGCAGGTAGACCAGGAACGGCGCCAGGCCGTTGATCAGCAGGTTGCGGATCACGTAGCGCTTCACGCGGGCGCGGGTGGCGTTGTAAGGCGTCTCTCCGTCCAATTGGCCGCCTCGCGATCGTGGTGGCCCGGGGAACGCCAACCGTAACCCGGCCGGCTCCCGATTGACAGTCCCGGCAGCCGCTGCTCTACTCGCCGCCATGCGACTCGCCAAGCCCGCCTTCGACGTCGGCCTGTTCACCAACCGCCTTGAGCCCATGCTGGATTTCTGGCAGCAGGAGGTGGGCCTGGGGCTGGACCACATGCAACCGCTCGGGGGCGGCGTGCGCCAGCACCGCCACCGCCTGCCCGGCCAGGGCGTGCTCAAGCTCAACCACGCCCGCGACCCCCTGCCCGGGGCGCCGCCCTCGGGCTACTCGGAGCTGCTGATCGCCCGCGACGGTCTGAACGAGCCGGTTCCCCTGGAGGATCCCGACGGCAACCGCGTGATCCTCCTGCCGCGCGGAACCCTGGGCGTGACCGGGTTCGGCATGCGCGTGCTGGCGGGCGACGTCGCTGCGCATCGCGCCTTCTTCGCCGGGGCGCTGGGCCTGTCCTCGCTGCCGGGCAATGCCGACGCCTGGCGCTGCGGCAACGCCCTGCTGCTGCTCGAGCACTCGACCCGCGCGGTACAGGACGCGCCGCTGCAGGCCCCCGGCTACCGCTACGTGACGTTCCAGGTCCACGACTGCGACGCCGCCCACGCCGCCGTGCTGACGCACGGCGGCCGCGAGGGCCAGCCGCCCGGGACGCTGGGCGAGGTTGCCCGGATCTCGTTCGTCCGCGATCCCGACGGCAACTGGATCGAGGTCTCGCAGCGGGCCTCGCTGACGGGTCCCCTGCCCGCCTGAGCCCCGCGGGTCATCCCGCCTGCAGCAGGGGCTCGCGGCTGGCCACGCGCTCGGTGTGGCGGGAGATGAAGCCCAGCACCTGCATCTGCTGCAGCACGTAGTCCCGCCGTGCGCGCGCCCACCGCGGATGGGTGCGCGGGTCGAACAGCGAGGGGTTGGCCGGCAGGCCGGCCAGCATCGCCGCCTGGGCCAGGTCGAGCCGGGCCGGGTCGCGGTGGAAGTAGTAATGCGCCGCGGCCGTCACGCCCCGCACGTGCGGACCCAGGTAGACGCGGTTCAGGTACACGTCCAGGATCCGCGGCTTGCCCCACGCGCGCTGCAGGCGGAAGGCCAGCACCGCGCCGCGGAGCTTGCGCCGCAGGGTCTTGTGCCGGTGCAGGAACAGCATCCGCGCGACCTGCTGGGTGATGGTGCTGCCCCCCTGGGCCGGGCGGCCGCGCACCGCGTCGATCAGCGCGGCCCGCACGATGGCATCGTAGTCCAGCGGACCCTCGCTCCAGAACTCGCCGTCCTCCGCCGCCAGAAACGCGTGACGCAGCCGCGACGGGAAGCGCGACAGCGGCACCAGCCGATGCGGGAAGCCGTAGTGCCGCAACGCGCTCACCGAAGGCAGCCCGTCGGTGAAGGGTCGCACCGCGCGCGCCGTGCCGATCCCCAGCACCAGGATCAGCGCCGCGGCCAGCAGGCAGCGCCACGGCAGCCGGAACCCCGTGGGTCGCGATCCCGCCTGTGGCAACCGTGTCATGCTCATCCCGATGCGATCCGATTGGCGTCGAGGTCAGCCCCGGGGCGGGCCGAGCGCGATCTGGAAGTGGTAGCTGGACAGCATCAGGCCCTCCCGCTGGTAGAAACGGTGCGCATCCGGCCGCTGCACCCCGGAGTCCAGGTGCAGCTGGGCACAGCCCTGCGCCGCGGCCTGCCGCTTCAGCCACTCCAGCATGCGGCCCCCGTGCCCGGCGGAGCGCCAGGCCTCGTCCACGACGAGGTCGTCCACGTACAGGAAGCGGCCCCACGCCAGGTTCTCCGACGTGCGAAACCCCGCCACCGCGATCACCGGGCCGTCGGGCGCTTCCAGGCAGGCCAGCCGGTAGCCCGCCTGCATCTGTTCACGCACGCGGGCGAGAAAGCGTTCCGCCTCGCGCAGGTGCGGCCGGAGCTGCCGCATCACCGCGTGACACCGCCGGATGTCCTCGTCCCGCTGGACCAGCCTGGGCTGCCACCGTTCACTCATGTCGCGCCTCCGTCTCCGACCCGCCCCGTCATTATCGACCCGCGCGGGGATTGACAGAAACATGAATACTGTTCATTTTGCGAACATGATTCAGTTTCCCTCGGGTCAGCTTTCGGAGCGGCGCCGGCGGCGGCGCCAGGCGCGTCGCGACGAGATCGTCGATGCCGCCATGCTGCTGGTGCAGGAGCACGGGATCGAGTCGCTCACCCTGCAGGCGCTGGCCGAGCGCCTCGACCTGGCGGTTGGCACCCTGTATCGCTACGTGCGCAGCAAGGACGAGCTGATCTCCGCCCTCCAGCGCGAGGTGCTGGACGTCCTGGACGCCAACACCCGGCAGTGCCGTGAGCGCTGCACCGCGGCCTTCCCCGGGCCGGACCCGGATTCCGAACGGCGCCGGATCCGGGCGCTGCTGCCGCTCGTCGCGATCGGCGAGCTCTACCGGGCGTTCAGCCAGGAGGCACCGGCCCTGTTCAGCCTGCTGGCGGTCTCGGTCGGTGATCCCCGGCGCCTGCTCCCGGACCGCGAGGCCGCCCGGACCATCGCGAGCGCGCGCCCCCAGCTCGCGGCGCTGGGCACCGACCTGGACGCCGCGGCGGCCGCAGGAGCGCTGCACTCCGGGCCGCCGGCGGAGCGCGCCATGGCCTTCTGGGGCGCCCTGCACGGCGTGCTCCAGCTGCGCAAGATGACCCGCTTCGCCGGCGACATGTTCCCGGTGGATGTCCTTGCCGGCGAGGTGACCGCGACCCTGCTGCGGGGATGGGGGGCCGACGGCCACCTGCTCGACGCGGCGACCGAGGCGGTGCGCGAGCACGGCCTCGCGCGCTTCGAGGACCTTCGGCCGCACCGCGGCTGAGCCCGTTCCGGAGGAGACGACATGGCAAACATCAGCGGGGGCGAGCTGATCGCCCGGATGCTCGCGGCGGAGGGCGTTGACACCGTCTTCGGCATCATCGACGGGACGTACCTGGGGCTCAACTTCAGCTTCAAGCCCCTCGGCATCCGCCTGATCACCCCGCGCCACGAGAGCAGCGCCGCCCACATGGCCGGTGCCTACGCCCGCAGCACGGGACGCCTGGGCGTGTGCATCGCCAGCAACGGGCCCGGGGTGGCCAACGTGCTTCCGGGCGTGGCGGTGGAGAACGGCGAGGGCAACCGGGTCTTGCTGATCACCAGTTGCCGCCGTCACGGGATCATCTACCCGGACCGCGGCGGCGCCTACCAGTATTTCAACCAGGTCGCGGTGACCCGGCCCATGACCAAGTGGTCCGGCGCAGTGCCGGAGTTCGCGCGCATCCCCGAGCTGCTTCGCCGCGCCCTGCGCCTCTGTTTCACGGGGCGCCCCGGCGTCGTGCACCTGGACGTGCCGGAAGACATCGTCAACGGCAAGTTTTCCTTCGATCCCGACACCCTCCTCCCGCCCGAGCGCTACCGCCGCACGCAGCCCCTGCCGGCTCCCGACACCCTGGTGGAGGAAGCCGCGAAGCGCCTGGTGCAAGCCGACTGCCCCATGATTCACGCCGGCAGCGGCGTGATCCACGCCGGCGCCGCCGAGACCCTGGCGGAAGTCGCGACATTCCTGCAGGCACCGGTGACCACCAGCTGGGGCGGCCGCGGCGCGGTGCCGGAGGATCACGAGTGCGCGGTCCCGATGGTCCACCTCGACGTGAACCGTGAGGTGCGCAATGCCGCCGACCTGGTGCTGGCCCTGGGCACGCGCTTCGGCGAGACCGACTGGTGGGGCAAGCCGCCCTACTGGCGCGAGCCCGCCGGCCAGCAGATGATCCAGGTGGACATCGACGAGGAGACGCTGGGGCTGAACAAGCCGGTCGACCTGCCCGTGGTGGCGGACGCGGGACGCTTCCTCGAGCAGCTGCTCGAGGCCCTCCGACGCCACGGCGAGCCCGCCGGCCCGGAACGGCGCCGTCAGCGCCTGGCGGGCTGGCGCCGCGCGGTCGCCGAAGACCGGCGCAAGCTCGACCGCCGCCTGGAGGAAGACACGAGCGCGGTGCATCCGGCGCGGGTTCCCACCGTCTGCCAGGAGGTGTTCGGCGACGATGCCATGTGGGTGCTCGACGGCGGCAACACCGTGATCTGGGGGATGTTCTATCACCAGGCCCGCCGGCCCGGTCACATCGACTCGACCTTCAAGTTCGGCATGCTGGGGGCCGGCGTCGGGCAGGCGCTCGGGATCCGGGCCGCCTGGCCGGAGCGCGAGGTCTGCTGCATCATCGGCGACGGCGCCATGGGCTTCCACCCGCAGGAGATCGAGACCGCCGTGCGCAACGGCCTGAAGGTGGTCTTCGTGGTGATGGCCGACAAGCAGTGGGGCATGGTCAAGATGACCCAGCAGTTCGCGCGGCGACCGATCAAGACCCTTGTGCGCAAGCAGCTCGGCCCGGACGAGACCGTCAACGCCGACCTGGGCGAGATCGCGTGGGACCGGCTGGCCGAGTCCATGGGCGCCTGGGGCACGCGCGTGAGCCGCAACGCGGACCTGCGCGCGGCGCTGGAGCAGGCCCGCGCGCAGCCGGGCTGCGCGGTGGTGCACGTGGACGTGGATCCGGTGGCGCACATGTGGGCGCCGAACCTCAAGTCCTTCAAGGAGATGCACGCCGAGCCCGGCGCCTGAGCCGGCGTCGCAGGCGGGAGCACCGCGGATGAGCATCACCCCCAGCGCAACGTCCGTGCTGATCACCGGTGCCGGCGGCTACATCGGCCGCCAGCTCGTCGCCCGGCTCGCGGGCGACCCCGGCCGCCTGGGCGCCATCGTGGCGACCGACGTGCTCGAGGTTCCGGACCGGGACCGCGTGCCCGGGGTCATCTACCGCCTGGCAGACGTGCGCGATCCCGCCCTGGCGGACCTGATGGAGCAGTACCGCACCGACTGCGTGGTGCACCTGGCCGCCGTGGTCACGCCGGGGCGCGACAGCGACACCGAGCTGGAATACGCCATCGACGTCGATGGCAGCGCCAACGTCCTGCGCTGCTGCCTGCGGCGCGACGTGCCCCAGCTGATCGTCACCAGCAGCGGCGCCGCCTACGGCTACCATGCCGACAACCCCGCCTGGCTCGACGAGAACGACCCCCTGCGCGGCAACGACGGCTTCCCCTACGCCCGGCACAAGCGGCTGATCGAGGAGATGCTCGCCCGTGCCCGGCGCGAGCACCCGCAGCTGCGCCAGCTGATCTTCCGGCCCGGCACGATCCTGGGCGAGCGCGTCGCCAACCAGATCACCGCGCTGTTCGAGCGCCGCTGGCTCCTGGGCTTTCGCGGCTGCGACAGCCCCTTCGTGTTCATCTGGGACCAGGACGTGGTCAACTGCCTGGAGATGGGCATCCGCGAGCAGCGCAGCGGCACCTACAACCTCGCCGGCGACGGCGCGCTGACCCTGCGCGAGATCGCCGGACGCATCGGCAAGCCGTACATCGCCCTGCCCCCGCGGTTGGTGCAGGGCGCCATCGCCCTGCTCCACGCGACCGGGCTGACGGCCTACCGCCCCGGGCAGATCGACTTCCTGCGCTACCGGCCGGTGCTCTCCAACGCGCGCCTCAAGTCCGAGTTCGGCTACACGCCGCAAAAGACCAGCGCGGAGGTCTTCGACCATTACTGGCGGCTGGCCGGACGCATGCGCAGCCGCTGATGTCTCAGCCGTACAGATCGGTGGGCCGGCGGAAGTGGCTGCCCTCGTAGGCCTGGACCATGCGGTCGACCAGGTTGTCGGCATCGTCGTCGAACAGCACGTGGGCGCCGGTCGGCTTGGTCATGTGCTGGACCAGGTCCGGGATCAGCCCGGTGATGCCGCCTGTGCTGCTGAGCACGCCGATGAGCTTGCCCTCGTCGAAGGCGATCGCGAACTCCCCGAGCGTGCCGGACTGGCCGCCGACGATCACCACCATGTCCGAGGAGTGGATGTTCGTCACCTCGCGCCCCATCAGGCCGCTGCCCGTATAGACCAGCATGTCGAACACGTCGATGGGCGAGTCGTACTTCTGCAGGTGCTCGCGCAGGCTCAGCGCCGGCGAGATGCCGATCGAGAGGCCGTTGCTGTCCCAGTGCCCGCGCGCGCTCTCGTAGGGCAGCCCGGGACAGGCCCCGGTCACCAGGATGAAGCCCCGCCGCGCCGTCTCCTGCCCGAGCGCATAGGCGCTCTCCTTCTGGACCTGGGTCAGCTCGCCGCTGGCCGAGCCCATCACGCCGACGCTGATGCGGACCCCGTACTGGGGCGCGGCGTAGCGACCGGGATTCTTCTCGAATCGGACACGGCAGTCGGGGCTGCAGAAGTAGAACGCCCGACCGCCCTTGATCGAGACCGCGTGGGCGTCCTGGGGATCGAGCTCCCTGTTGCAGACGGGATCCTTGAGCATGCGCAGACCTGTCCTGTGAGAAGGGGCGGGATGGCCGGGCGCGCTAGGCCTGGGCGCGCGACGGGCCCGACGGACCGACGCCCGCGATCACGTGCAGGCGTTCGAGGTCGAGGATCTGCACGTTCTTGCGCCGCACCCGCAGCACCCGGTCGCTCTGGAAGCGCGTGAACAGTCGGCTCACCGTCTCCACCGCCAGTCCCAGGTAGTTGCCGATGTCGTCGCGCGACATGCTGAGGTTGAACTCGGTGGCGGAGTAGCCCCGCGACTGGAAGCGCGTCGAGATGCTGAGCAGCAGGGCGGCCAGGCGCTGCTCGGCGGTCTTCTGCCCCACCAGCAACAGCATCTGCTCGTCCTCGACCAGCTCCCGGCTCATCAGGCGCAGCAGCTGCCGGCGCAGGCCGGGAATCCGGCCCGCCAGTTCGTCCAGCCGGTCGAACGGGATGGCGCACACCGTGGTGGTCTCCAGCGTGGTCGCCGTGCAGCCGTGCACGTCCGCGCTCAGGGCGTCCAGCCCCACCAGCTCCCCCGGGAAGTGGAAGCCGGTGATCTGCTCGTTGCCGTCGCGCGACAGCGCGTGCGTCTTGACCGAGCCGGAGCGCACCGCGTAGAGGGCGCCGAGCTGCTCGCCCTGGCGGAACAGCGGCTCGCCTCCGGGCACGGGCTTGCGCCGGGAGACGATGCGTTCGAGCTGGTCAAGGTCGGTCTCCGCCACGCCGTAGGGCAGGCACAGCTGGCGCAGGCTGCAGCTGCTGCAGGCCTGGCGGATCTGGTTGAGGCTGGGAACGTCCTTCACGTGACGGTCATCTCCGGGCTTGGCGCACATTATAACGGGGGCGGGTGCGCCGGGCAGCATCGGATTCCCCGTATGGCGCGGACTCCCGTCTCACAGGTACGGCATGAGCAGCCGCGCCAGGCCGTCGCGCAGCTTGCGCACGATGTTGCGCCGGTCCAGGTCCCGCATGGTGATCTCGCGCGCCTCCCGGCGCCGGCCCTGGACGAAGCTCTCCAGCGAGTAGACCAGCTCGGGGCCGTAGCACTCGCAGTTGAACTCGAAGTTCAGCCGCAGGCTGCGCGGATCCCAGTTCATCGAGCCGATGAACGTCCACACGTCGTCGACCAGCATCAGCTTGGTGTGATCGAACGGCCCCGGCGTCAGCCACACGCGGCAGCCGAGTTCCATCACCTGCCACAGGTGGGCCATCATCGCCCACTGCACATAGGGCAGGTTGTTGTGTCCAGGCAACACGATGTCCACCGCCACGCCCCGCAGAACGGCCAGGTTGAGCGCGCTCACGAGGGTCGTGTCGGGAAGGAAGTAAGGCGTCACGACACGGATCGAGCGATGCGCCGCGTGGATGGCCGCGTGCAGGGTCCAGTGCAGCCGGCCCAGGGATTCGTCGGGCCCGCCCGGAACGCCGCGTGCCATGACGTTGCCCCGGGGCTCCAGCACCGGAAAGAACGCCGGGCCTTCCAGGTACTCGCCGGTGCAGAACGTCCAGTCCTCCACGAACACGTCCTGGAGCTGGCGCACGACCGGCCCCTCGATGCGGAAATGCAGGTCCCGCGTGGCGCGGCGGCGGCCGCTTTCCGCCAGGTGGTGCACCCGCAGGTTCATGCCGCCGGTGAAGCCGACGCGCCCGTCCACCACCAGCAGCTTGCGATGGTTGCGCAGGTTCAGGCCGAGCACCTGCCGCGGCAGCAGCCCGGGATAGAAGCGTGACACTGGCACGCCCATGCGCCGCAGGGTGTTCACCGCCGAAGGCCAGCTGTAGCGCTCGCCCGCGTTGTCGATCAGGACCCGTACCTCCACCCCGCGTCCGACCGCGGCGCGCAGCGCCTGCATGAACTGCCGGCCGACCGCGTCGCTGCCGAAGATATAGGTGGACAGCGTCACGCTGCGCTGCGCCTGCCCGATGGCGCGCAGCATCTCCGGATAGGCCTGCTCGCCGTTCGCCAGCGGCAGGACCTCGTTGCCGCCCACCAGCCGATGATCGCTGACCCGGTCGACCGCCTCCGCCAGCTCGCCGAAATGTTCGCGCCCGGGCCCCAGCATCTCCTGCAGTGCGTGCTGCGAGATCGGCAGGACCGGTTCCTGGTAGGCGACGGCCGGGCGCCCTAGGCGGCTGGCGCGGCGGTGGATGCGGTTGATTCCCAGCAGCAGGTACAGGAGCGCGCCGAAGAACGGCACCAGCCACAGCAGCGCCACCCAGGATACCGCGGCCCGGGGATCCCGCTTGGTCAGGATGGCGTGCGCGGAGGCGACCACCGACAGCAGGGTCACCAGCACGAACACCGCGCTGTTCCAGATCAGCTCCATAGGGTCTTGTTGTTCTGCGTCAATGCAGCAGCGGGCTGCACGGCTACCCTTGCGATGATCTCCGACATCCCCATTATCAGGGCATCTACCCGCTCCTCCGCGGAATGCCGGTGAAAGGGGTCAGATCAGTATGGATGAATCGAAGGAAATCGTCTGCCCGCACTGCGACGCGGTCAACCGGGTGCCGGCCTCGCGCCTGCGCGCCGGCCCCCGCTGCGGCCGCTGCCACGGGTCGCTGTTTACCGGCGAGCCGGTGAGCCTGACGGCCGCCAACTTCCGGCGTCATATCGAGCGCAACCGGATCCCGGTGCTGGTGGACTTCTGGGCCCCGTGGTGCGGGCCGTGCCGCATGATGGCCCCCGCCTTCGAGGCCGCCGCGGCCGAGCTGGAGCCGGAGATGCGCCTGGCCCGGCTGAACACCGACGAGGCCCGGGAAATCGCCGGGAGCCACGGCATCCGGAGCATCCCGACGCTGATCCTGTTCCGCGGCGGCAGGGAGGTGGACCGCGTGAGCGGAGCCCTGTCCCAGGCCCAGCTGCGGCAGTGGCTGGCACAGCACCAGGCGGCGTGAGCCGGCGCGCCGCGGAAGCGGCACGCCGGGGGCGGTGATCAGAAGAATGCCTGGATGCCCGTCTGGGACCGGCCCAGGATCAGGGCGTGGATGTCGTGCGTGCCCTCGTAGGTGTTGACCGCCTCCAGGTTCAGCACGTGCCGGATCACGTGGTATTCGTCGGAGATGCCGTTGCCGCCGTGCATGTCCCGCGCCTGGCGCGCGATGTCCAGCGCCTTGCCGCAAGAGTTGCGCTTCATCAGCGAGACCATCTCCGGCGCCGCCCGGCCCTCGTCCATCAGCCGGCCCAGGCGCAGCGCGCCCTGCAATCCCAGGGCAATCTCGGTCTGCATGTCCGCCAGCTTGCGCTGGATCAGCTGGTTCGCCGCGAGCGGCCGCCCGAACTGCTTGCGCTGCAGCACGTAGTCGCGCGCCGCCTGCCAGCAGAACTCCGCCGCACCCAGCGCGCCCCAGGCGATCCCGTAGCGCGCCTTGTTCAGGCAGCCGAACGGCCCCTTGAGGCCCTTCACCCCGGGCAGCAGGTTTTCCTCCCGCACGAACACGTCCTGCATCACGATCTCGCCGGTCACCGAGGCCCGCAGACTGAACTTGCCCTCGATCTTCGGCGCCGACAGGCCCTCCATGCCCTGCTCCAGCACGAAGCCGCGGATCTCGCCCGCGTCGTCCTTGGCCCATACCACGAACACGTCCGCGATCGGCGAGTTGGTGATCCACATCTTGGCGCCGCTGAGCGAATAGCCGCCGGAGACCGTGCGCGCCCGGGTCTCCATCGAGCCGGGATCCGAGCCGTGATTGGGCTCGGTCAGGCCGAAGCAGCCGACCCATTCGCCGCTGGCCAGCTTCGGCAGGTACTTCTCCCGCTGGGCCTCCGTGCCGTAGGCATGGATCGGGTGCATCACCAGCGAGGACTGCACGCTCATGGTGGAGCGGTAGCCCGAGTCCACCGCCTCCACCTCGCGGGCGATCAGCCCGTAGCTGACGTGGTTCAGGCCCGGGCAGCCGTAGCCCTCGATGGTCGGGCCCAGCATTCCCAGCTCGCCCATCTCGCGCACGATCGCGCGGTCGAAGGTCTCGTGCCGGAATCCCTCCCGCACCCGCGGCAGCAGCCGCTCGCGGCAGTAGCCGTGCACGCTGTCGCGCACCATCCGCTCGTCCTCGCTCAGCTGGCTGTCGAGCGAGAGCGGGTCAGACCACGTGAAAACCGGGCGGGAAGACTTCTCCGCGGATGCCATCCTGATCTCCCGGGCGCCGGCGCGCCCCCTGAACGATGCGAACCGCCCGCGGGCGCCCTGGCAGATTCAGGGCGCCCGCGACGACGAGCCGGTCCGGCCGGGCGCCGGACCCCGAGAGCCGGAAAAGCACAGGGACGTACTTTCCCGGCCTGGATCAAAAGTAATACAGCGCGACCGCCTCCGCGACGCAGCAGGGCTTCTCCTCGCCCTCGACCTCGAAGGTCATGCTGGTGATCACCTGGGCGCCCCCGGTGATGTCGTTGACTTCCTTGAGCGCGGCGTGCAGCCGCACGCGCTTGCCCACCTTGACCGGGGACGGAAAGCGCAGCTTGTTGAGGCCGTAGTTCACGCCCATCTTCACGCCCTCGACCTGCATGATCTGCGACATCAGCATCGGCGACAGCGAGATGGTCAGGTAGCCATGGGCGATCGTGGTCTTGTACGGCGAGTACTGCTCGGCCTTCTCCCGGTCCACGTGGATCCACTGGTGATCGCCGGTGGCCTCGGCGAACTGGTTCACCCGCTCCTGGGTGATCTCCAGCCAGTCGCTGGTGCCCACGTCCTGTCCCACCAGCTCCCTGAGCCCCTCGAGGCCCTTGATCGTGCGCTTGGCCATGCTCTTTCTCCTGGTTTTCGGTATCCGTCGCGGTGACGGATCGGATTCTCGATTCTCGCCGGCGTTCAAACCCGCTCCAGGATCGCCGCCAGTCCCTGGCCTACCCCGATGCAAAGGGTGACCAGCGCGTAACGACCCTCGCGGCGATCCAGCTCGCGTGCCGCGGTCAGCGCCAGCCGGGCACCGGAGGCTCCCAGCGGATGCCCCACGGCGATCGCACCGCCGTTGGGATTGACGCGCTCGTCGTCCTCGGGCAGCTCCAGCAGCTTGAGGCAGCCCAGGACCTGGCTGGCGAAGGCCTCGTTGATCTCGATCACGTCCATGTCGGACAGCGACAGGCCGGCCCGGTCCAGCGCCTTGCGCGAGGCGTACACCGGCCCCAGCCCCATGACCCGGGGTTCGACACCCGCGCAGGCGGCGGAAACCAGCCGCACCATGGGCTCGGCACCGACCTTCTCCCCGACCGCGCGGCTGCCGACGATCAGCGCGCCGGCGCCGTCGTTGACGCCGGAGGCGTTGCCCGCCGTAACCACGCCGCCCTCGAACAGGGCCGGCAGCCTGGCGAGCTTGTCCAGGTCGCTCTCCGGCCTCGGGTGCTCGTCCGCGGAAACCTCCACCGGCGGCTTCTTGCGCCCCGCCGGCACCATCAGCGGGTGAATCTCGCCGCTGAAGAAGCCGTCCGCGCGCGCCTTCTCGTAGCACTGCTGGGAACGATAGGCGAAGCGGTCGGCCGCCTCCCGGCTGATGCCCAGCTCGCGGGCCACGTTGTCGCCGGTCTGCGGCATGCTGTCGTTGCCGAACCTCTCGACGATGCGCGGGTTCGGGAAGCGCGAGCCGATGGTGCTGTCGAACACGCGCACGTCCCGGCTGTAGGCCTTCTCCGACTTGCCCATCACGAACGGCGCCCGGCTCATGCTCTCGACGCCCCCGGCGACGAACAGCTCGCCCTCGCCGCAGGTGACGGCCCGCGCCGCGTCCACCACGGCCTGCAGACCGCTGGCACAAAGCCGGTTGACGGTCCGGCCCGCGACCTCCTGCGGGAACCCGGACAGCAGCGCCGCGTGCCGGCCGACGTTGCGGCTGTCCTCGCCGGCCTGGTTGGTACAGCCCAGGATCACGTCCTCGTACTGCTCCGGCGAGAACGGTGCCCGCTCCACCACCGCGCGGATCACCTCCGCGGCCATGTTGTCCGAGCGCACCGGCGCGAGCACGCCGCCGTGGCGGCCGAACGGGCTGCGCAAACCCTCGTAGATGTAGGCATCGAGCATGGGAGTCCTCCTGGGGGCGGCGCAGCGGCCGCGACGCTTCCGGTCGTTCGGCGGATCATTCTACTCACCCGGTCCGAGGTAATACCACGTCCGGGTGTCCCCGTCGGCTGATCCGGCGGGTTGCGGCACGGACGAGGCGGCCGGTTCGCTACGCCCGCCCCCGGCGCGGACGGGAAATTCCGCTATGCGAAACATTGTTTCGAAACCACCGGACTTACGGTAAGCTGCCCGGCATCGCTTGTAAATGCCGCACGCATGCGGGCCGCCATGAACGACTACGGATTGCTGCCGGAAGAAGAGCTCGCCAGCACCGGGGACCGCCAGTTCGTCAGCGCCCTGGCGCGCGGGCTGGAGATCCTGCGCTGCTTCGGCCCGGACGATGCCATGCTCGGGAACCAGGAGCTGGCGCGGCGCACCGGTCTGCCCAAGGCCACCGTCTCGCGCCTGACCCACACCCTCTGCCGCCTGGGCTACCTGATCCATGCCGAGCGCCTGGGCAAGTACCGGCCCGGCGCCGCGGTGCTGGCGCTGGGTTACGCCGGGCTGGCCCACGCGGGCATCCGTGAGCGCGCGCGGCCGCTGATGCAGCAGCTCGCCGCCGAGACCGGCACGTCGGTGGCGCTGGGCACCCGCGACCGGCTCAACATGATCTACCTGGAGCACGCCCACGGCGCCTCGGTGATGACGCTGCGCCTGCAGGTCGGCGCGCGGATTCCCATGGCCACCACGGCGCTCGGGCGCGCGTTTCTCGCCGCCCTGCCGGAGGCCGAGCGCGAGTACCTGATGGGGCACATGGCGCGCCGCTACGGCGGCGACTGGCCGCGCGTGCGCCGTGGGATCGAGCAGGCGCTGGTGCACTGCGCCGAGCACGGCTACTGCCTCGCGGGCGGCGAGTGGCAGCCCGACGTGCATGCCGTCGGGGTGGCCTGCGTATCCGCCGACGGCTCGGACACGGTCGCCTTCAACTGCGGCGGCCCCCGCTTCCTGGTCAGCGGCGAACGGCTCGAAACAGACATCGCACCGCGCCTGGTGCACCTGGCCCACACCCTGCAGGGCGCCACGGACACGCCCGTGGAGCGGCGCCCCGTGCCACAACGGAGAGAGACACCATGATTCGCGATCGGGAGATTCTGGATCAGCTGGTCGACAGCGTGCGGCGCTTCGTGCGGGAGCGCCTGATCCCGGCCGAGGCCGACGTGGCCGAGGAGGACCGGATCCCGGAGCAGATCGTCACCGAGATGAAGGAGCTGGGCCTGTACGGCCTGTCCATCCCCCAGGAGTACGGCGGCCTGGGCCTGACCATGGAGGAAGAGGCGCTGGTGGCCTTCGAGATCGGCTACACGTCCCCGGCCTTCCGGTCGCTGATCGGCACCAACAACGGCATCGGCTCCCAGGGCATCATCATGGACGGCAGCGACGAGCAGAAGCAGATGTACCTGCCGCGCCTGGCGACCGGCGAGCTGGTCGCCTCGTTCTGCCTGACCGAGCCGGAGGCAGGCTCCGACGCCGGCTCGCTGCGCACCCGCGCCCGCCGCGAAGGCGATGAGTACGTCATCAGCGGCACCAAGCGCTTCATCACCAACGCGCCGGTGGCGGACATCTTCACCGTGATGGCACGCACCGACCCGGATACGCCCGGCGCCCGCGGGATCAGCGCCTTCGTCGTCGAATCCGACCGCGACGGCGTGTCGCTGGGCAAGCCCTACAAGAAGATGGGCCAGCAGGGCACTCACGTGTGCGACGTGATCTTCGACGACTGCCGGATCCCGGCGGAGAACCTGATCGGGCGCGAGGGCGAGGGCTTCAAGACCGCGATGAAGGTGCTCGATCGCGGCCGGCTGCACATCGCGGCGGTGTGCGTGGGCGTGGCGGAACGCCTGATCGCCGAGGCCCTCTCCTATTCCATGGAGCGCAAGCAGTTCGGCAGCCGCCTGGCCGACTTCCAGCTGATTCAGGCGATGCTGGCCGACAGCCGCACCGAGGCCTTCGCCGCCCGCAGCATGATCCTGGAGGCCGCCCGCAGCCTCGACCAGGGCGGACGGATCAGCATGGAGGCCTCCTGCTGCAAGTACTTCGCCTCGGAGATGGTGGGCCGGGTCGCCGACCGCGCGGTGCAGATCCACGGCGGCTCCGGCTACATCCGGGAGTTCCCGGTGGAGCGCTTCTACCGCGACGTGCGCATCTTCCGGCTGTACGAGGGCACCAGCCAGATCCAGCAGCTGGTGATCGCGCGCAACATGATCCGCGAGGCGGAGTGATGGCGGGAGGCCCGGCGCTGGACCCCGACGGGCTGCTGCGGCGGCTGCCACAGCGGATCAGCGAGCCGGTGCACCGCTGGGCGTGCGAGGCGCCGGGCCACCTGGCCCTGATGGGGGACGGGTGCTCCTGGACCTACGCCGACTTCGAGCGGGTCGTGGCGGACGCGGCCGCGCTGCTGCGGGACGCCGGCGTGCGCGGCGGCGACCGGGTGCTGCTGGTGAGCGAAAACTGCCCCGGCCTGGGGGCGCTGATCATGGCGTGCAGCGAGCTGGACGCCTGGGCGGTGATCCTCAACGCCCGCCTGTCGCCGCGCGAGGTCGACGCCATCCGCGAGCACTGCGGGGCCCGCAGCAGCGTGTACACCGTCAGCGTCTCCCCGGACGCCGCCCGCCATGCCCGGGACGAGAACGCCCGCTTCCTGGAGCACGAGCGCCTGGGGCCGGTCGCGGTCGGACCGGTGCGCGAGGTGCGACCCGAGCCGGTGGAGGCGTCCGGCGCGAAGCAGGTCGCTGCGATGATCTATACCTCCGGCACCACCGGCGAGCCCAAGGGCGTCATGCTCAGCCACCGCAACCTGCTGTTCGTGGCCGCGGTCTCCGGCGCCCGGCGCGGGCTCGACGCGGACGACCTGGTGTACGCGGTGCTGCCGCTCTCCCACTCGTTCGGACTCGCCGCCACCTTCCTCGGCACCGTCTGGGCCGGCGGCTGCGCCGAGCTGGTGCCCCGCTTCGGCATCCGCCACCTGCTGCGCGCACTGTCCGAGGGCGGCGTGACCGTGTTCCAGGGCGTGCCGGCGATGTACGCGCGCATCCTGGAATACGCCCGGCACCATCCCGGCGAGGTCAGGGCACCCTCGCTGCGCTACATCTCCTCCGGGGGCGCCCCGCTGGGCGCAGGCATGAAGTCCGAGGTCGAGTCGCTGCTCGGAGTCCCGCTCCACAACGGCTACGGCCTCACCGAGACCTCGCCCACCGTGTCCCAGACGGATATCGACGATCCGCCGCGGGAGACTCACGTCGGCCGCGTCCTGGACGGGGTCGAGATCCGGATCGCCGACCCGCGGGGGCGGCCGCTGCCCGACGGGGAGGTGGGAGAGCTCTGGATCCGCGGTCCCAACGTGATGAAGGGATACTACCGGGCCCCGGAGGCGACCGCGGCGGTGCTCACCGACGACGGGTGGTTCAACAGCCAGGACCTGGCACGCATCGAGCCCGGCGGCGAGCTTTCCATCGTGGGACGGAGCAAGGAGCTGATCATCCGCTCCGGCTTCAACGTCTACCCACCCGAGGTCGAGGCGGTGCTGAACAGCCACCCGGGGATCACGCAGTCCGCGGTGGTGGGACGCCCCGCCGGCGACAACGAGGAGGTGGTCGCCTACGTGCAGCCGGATCCGCGCTCGAAGCTCGACCTGGAGGCGCTGCGCGCCTGGCTGCGGGAACGCCTGTCGCCGTACAAGCTGCCCGCGGAGATCATCGTGCTGCAGGAGATGCCTGCCGCGGCCACCGGCAAGATCCTCAAGCACCGGCTCAAGCAGCAGGCGCAGAGCGAGGCGGGCGGCCGCGGCTGAGCCGGCGCCCTGCCCCGGCGTGGTCAGACCGACAGCGGATCGCTGCTGTGACCGCTGACGCGGAAGCGGTGTCCCTTGCCGATACAGTAGCTCAGCCACTTGCTCAGCAGCAGGTTCATCTCCCAGCGGCGCTGCAGCCAGGATCCGGCGTTCGGCCGGTACGGGCGCAGGAAGCTCAGGTGCGAGTTGCGCCCGCAATGGACCGTCTCGGCCATGCGCGCATCCCGGTAGACCCGCACGTGCAGGTCCGGGTCCGGCACCAGCACGTCGTCCTCGGTGAAGTAGTAGGTCAGGTGATAGGTGGTCGTGTAGCGGCAGCGCTCGAGCACCGACAGGTGCAGGTCGAGATCGCCCGGCATATGCGAGACGGCGCCCCGCCCGGCGGGCTCGTGGCCCTGGAGCAGCCGCCACATGCGGACATAGTTTTCCTCGTAGAGCGACATCAGACCCGCCAGGGTCCGGCCCCCGAAGACGTCGCGTACTGGCTGTTCGCTGGTTAGGCGCATGGCCGCGAATATACCATAGCAACTGCGCTCCGTTCGTCACGCCCCTCAACGGCGGAGGATCCGACATGAGCACGCTGCCAATCGACACCGTCCCCACGCAAGCCTTCGACGACCAGCGCCCGGGTACGTCCGGGCTGCGCAAGACCGTGGCGGCCTTCCGCCGCCCGGGCTACCTCGAGAACTTCTTCCAGTCGATCCTGGACACCCTCGACGCCGACCCGGACACGACCTGGCGTGGCCGCACCGTGGTGCTCGGCGGGGACGGCCGCTACTACAACCACCACGCCCTGCAGGTGTTCCTGTCGATGGCGGCGGCCAACGGCGTGGGACGGGTGGTCGCCGGAACCGGGGGGCGCCTGAGCACGCCGGCGGCCTCGCACCTGGTACGCAAGCGCGGGGCCCGCGGGGCGCTGATCCTGACCGCCAGCCACAATCCCGGCGGCCCGGACGGGGACTTCGGCGTGAAGTTCAACAACGCCGCCGGCGCCCCGGCGCCGGAATCCATCACCGAGGCCGTCTACCAGCGCAGCCGGCAGATCGCCGAGTACCGGATCTGCCGCAATGCGCCGCTCGACCTCTCCCGTCCCGGCGAGCTCTCCCTGGGGGAGACGCGCATCGAGCTGATCGACCCGGTCGCGGACTATGCCGACCTGATGGAATCGCTGTTCGACTTCGACCTGATCCGTGAGCGGGTCCGCTCCGGCGGGCTGCGCTTCTGCTTCGACGCCATGCATGGCGCGACCGGCCCCTATGCCCTGGAGATCTTCGGCAACCGCCTCGCCTGCCCGGGCGAAAACCTGCTGCGCTGCGACATGCGCGAGGACTTCGGCGGTGCCCATCCGGACCCCGGCCCGGATAGCGCGGCCGAGCTCATGCGTCGCCTGGCGGAGCCGGGCGGGCCCGACCTCGGCGCGGCCTCCGACGGCGACGGCGACCGCAACATGATCGCCGCAGGCGGGGCCGTGGTCTCCCCCTGCGACAGCCTCGCCCTGCTCGCGGCCCAGGCCCGGCGGGTACCCGCCTTCCGCGACGGCCTGCGGGGCGTGGCCCGCTCCATGCCCACCAGCCACGCCCTGGACCGGGTGGCCCACGCGCTCGACATCCCCGTGTACGAGACCCCTACGGGCTGGAAGTTCTTCTGCAACCTGCTCGACGACCGCCGCATCGACCTCTGCGGGGAGGAGAGCTTCGGGACCAGCGGCAACCACATCCGGGAGAAGGACGGGGTCTGGGCGGTGCTGTTCTGGCTCAACCTGCTGGCGGTGCGGCGCATGCCGGTGACCGACCTGCTGGCGGAGCACTGGCGTCAGTACGGGCGCGACTACTTCACCCGCCACGACTACGAGGCGCTCGAGGCCGAGCGCGCCGCGGACTTCATGAAAGCGCTGCGCGACCGGCTCCCGGAGATCGCGGGCCGCGAGCTCGGCGACGTGCGCGTGACCTACGCCGACGAATTCGCCTACCACGATCCGGTCGACGGCAGCGTCAGCGAGCACCAGGGGATCCGCGTGGGCTTCAGCGACGGCGCCCGCATCGTCTACCGGCTCTCGGGCACGGGCACCCAGGGCGCGACCCTGCGAGTGTACATGGAGCGGCCGGAAAGCGATCCGGAGCGCCAGCAGGACGATCCCGCCCGAGCCCTCGCCGAGGTCATCGAGCGCGCCGACACGGTCGCCGGGATCCACCAGCGCCTGGGGCGGGAGAAACCGGACAAGACGATATAGAAAGTTTTAAGTTGTTAAGTGACGAATTCCCGAGGCGATGGTGACCACTGCGAGCCTCGCAGAGACGAACTCGCCATCCGGTCCCCCCGCAACGGGATTTCTTATGGGCACCGAGTCTAATTTCACTTAACACTTAACAACTTAACAACTTAAAACTGCCCGTTAAAACTGCCCGAGCCCCACGGCTCGGGCGTCAGTAGAACCGCCTCGGTATCCCCGTCTCGTCCAGGATCTGCGTGGCGATCTCCTCGATCGAGCGGCTGGTGGTTTCCAGCCACGGCACGTGCTCATGCCGGAACAGCCGTTCCGCGCTGCGGACCTCGTCGCGGCACTGCTCCAGCGAGGCGTAGCGGCTGCCGGGGCGGCGCTCGGCGCGGATCTGGACCAGCCGCTCGGCCTGGATGCTCAGCCCGTAGAGCTTGTGACGGTAGGGCTCGAGCGGGTCCGGCAGGCGCATCCGTTCGAGGTCGTCCTGGATCAGCGGATAGTTGGCCGTATAGACCCCGAACTGCAGGGCCAGGTACAGACTGGTGGGCGTCTTGCCGCTGCGCGAGACCCCGATCAGGATCGCGTCGGCCTTGTCGTAGTCCTTGATCGAGACACCATCGTCGTTGTCGAGGGCGTAATGCATGGCGTCGATCCGGGCCCGGTAGTTGTGGGAGCTGGCGATGCCGTGCGCGCGGCCGACGGTATGCGAGGACTCCATCTGCAGCTCCTGCTCGAGCGGGCCGATGAAGGTGCCGAAGAAGTCCATCAGCAGCCCCTCGCTTTCGCGCAGGATGTTGGTGATGTCCTCGTTGATCAGGGTGCAGAACAGCAGCGGCCGCACGCCATCCTCGCGCGCGGCCCGGTTGATCATCTCGACCGTCCGGATGGCCTTCTCCTCGGACTGGATGAAGGGCACGTTCACCTGGTCGAACTCGACGTTGTCGAACTGGGTCAGCAGGCTGTGCCCCAGGGTCTCGGCCGTGATGCCCGTGCGATCTGACAGGAAAAATACGGTACGCTTGGATTTCATATGATAAGCTGCCGCCGACCCGGTGGTGGGCGGCCGGGGCGAGCGGACGGCGCCCGCCCGGCCTGCATGTCCCGGCGCTGCGCGCGGCCCTCTGTGCCGGCCTGGAAGATCCTCCGTAAGCTCCGGTCCCCGGCACCCCGCGTTCGGCGCGGCTTCCGTGACGCGCGGACGCCAGGCATGGCACGAGGTGCGGACCGGGACTATGTTGAGCGATGCTGGAGCGTATTTTCCATTATCGCCGACCCAACACAAGCCAGCGCAGGGGGTAACGTTGGACGACTACGTAGTCTGGTTCGATTCGCTGGGGATGGACGACGTGCCGCGCGTGGGCGGCAAGAACGCCTCCCTGGGGGAGATGATCAGTAACCTCTCCGCGGCGGGCGTGCGCGTCCCGGGCGGCTTCGCCACCACCGCTACCGCCTACCACAGGTTCCTCGAGCACGAGCAGCTGGCCGACCGCATCAACGCGGCGATGGCGGACCTGGACGTGGACGATGTGGACCAGCTGGTCGAGGTCGGAGCGAAGGTCCGCGAGTGGATCGTCGACACCCCCTTCCCGCCCGAGCTCGAGCAGCAGATCGCCCGCGCGTACGAGAAGATGCGCGCCGACATCGGCGACGACCTCGCCGTCGCCGTGCGCTCGTCGGCCACCGCCGAGGACCTGCCGGACGCCTCCTTCGCCGGCCAGCAGGAAACCTTCCTCAACGTGCGCGGGTTGGACAACGTCAAGCTGGCGATCAAGGACGTGTTCGCCTCGCTGTTCAACGACCGTGCCATCGCCTACCGCGATCACCACGGCTTCGACCACAGCCAGGTCGCGCTGTCCGCCGGCATCCAGCAGATGGTGCGCAGCGACGTCGGGGCCAGCGGGGTGATGTTCACCCTGGACACCGAATCCGGCTTCGACCGCGTGGTGTTCATCACCGCTTCCTACGGTCTCGGGGAGACAGTGGTACAAGGCGCCGTCAACCCGGACGAGTTCTACGTGCACAAGGCCACGCTGGAGTCCGGACGCCCCGCGGTGCTGCGCCGCAACCTGGGTGAGAAGGCGATCAAGATGGTCTACAGCAACGACCAGGCCCACGGCCGCACGGTCCGGACCGTCGATGTCTCCCCGCAGGACCAGCGCCGCTTCTGCCTGAGCGACGCCGACGTCGAGGACCTGGCACGCCAGGCGATGATCATCGAGAAGCACTACGGCCGCCCGATGGACATCGAATGGGGCAAGGACGGCAAGGACGGCAGGCTGTACATCCTCCAGGCACGACCGGAGACCGTGAAGAGCCGCCACAACGGCCAGCAGCTGGAGCGCTACCAGCTGCAAGAGCGCGGCGCGGTGATCGCCACCGGGCGCGCCATCGGCCAGCGCATCGGCGCGGGACGGGCGCGGCGGATCATGGACCTGCAGGAAATGGGCGGGCTCGAGAAGGGCGACGTACTGGTCACGGACATGACCGACCCCGACTGGGAGCCGGTGATGAAACGCGCCTCGGCGATCGTCACCAACCGCGGCGGACGCACCTGCCACGCCGCGATCATCGCCCGCGAGCTGGGCATCCCGGCGGTGGTCGGCACCGGCGAGGGCACCGATACCATCCCCGACGGCAGCGATGTGACAGTTTCCTGCTCGGAGGGCGATACCGGCTACATCTACGACGGCCGGCTGGATTTCGCCATCCACACCGCGGACCTGGACGCCATGCCCGAGATCCCGGTACGGATCATGATGAACGTGGGCAACCCCGACCGTGCATTCGATTTCGCCAGCCTGCCGCATCGCGGGGTCGGGCTGGCCCGCCTCGAGTTCGTGATCAACCGCATGATCGGCGTCCACCCGAAGGCACTGCTCAACTTCGACAGCCTGAGCGGCGATCTGGCGGACACGGTGCGCCGGCGCTTCGAGGCCTACGGCGACCCGGTTCGCTTCTACGTGGACAAGCTGGCCGAAGGCATCTCGATGCTCGCCGCCGCCTTCCATCCCGAGCCGGTGATCGTGCGCATGTCGGACTTCAAGTCCAACGAATACGCCAACCTGATCGGCGGTCAGCAGTACGAACCGGACGAGGAGAACCCGATGATCGGGTTCCGCGGCGCCTCCCGGTACATCTCGGAGGATTTCCGCGACTGCTTCGAGCTGGAGTGCCAGGCGCTGCGCAAGGTGCGCGAAGAGATGGGCCTGGCCAACGTTCAGGTCATGATCCCCTTCGTGCGCACGCTCGAGGAGGCCGCCCAGGTCACGCGGCTGCTCGCCGACAACGGGCTCGAGCGCGGCCGCGAGGGCCTGAAGCTGATCATGATGTGCGAGCTGCCCTCCAACGCCCTGCTGGCCCAGGAGTTCCTGGAGTACTTCGACGGCTTCTCCATCGGCTCCAACGACCTCACCCAGCTTACCCTGGGTCTGGACCGCGATTCCGGCGTGGTCGCGGCGGCCTTCGACGAGCGCAACCCGGCGGTCAAGAAGCTTCTGCACATGGCCATCGGCGCCTGCCGCGAGGCCGGCAAGTACGTGGGCATCTGCGGCCAGGGGCCGTCCGACCATCCCGACCTCGCACAGTGGCTGCTGGAAGAGAAGATCGACAGCATGTCGCTCAACCCGGATACCGTGGTCGAGACCTGGCTGCATCTGGCGGGACAGCGAAGCAGCCCCTGAACGCGCGGCGGCGAGGGATGGTGACGGAGCGGCCGCCGCCCCACCGGGCTTGCCGCCCGTGGCCAGCGCGTTTTTTAATGTTCCCGTGAGCCTTTGCCGGCGGAGCGGGTAGCCCCGGCACGCCTCCGCCGGCCACGCCAGCGAGGGAGACCGCCGCATGGAGCCCAAGCAGACCCGACGCCGCGCGATCGAGGAACGCTTCCCCGAGTGGCCCCGGCGCACAGTCGCCGCCCATTTCGACGCCATGTGCCGGCAGTACGCCGACCGACCGCTGGTGATGACGCCGGAAACCGGGGCGAGCTACGCGCAGATCGGGGACCAGTCGCGCCGGCTGGCGAAGGCGCTGATCGGGGCGGGCATTCGGCGGCGCGAGCATGTCGCCGTGATCATGAGCAACCGCACGGAGTTTTTGGTCTGCGTGCTGGCGCTGGCGCGCATCGGTGCGGTGTGCATCCCGGTCAACAGCATGTGGACGCGCGACGAGGTCGGCTTCGCCTTCGCCGATGCAGACGTCACCGCGGTGATCAGCGAGAGCCGCATCGGGTCCATCGACCATCGCGCCGCACTGGAGGCGATCAGTATCCGGGAGGACAGCCGCCTGCGGCAGGTGCTGCTGCTGGGCGGCCCGCGGCCGGGGCGGCTGCGCGAAGGCTGGACCGGCTGGAAGAGCCTGCTGGACGGCGCCGACCGGATCGACGACGCAGACCTCGCCCGGCGCGAGGCCGACTCGCAGTATCCGGACGAGGTCGTCTGGCTGCTGTACACCTCCGGCACCACCGGCCACCCGAGGGGGGTCATGCTGAGCCACGACATGGTCCTGCGCTCGGCCTACTCCACCACGCTCAGCCGCGCGTTCAACGACGGCCGCCGGATGCTGTTCGCGCTGCCGCTGCATCATATCTTCGCCCTGGTGGAAGGCACCCTGGCCGCCACGTTCGTCGGCGGCTGCATCATTCCCCAGCAGCACTTTGCGCCGCGGCAGGCACTGGACCTGATCGAACGCTACCGGGCCGACGACTTCCTCTGCGTGCCGTCGATGCTCGTGGCCCTGCTGTCCGAGCCGTCCCTGGCCACACACGACATCGAGTCGCTGCAGGCGGTGATGTGCGCGGCTGCGCCGGCGCCGGCGACGCTCTGGGAACGCGCGATCCGGGAGCTGGGCCTGGCCGAGATCTGCACCGGCTACGGCATGACCGAGGCCGCGGCAGCCACCATGCACACCGAGCCCGGCGACCCGGTCGAGACCGTCGCCTCCCGGGTAGGGCGTATCAAGCCCGGCGGCGTCTCGGGCCTGCCCGAGTTCAACGGGGCCAACGTCCAGTACAAGACCATTGACCCGCACACCCTCGAGGACCTGCCTTCCGGCGAGGAAGGAGAGCTGTGCGTGCGCGGCAACACGGTAGCGCGCGGCTACTACCGCCGACCCGAGGAGAACGGCAAGCGCATTGACAAGGACGGCTGGCTGCGCACCGGGGACCTCGGCATCCTGCATGCCGACGGTTACCTCGAGCTCACGGGCCGCAGTGACGAGTTGTACAAGGTCTCCGGGGAAAACGTGGTGCCGAAAGAGATCGAGCAGGTGCTCACGCGCCACCCGGCGGTCAACCAAGCCTACGTGGTCGGCCTCCCGGACCCGGTGCAACATCACGTGGGCTGCGCCTTCGTTGAACTGCGCCCGGGCGAGAGTCTCACGCGCCGCGAGGTGCTCGACTGGTGCCGGAAATCCCTGGCGAAGTTCAAGATTCCCCGGCACGTGTTCTTCGTCGATGCCAAGGACTGGCCGACCACATCGACCGGCAAGATCCAGAAGTTCCGTCTCGCCGAGCAGGCCCGGGACAGCCTCTCCGGCTCCCGTACCGGCAGCCGGTAGTGGCCCCGTGGCCCGGGCAGCGGGGTATGATGCCGGGAGGTTGCCGCCCCGCCCGAGGGAAGCGATGGACAGCGAAGACGGATTCCACCCCGCCCGCCGCGCGCGGCGCTACCTGCTCGCGGGCGTGATCACCCTGATCCCGCTGTGGGTGACGTGGTGGGTGTTCCACCTGGTGCTGACCCGGCTCAGCAGCGTGGGGGCGCCCTGGGTGCGAGCCATGGCACGCGCGGTACGCCCGTACCAGCCCACGGTGGCGCAGTGGTTGCTGCAGCCCTGGTTTCAGTACGTGGTCGCGGTGCTGCTGACAGTGCTCGGGCTGTACCTGCTGGGCTGGCTGGCCACCCGGGTCGTCGGGCGCCGCGTGCTGGACGCCTTCGACCGCCTGATCCGGCGCATCCCGCTGGTCGAGCGCATCTACGGCTCGACCAAACGGTTGCTCGAGGCCTTCCAGCAGCACCCCGGCCAGCTCCAGCGCGTGGTGCTGATCCCGTTCCCGTCGCCGGAGATGAAGACCATCGGCTTCATCACTCGCACCATGACCGACCCGGAAACGGGCGGCACGCTCGCCTCGGTGTACGTGCCGACCACGCCCAATCCCACCTCCGGCTACGTGGAGATCCTGCCGATCGAGAACGTGGTCGAGACCGACTGGACCGTCGACCAGGCAATCTCCTTCGTGATCTCCGCCGGCAGCCTCGCACCCGACACGGTGCGCTTCGGGAAAGCGCCGCGGCACGGCGTGGAGGCGCCTTGAAACGGAAGCCGGCAACCCACATGCATTACTGCTGCAGGCACAGCCCGCGGAGCGAAGCATGAACCAAGCCGTACGCAACGTCACCGCCGCCGACTTCGCCTCGGTGGTGCTCGAAGGCTCGCACGAGCGGCCCGTGCTGGTGGATTTCTGGGCCGGCTGGTGCGGTCCATGCAAGATGCTGGGCCCGGTGCTGGAACGCCTCGCGCAGCAGTACGCCGGCGGCTTCCTGCTGGCCAAAGTCGATGTCGACCGCGAGCAGGATCTCGCCGCCCGCTTCAGCGTCCGCGGCATCCCCAACGTCAAGCTGTTCCGGGACGGCGAGGTGGTGGACGAGTTCACCGGCGTCCAGCCGGAGCCGCAGATCCGCGCCCTGCTGGACCGACATGTCCGGCGTGCTTCCGATGGCGCCGCGGAGCAGGCGGGCCACCTGCTGGAGGCCGGCCGCCGGCCGGAAGCCCTCGCCACCCTGCGGCAGGCCCTGGTGGACGACCCGGGTAACGACCGCCTCTATCCGCCCCTGGTCGAGCTGCTGATCGCGGACGGCGACGCCGCCGGCGCGCGCGCAACCCTCGAGGCCGCCCCGCGCGAAGCGCGCGAGGAGCCGGCGCTGCAGGCCGCGGCGCGGCTTGTCCGGTTCGCGGAGATCGCCGGTGACCCGAGCGACCACACCGGGCTCCGGCGCCGCCTCGGGCAGGAGCCGTCGGACTCCGAGGCCCTGCGCCGGCTCGCGGCGGCGGCGGTGCTCTCCGGTGACCACGATGAGGCGCTCGAACGCCTGCTCACCCTGCTGGAGGAGCATCCCGGGTACGGCGACGGAGCGGCCCGGACCGACCTGCTGGCGCTGTTTGACCTGCTGGGCCCGGACGATCCACGGGTTCGGGACACCAGGCGCCGCATGGCGCTCGCGCTCCACTAACATGGACCCTCGGGCTGTCCCCCGGTCCGGTGCCGGCCCCGCACGGCCCGGGCCTTCATTGGCAACGCCACGACGGAGGTCACCATGCGATCCACCAGCCATGACAAGCACGACGTCAGTACCGCGCCCTGGCAGGGGCGCGTGCGCATCCACCTCGACGACACGGTAATCGCCGACAGCGAGAGGGCCGTGGTCCTGCATGAGACCGGCCTGCCCGACGTGTATTACCTGCCGCGCGAGGACGTGCGCACCGACCTGCTGGAGCCGACCCCGCGGCAGACTCACTGCCCCTACAAGGGAGATGCGGTCTACTGGACCGTCCGGACTCCCCGCCGGGTGGCAGAGAACGCCGTGTGGAGCTACCTGGAACCGCTGGAGAAAGTATCTGACATCCGCGGGCATATGGCTTTCTACGCCGACCGCGTCGATCGAGTCGAGGTCCGGTCCGGGGACTGAGCCGGCCCGCGGGTCCATCTGCGGGCTCCCGTAGCGGCGCGTGGTCGCGTAGACTTGCTGCCCGCGTGCTTTCCTTCCACGCACAGGGAGACAGGCGGATGTCCGGAATTCTCAAAGACCTGCTGGTCCAGCTCGACCTGGAGCGGCTCGAGGAGAACCTGTTCCGCGGGGACAGCCGCGACATCGGCGGGCGCAGCGTGTTCGGGGGTCAGGTCCTGGGCCAGGCCCTGATGGCCGCCGGGCGCACCGTCGAGGATCGTCGCTGCCACTCCATCCACGGCTATTTCCTGCGCCCGGGCGACATGGAGGCGCCGATCGTCTACGAGGTCGACCGCATCCGGGACGGGCGGAGCTTCACCACCCGCCGGGTGGTGGCGATCCAGCACGGACGCGCGATCTTCAACCTGTCCGCCTCCTTCCAGGTGGTCGAAGACGGCGTCGAGCACCAGAGCCGGATGCCCGACCTCCCGGGCCCCGACGGACTGATGTCCGAAACCGAGCTGCGCCGGGAGGTGGCGCACCGGGTACCGGAAAAGGTCCGCGACGTGTTCACCCGCGAGCGAGCGATCGAGATCCGCCCGGTCGAGCCCATCGATCTGTTCGAGCCCGCCAAGCATCCGCCCCGCAAGCACTGCTGGATCCGTGCCCGCGGCTCGCTGCCAGACGACTTCGCGCTGCACCAGTGCATGCTCGCCTACGCCTCCGATTTCACGCTGCTAAGCACCGCCGCGCGTCCCCACGGACTATCCTTCCTGCAGCGTCACGTACAGGCGGCGAGCCTCGATCACGCCATGTGGTTCCACCGCGAGTTCCGCATGGACGACTGGCTGCTCTACGTCCAGGACAGCCCCAGCGCATCCAACGGGCGCGGCTTCAATCGCGGCAGCTTGTACACGCGGGATAGCCGCCTGATAGCGTCCGTCGCCCAGGAAGGACTGATCCGCATCCATCCGGAGTGAACAGGGAGGTCGCCATGCCCGTGCCCGTTCGCGAAAGCCTGCTGGCCGCGTTGCTGGTGCTGTTCGCCGCGCCGGACGAGGGCACCCGCGTGTACAGGAACGGCAAGCTCGAGCTCCCCGTCAAGGGTCTGAAATTCAAGCAGGCGCTGTTCGGCATCCGGCTGTGCAACCGGCCGGCCGATGCCGGGCTGAAGAAAGCGATGCTGGGCATGGAACGGAGTTGATCCCGGCCGGCGGCAGCCCGCTGGCAAATGCCCATCCGGGAAAGAAGGGGGTTGCAGGTGACCACACCCGATGATTATGACCGCCACGACGGGCTCGGCCTCGCCGAGCTCGTGGCCAGGGGAGAAGTCACACCGGCAGAGCTCTGCGAGGAAGCGATCCGGCGCGCCGAGTCGCTCAATCCACGACTCAACGCCATCGTGACGCCGATGTACGACATCGGCCGCAAGACCGCCTCCGGGCCGCTGGAGGACGGCCCCTTCCGCGGTGTCCCCTTCCTGCTCAAGGACATCCTCCACGCCTGGGCCGGGGTACCCATGAGCCATGGCTCCGCGGCCCTGAGGGACTACGTGCCGGACTACGACAGCGAGATCGTCCGGCGCTTCCGCGCCGCCGGCCTGGTCGTGCTGGGCAAAACCAACACGCCCGAGTTCGCGCTGATGGGCGTGACCGAGCCCGAGGCCTTCGGTCCCACCCGCAACCCCTGGAACCCCGAGTACACCCCCGGCGGCAGCAGCGGCGGCTCCGCTGCGGCGGTCGCCGCCGGCATCGTGCCGCTGGCCTCCGCCACCGACGGCGGCGGCTCGATCCGCATCCCGGCCGCCTGCTGCGGCCTGTTCGGGCTGCGTCCGAGCCGTGGCCGCGTACCCGTGGGCCCGGCCCAGGCGGAGGTCTGGGACGGCGCCTCATCGGATCACGTGCTCACCCGCACGGTGCGCGACAGCGCGGCGATGCTGGACGCGATCCGGGGCCCCGACGACGGAGCGCCCTACCGCGTCGCCCCGCCCGAGCGGCCCTACCTGGAAGAGGTCAGGCGCGATCCCGGACACCTGCGCATCGGCTTCAACACCACCTCGCCCCTGGGCCTCGACGTGCACCCGGAATGCGTCCGCGCGGTGGAGGAGACGGCGCAGCTGCTGGAAGACCTCGGGCACCGCGCCGAGCCGGCTGCCCCCGACGTGGACGGCCCCGGGCTGGCGAAATCCTATATGACCATGTACTTCGGGCAGGTGGCCGCGGACATCCGCGAGCTGATCGAGCGGGTAGGCCGCGGGCCGACGCTGGGCGGACTGGAGCCGGCCACCCGGGCGCTCGGCCTGCTCGGCCAGACCGTGTCGGCGGGCGACTACGTTGCCGCCAAGCGGCGCTGGAACGACTTCGGGCGTGCCATGGGGACGTTCTACCGCAGCTACGATCTGTACCTGACACCAACCCTGGCGCAGCCGCCGGCCCGGATCGGCGAGCTGCAGCCATCCACCGCCGAGCGCTTCGCCACCCGGGTGATCAATGCGCTGGGACTGGGGCGAGTGCTGCTCGCCTCGGGGGTGGTAGACAAGCTCGCGAGCGAGGGGCTCAGCCGAACACCGTTCACCCAGCTTGCCAACCTTGCCGGACTGCCGGCGATGTCGTTGCCCCTGCACTGGACGGCAGACGGTCTGCCCTGCGGCGTCCAGTTCATCGCGCCGATGGCCGACGAGGCCACCCTGTTCCGGCTGGCCGGGCAGCTCGAGCAGGCCCGTCCCTGGTTCGACCGGCGTCCGGATATGAGCCGCGCGAACGGTTGACCCGCCGCGCGCCGGCCTGTTAAGCGTACCCCCCGTCGCGCAAGGGGGGATGACCACTGTCCCCCGCGGTCCCGGACCCGGGGCCGCACAGCTCGGCCGGGCCGCGCACACCGCGGTTGAAATCCTGGAATACGACACTACTACACGGGACGGCCGGCCCGTGCGAGGCCGGATCATGCCACATCGATGGCTCTGAAGCGGCATGTTCAGCAGGACAGGCTACGGAGGAGGCGATATGGATGCGATCCGGAACGTCTATCCGACCCCGCACGACGCACAGGATCCCGATGTTCGAACGGCTCGATCCGGTGGTGTACGCCCCGGCGGGCGAGACGCCCGCCGGACCGCTCAGCGCGGAGGATCTCGAGCGCTTCGAGCGCGACGGTTTCCTGTTCTACGAAGGCCTGCTGCCCGCGGACGAGGTCCGGCACTATCGCGAGGAGCCGACACGCCTGTTGCAGGATCCGTCGCTGCTGGACGAGGAATGCGTGCTGCGCGAGCCGCGCAGCAACGAGGTGCGCTCGATCTTCCGCGTGCACCGGATTTCCCCCCTGCTGGCCGCGCTGGGGCGCGATCGGCGGTTCGTCGAGCCCGTCCGGCAGATACTCGGCAGCGACGTCTACATCCACCAGTCGCGCATCAACTACAAGCCGGGCTTCGAAGGCAAGGGCTTCAACTGGCACTCGGACTTCGAGACCTGGCACGCCGAGGACGGCATGCCCCGCATGCGCGCGGTGCGCTGCTCGATCATCCTCACCGACAACAACGAGTTCAACGGCCCGCTGATGCTGGTCCCGGGCTCGCACAGGTACTTCGTCCCCTGCGTCGGCGCGACGCCCGACGACAACTACAAGAGCTCGCTGAAGGACCAGCAGATCGGCGTGCCCGACCGCGAGTCCCTGGCCGAGCTGATCGAGCGCGGCGGTATCCGCGCGCCCAAGGGGCCGGCCGGCCCGGTGCTGTTCTTCGACTGCAACACGCTGCACGGGTCCAACGCCAACATGTCGCCGTTCCCGCGCAGCAATGCGTTCTTCGTCTACAACAGCATCGACAACCGGTTGCAGGCGCCGTACGCGGCGCGCCGCCGGCGGCCGCTGTTCCTGACTGACGACGACTGCCGGCCGATCCGGCCCCGGTGAGCGGCCGCCGCAGGCAGCCGCCCGTGCATGCGCCCGCCACGTGCGGGCGCAGTTGTGTCTGCTTGCCGCGGGACCCCGGGACCCGCGGTGCGCCAGATGGCATAATCCGCCCATTGTTCCGTCATGCAACCGGGAAGACCATGAGCCAACACCAACCGCCGGCCCCGGACTGGTTCCGCCGGGCCCTGGAGACCCCGCAGGAAGACCGCGGCATCGACGTCGAAAACTGCCCCATCCACTACCGCCATTGGGGGGACCGCGGCAAGCCCGGCCTGCTGCTGGTGCACGGTAACGGTGCCCACTCGCACTGGTGGGATTTCATCGCGCCGTTCTTTCTCGACCACTACCAGGTCGCGGCGCTGGACCTGGGCGGCATGGGCGACAGCGGACACCGCAAGCGCTACGCGGTGGACACCTTCACCAACGAGCTGATGAGCGTTTGCGCGGACGCCGGATTCGGCGACGACACGGTCATCGTGGGACACAGCTTCGGCGGGTTCGTCACGCTGCAGACCGCCATCAGCTACGCCGACCGCGTGCGCGGAGTGGTGCTGGTGGACTCCCCGGTGCGGCCGCCGGACTACGACTGGGAGCACGACCCGAGGCGCTCCCCGATCCGTCCCAAGCGCGTCTACCCGGACCTGGGTACCGCTCTCGAGCGCTTCCGGCTGATGCCGCCGCAGCGCTGCGACAACCCCTGGGTGCTCGACTACATCGCCCGCCATTCGCTGATGGAGGTGGAAGGCGGCTGGATGTGGAAGTTCGATGACCAGCTGTTCAAGCACTTCCGTATCCCCAACCAGTCGGAGGCCTTGTCCAGCATCCGCTGCCGGGTGGCGGTGATCTACGGGCAGCAGAGCGACCTGTTCACGCAGGATATCGCCGACTACATGTTCCAGGTGCTGGACAGCAGCGTACCCTTCGTGGCCATCCCCGAGGCCCGTCATCACCTCTTCCTGGACCAGCCGCTGGCCTTCGTGTCCACCCTGCGCACCCTGCTCGCCGAGTGGCGTCACTCGCGGCCCGACCGCCAGGCACCGCGGCCCTGAGGTCGCGCCGCGGCTGCTCCCGGGACCGCCATGGACCAGAGCCTGATCATCGAGCCCCGCTACTGCGGACCGCCCTCCTCCGTCGATGGCGGCTACGCCACGGGTCTGCCCGCGCAGGCCCTGGACGAGCCCGCCGAGGTCACCCTCCGCCGCCCGCGCCCCCTCCGGCGGCGCCTGCGCGTGGCGCGCGCCACCTGGATCGAGCTGCGGAACCCGCCCCGGGAGGCGGACCGGCCATGAGCAGCAATTGGAGAAGAATGGTTTCGCGGCCCGTTTTCCGGTCTTGACCGGCCTGCGCGCACCGCCTAAAGTTAAATCTAACGTTAACTTAAGGGACAGCATCCGTGGATGCGGCGAACCGCAGCGGGCAGGGCTACAGCATCTCCGATCTCGCGTCCGAGCTGGGCATCACCGCGTCTTCGATCCGCTACTACGAGAAGCGCGGCCTCCTGGCGCCCCGCCGCACGCGCGGCAACCACCGCCTCTACGACCGTCACGAACGCGCCCGGCTCAAGCTCATCCTGCGCGGCAAGCACTTCGGCTACAGCCTGGACGAGATCGCCCGGATGATCGGCTTCTGGGATACCGACCTCGACGAGCTGACCCAGATCGACCGCTCGCTGGCCTTCGGCGAGCGCAAGCTGGCCGAGATCCGCGCGCGCATCCGGGAGATCCAGGCGCTGGAGCAGGAGCTCGTCGCCCTGGCCGCGCGGATGCGCACCCGCCGCGCGGAGCTTGCCCGAAACCACACGAAGGAAACGTCATGAGCCAGCCAGCCAACGATAAGCCGTGGTCCGGCGATGACCGCGAACCCGGCGCCGGCCCCACCCTGCCCGGACACGATGCGGGGCGCGACGAGCTCGCCGCCTGGCAGCAGGCGATCCGTGCCAACCCGGTCGCCGGCGACCCGGACTTCGTCCATAGCCTGCGCCTGTACTTTCCCGACAGCCACCAGGCGAAGACCGCCGAATGCGAGGCTTTCGGCGCCCGGGTCACCGGCGAGCTGGAGGACCTGGTGGCGGAGAACAGCTACCGCCTGAACCTGCCGCGCCTGGAGGCCTGGGACGGTGTCGGCCGCCGTGTGGACCGGGTGGTGCACCACCCCGCTTACGACCAGGCCGGGGACATCATCTACGGCTCCGGCATGATGGAGCGCCTGTTGGGCGCCGGGGGCCTGCTCGATCACTTCCGCCTGTACTACCTGTCGACGCACGCCGGCGAAGCGGGTCACAACTGTCCCATCGCGTGCAGTGCCGGCTTGATCCGGGTGTTGCAGAGGGTCGAGGGCCCGCCGCGGCGGGAGGAATACCTGCGACGCCTGAGCGCGCCCTCCTACGCCGAGAATTTTACCGGCGCCCAGTTCCTGACCGAGGTCCAGGGCGGTTCGGACGTGGGACGCAACGCCACGGTGGCCGCGCGCGCCGCCGACGGCAGCTGGCATATCACCGGCGAAAAGTGGTTCTGCTCCAACGCCAACGCCGACCTGATCCTGATGACCGCCCGTTACGACCCAACGCGCGAGGGCACCCGCGGCCTGGGACTGTTCCTGGTTCCGGCGTACCTGGAGGACGGCCGGCACAACGACTACCGGATCCGCCGGCTGAAGGAAAAGCTCGGCACTAGCAGCATGGCCTCCGGCGAGATGGACTTCCTGGGCGCGGTGGCCTGGCACATGGGGCCCCTGGAGCAGGGCTTCCGCATGGTGATGGAGAACGTCCTGCACCTCTCGCGGCTGTACAACACCGTGGGCTTCTGCGGCCTGATCAAGCGCGCGTTCGACATCGCCCACGCCTACGCCCGCCACCGGGTGGCTTTCGGGCACGTGATCGGTGACTACCCGCTGGTGCAGGAAAATCTCGCCGCCGTACGCGCTGACCACGGAGCCCTGCTCGCCGGCATCTTCGCCACCACCCGGATTCAGGACCGCTACGACACCGGGGAAGAGGCGGACGAGGATACGCGACGGCTGCTGCGGCTGCTGGCGAACGTCAACAAGTACGTCTCCGCCCGCTGGGGCGTCGATCACATCCATCACTGCCTCGACGTGCTGGCCGGTAACGGCGCGATCGAGACCTTCTCGGCGATACCCCGGCTGCTGCGCGACAGTATCGTGTTCGAGAACTGGGAAGGCACGCACAACACGCTGCGCATGCAGACGCTTCGCGACGTCCACCGGCTGGAGCTGGACCGGCTCTACCTCGCCTGGCTGGAGCGCCGACTGGAGGCGCTGGAAGACGGACCCGAGAAGAGCGTCCTGGAACGGGGACGTGACCGTCTCTCGGCCATGCTGGTCGGCCTGCGAGACGCCGATGCTGCGCGCCAGACACTGATCGTGCGCGATGCGGTCGAGCTGATGGGGGTGCTGCTGGGCGGCGTGACGCTGCTCGCCGAGGCCCTGCACCAGCGTGAGACGGGCGGTGGCGACTCGAAGCTGGCGCGCCTGCGGCTGTTCCTGCGCAACCATCTGGCAGACGCCGGCATCGGCTACGATGACGCCTACCTGAGCCTGATCCGGCGCGTCGCCGTGCTCTAGGGGGCTGTTGAAAAAGAGCTATGGACGGACTTTTTCAACAACGCCCCGGACGGGCGCGGCGAGGGTCACGCCTTCGCGGGCTCCGCCGGCATGGAGCCGGCAGCCGGCAGCAGGGCCGCGCGCAGCCGGTGCAGCTGGTGGGCGCCCTTGGTCGCCTGCTGGGCCAGTCGCCGCACGCGGCCGATGCGGTCCAGCTCGGCCACCATTGCCGCTAGGTCCAGCCTGCCGTCCGCACCCGCCTTGAGCAGCGCCGCCTTGGCCTCCTGGTAGGCGGGCTCGATCGCGGCCAGCGCGGCGTTGCAGGCTTCCGGCGAGAAGTCCGCTGCATCCCCCGCGGCCCGTTCCAGCACGGCGGCCGCGGCGGCCGCCAGTTCCGCCACCGCCGGCGCGGGGTGGCGGTCACGGCCTTCCGGGTCCCGCGCGAGCGAGCCGGCTGCCGCCGCGGCCTCGCTGAAATAGCGCGCCGTACGCAGCATCAGTGGCGCCCAGCTGCGGCCCCCGGCGCCCGGCCCGCCCTCCGCGTACCGCGGTACGAACTCCGTCACGGCGGTGGCCAGCGACATCGCGGAGGCGGCGCACGCGCGTATCTCTCGCAGATGCAGCGGACCCGTCGCCAGGGCCAGCCGCCCCGCCGAACGCGCGAGCTCGCCCAGATGCCCCAGCTCCATCACCACCGCGCTGCTGCCGAGCCCCGGTGTCGCCGCGGCGGTGCGGTCCAGGTAGCGCGGCCGAGCCTCGTCCTCCTCCGCCGTGACGAAGCGGCGCTGCAGGAAGCTGGCCAGGCGCGGCAGCAATGGCCAGACGAGCCCCAGCCCCAGCAGGTTGAAGGTGGTGTGGAACAGCGCCAGGATCACCGGCGCGGACCCCGGCAGACCCAGCAAGCGCCCGACCCCGGCGACCAGCCACAGCAGCAGCGGCAGCATCGCGAGCGCGATCACGGCCGTGAGGACGTTGAACACCACGTGGCCGGCGGCCACGCGCCGGGCGTTCGGGGTGGCGCCGAGCGTGGCCATCACCGCGGTCGAGGTGGTGCCCACGTTGGCCCCGATCACCATCGCGGCCGCCGCGGGCAGTCCCAGCGCGCCGCCCCCCGCGGCGCTCAGGATCAGGGCAATCGCGGCACTGGAGGACTGGGTCACGAGGGTGAACGCGGTCCCGGCCAGCACGAAGCCGAGCACGCGCCAGCCGCTCGATCCCAGGGTCAGGATCGGCTGCACGCTGCCGGCCAAGGCTCCCAGGCTTTCGCGCAGCACCGCCAGCCCGACGAAGAACAGCCCGAAGCCCGCCAGCGCCAGGCCGAGCGATCCCAGGCGGCGTCCCGGCCGCGCGAGGCGCAGCAGCATGCCCAGCCCCACCAGCGGCAGCGCGAAGCTCTCCAGGGGCACCTCGAAGCCCACGGCGGCCACCAGCCAGCTCGTCATGGTCGTGCCAACATTGGCCCCGACCAGCACGCCCAGGGACTGGTACAGGGTCATCAGGCCTGCGTTGACGAAGCCGATCACCGCGACCGTGACGGCGCTCGATGACTGGACCACCGCGGTAATCACGAACCCGCTGGCGATGCCACGCGCACGACTGCGGCTGGCACCCACCAGGATCTGCCGCAGCTGGGCCGCACCGGCGGTCTTGAGACCCTCGGTAATCATGCTCATGGCGAGCAGGAACAGGCCGAGGCCGCCCACCACCCTGCCCGCCGTCATCAGGGCGTTCATGCGCCGTCTCCCGCGACCAGCCACGCAAAGTATGCCTACGCCACCGCGCAGGCGCGCTGACCGTGATCAAACCCCGCGCGCGGCACCGAAGGCGCCCGCGCCGGGATGCGGCATTACCTCCGGCCCGGTTAGCTAGTAAGATTGCAGTTCCCGGCGAACGGGTACAAGGAGCCCTGCCCATGGTCACCGCGATCGTCCTGCTCAACGTGGACCGCCATAAGGTCAATGATGTGGCGGAGCAGCTGGCGGAGATGCAAGGCATCTCGGAGGCCTACTCGGTGAGCGGCCGCTACGACATCATCGCCATCATCCGCGTCGGCACCAACGGTGAGCTGGCCGACCTGGTGACGCGGCACATGCTCAAGCTCGACGGCATCACCGGATCGGAAACGCTGCTCGCGTTCCGGGCGTACTCGCGTCACGACCTGGAGAGCATGTTCTCGGTCGGTCTGGGCGAGGCCTGACGTTCCCCGGGGCGGTTCCGGCCCGCCCGGCGCTCAAGGCGGGAGGCCACACCATGGCGCAAACCACGGGAACTCTTCGCATCGGGACTTCCGGCTACCAGTACGACCACTGGCGCGGCACCTTCTACCCCGACGACCTGCCCCGCAGCCGCTGGTTCGACTATTACGCGGAACGCTTCGACACGGTCGAGCTCAACAACACCTTCTACGGCCTGCCGAAGCCGGCGACGGCGGCGCACTGGCGCGAGGCGGCGCCGGACGGTTTCCTCTACGCGGTCAAGTTCAGCCGCTACGGCAGCCACGTCAAGCGGCTGCGCGAGCCGGAAAGTCTGTTGCAGAGATTCCTGGAGCCGGTACGCGAGCTGGGCGAGCACCTCGGGCCGATCCTCGTCCAGCTGCCGCCCCGCTGGAAGCCCAGGCCGCAACGCCTGGACGCCTTCCTGCAGGCCGCTCCGCGGGACCTCAGGTGGGCGGTCGAGCTGCGCGATCCCGGCTGGCTGCGTGAGGAGGTCTACGCCGTGCTCGCCGAGCACGGGGCCGCCCTGTGCCTGCACGACATGTTGCCGGACCATCCGTGGCGCCTCACCGCCTCGTGGACCTACGTTCGCTATCACGGCGATCACTATGCGGGCGGCTATTCCCGGGAACAGCTCGCCGGGGACGCGCGCCGGCTGAACCAGTGGCGGGCGCAGGGGCACGATGTCTACGCCTACTTCAACAACGACGCCGAAGGCCACGCGGTGCACGATGCGGCGACGCTGCGGGAGCTGATGCTGGCATAGCCAGTCCGGCCCGTTCCACGGCCGCGCACCGGGGGGCGGGCAAGCGCGGCCGCCTTGTGGCATAATATCCGCTCGCCAAAACCTCCAGGCGTTGTTTTGACTGAACCCGGAACGACCCAAAAAGAGCAAAGGGAGAACGCCCGCTACAGCTTGCGCCCCATGCGCGTCGAGGATGGCGCGGGCGTGTGGCAGCTGATCCAGCGGGCCGGCACCCTCGACCTGAACTCCGCCTATCTCTACCTTCTGCTGGGCAAGTTCTTCACCCGAACCTGCCTGGTCGCCGAGGCCGGCGACTCACCGGTCGGATTCACCACGGCCTTCGTCCCGCCGGACCGCCCGGATAGCGTATTCCTGTGGCAGATCGGCGTCGATCCGGAGTGGCAGGGTCAGGGGATCGCGGGCGCGCTGGTCCGGGGCCTGATGGAGCTCGACGCGTGCCGGCACGCGCGCTTTCTCGAGACCACCGTCACGCCCTCGAACGAGAGCTCGCGTGCGCTGTTCGCTTCCTATGCGCGCAAGCAGGGAACCAGCATCGAGGAGCTGCCGTGCTTCCCCTCGGAGCTGTTCCCCGACCGTGGCCACGAGCCGGAAATGCTCCTGCGGATCGGCCCGCTGCGGTCCTGATTCGCGCCGCGCGTCTCTCTCCGTTCAAACCGTTCAATCGCAACCACCAGGCGGTGATACGACATGGATAACGTATTCGAAACCCTCGAGTCGGAGGTCCGAAGCTATTGCCGAGGCTTCCCTGCCGTGTTCGAGCGGGCCAAGGGCCATTTGCTCTGGGACGAGCAGGGCAAGCGCTACGTGGACTTCTTCGGTGGTGCCGGCGCCCTGAACTACGGGCACAACAACGATCGTCTCAAGCGCAGGCTGCTCGATTACATCGAAGCAGACGGCATCAGCCACAGCCTCGATATGGCCAGCACTTCCAAGCGCACCTTCCTGGAGCGCTTCGACCGGGTGATCCTGCAGCCGCGCGGGCTGAGCTACAAGATCCAGTTTCCCGGCCCCACCGGCACCAACGCGGTGGAGAGCGCCATGAAGCTGGCGCGCAAGGTCACCGGGCGCGAAACCATCATCGGCTTCACCAACGGCTACCACGGCATGACCATCGGCGCGCTGGCGGTGACCGGTAACAACTTCAAGCGCAGCGGCGCGGGCATCCCCCTGGGCAATGCCGTGAGCATGCCCTACGACGGCTACCTGGGCGACGAGGCCGACACCATCGACTACCTCGAGAAGACCCTCGAGGACCAGGGTAGCGGGCTGGACCTGCCGGCCGCCATGATCGTGGAGACGGTCCAGGGCGAGGGTGGCATCAATGTCGCCAGCATGGAATGGCTCCAGCGGCTGGAGGCGCTGTGCCGCAAGTGGGAGATCCTGCTGATCCTGGACGACATCCAGGCCGGCTGCGGCCGCACCGGCACCTTCTTCAGCTTCGAGCCCGCCGGCATCACGCCCGACATGGTCTGCCTGTCGAAGTCGATCGGAGGCTACGGCCTGCCCATGGCGCTGGTTCTGATCCGGCCCGATCTGGACGTTTGGGAACCGGGCGAGCACAACGGAACCTTTCGCGGGAACAACCTGGCATTCGTCACCGGCGCCGAGGCCTTGTCCTACTGGGAGGACGACGGCTTTGCGCGTGACGTGCGGCGCAAGGGCGAGAAGATCCGCAACGGCTTCGACCGCCTGGTTGCCGACTTTCCGAAGATCTTCGAGCAGGCACGCGGCCGCGGCATGATGCACGGACTGGTCTGCCATGATCCGGACGCGGCCTCGCGCATCTGCGCCGAGGCATTCCGCCATGGGCTGCTGCTGGAGACCGCCGGCGGCGACGACGAGGTGATCAAGTGCCTCGCGCCGCTAACCATCGACGACGCCGGCATCGCGGAGGGTCTCCAGATCCTCCGGCGCAGCGTCGAGGCGGTCGCGTCCGACAGCGATTCAGGCGACGCGCGCGTCGCCTGAACACGCCGCGGGGTAACGCCCCGGGCGCGGCAACCCGCCGCCGTGCCCGGGGCATTGGTGACCTTCCCTGATCTGGGGCAAGTCCTTCCTGTTCTGCTTTCCCTCCGCCGCAGGCAAATTCGCGTGCGGCCACTACTCTTATGTATGAGACCGGTGAAAAGTACCTCCCGTACTTTTCAGAGTCGGCTGCGCCGAAGCGGCAGGAGGATCAGGGAATGAAGCGATCCGTCTATGTGGGCAATCTGCCCGAGGACGTCACGGAAAGCGCGCTGCGGGAGCTGTTCGAGCCGCACGGCGAGGTGTACGGCGTGAGCGTGATCACCGATCGCGAATCCGGCCGCCCGCGCGGATTCGCTTTTGTCGAGATGGACAGCGACGCGGTTCCCGCCGCCGTGGCCGTGCTGGACGGGCACGAGATGGACGATCATCGGATTCGGGTAAGCCAGGCTCGTCCCCGCAGCCGGTACCCCATGCGTCGCCGTCCCGGACACGGCGGGGGCGGGGACCGGAGCCGCCACAACGCCTGACCGGGACCGCCGGAGGGCGCGTGCTCTGGCATAATCGGGGCGCAGCGAGGCGCTGTTGTGCCGCGCGTGCTTCGAGGCCGGTCGTGCCGGGATCACCGTGTGGCTGGAACGGGGGGCGCCCCGGGCCTCACTTCGCCCCCCGGTGCAAACGCTCCAGGCCCGCCTCCAAATCGCGCCGCAGGTCGTCGGGATCCTCCAGACCCGCGTGTATCCGCAGCAGCGGGCCGCGCTCTTCCCAGGGGACCGCGCTGCGCAACGGAGCCGGGTCGGTGGGCAGGATCAGGCTCTCGAACCCGCCCCAGCTATAGCCCATGCCGAACAACTCAAGGTGATCCAGCATCGCGGCCAGCGCGCCCTCCGGTACCGGCTCCAGCAGCACGCCGAACAGCCCGCTGGCGCCCTCGAAATCGCGCCGCCACAGCGCGTGCCCCGGGTCGCCGGGCAGCGCGGGGTACCGGACCTGGCGGACTTCGGGGCGCGCGGAGAGCCACTCGGCGAGCGCCAGCGCGGTCTGCTGGTGGCGCGCCAGGCGTACGCCCAGGGTACGCAGCCCGCGTAGGCCCAGATAGAGCTCGTCCGCGCCGGGACAGTTGCCGAAGGCGGCGAGGCGCCGGCGCAGCGGCCCCCAGGCCTGCTCGGTGGCGTTGATCACGCCCAGCATCGCGTCGGAATGGCCCACGATGTACTTGGTGGCAGCGTGGATGGAAAGATCCACGCCATGCCCGATGGCGTTGCAATACAGCGGCGTGGCCCAGGTATTGTCAATGGCGCTGAGCACGCCCCGGTGGCGCGCGGCGGCCGCGATGGCCGGCACGTCCTGGACCTCGAAGGTGAGCGAGCCCGGGCTCTCCATGAACACCAGCCGGGTATTTTCGCGGAACAGGCGCTCGACGTCCGCACCGGCCGCGGGATCGAAATAGGTGGTCTCGACGCCGAAGCCCGCCAGGGTTCCGTCACAGAACCTGCGTGTCGGTCCGTAGACGTTATCCGAGACCAGCAGGTGATCGCCGGCCTGCACGAAGGCGCACAGGCACAGGGCGATCGCGGCCAGGCCCGACGACACTGCGACCGCGCCGTGGGCCCCTTCGAGCTCCGCCATGGCCTGCTGAAATGCGAAGGTCGTGGGCGTGCCGTGCCGACCGTAGAACACGCCCTCGAAGGGGTGGCGGCCGGCCTCCCGCAGGGCCTGCAGGGTAGGAAACAGCACCGTGGAAGCGTGGTATACGGGCGGATTCACCGTCCCGTGATGGGCTGCCGGCTCCCGTCCGGCCTCCACCAGTCGCGTATCCTTCTTCATCGCGCTCCTCTCCCGATTCGGCCCCCGGCAGGCTGCCGGCCCGCTCGGTCAGACCGCAGTCTCGCATATGCGCGCGGTGGCAGAGCGCCGGGCGGATGCCCGCGGAAAGCGATCACCGCTGGAAACCTCTCCGGGGGCGGGTAGAATGGATTGCGGTCCCGGTGCGGAGAGGCCAATGCAATCAGTGGATTCCGGCGAGCCCGACCTGCTCTACTTCGCCCACGGCATGGAAAGCGGGCCATGGGGCACCAAGATCAGCGCGCTCGCGGTCGTCGCCCGGGAACGCGGCTTTCGCGTGTGCAGCCCCGACTACAGCCACACGCGCGATCCGGACGCGCGGGTCCGGCAGCTTCTGGACGAGCACCCTGCCACCGCCGGCCACCTGGTGCTGGTCGGGTCGAGCATGGGCGCCTACGTGTCCGCGGTGGCGAGCGGCTCGCTGCGCCCCGACGGACTGTTCCTGATGGCGCCGGCGATGTATCTTCCCGGCTACGAGGCGGACCCCATGGTCCAGGCGAAGCGGATGGCCGTGGTGCACGGCTGGCGGGACAACGTGGTGCCGGTAGCAAACGCCATCCGTTTCGCCCAGACGCATCGGGCCGCGCTGCACGTACTCGACGGCGGCCACAGGCTTGCGGAATCCCTGCCCGCGATCCGGCGGATCTTCGCGAACTTCCTGGACGAGATCCTCGGCATCGAGGAGGAGCCGCCGCACCGCCCGGCCTAGACCGTCCCGGCGCGCCCGGTCAGTCGCCGGCTTCCGGTCCCTCGGGCTGGTAGATCCGGCGCCAGTCGCCGCCTTCCAGGGCCCGCTTGCGGCAGGCCTGCACGGCCGCGCCGTCGCCGGGATCCCGCGCCAGCATCCCGGCGTTAACGACCTCGCCGTACCACTCCAGGAAGTTGTCCTCGTTGCCGAAGAAGCCGACCACGACGCTGTCGTCTTCCTCGCGGTAGCAGTCAATTCCCCAGGCCCCGGCCGCCGTCCAGCGCGGCTCGAAGCCGTTGAGCGCGTAGTGCTCGCCGCCTTCCCTTCTGAGCAGGGCGCCGGAATAGTAGCCATCAGGATAATCGCTGCGGATAAGGTTCTCGTAGACGTTCTGCACCTGTGGGCGCACTTTGTCGGGCGCGTGGATCATGATGACCTCCTCCCCGCCTCCTTATGCATTCTTTTGCTCTCGCCATTGTGCCACGCGGATGGGGTCATGCAAATCGCGCGCTGGCCGCCAACGCCGCCACGTGTCCGCTCCGACGGCTCGCTCGCTTACGCCCTGACCCGCGCCTGCCACGAAACAAGCTCCGGCTCAGGGCAGATCCCGCACGTCCCACTCCTGCTGGCTGAATCGCTGCCGGTCGGTATCCAGCAGCAGGGACACCATCGCGGCAGCCGAGCGTGCGGGATCGAGCAGCCTGCCCGCGCGTTTCAGCTCCACAAACCGCTGCCGGTCGGGAAACACCTCTGGCGGCAGCTCCCGCACCTTTGCCTGCATGGGCGTGTCCACCACGCCGGGCCGGATGCTGCCGACCGCGATGTCCCGGTCGGCCAGCTCCTCCCGGTACACCTGGTAGATCATGTGCAGCGCAGCCTTGGAGGTACAGTAGGCACCCCAGCCGCGATACGCGTGATGCGCCGCGCCCGACGAAACGTGCAGCACGCGCCCGCCGCGCAGTGGCTCGAGCAGCGCGGCCGTCAGGAACAGTGGTCCCTCGACGTTGATCGCCTGGTGCTCGCGCCACTGCTCCAGCGTCACCTCGGCCAGCGGCGCGACCGGCGTGAGCACCCCGGCGTTGTGGACCAGGCAGGCCAGCGGCCCCTCGCCGACCGCGTCCACGATGGCGGCCCGCCCTTCCTCCCGGGACACGTCGGCCGGAAGCACCCGGACCCGGTCCGGTTCCTGCTCCTGGGTCTGCCGCAGCGGCTCCGGCCGCCGCCCGACCGCCAGTACATCCATCCCGCGCCGTGCCAGCGCCAGGGTCGCGGCCCGCCCAAGGCCGGTGCCACCGCCAGTGATAAGTGCCAGTGCCATGAGACCACCTCCCGGTTCAGCTGCGAATGCCCGTCCCGCGGTTGAGCAGGTGCAGGCTGAATACGAACAGGATAACGACGAACAGGCCGATGATCAGGTAGGCGGCCACGATGTTGATGTCGGACACCCCCAGGATCCCGTAGCGGAAGGCGTTGACCATGTACAGGATGGGGTTGACCATGGACACGTGCCGCCAGAAATCGGGCAGCATCTTGATCGAGTAGAACACACCCCCGAGATAGGTCAGCGGCGTCAGCACGAAGGTCGGGACGATGGAGATGTCGTCGAACTTGGTGGCGAAGACGGCGTTGATGAATCCACCCAGCGAGAACAGCACCGAGGTCAGCAACACCACCGACGCGGTAATGAGGGGGCTGGAGACGTGCAGGTGGGTAAAGAACAGGGCCACGCAGGTCACCAGCACCCCCACCAGCAGCCCGCGCGCAACGCCGCCGCCAATGTAGCCGAGCAGGATCAGGTAGTTGGGGACCGGTGCCACCAGCAGCTCCTCGATGTGGCGCTGGAACTTGGCGCCGAAAAACGAGGACACGACATTGGAGTACGAGTTGGTGATCACCGCCATCATGATGATGCCCGGCGCCATGTACTGCATGTAGCTGTAGCCGTCCATGTGCCGGATCTGCGACCCGATCAGGCCACCGAAGATCACGAAGTACAGGGTCATGGTGATCGCGGGCGGCACGATGGTCTGCAGCCAGATCCGCGAGAAACGCTGGATCTCGCGGAACAAGATGGTGCGGAACGCGATGTAGTGGTTCACGGCGCCGCTCTCACACGGACACCCGGCGGTCACTGGCCGTCGCCACGGGCGGCTCATGGGTGCTGCTCACCAGGCTCATGAACAGCTGCTCCAGCCGGTTGGCCTTATTGCGCATGCTCAGTACCTCGAAACCGGCCTCGCGCAGCTCGCCGAAGGCCTCGGTGAGTCCCTGGCCGCGGTGCACCGACAGCTCCACGGTATTCTCGTCCACCGCTTCCACGGCGTAGCCGGGCAGCGGCGGCAGATCCTCGACCCGCCCGTCCAGGTACAGCACGTAGGTCTCGGTGTCGAGGCGGCGCAGCAGCTCCTTCATCGAGGTGTCCTCGACGATCTCGCCCCGATCGATGATGCCGATGTTGCGGCACAGGCTCTCGGCCTCCTCGAGGTAGTGCGTGGTGAGGATGATGGTGGTGCCCTCGGTGTTGATCTCCCGCAGGAAAGTCCACATCGACCGGCGGATCTCGATGTCGACCCCCGCGGTCGGCTCGTCCAGGATCAGCAGCCTGGGCTCGTGGACCAGCGCGCGGGCGATCATCAGGCGCCGTTTCATCCCGCCGGAGAGGTTGCGCGCGATGTCGTCGCGCTTGGCCCACAGGCCCAGCTGGCGCAAGCAGGCGTCGCTGCGCTTGCGGGCGCGCTCGTAGGGCAGCCCGTAGAAGCCGGCCTGATTCATCAGGATCTGGCGACACTTCTCGAAGTTGTTGAAGTTGATCTCCTGCGGCACCAGCCCGAGACAGGCCTTGACCGCTTCCGGCTCACGGTCCATGTCGTGGCCGAAAACGGTCACCCGCCCCGCGGTCTTGTTCACCAGCGAGCTGATGATCCCGATGGTGGTGGACTTCCCCGCCCCGTTGGGCCCGAGCAGCGCGTAGAAGTCCCCCGCCTCGACATCCAGGGAGACGCCCCGCAGCGCCACCACGCCATTGCTGTAGGTCTTGTTCAGCTCCTTCAGGGACAGGGCATGCATCGCGTCTCACGGCCACCGCGAAAGGGGGGCACAGGATAGCAGGTTTGCAGCTGCGCGGACGCCAGCTTCAGCGGCCGAAAGGGGCATTGAAGCGGAGGTCGCCCGTTTTCAGGCCTTCGGTGACAACGTCCAGCGCTCCCCGAGGTAGTCCGGAATGATCCCGGACTCGAACACCCGCGCCGTGCATCAGCGGGCGGGCCGGCAGCGTGACGTTGGGCACGCTGCGCGTGGCCTTCGCCTTCTTCGCCACGGTCTCGAGATCGCCGGCGTAGCGCTCGCGCATGGACCTCCCCGGCAGGTTGCCGGCGAAGCGCTGCACCACGGGCTTCCCGATCGGCCGGCGGCACAGCCCCGACTGCAGGAAGCCCGGCAGCGGCGACGGCGCGTCCTTCAGCCGTGTGGCAGCAGGCGCTTGAACATGGGCGCCAGGATGCGCCGGTTCTCCCGGTAGAGCTGCACGTCCCGCATCACGCCCTTGGGATAGCCGGTGGTGCCGCCGGTGTAGAGCAGGGGCAGCAGGTCATCGTTGCCCGGCGGATCCCAGGGAAGCTCGAGGGTCTGGCGATGCCGCAGGGTCGCGCGTAGCTGTGGCGCCCAGGGCCGAGCTCCGCGTCCGCGGCCGGGCCGATCACCACGATCTGCTTGAGCCCCGGCAGGCCATCGCCGTATTCCCCCGCCGGATATCCGTCACATCCCCATCTGGCGCGCCGCCAGATCCTTCATGATCTCGCTCGAGCCGCCGCCGATGGTGAGCACCTTGGTTTCGCGGTAGATCCTCTCCACCGGCGTGCCGCGCATGTAGCCGGCGCCGCCGAAGACCTGTATCGCCTCCGAGGCGCAGTACTCGAGCGTGCCGGCCGCGAGGTTTTTGAGCATGCACAGGTCGGCGACCGGGGTCTCCCCCTGGTGGACCCGCCACGCGAGCTCATCCAGGTAGGCCCGGGCCGCATTCACCTTCATGTTCATGTCTACCAGACGGTGCCGGACCACCTGGTTGTCGATCAGCGGCCGCCCGAAGGTGGTGCGCTCGCGCGCGTAGGCGGTGGCCTCCTCGATGCACACTCGGGCGAAGCCGCAGGCCTGGGCGGCGAGCCCGAGGCGCTCACCGTTGAAATTCCGCATGATGCCCATGAATCCACCGTTCTCCGGACCCAACAGGTTGTCCGCCGGGACGCGGCAGTCGTCGAAGTACAGCGTCGCGGTGTCCGAGCACCACCAGCCCATCTTCTTCAGGGGTGTCTGGTTGAAGCCCGGCGTGCCCTTCTCCACCACGAGCAGAGAGATACCGTCCATGCCCGGTCCCCCGGTACGCACGGCTACCGTGTACAAGTCGGCCCGGACCCCGGAGGTGATGAAGGTCTTGGAGCCGCTGACCACGTAGTGATCGCCGTCGCGCCGGGCCGTGGTGCGCAGGTTGGCCACGTCGGAGCCGCCGGAGGGCTCCGTGACGGCCAGCGCGCTGATCTTCTCCCCGGCCATCACCGGCGGCACGAAACGACGCTTCTGATCCTCGGTCCCGAGGTGCACGACGGGGGGCAGGCCGATGCCCAGGCTCATCAGGCTCGCGATCACGCCGCCCGAACCGGCGCGGGTGAGTTCCTCGGTGAGGATGATGTTGTAGAAGGGATCCGGCGCGGGCGTGCCGCCGTACTCTTCGGGGAACCCCAGTCCCAGGACGCCGGCCTCCGCCGCCCGCCGGTACAGCGCGCGCGGAAACTCGCCGGCCTCGTCCCACTCGTCGACGTACGGCCGGATCTCCTTCTCGACGAAGCGGCGGACGGAATCGCGAAAGATCTCGTGGTCCTGGGTGTAGAAGGGGCTGCTGCCAGACATCTCGCCTCCGTACCCGGCGCCGGACCCGCCGGAGTGACCTTTCAGCCCCGCCGGGGCGCCCGTACGGCACGGCGCAGGGATCCTGCAACGCAAGTTAAACCAGGCGCGGAATGCTGTAAACCGAGCGCTTGCTTGGTGGCTTCGGGCGCGCCGCGCACAACGCTCCGGCCCGGCATCTCCGGACGACACGTTTACCCGCCCGGCATTCCGCTGTTAAATAGGAGCGTCGCCCCGCACGGGGACCACGCCGAATTCCCTGGAGGAACGCTCATGGACATGACCGGCGAGCGGCACATCCCGGCCTCCCAGCACGAGGTCTGGGAAGCGCTCAACGACGCCGACGTGCTGGCCGACTGCATACCCGGGGCCGAATCGGTCGAGCAGGTTTCCGACACCGAGCTGGACGTGACACTCACCGCGAAATTCGGCCCGGTCAAGGCGCGCTTCAAGGGACGCGGCACCCTATCGGACATCGACCCGCCCAACAGCTACACTATTTCATTTGAGGGCCAGGGGGGCACCGCCGGGTTCGGCAAGGGCAGCACCTCGGTGCGACTGCAGCCGGACGAGGACGACGGAACGCTGCTGAGCTACGAGGTCAGCGCCACGGTCGGGGGGAAGCTGGCACAGATCGGATCACGCCTGGTCAACAGTGCCGCCCGCAAGCTGGCCAACCAGTTCTTCGGCGCCCTCGTCGCCCGCTTCGGCGGCGAAGAGAGCGGCGAAGAAGAGGAGACGGAGTCCTGAGCATCCGTCCGGCACCGGAGCCGAATCACCGGCGACGCCGCAAGCCGAGCCATAGTGCGGCGCGCCTTCCGGAAACCCGGTCGTCTGGCGACCGCCCTGGCGGTTGCGGAGGGCCGCGATGACTCGTAACGCGAGAACCGCGAGCGCGGCGGCCGCCGGCCGCTGACGACGACCGCAGCACCGGAACCCCCGGCACGGCTGCGGCGGGCCAACATGCATCACGGAGGAGTCTCATGGGCATCTCAATTTCCCTGACCGTCAACGGCCGACCCGTTTCGGCCGAGGTCGAGCCACGCACCCTGCTCGTCCAGTTCCTGCGCGAGACGCTGGGCCTGACGGGGACCCACATCGGCTGTGACACCAACCAGTGCGGCGCCTGCACCATCCACATCGACGGCCGTGCGGTAAAGTCCTGCGGCATCCTGGCCGCAGACGCGGACGGTGCCGAGGTGACCACCATCGAGGGGATCGCCTCCGACGGCGAGCTGCATCCCATGCAGGCAGCGTTCAAGGAGTACCACGGCCTGCAGTGCGGATTCTGCACCCCGGGCATGGTGATGAGCGCGATCGATCTGGTGCGGCGCTACCCCGGAGCCTCGGACGAGGTCATCCGGCATCAGCTGGAGGGCAACTACTGCCGCTGCACCGGCTACCAGAACATCGTCCGCGCCGTGAAGGCGGGCGCCCAGGCTATGGAGGGATGAGCCATGAGCGAAACCGGCATTGGCGCTTCGGTGAAGCGTCTTGAAGACAACCGTTTCCTGACCGGGGGAGGCCACTACACCGACGACATCTCCCTGCCGGGCCAGACCTGGGCGTTTTTCGTGCGGTCGCCGCACGCCCACGCCCGCATCCGTTCGATCGACACCTCGGCGGCGCGCAAGGCGCCCGGTGTGGTAGCGGTGTTCACCGGCGACGACATGGCCGCTGACCAGATCGGGGGGCTCCCCTGCGGCTGGCAGGTCACCGACAAGCACGGCGAGCCGATGAAGGAGCCGGCGCACCCGCCGCTTGCGCAGGGCAAGGTGCGCTATGTGGGGGACCACGTCGCCGTGGTCATTGCCGAGAATGCCTGGCAGGCGCGCGACGCGGCCGAGCTGGTGGAAGTCGACTACGAGATGCTGCCGGCGGTGGTGAGCGTGGACGACGCGGCGAAGGCAGGCGCTCCCCGCGTGCATGACGATCTGGACGACAACATCTGCTACGTCTGGGAAATCGGCCAGCAGGACGAGACCGACGCGGCGTTCGGCAGGGCCGACCACGTCACAACGCTGGACCTGGTCAACAACCGCCTGATCCCGAACGCCATCGAGCCACGCGCGGCGCTGGCGAGCTACTCGGTCGCTGATAGCGCCTACACGCTCTACACCACCAGCCAGAACCCGCATGTGATCCGGCTGCTGATGAGCGCGTTCGTGCTAAACGTGCCCGAGCACAAGGTGCGCGTGGTGTCCCCGGACGTGGGCGGGGGCTTCGGCTCCAAGATCTTCCACTACGCCGAGGAGGCGGTCCTGAGCTGGGCCACGCGCAAGGTGGGGCGGCCGGTGAAGTGGACCGCGGACCGCGCCGAGTCCTTCCTCTGCGACGCCCATGGCCGCGACCACGTCACCCGCGCCGAGCTGGCGCTGGACAAGCAGGGCCGGTTCCTGGGCATGCGCGTGGCGACCAAGGCCAACATGGGCGCCTACCTGTCCACCTTCGCGCCGTCCATTCCGAGCATCCTGTACGGCACCCTGCTGGCCGGCCAATACGCCACGCCGGCGATCCACTGCGAGGTGACCGCGGTGTTCAGCAACACCGCACCCGTGGACGCCTACCGCGGAGCCGGCCGGCCCGAGGCAACCTACGTGGTGGAGCGCCTGGTCAGCGCCGCGGCACGTGAGCTGGGCATGGACCAGGCGGAAATCCGGCGCCGCAATTTTATCTCGAAGGATGCCTTTCCCTACGACACCCCGGTGGGGCTGAGCTACGACACCGGCGACTACGAGGCGACGCTCGATGCCGCCATGCAGCAGGCGCGGGTGGACGGCTTCGAGGAACGGCGCCAGCAAGCCCTTGCGCGGGGTCGCTATCGCGGGCTGGGCTACTCGACCTATATCGAGGCCTGTGGCCTGGCACCGTCGGCGATGGCGGGGGCTCTGGGGGCGCGCGCCGGGCTGTACGAGTCGGGCGAGATCCGCTTCCATCCCACTGGCAGCGTTACGGTGTTCACCGGTTCCCACAGCCACGGGCAGGGGCATGAGACGACCTTCGCCCAAGTGGTGTCGGAGCGCCTCGGCATCCCCATCGAGAACGTGGAGGTGGTGCACGGCGATACCGACCGCATCCCGTTCGGCATGGGCACCTACGGCTCGCGTTCCATCGCCGTGGGCGGCTCCGCCCTGATGAAGGCGCTGGACAAGGTGATCGAGAAGGGGCGCAAGATCGCGGCGCACCAGCTGGAGGCGGCGGTCGATGACATCGAGTACCAAGACGGCGTCTACCGGGTCAGCGGCACCGACAAGCAGATGGCGATGGCCGAGGTCGCCTTCTCGGCCTATGTGCCCCACAACTACCCGCTCGAGACGCTGGAGCCGGGCCTGGACGAAAGCGCCTTCTACGATCCGACCAACTTCACCTACCCTGCCGGCAGCCACATCTGCGAGGTGGAGGTGGATCCCGAGACGGGCCGGGTCCAGGTGGTCAACTTCGTCGCAGTGGACGACTTCGGCAACGTCATCAACCCGATGATCGTCGAGGGGCAGGTGCACGGCGGCCTGGCCCAGGGCATCGGCCAGGCGCTGCTGGAGAACTGCCAGTACGACCCCGAGAGCGGGCAGCTGGTGACCGGCAGCTACATGGACTACACCATGCCGCGCGCCGATGACCTGCCGACGTTCGAGGTCGACACCCGCTGCACCCCCTGTACCAGCAACCCGCTGGGGGTGAAGGGCTGTGGCGAGGCCGGCGCGATCGGGGCGCCACCCGCGGTGATCAACGCCATCCTGGACGCACTCGCGCCGCTGGGCGTGACCCGGCTGGACATGCCGGCCACGCCGGCCCGCGTCTGGCACGCGATCCGCAGCGCGAGCAGCGGCAAGGCCGCCTGAGCAAACGAGTCTGGAGGAAGACATGCACGCATTCGAGTATCACCGGCCCGAGAAGTCCGCGGACGCAGTTTCCGCGCTGAAGAAGGCGGAGGATGGCCGCTTCCTGGCAGGCGGCCAGAGCCTGCTGCCGTCGATGAAGCAGCGCCTGGCGGCACCCTCCGACCTGGTCAGCCTGTCCCGCGTCGGCGAGCTGCGCGGTATCAAGGTCGACGGCAAAACCGTCACCATCGGCGCCATGACCCGGCACGCCGAGGTAGCGGACTCGGCCGAGGTGGCGCGGGCCATCCCGGCGCTGGCCGAGCTGGCGAGCGACATCGGCGACCGCCAGGTGCGCAACGTGGGCACCATCGGCGGTTCCATCGCCAACGACGACCCGTCCGCGGACTACCCGGCCGCAGTGCTGGCCCTGAACGCCACCGTGGTCACCGACCAGCGCCGGATCACGGCCGACGACTTCTTCGTCGACATGTTCGAGACCGCGCTGAAGCCGGAGGAGCTGATCACCGCGGTGGAGTTCCCGGTCGCCGGTCAGGCCGCCTACGCCAAGTTCGAGCAGCCTGCCTCGCGCTTTGCGCTGGTCGGCGTGATGGTCGCCCGCAGCGGCTCGGAGGTGCGGGTGGCTGTCACCGGGGCCGCGCCGAGCGTGTTCCGGGTGCCCGAGATGGAGAAGGCCCTGGCGAAGGAATTCAAGGCGTCCGCCATCGAAGGCATCAGCGTCTCGCCGGACGAGATGATGGCCGATATGCACGGGGACGCGGACTATCGCGCCCATCTGGTCGGCGTGATGGCCCGTCGCGCGGTCGACGCCGCGGCGAACCGATGACGGGAGCCGGGGTGACAGAAGCCGGAACCGCCGTCGCCTCGATCGACCAGAGCCAGGAGCTGCTGCGCAGCCAGAGCTACGTCGCCGACCGCCGCCTGGCGACGGTGGTGTACTTGGCGTTGCGGATGCGCCGGCCGCTGTTCCTCGAGGGCGAGGCGGGCGTCGGCAAGACCGAGATCGCCAAAGTGCTCGCCGCGGGCCTGGACCGCCCCTTGGTGCGGTTGCAGTGTTACGAGGGACTGGACGTCGCGCAGGCCGCCTATGAATGGAACTACCCGCGCCAGATGCTGGAGATCCGCCTGGCGGAGGCGGCCGGCGAACATGACCGGGAGCGTCTCGGCCAGGACATCTTCTCCGAACGGTTCCTGATCGAGCGGCCTTTGCTGCAGGCGCTGCGCGGCGGTCCGTCCGGCGCGCCGGTACTGCTGATCGACGAGCTGGACCGGGCGGACGAGCCCTTCGAGGCCTACCTGCTCGAGGTGCTGTCCGACTTCCAGCTCTCGATCCCGGAACTCGGGACCATCCGCGCCGACGAGCCGCCGATCGTGGTGATCACCTCCAACCGTACGCGGGAGATCCACGACGCGGTCAAGCGGCGCTGCCTGTACCATTGGGTGGACTACCCCGACGCCGCCCGCGAGCTGGAGATTGTCTCGCTGAAGGCTTCCGGGGCCGCCGGTGCGCTCTCCCGCGAGGTGGTGGCCTTCGTCCAGGCCCTGCGCGAGGGCGACTATTTCAAGCTGCCGGGCATCGCCGAAACCATCGATTGGGCCAACGCCCTGGTCGCCCTGGACAAGCTGTCCCTGGACCCGGACACGGTCAACGACACCCTGGGCGTCCTGCTGAAGTACCAGGATGACCTCGCCCGCCTCCAGGGCAGCGAGGCCCGGCGCATCCTGGAGCAGATCAAGGCGGACCTGGCTGCCGAAAGCACCTGAGGGAGGGCCGTGAGCGAGCAGGACATCCCGGCAGGGCGCCTGGCGGAGAACGTGGTGCACTTCGTGCGCGTGCTGCGCGCGGCGGGGCTGCCGGTCGGGCCCGACCGGGTGCTGGACGCGCTGCAGGCCGCGCAGGTCGCCGGCGTGCGCCGGCGCGAGGATCTGCACGCGGCCCTGGCGAGTGTGCTGGTGGACCGTCACGACCAGCTGGAGCTGTTCGACCAGGCCTTTCGCATCTTCTGGAAGGACCCCGCGCTGCTCGATCGCGTGCTCCAGCTCATGCTGCCCCACGCCCCCGCCCCGCCCGACCAGCGCCGCCGCGACAACCGGCGCCTGAGCGACGCACTGGCGCCACACTCGCAGGAGCCGCGCGAGCCGAAGCGGGAGAAGGAGATCGAGGTGGATGCCCGCCTCACCTTCACCGACCAGGAGGTGCTGCGGAAGATGGACTTCGAGAGCATGTCGGCAGCGGAGCTGGCGCAGGCGCAGCGGGCGGTGGCACGCATGCAGCTCCCGCTGCGCCCGGTCCCGACCCGCCGCACCGCACCGAACCCGCGCGGACGCCACGTGGACCTCGGCGCCACGCTGCGCGCCAGCGCCCGCACCGGAGGGATGGTGATCCCGCTGCGGCGTCGATCGCCACGCACCCGGCCGCCGGCGCTGGTGGTGCTGTGCGACATCTCCGGCTCAATGAGCCGCTATTCGCAAATGTTCCTGCAGTTCCTGCACGCCGCGGTGAACGAGCGCGCACACTGCCACGTGCTGCTGTTCGGGACGCGCCTGACCAACGTCACCCCGCAGATGCGCAGCCGCGACCCGGACGTGGCGCTGCGGCGCGTCAGCGAGCAGGTGCAGGACTGGGCCGGCGGGACGCGCATCGGCGCCTGCCTGCGGCAATTCAACCTGCGCTGGTCCCGGCGGCTGCTGGGCCAGGGCGCGGTGGTGCTGCTGGTCAGCGACGGCCTGGACCGCGACGCGGGGGCCGGCCTCGAGCGCGAGATGGACCGCCTGCACAAATCCTGCCGGCGGCTGGTCTGGCTCAATCCGTTGCTCCGCTACGCCGGCTTCGAGGCGCGCGCCGCCGGGGTGCGCGCGATGCTCCCGCACGTCGACGAGTTCCGCCCCGTGCACAATCTCGAGAGCTTCGAGCAGCTCGCGCAAGCGCTCGCCGCACCGGCCTCGCGGCAGCGCCGGGCGGCAGGCTAAGCCCGGCTCCGCCGTCAGGCGGAGGCCTTCTTCGGGGCCCGCCTGGCCTTGTCGGCCATGAGGCCGCCCTGCCCGCCGCGCCGGATCATCACGATCTCGCTCATGAGCGACAGCGCGATCTCTTCCGGGGTGCGCGCGCCGAGGTCCAGCCCGCAGGGCGAGCGCACGCGCCGGATCTGCTCCTCCGGTACCTCGTTCTCGCGCAGATAGTCCAGTACCAGACCCGCGCGCTTGCGGCTCGCGATCAGGGCGATGTAGCCGGCGTCGGACTCCAGCGCCTGCTGGATCGAGCGGTGGTCACCCTTGTGCTGCGTGGCGATCACCACGTAGTCGTCGGCGGCCGGCTGCAGCTCGCGGTAGGCGACGTCGTCGGTGATCAGACGGCTGGCCGCGGGATAGTGCTCGCGGGTGACCATGGGGTCGTTCACCGCCACCTCCAGGTCGCACAGGTCGGCCAGCTGGCACAACACCTGCGCGATCCGGCCGTGCCCCATGATCCACAGGCAGGGCCGGGGCAACATTGGCTCCACGTACACGCGCATGCTCCCTCCGCAGGGCATCCCTGCGCCCAGGACCTCGTCGTTGAGGTCGATGTCGATGACCTCACCGTGCCCCTGCCGCAGGCAGCGCAGGGCGGTCTCGCAGGTGGTCGACTCGGCGCAGCCGCCGCCGACCCACCCCGCGAGCACCCGCCCTTCCTGGTCGATCAGGGCCTTGGCGCCAATCTTGGCCGAGGTGGAGCCTTCCGCCTCCACCACCGTGGCCAGGGCGCAGGGCTTACCTTCGCGCCGTAGCCGCACCACGGTCTCGAGAATCTCTTCAGCCATGTGACCTCCCGGAGATTCGCCTGTCCATAGGCCTATTCTACGCCTGCGGGGCCTGCCAAACGAAGCGGGTCAGGACCTCGGCCCGCCGCGCTGCGAGGGCGGCGGAGGCGGTGGCCCGGCGCTCTGCCCGCCCGCGCGTCCGCCCCGCTGTCCCGGCGGTGGCGGAGGCGGCGCGCCGTAGCTGCCCCCGGGGGGCGGGTTGCCGTCGTAGACCTGGTTGCGGCGGCGCTGCAGGTAAGCATTGCGCATGAACAGGTAGGGATCGATGGATTGCTGCAGCAGATTGGTGGCGCTGAGCAGTCGAGCCCGAATGTCCACGATCTGCACCCCGCGCAACTCGTACTTCTCCGGCTGCTGCTGCCACTGCCACAGCGGGTCGACCTCGTAGTCCCCCACTTTCCCCACCGTGTCGCGGACATCCGAGGGGCCGAGGAACGGCAGCACCAGGTAGGGACCCGGCCCGATCCCCCAGGTCCCGAGAGTCTGGCCGAAGTCCTCGTCGTGCGGGGGCAAGCCCATGCCGCTGGCCGGGTCGAAGAACCCCAGCAGGCCCACCGTGGTGTTGACCGCGAGCCGCGCAGTGTCGCTGCCGCCCTGGCGGAACTTGGCCTGCAAAAAATCATTGACGATCGTCACGGGCGACTCGAGGTTGCCGAAGAAGTTGCCCACGCCCTTGCGCACCGGCGCCGGCGTTGCGCTCTTGTAGCCCCTGGCCAGGGGCATCATCACCGCCTTGTCGACGGTGTCGTTGAAGCGGTAGGTGATCCGGTTCAGCGGCTCCAGGGGATCCGGGTTGTGCTCCGTCCCGGAAGTGCTCGCACAGCCGCAAAGCGCCGCGGCCAGGACCAGCGCGGCGCTCGCGCCCCGCAAGGGCAACCGATGGTCAGTGGGCCACATCGATGAATCCTTGTACCGGTTCGCGTGTGGGCGGGATCGGGGCACGTGGACGCGTCCGCCCTGGCCCGCGAGCGGCTCATGGTAACCGATTTCACCCGCGGCGCGCCCGCGCGCATGGCGCGTGAGACCAGATCCGTGGCGCGGTGACAGGCGTTCCGCCGCGGTCACCCCGGTTCTGTTACGCTGGGCGCATGGACGCGCTCGTTCAGGAACTGCTCTCGCTCGCGGCCCAGTACCACCCGGCCACGCTGCTGACCGTGGGGGCGGAGGCGCGCAGGCTGATGCAGGAATACGCGCCGCCGGAGGAATGCCGCCAGACGCACATGGACGGCGAACAGGCGCTGCGCGAGCTGACGCTTTCCGACCGCTTCGACTTCGCGCTGGTCGCCGGGGCCCTGGAGCGGCTTCCCGACGAGCGCGCGGTGGTGTTGCTCTCCCGCCTGCGGGACGTGCACACGCAACGCTTCGCCGTGCTCTATCCACGTCCGGGCGACGCTCCGGCGGAGCACCCCTGGCAGCCGAACGACTTCCTTGCCATGGGCCTGTTCCGCTACGAGGATTATGCGCTCAAGTCGGGCACCTGGACTCTTTACACCTTCGACATCGCCACCTACAAGCGCACCCCGGACTGGCTCAGCCCGCGCAACTGGGCGCATCCCGAGCTCTGGGACAAGTACCGCTGGTAAGTCGACCCATCCCGCCTCGTTATTCGAGCGAGCGTTCGTTTTTTGTTGACACCCGCGCGCGTGCCCCCTAGGGTGTCGCTCTTTCGAAAATGGCGGAACCCGCATGACCGGATCGGGCCAGGACCTCACCACGCTAAGGGCATTCGAGGAGTGGGTCGACCTGTCGCGGCAGGCGATCTGCCGCGAGATCTACGCGCGCAACAGCGAGCGCATCGGGGTCAAGAAGGAAGCCACCGCGGTGCGCAACCTCTCGCGCATCATCGATGCAACCCTGCGGCTAGCCAACGAGAAGGGCTTTCAGGCCATGACCCTGCGCGACCTCAGCGGGGAAACCGGCATGAGCATGGGAGGCCTGTACACCTATATCGGCAGCAAGGACGAACTCGTGCGCCTGATCCAGAGCCACGGGCGTCTGCTTACCGAGCGGGTGATGCATGACAGCCTGGAAGCCGTCACCGGGGCGGTGCCCCGCCTCTCCGCGGCGATCCGGGCACATGTGTACCTCACGGAGGTGCTGCACCCCTGGTTCTACTTCTCGTTCATGGAGTCGCGCCACCTGGGACGGCGCGAGATCGAGACCGCGATCCAGGGCGAGTTGGCCAGCGAAGCGATCTTCGCGGACATTCTGGCCGAGGGCCAGCAGGCAGGACTGTTCCGGCGGATCGACGTCGCTCTCACCGCGGCCAGCATCAAGGCGCTAATGCAGGACTGGTACCTCAAGCGCTGGAAGTACTCACGCCGCGGTGTCGGTGCGGAGGCGTTCGCGTCCCACCTGATCGCGTTCGTGCTCGCCTACGTCGGCTTCGCCGCGCCCGGTGACGGGCGGGCCTGAGCCATCGCGGTTCAGTCCCTGTTGCCGAGGACGCGATGACGGACGCCGAGGCGCAGTACTCGCTGCACATCGCCGACGGCGACATGTCGGTCCAGTCGGGCCTGGATGAAGCCGACATCACTTTGCTCATGAACGAGCACGCGTGGCGCGAGATGCTGCTCCAGTGCACGGGCAGCCCAACCGAGCTGTTCATGGCCGGACGCCTGCGCACAAAGGGCGGCATGGGCCTGGCAATGCGCCTGCAGGGCGTCCTGGCGCCGGCCCTCGCCGGGTAGCCGCAGACCGTTCTCTCCCCGCCCCTCCCGCGTCGGGTAGCAGGCGACCGCGGTACGCCTAACGCCCCGTGGACCGCCCGGCCCGCGCCGCGCGCGTTGCCTTCCGGCCGCGCATCCGCTATCCTAAGGCGTTAAATCTCTTAATCCGGATTAACGGATACAGACAACATGTCGTCCCTGGACAACGCCAGTCAGCTCTGCCGGCTGCTGGGAGACCCCACCCGGCTGCGGCTGATCCGATTGCTGGAGATGGAGGAGCTGACCGTGGCGGAGCTGACCGAGATCACCGAGCTGGCCCAATCGCGGGTCTCCACGCATCTCGGCAAGCTCAGGGACGCCGGGCTCGTCCGGGACCGGCGCGCCGGCACCTCCACCTACTACCGTCTCAACCTGAACGGCGGCAACGCGTCGGTGGAGCACTTCTGGGAGCGGCTGCGGCAGGACCTGGACGATCCCACGCTGGAGGACGACGGTCAGCGGCTGCAGACGGTCCTTGCCGCGCGCCACGGCGACGTCCGCTGGGCGGACTCGGTGGCCGGCCGGATGGATCGACAGTATTCGCCGGGCCGCACCTGGGAGGCTCTCGCCCGGGCGTTGATCGGGCTGGTCGAGCTCGGCGACACCCTGGACGTGGCCTCCGGAGACGGCCTGCTGGCCCAGCTGCTGGCCCCGCGGGCACGCAGCTACACCTGCGTCGACGTCAGCCCGCGGGTGGTCGCCGCCGGACGGCGGCGACTGGGAACGCAGGACAACGTGGCCCTGGGGGTGGGCGACATGCACGCCCTGCCATTTCCGGCCGGGTGCTTCGACCAGGTGTTCCTGATGCACGCCCTGACCTACAGCCACGATGCGGGCCAGGTCATCGCGGAAGCGGCCCGGGTGCTTCGCCCCGGCGGCCGCCTCACGGGCGCGACGCTGAAAGCCCACGCCCACGAGACGCAGGCCGAGGCCTACGACCATGTCAATCTCGGCTTCGAGCCGGGTGCGCTCCGCGACCTGCTGATCCGCAGCGGCTTCGCCGTCGATCTGTGCCGGAAGACGTCGCGGGAGCGGCGGGCGCCCCACTTCGAGGTGGTGACGTTCCACGCCCGTCGGGCCCATGCGCATGCCAGTCACTCATCAAAACGGAAAATGGATGGTCTATGAGTCCCGAACGCCTGAAGACGCTTGAGAACGCCCTGGAGTCCCGGATCCTCGTGCTGGACTGCGCGATGGGGACCATGATCCAGAGCTATGAGCTGTCCGAGGCCGAGTTCCGCGGCGAGCAGTTCCGCGGCCACCCCTGCGACCTCCAGGGGAACAATGACCTACTGTCCATCACGCAACCGGACGTGATCCGCGCGATCCACGCTGCCAACCTCGAGGCCGGCGCGGACATCATCGAAGCGAACACTTTCAACAGCACCTCCATCGCCATGGCGGACTACCGCATGGAGGACCGCATCCACGAGCTCAATTTCGCGGGCGCGCGGCTGGCGCGGGAGTGCGCAGACGCCTGGAACGAGCGCACCCCGGACAAGCCGCGTTTCGTCGCCGGGGTGCTCGGCCCGACCAACCGCACCGCCTCGATCTCGCCCGACGTCAACAACCCGGGCTACCGGAACATTGACTTCGACCAGCTGCGTGAGGCCTACAGCGAGGCCCTGGAGGGGCTGGTGCAAGGGGGTGCCGACCTGATCCTGGTCGAGACCATCTTCGACACCCTCAACGCCAAGGCGGCACTGTTCGCCATCGACGAATACGCCGAGCGTGAGGGCATCGAGCTCCCGGTGATGGTCTCCGGCACCATCACGGACGCCTCCGGCCGGACGCTGACGGGGCAGACCACGGAAGCCTTCTATAACTCGGTACACCATGTCCGTCCCTTGAGCGTCGGGCTCAACTGCGCCCTGGGCGCCGCCGAGCTCCGACAGTACGTCGAGGAGCTCTCACGCGTGGCGGAATGTCCCGTGAGCGCGCATCCCAACGCCGGTCTGCCCAACGAGTTCGGGCAGTACGACGACACCCCCGAGCACATGGCGGAGCAGATCGGCGAGTGGGCGCGCAGCGGCTTCCTCAACATCGTTGGCGGCTGCTGCGGCACCACGCCGGAGCACATCCGGGCGCTCGCCGCCGCGGTGGACGGCGTCGCCCCACGGGGGATCCCGCGATTCGAGCCGAAGACGCGCCTGTCCGGCCTCGAGCCGGTCAACATCGGCGAGGACAGCATGTTCGTCAATGTCGGCGAGCGCACCAACGTGACCGGCTCGGCCCGCTTCCGGCGCCTGATCAAAGAGGAGGACTACGAGACCGCGCTGGAGGTCGGCAAGCAGCAGGTCGAGAACGGCGCCCAGGTCATCGACGTGAACATGGACGAGGGCATGCTGGACTCGCAGCAGGCGATGGTGGATTTCCTGCACCTGATTGCCGCCGAGCCGGACATCTCGCGCGTGCCCATCATGATCGACTCGTCCAAGTGGGAGATCATCGAGGCCGGCCTCAAGTGCGTGCAGGGCAAGGGCGTGGTCAACTCCATCAGCCTCAAGGAGGGCGAGGAGGACTTCCTGTACAAGGCCCGCCTGGTGCGCCGCTACGGCGCCGCGGTGATCGTGATGGCGTTCGACGAGCAGGGCCAGGCCGACACCTACGAGCGCAAGGTCGCTATCTGCACCCGGGCCTACAAGCTGCTGACGGAGAAGGTCGGCTTCCCGCCCGAGGACATCATCTTCGACCCCAACATCTTCGCCATCGCCACGGGCATCGAGGAGCACAACAACTACGCGGTGGATTTCATCGAGGCCACGCGCGAGATCAAGCGCACCCTGCCCTGGGCCAAGATCAGCGGCGGCCTGTCCAACCTGTCGTTCTCGTTCCGGGGCAACGAGGCCGTGCGCCAGGCGATGCACTCGGTGTTCCTGTACCACGCGATCAAGGCCGGGCTGACCATGGCCATCGTCAACGCCGGCCAGATCACGGTCTACGACGAGATCCCGAAGGATTTTCTGGGGCTGGTCGAGGACGTGGTCCTGAACCGCCGGTCGGACGCCACCGAGCAGCTGCTGGAGAAGGCCGAGTCGCTCAAGGACCAGGGCGGCGCAACGCAGCAGCAGGACCTCGAGTGGCGCGAATGGCCGGTGGAGAAGCGCATCGCGCACGCCCTGGTCAAGGGCATCGCCGACTACATCGAGGACGATGTCGAGGAAGCCCGGCAACGTGCCCGGCGGCCGCTGGACGTGATCGAGGGACCGCTCATGGACGGCATGAACGTGGTCGGCGACCTGTTCGGCGACGGCCGCATGTTCCTTCCCCAGGTGGTCAAGAGCGCCCGCGTGATGAAGAAGGCCGTGGCCTACCTGTTCCCGTTCATCGAGGCGGAGAAGACCGAGGACGGGGCCCGGCAGTCCAACGGCAAGGTACTGCTGGCGACGGTCAAGGGCGACGTGCACGACATCGGCAAGAACATCGTCGGCGTCGTGCTGCAGTGCAACAACTTCGAGGTGATCGACCTCGGCGTGATGGTGCCGGCGAAGCGGATCCTCGACACGGCCATCGAGGAGAAGGTGGATATCATCGGCCTGTCCGGGCTGATCACGCCGTCGCTGGACGAGATGCGCAACGTCGCCGCCGAAATGGAACGGCGCGGATTCGAGCTGCCGCTGCTGATCGGCGGCGCCACCACCTCCCGCATCCACACGGCGGTCAAGATCGAGCCCAACTACGGTCACGGCGTGAGCTATGTGAAGGACGCCTCGCGTGCCGTGGGCGTGGTCTCGCGGCTGATGGGCGACGAGTGTGACGCGTTCCTGGACCAGATCAAGGAGGACTACGCGAAGGCCCGTGAGCGCCACAAGGGCAAGCAGGCCCGCGCCCGTTACCTGACCCTGGAGCAGGCGCGCGCCAACCGCACGCCGGTCGAGTGGCAGGGCTACCCGCCGCCGCGGCCGAACCTCCTGGGCACCAAGGTGTTCGACGACTATCCGCTGGAGGAACTGGTCGATTACATCGACTGGACGCCCTTCTTCAAGGTCTGGGAGCTGGCCGGCAGCTATCCGAAGATCCTCGACGACCCCAAGGTGGGCGAGGAAGCGCGCAAGCTGTTCGAGGATGCGAAGGCGATGCTGGAGCGGATGGTACGCGAGAGATGGGTGCGCGCGCGCGCCGTGATCGGGCTGTTCCCGGCCAACGCCGACGGCGACGATTTCGAGCTCTACCGGGACGAGAGCCGCGACGAGGTGCTGATGCGCCTGCACAACCTGCGCCAGCAGTCGGAGAAGCCGCCGGGCCGCCCCAACCAGAGCCTGGCCGACTTCGTCGCGCCGAAGGAGAGCGGCCTGGCCGATTACATGGGCGCCTTCGTGGTCACCGCCGGCATCGGACTGGACGGGATCGTGGCCCACTTCGAGGCGGACCACGACGACTACAACAGCATCCTGGTCAAGGCGCTGGCCGACCGCCTCGCGGAGGCCTTCGCCGAGCGCATGCACGAGCGGGTGCGGCGCGAGTTCTGGGGCTACGCGGCCGACGAGGCGCTCGGCAGCGCTGCCCTGATCCACGAGAAGTACCAGGGGATCCGCCCCGCTCCCGGCTACCCTGCCTGCCCGGACCACACCGAGAAGGGCCTGCTGTGGGACCTGCTGGACGCCGAGAACAATGCCGGCGTGCGGCTCAGCCACGGCTACGCCATGGTCCCCACCGCGGCCGTGAGCGGCTGGTACTTCTCGCATCCCGACTCGCGCTACTTCGGGCTCGGCAACATCGCCCGTGACCAGGTGGCGGACTACGCCCGGCGCAAGGGCTGGAGCCGCGCCGAGGCCGAGCGCTGGCTGGGACCCAATCTCGGCTACGACCCGGACGACGAGGTCGAGGCCGACAGGACAACCGCCAAGGCATCGTAACACCGACGCGGGCAACGAAAGACCCCGGCTTCCGAGCGCGCATCCGCGTTCGGGAGCCGGGGCGTCGTTTCCGGATAAGGTGCTGATGGTTTTAGGATTTGGGTATTAGCTAAGAGGGGGTCTGTGGACATCCCGTACGTCGCGCTTTGGTGGAAAGCCGGGAGGTTCTCACTCGGCCGGCAACGCCTGACATACCAAGGAGCGAAGGCAAGGAAACTTGGCGCGTCTTACCTAACCTAACAGCTAAAACCATCACACCCCCCCTCGGACGCGGGATCCGCACCACAACGCACGTTGTCCCCCTCCCCTTCGTTCCCGATAATGCAGCAAACCGCATCGCATCACGGGAGCCGGTCATGGCGCAGGAGAAGACTCGCAACCCGCTGGGATGGGGCTACACGGAGGACGCGCTCCACGCGGGGGAGCGCCGCGCGATCGCGCGGGTGCTGGGACCGGTGTTCCGGCTCGATGACGAGCACTTCCGTCCCTGTCCGCCAGTCGACGGCGTGCCACTGCGGCGGTCCCGGACCGACCCGCCGCGGGAGATGGCCGGACTGGTAAGCGGCGAGCACGCCGATCGCGTGCTGCACTGCATCGGACGGAGCTTTCGCGACCTGGCGAGCCTGCGCTCCGGGGAGGAGCTGGCCGCCCCGGACGTGGTCGCCACGCCCCGCAACGCCGCAGAACTCGAGCGGGTGCTGGAGTGGGCGAATCGCGAGGGCCTCGGCGTGATCCCCTTCGGCGGCGGCTCCAGCGTGGTCGGGGGCGTCACGCCGGATCCGGCCATGGACCGCTGCAACGGCTGCATCAGCCTCGACCTGCAGGGACTGTCCCGGGTGCTGGAGATCAGCGAGCGCGACCGCGTCGCGCACGTTGAGGCAGGGATCCTGGGGCCGGCGCTGGATGCCGCGCTCAAGCCTCATGGCCTGAGCATGCGCTACTATCCGCAGTCGTATTTCCACAGCAGTGTGGGCGGCTGGATCGCGACCCGCGGCGCGGGCCACTACAGCACCCTGCACGCCAAGATCGAAGACCAGGTCGAATCGCTCGGGGTGCTGCTGCCGGACGGCCGTCGACTGCGGACCCGGGCCCTGCCCGCCTCCAGCGTGGGGCCGGATCCGAACCGGCTGTGGTGCGGCAGCGAGGGAGCGCTCGGCGTGCTCACCGATGCGCGCCTGCGAGTCCAGGCGCGCCCGCGGTACAAGGCGACGCGGGGCGTCGTTTTCCCCGACTTCGAGTCCGCCCTGGAGGCGGGCCGCGGGATCGTCCAGGCCGGGCTGTGGCCGGCCCAGCTGCGGATCCTCGATCCGGACGAGCACCGCATGAGCAACGCCCTCACCGGCCGCGTGGTGTCGGGCGCGCTGATGATCCTGGGCTTCGAGTCGTCGGTCTTCCCCGTGGACGAACCGCTGCGCCTCGCGCGCGAGTTGTGCCGGGCCCACGGCGGCGCGGCGCGGCAGGACCGTGCCGGTCCCCGCCAGGGACCGGAGGTGGACAACTGGCGCCAGGCCTTCTTCCGCCAGCCCTACGTACGCGACTTCCTGCTCGACTACGCGGTGATCGCCGACACCTTCGAGACGGCGGTCCCGTGGAGCCGTCTGCCGGGGTTCTACCACCAGGTGCGCGAGATCACGCGCAAGGCGGTGGACCGCGTCTGCGGCGCGGGCGCGGTCACCTGCCGCACCACGCACGCCTATCCGGACGGCGTGTGCCTGTATTTCTCATTCAACGGCCAGGGGCGCCACGAGGCCCTCGCCGAGCAGTGGTGGGAGATCAAGACCGCCGCCTCCGACGCCGTCCTGGCCGGCGGCGGGACGATCAGCCATCATCACGCCATGGGCCGCGATCACAAGCGCTGGGCCCGACAGGAGCTGCCGTCGGCGTTCCGCGGCGCCATCCGCGCGGCCAAGCGGGAGCTCGACCCCGGCGCGATCATGAACCCCGGCCTGTGGTTCGAGGACTGAAGGACGCGGAGGAAAGCGCCATGAGCGAAGACCGGCTCGTCCGGGCAATCCTTGCCGCATTCGAGCGCGACCCTGCCATCGACCTGCACCGCGACGCGGTGCGAGTTCGCGGCGACGGCGAGACCCTGGTGCTGGACGGCGAGGTGGACAACATCGCCGCCAAGCGCCGTGCGCTGATCCTGGCACGGGAGACCGCGGACACGCCCAATGTCCTGGATCGGCTGCGCCTGCGCGTTTCCCGGGAGCGCGGGGATCGCGAGCTGGCGCAGGCGGTGACCGGGGCGCTGAGCCAGGAAGGCGCGTTCCGCGGTACGCCGGTTCGGGAGGCGTCCGGCACCGCCGCCAGCGAAGCCGGGCTGCAGGTCTCCTGCAGCGACGGCGTGATACGGCTGAACGGCGCGGTGGCCAGCCTTTCGCACCGCCGCCTGGCGGAAGTGCTGGCGTGGTGGGTGCCCGGGGTCGCCGACGTCGACAACAGGCTGCACGTCACGCCGCCCGAGAAGGACTCGGACGACGAGCTCACCGACGCCCTGCGCCTGGTGCTGGAGATGGACCCCACGCTGCACAATGCCAGCATTCGGTGCCGGGCCCGCGATCGTATCGCGGAGCTGGAGGGCACCGTGCGCAGCGACGAGCAGAGCCGTCTCGCCGAGTACGACTGCTGGTACGTCCCCGGGATTCACGGTGTGCGCAACGCGCTGCGGACGCTCCCCGGGTGATCGCGGCCCCGCCGGTCGGCTTGACCGGTCCGGGGCCGCTCATTAGTGTTTAAGCGGTAACCTGTCCGGCCCGGGGCTGGTGAGCGGAACACGGGCTTGGCCGGCCCTGCTTCCTCCCGGCGGGCTTTCCCCGCCGCATGCCCCGGAGAGCGTTGCCTGGCGCGCTCCGGAGGCTGTACCGACAAGGAGGCATCCAGATGTTGCTCAACCAGATCGCACGCCGCTTCCGTCACGGCTCGCTGCACCTGCACTGGCCTGACGGTACCACAAGGGCCCTCGGGGAAGGGGAGCCCGAGGCCCACATCCGGCTCAACCGCAAGGGAGCCCTGCGCCGCATCCTGCGCAACCCGTACATGCAGCTGGGCGAGTCCTACATGGACGGAGACTGGGACCCCGAGGGCGGCGAGCTGCTGCCCGTATTCGAGGTCCTGGTGCGTAATTTCGGCGCCGACGGTCCGCAGTCTCCGTTCGGCCGGGCACTCGATGCCGTGCGACGCGCCTGGCGCGAGACGGACTGGGTGTCGCGCGCGCGCCGCAACGTCAGTCATCACTACGACCTCGACGAATCCCTGTTCCGCCGCTTCCTCGACGAGGACATGCAGTACTCCTGCGCCTATTTTCCCGAGCCGAAGATGAGCCTTGACGAGGCCCAGCTGGCGAAGCGCCGGCACATCGGGCGCAAGCTCGTCCCATCACCCGGGGCGCGCATCCTGGACATCGGCTGCGGCTGGGGCGGCATGGCGCTCTATCTCGCGGAGGAATACGGGGCGCGGGTTACGGGCCTGACGCTTTCCGAGGAGCAGGTCCGGGTGGCACGCAAGCGTGCGCAGGAGCGTGGCCTCGAGGACCGCGTCGAGTTCCGGCTCGAGGATTACCGCCAGCACACCGGCGCCTACGAAGGCATCGTCAGCGTGGGCATGTTCGAGCACGTCGGCCGGCCGCAGTATCCGGCTTTCTTCGACAGCGCGCGCCGCCTGCTCAAGCCCGATGGCGTCGCCCTCCTGCACACCATCGGCCGCACCGGGCCGCCCACGGTTACCGATCCCTGGATTAACCGCTACATCTTCCCCGGCGGCTATATTCCGGCGCTTTCGGAAGTCTCGCCCCACGTCGAGCGCTACGGCCTGGTGCTCTCGGACCTCGAGGTCCTGCGTCTGCATTACGCGATGACGCTGCAGCGCTGGCACCAGCGCTTCCAGAAGGCCCGTAGCGACATCGCTGAACGGATGGGCGAGCGCTTCTGCCGCATGTGGGAGTTCTACCTGCAGGCTTCCGAGTCGGCATTCCGCTGGGGCCAGCTGGTCGTATTCCAGTTCCAGCTTGCCCACAGGAACGCCGCCGTGCCCATTACCCGGGACTACCTCTACGGCACCGACCCGCGGCTGTTGACCACCGACGAGATCTCGCTGATCAACACGTCGCACAAGACCGGCTGAATGGCGGCCGGGGCCCGGTCAGTCGCGCCGCTCGGCCCAGGCCGGCACCAGTGCAGGCGCCGCCCGCAGCCGGCGGTGGCGCTCGTGCGCCTCAGGGCATACGCGCCCCAGGGTATCCCAGAAGCGCGGCGAGTGGTCCCGGTGCAGCGTGTGGACCAGCTCGTGCAACAGCACGTATTCCACCAGCTCGCCCGGCAGGAACAGCAGCTTCCAGTTGAGGCTGATGTTGCGCTCGCGCGAGCAGCTTCCCCAGAGCGTCCTCTGGCCCCGAATGCTCAGGCGCACGTAGCCGAGTCCGGTACGGTCGCTCAGCCGCCGCAGCCATGGCTCGAGATGCTCGCGCGCCTCGCGGGCGATACGCCGCTGAAGGGCGCGGCGGTGTGCGCTGCGGTCATCGGGCGGACCGACCACGTGCCAACCACCGCCCCGGCGCAGGCAACGGGCTCGCCCCGTCCCGGCGGCATAGGAGACGGGGATGGAGCATTCGACCGCGGGCAGTGAAACAATCTCGGGCAGCGGGGGATCGACCAGATCTGCAAGCGGGCCGTGCCGCGCCTCCAGCCGGCCCACCGCGCGCGCGAGCCAGTCGCGCTTCCGGCTCACGAAGCGAACTGCGGCGCTCCGGTCGGTCCCGCGGGGGATCACGACCACGACACCTTCCGAAGCCGACACCCGGATGCTGAGGCGCCGGGCACGGGAAGAGACACGTATCAGGAGCGGCGGCAGGTCCCGCTGTTCCGATTTGGCCATGCGTGCACCGGGAGTTCCTGTCATGTGGCTCACCGCCACGCTCTCATCATACTAACGCGGTCACGGACGATGCCACGTCCGGGGGGCGCGTCGGTGCTGACGGCAAGGCCCCGAAGCGAAGGCTCGGCACGCTGTTCCGTTCCCGCCGGCAGAAGAACGCTTCAGGTGTCGCTATACGGCTATAATGCGGCCTTCGATTCAGCCACCGGGAGCCCGGCCAGCATGAAGCTGCCTGTTTCCCCCGACAGCGTCAAGGGGTTTCTCGATCCGGAGGAAGGCGAGGCTCTGCATCGCCTGGCGGTGGAAGGCGCGCGCCTCGGGCCCTGCCTGGAAGTCGGCAGCTATTGCGGTAAGTCGACCCTCTACCTGGGGACCGCTTGCCGCGAAGCCGGCGCAGTGCTGTACGCGGTGGATCATCACCGCGGCTCCGAGGAGCACCAGCGCGGCCAGGACTACCACGACCCGGAGCTGTACGACGCATCTGCGGGGCTCATGGACAGCTTCCCCGCCTTCCGCGATACGCTGCGCCGCGCGGTGCTGGAAGACACGGTGGTACCCATCGTCGCGCCGTCCGCCCTCGCCGCCCGCCACTGGTGCTGCCCTCTGGGGATGGTGTTCATCGACGGGGGGCACAGCCTGGAGGCCGCCATGACTGACTACCGCGCGTGGGCGCCGCACGTGATCCCCGGTGGGCTGCTGCTGATCCATGACATCTTTCCGGATCGCGCCGACGGGGGCCAAGCGCCCTATCGCATCTGGAAGCTGGCGCTGGCCTCAGGCCTGTTCGCCGACGAGGGGAAGATCAAGACGCTGGGCGTGCTTCGTCGGGTCCCGCAGTGATGGCCGGGTAAAAAGCCCGGCCGCCGGCGTGCGTCCTGTCAGGGCGTCGGCTGCCAGCAGGACCGCCCCGGCAGTCCATGTGGGCCGCTCATCCGGCCACAGGATGTCCTCGTCCAGGGCGTAGCCCGTCCAGTAGGCCCCGCTGCCGTCGTCGTAGCGGTGCAGCGACTGGAACAGCCGACCGGCACGAGCGGCCTCGTCCGCGCCGATCAACGACAGCACCAGTTCGCAGGACTCCGCCACAGTGACCCACGGCCGATCGGCCACGCAGCGGCAGCCCAGACCATCCTCGACGAATGCGTCCCAGCGTGCCGCCAAGCGCTGGCGTGCCGCGGGTCCGGTCACCACCCCGGTCAGCACCGGGTAGAACCAGTCCATGGAATAGCGGCGCTTGGATTGGTCGAAGCGCTCCGGGCGAGTCCGCAGTGCCTGCCCCAGGCGGGCGCGCGCCATGAACCAGTCGGGCCGGCGCAGGCCCAGGACGCCGGCCACGTTGAGCGCGCATTCCAGGCTCTTGTAGATCGAGCTGCAGCCGGTAACCAGCGCTTCGCGGGTTACCCGGCCGTCCGTCCCGACTGCCCAGCCGATCGCCCCGGACGCGTCCTGCTGCGCGGTGACGTAATCGATAGCGGCTTCGAGCACCGGCCACGTCCTGTCCAGGAAGCGTTGGTCAAGCGTAATCAGGTAGTGGTGCCAGATGCCGGTCGCGAAGTAGGCCACAAAGTTGGTCTCGCGGCGATTGTCGGGTCCCGGCCGACCGTCCCGGTAGACGGCCCACCAGCTCCCGTCGGCGAGCTGCTCGCGGCACAGCCACCGGTAGGCCCGCTCGGCGGCGCCGATGCGGCCGGCGGTGCTCAGGCCCATGGCTGCTTCGACATGATCCCAGGGATCGATACAGCCCCCGTCGAACCACGGGATCGAGCCATCGGCGCACTGGACCGCCTCGATGTAATCCGCGGTCCGGCGAAACACGGCCTCGGGCACCGCGTTACCCCCGGTCGGCGAGGCCGCTGCAATGGGAGCGTTGAAAATGTGAATGGCCGGCTTCCTTCTTGTCCGTCTGTGATCCAGGGGCTTAGCGGGCCGGGTACTCCGCCGGGAAACGGGCTCCGCGGGGCGCATCCGCCGACACGGTGCCTCCAGTCGACACCGCCCGCCGTCGCCCGGAGACAGCCGGCTTGCGGAAATACAGCACGACGCTCTTGCCGATCAGCGGGTTAAGCAGCATTTCCAGCACCCGCGTGACAGCCGGCCGTCGCATCAGGTCCCACACGAGGAAGCGGTGATACAGCGCGACCAGCCGGGACCGGTCGCGGCGCTCCCAGAGCAGGCACTTGAGCCACCAGAACGGTGCATGCAGCGCGTGCGCCCAATGCCGCCGGTAACAGCGCATGCCCAGTTGCTCGATGTCCCGTCGCAGCTGCCGGGACCGGAAAATGCGCACGTGCCCGCCCTCAACGTTGTGGTACGCGTCGCTGAGCCGCCAACACACCCACTCGGGGCCGAACCGCGGCACGCTGACGGCGAGAATGCCGCCCGGGCGCAGGACGCGGTCGACCTCACCGAGCGCCGCCCGGTAGTCCGGTATGTGCTCGAGCACCTCCGAGCAGATCACCCGGTCGAAGCGGGCATCGGCGAACGGCAGGTGCAGCGCATCACCGACGGTCAGGTCGATGTCATCAACCGCGACCCCGGCGCCGCGCAGCTCGCCGTGTTTGCGGCGCGAGGTCTGAAGGCCTTCGCGACTGCGGTCCAGACCGACCGCGAAGACGCCCCCGACCATGGCCACCGCGAGCGTGTGCCGGCCCTCGCCACAGCCCAGGTCGAGGACGCGGCCGCCGGATGCCAGGTCGATGAGATCCAGGTCAATCGTCTGCATCGGCAAGCACATGCCGGTAGTAATCGGCCATTTGCCGCGCGCTGACGCTCCAGCTGAAACGCTCCACGATGCGCTGCCGCGCGTGCCCCGCAAGCTGGAGGCGGCGGGCGGGATTCTCGAACAACTCATTCACGGCCCGCGCGATGGCCCCGCTGTCCGCCGGCGGCACCAGCAAGCCGGCGTCGCCAACCACTTCGGGCAGCGCCCCGCCGGTCGTGGAGATCACCGGGAGACCACAAGCCATCGCTTCCCCCGCGGGGAGCCCGAAGCCCTCGTACAGCGAGGGCACCACGGCGACGGTCGCCTCAGCATACTCCTGCACGATCCTCGCGACGTCCACGCCGTTGATGAACCGCACGGCGGCCGCCAGGCCCAGACGCCGGGCCAGCTTCGCCGTGTGGCCGTTCGTCCGGGGCCGACCCAGCACGACGAGCTCCACGTCGGGATACCGGGCCCGCAGGGAGGCCACGGCGTGCAGCAGGTAATCGAGCCCCTTGAGGGGGACATCCGCGCTCGCGGTGGCCATGATACGGTGCGGACGACGCTGGACGCCCTCGAGGGGACGAAACGTCTCGGTGTCGATGCCGTTGTAGACCAGTCCCACCGATCCCGCCCGGATCCCGAATGCACGCGCGATGTCATGGCGCGAGTGCTCCGAGACCGTGATGACGTGACGCAGCTGACGCACCACGCGGCGCTGCATCCGAACGAAGCTGTACCAGCGTCGGATCAGCAGCCGGTGCCGCCAGTCGGCGGCGTTGGCCAGCGCGATGTCTCGGTCGCTGGTAATCGGGTGGTGAATCGTCGCGACGGTGGGCAAGCCCATGCGCTGCAGGGTCAGCAGCCCGTAGCACAGGCTCTGGTTGTCGTGCACCAGGTCGTACTCGTGCCCGTGCTCGGCCAGGTAGCGGACCACGCGGCGGCCGAACGTGTAGGGCTCCGGGAAGCCGCCGGTGAGCATGCTGATCCACTCGTACAGATTCGTCGCCGAGCAAAAGTCCTGCGCGCGCAACGCCGTGAGGCGGTTGCTCGCCTCGAACAGGTTCATCCCGGGCATCCGGATCAGGCGCACACGGCCGTCCAGCTCCGGGTAGGGCTGCCCCGAGATCACGTCGACCCGGTGACCGGCGTCGGCCAGCGCCGCGCTGAGATAGCGCAGGTACACTCCCTGGCCGCCGCTGTACGGGTTGCCGCGGTATCCAAGCAGGCACACGTGCAGTGGGTGTTCGGGTTCCAGTGGGGCCGATGCCCGCGCCGCCTTCCCACCCTGTATCAGCTCCGTGGCGACTTCCATGTTTCTCTAAGGTTTTTTGCCGCGGCAACAAGGCCCCACCCGGCGGTACGTTCTGATTCGCACCGCGCCGGATCCGTCACCGGATCGGATCAGCAGAGCTTGGCGGGCGCTCCCGCCCGGATCTTCCATGGATACGCGACGATGCAAAGCGCGGCGCCGTATCCCCGGGCTTCGGGCCGACCGGCGCGCGGCCGCCGTCGGGTAACCCCGATGGTATGACGCAACGGGCCGAAAAGCCAGCCTCGACGACGTTCCCGGCCCTTTGCAATCGCAGTAACCGCGCCCGGCTCGCGTCACTCTCCGTCCTCACCGCCGGCAAGATCCGCGGGCGTATCCACGTCTTTCACTACTCCCGGGTCAGCGCAATCGATCTGCACCAGGTGTGCGCGCTCGCGCCGCAGGATATCGCGGGCGCCCCGATCGCCCTGCAGTCGCAGCAGGTCGGCGCGCAGGCGCGCCCCGAACCCGACCGGGTGGCCGCGGCTCCCGCGGTAGCGGGGGGCCGCGACCAGCGCGCCGTCGCGGATCGCGCGCGCCACCTGCCGCACGGTTTCGGGTGAGATCCACGGCATGTCGCCGAGGGCCACGACCCATCCCGCGGCGTCGATCGGCGTCGCTCTCACGCCGGCCGCGAGGCTCACCCCCATACCCTCCCGTGAACCGGGGCAGATCACCACCCGGCAGCCGGTAGCGCGCAGGCGACCGGCCAGTTCCGGACGTCCCGGACGCACCACGGCCACCACCGCGTCCACGCCCTCGATCAGGTGAGCGGCCGCGGCCACCGCCATGGGCGTGCCATCGGCCACCGGCTCCAGCAGCTTATCCGCCCCGAAGCGTCGCGACGCCCCGCCGGCGAGCAATATCCCCCAAATCATTCTGCGTTCCCCGCCGCCAGCAACCGCGCCCGCTTCCCCGCGATGGGCCGGGCGGCTAGCATGCAGTCGATGTTACGAATCAACGCGAAGCTGTCCATCCCGGAAGCCGAGCTGGACGAAAAGTTCATCCTGGCGTCAGGCCCGGGCGGCCAGGGTGTGAATACCACGGCCAGTGCCGTCCAGCTCCGCTTCGACGCCGCGCGCAGCACCGCGCTGACCGGGGACGTCCGCCGGCGACTGCTCGATTTGGCCGGGAACCAGGCCAGCGCCGCAGGGATCATCCTTATCGACGCGCGCCGGCACCGCTCGCAGGCCCTGAATCGGCGCGACGCGCGGGAGCGCCTGGCGGCACTGATCCGCCGCGCGCTGGTTGCGCCGCGCCCGCGCCGGCGCACGCAGGCGCCGCAAGCGGCGCGGCGGCGACGGCTTGAGCGCAAGCGTCAGCGTAGCCGGACCAAGAATCTGCGCGGACCCGTCGGTCCCGAGGAATAGGACCGGATGGACGGGCAGCGTCAGGCGCCGCCGTCGGGCTGAAGACGACTCTGCAGCTGCTCAATTTCGTCCTTCAGCCGGAGCTTTCGCTTCTTGAGTCGTCGCACCTCGAAGGGATCTACGGCGGGATTGCGGGCAAGGCGGTTGACCGTGGCGTCGAGGACGTGATGCTCGTGCTTCAGGGAGCGGAGCTGATCCTGCAGGCTGTCGGAATGATTCAGGTCCATGGCTGCCTCTTCTCCGTAGTCCGGTGAGACGATGCTGTGGGGACCGCCGCTGATCGGTGACGGGTCGTCCTGATCAGAGGGGGCGGCTCCGGCGAGCGATGGAGGGGCGGGACGCCCCTTCCTCGACGTCCCGATTCCCAGTGTAGATCATTCGGCCGGCGGGTTGGGACCCGGACCCCGCCAGGGCGGAAACGGCTTGTCGCACTCGCTGTGGCTGTGCCAGGAGCGCCGACGCGGCCCGCGTCGCCAGGCGTGCATCGCGCTGATACACGTCCTACCATCGTTAAGCGGCCCGCGGCATCTGTCGCAGAATAACTCATGCCACCGAGGAGACCGACAATGTACGACTTCGTGATCATAGGGGCCGGCACCGCGGGGTGCGCCCTCGCAGAGCGCCTCAGCGGCGACGGTAACACGCGGGTGCTGCTGCTGGAGGCGGGAGGACCCGACCGGAGCTTCAAGATCCACATGCCTGCGGGGCTCAGCGAGCTGGTGCCCGGGGGGCCCGAGAACTGGGAGTACGAGACGGAGGCCGAGCCTCACCTGGAAAACCGGCGCCTGTACTGGCCGCGCGGCAAGGTCCTCGGGGGCAGCAGCTCGATCAATGCCATGTGCTATATCCGGGGCCAGCACCAGGATTACGATCACTGGGCGGAGCTGGGAAACGAAGGCTGGTCCTTCGCCGACGTGCTGCCCTACTTCCGCCTTTCCGAGGACCAGGAGCGCGGCGAGGACGCCTACCACGGCGTGGGGGGACCGCTGGCCGTGTCCGACCTGCGCTACCGCAACCCCCTCACCGACGCCTTCCTGGAATCGGCGCGCGCGGCCGGCCATCCCGCCAACGACGACTTCAACGGTCCCCGGCAGGAGGGCGTCGGGCGCTACCAAGTCACACAGCGCAACGGGCGCCGATGCAGCACCGCGGTCGCCTACCTGCGCCCGGCAATGGACCGCTCCAACCTGACCGTGCTCACGCGCGCGCTGGCCACTCGGGTGCTGTTCGACGGTCGGCGCGCGGTCGGGGTCGAGTACCGCCACGCCGGCCGGACGGTCCGGGCCGACGCCGCGCGCGAGGTGCTGCTCGCCGGTGGCGCCGTCAATAGCCCGCAGCTGCTGATGCTCTCGGGGATCGGTCCCGCAGCGCACCTGGTCGAACACGGCATCGACACGGTCGCCGATCTCCCGGGTGTGGGCGACAACCTGCACGACCATTTGGATGTCTGCGTCAACTATGCCACTGACGCGGCCGGTACCTACAACTTCAACACCGTCCAGCAACTCGCGGTCGCTCTGCGCTATCTGTTCACCCGCAATGGTCCCGGCACCTCCAATGCCGCGGAGGCCGGCGGCTTCATGCGCACTCGCGAGGACCTCGATCGGCCGGACGTGCAGCTGCACTTCCTCCCCGCCAACATGGAGCAGCACGGGCGGATCGAGGTATCGGAGAAGGGCATGACGCTGCACGTGTGCGTCCTGCGCCCGGAGAGCCGCGGGCGCATCCGCCTGGCATCGCCCGACCCGGCAGCTCACCCCGCGATCTTCCCCAATTACCTCGACAGCGAGGCAGACCTCGCGGTGATGGTCGAGGGCGTGCGCATCGCCCGCCGGATCTTCCAGTCGGGGCCGCTGGCGCACCTCTCCGGCCGGGAGCTGCACCCGGGGCCCGAGGTAACCGGCGATGAAGGCCTGAGAAGCTTTGTCCGCCGCCGTGCCGAGACCATCTATCACCCCGTCGGGACCTGCCGCATGGGGACCGACGACCGGGCGGTGGTCGATCCCGAGCTCAAGGTCCACGGGCTCGAGGGGCTGCGGGTGATCGACGCCTCGGTGATGCCGCAGCTGGTAAGCGGCAACACCAACGCGCCGACGCTGATGATCGCGGAAAAGGCCGTGGACATGATCCTCGGGACGCCGCGCGTGTCACGCCAGGCAGCCGAGGCGGAACTCGACTGAACGGTCGCGCGGCGGGCGCGCTCAGGCGCTGCGTCGCATCGGCTCGGTGGCCGACTCGCGCACCAGGCACGCGCCGTCTTCCAGGACCTCGGCCCCTGCGCCATGCCGGTGGCCGTGCTGACTGATGTGGCGCCGGAACGCCCGCGCCCCGGGGAGCCCCTGGAACAGGCCCAGGACGTGCCGCGCCATGCGCTGCAGCTGCGCCCCCTGGTCCAACCGCTCACGGACGTACCGGGCGTAGGCCTGCAGCACCTGGTGGCGGCTCGTCGCCGGGCCGTCCGCGCCGAACACGCGCCGGTCCGCGTCAGCCAGCATCCAGGGATCATGGTAGGCGGCGCGGCCGACCATGACCCCGTCCACCTGTCGCAGCTGATCCTGCACCGCGTCAAGGTCGCGGATCCCGCCGTTGATGACGATCGCCAGTCCCGGGAAATCCCGTTTGAGCCGGTGCACGACCCCGTAGCGCAGCGGCGGCACCTCCCGGTTCTCCCGCGGGCTCAGGCCGCACAGCCAGGCCTTGCGGGCATGCACCGAGAACACGCGGCAGCCCGCCGCGGCCACCGTCTCGACAAAACGGTACAGCTCCTCATAGCTGTCGCGGTGATCGATGCCGATACGCGTCTTCACCGTCACCGGCACAGCAGCCTCCGCGCGCATCGCGGCCACGCACTCGGCCACCAGCGCCGGCTCCGCCATCAGGCAGGCGCCGAAACGGCCCTGCTGCACGCGGTCGCTGGGACAGCCGAGGTTGAGATTGATCTCGTCGTAACCCGCCTGCACCCCGAGGTGCGCCGCCCGCGCCAGCGCCGAGGGATCGCTGCCGGCGACCTGCAGGGCCACCGGATGCTCGACCGGATCGAACGCGAGCAGCCGTTCGGGGTCTCCGTGCAACAGCGCCGCGGCCGTGACCATCTCCGTATACAACAGCACCCGGCGCGACAGCAGCCGCAGCAGGTAGCGATCGTCCCGGTCGGTGCACTGCATCATGGGCGCGACTGATAGCCTGCGATCCAAGGTTTTTACCGGTGTTTCAGGCCGATACGCTTCTGCGGTGCGGGTTGTTGAGCCTTCTCCGTTCTCCACCATTAACCCTTGAAGACCACGCATTTCCGCCGTTCGATACTCCTCCGGTGCTACCAGCGCGCCACCATCTGCTTTGCTGGCACCGCCCACCAGGAGAGCATCCATGACAACCGTCACCAAGCCCAAGCGAGCGAAGGGCACGCTATAGCGCGTCCCGATCGAAATCAAGCACGAGAGCCGCATCGTCGTCAGCGAGGCCGAGCTGGACATGCCCGGCGGGCCGGAGGCCCTCAAGCACAAGAGGGTGCTACACGGCTACGCCGCAGCTGCGGCAAGCATCGCGGGCCGACCGGCCGGATGCGCACAGCATAACCCGTCTGACCCCGTGCCGACGAAAGCGGTCAGCCGGCCAAGGCACGCCCCGGCGTGTGCCGCCGGTCCGCACAAGGTCCCTCATCCACAACCCGGGGGCGGTGCTGATACCATCCGAGGAGCACCGATGCGTCCCCGCGTGGGCCGGCGCACCCCTTGCAAAAAACAAGTCCTGCAGCGCCAGCAGGGCCGGGCAATCCAGACTGGAGGCCGGATTGGGCGTCAGCGCGGAACCAGACTACGACCTCGCGCGCTTTCTGCGCACCCGTCGGCTCATCTTCACCCTGCTGGCGCTGGCCTTCATGCTTGGCTATTTCTACCGCACAGCCCCGGGCGTCATGACCGACAGCCTGATGTCGGCGTTCGGCACGGGCGGGGCTGCGCTGGGCACGCTGGTGGCGATTTACTTCTATGTCTACACGGCTATGCAGCTGCCGGCCGGCGTGCTCTCCGATCGCCTCGGTCCCCGGCTCAGCGCCTTCAGCGGCGCGCTGCTGGCCGGGCTGGGCGCGGTGGCTTTCGGTCTGGCGCCGGCCTTCGCCGTCGCGGGCGTGGGCCGGCTGCTGATGGGTCTTGGCACCTCCACCATCTTCGTCGGCCTGATGAAGGCAAACACCGTGTGGTTCCCCGAACATCGCTACGGCGCCGTCAGCGGGCTGGCCATTCTGCTCGGCATCGCGGGCGCATTTATCTCTGCCGGGCCGCTCGCCCTGCTGATGAGCTGGTTTACCTGGCGCAGCATCTTCGTCTTCGCCGGCGTATTGGCCTTGTTGCTGGCCGTTCTGATACTCATTTTCGTGCGCAACGCCCCCGAAGACGCCGGTTTTCCCTCAGTGCGGGAAATGGTGGGCGAAGCCTCCTACGCAGCCAGCGATCGGCACTGGCTGGCGGACATCGCACGTGTACTGCGCGACCACCAGGCCTGGGCCATTTTCTGGGCCAGTTTCGGCACGGGCGGCGCGTTCTTCGGTTTTGCCGGACTCTGGGGCGTGCCGCTGCTGCGCGACGTGTTCGGCCTGGACCGTTCGCACGCGGCCGTCTATACCTCCGTGAGCCTGATCTTTCTCGCAGGCGGCGCTCTGCTCATGGGCTGGGTCTCCGACAAAGTGCGCCGGCGCAAGCCGTTCATCGTCGGCGCGGCCGCGGTCTCCGCTTCGACCTGGTGCGCCATGCTGCTCCTGCCCTGGGGGCCGGGCGGGTCGGCGCTGCTGCTGTACAGCGCGCTGGGGCTGGCTGCATCGGCCATGACCGTGGGTTATGCGGGCGCCAAGGAGGCGGCCGATCCCTCCGTCTCCGGCATGAGCATCGCCCTGGTCAACACCGGTTTATTCCTCGGTGTGGCGGTCAATCAGACCGTGTTCGGCTGGTTGCTCGACCTGGGCTGGAACGGGCACATAGAGAACGGGGTACGCCACTACGATTTTGCCGCCTACCAGCACGGCCTGGGGTTCTGCCTGGGCATGACCGTGCTGGCCCTGGCGGCGGCCAGCCGAGTGCGCGAAACACATGCCCGGCAAAGTGCGCCATAACGATTTTGGGCTGGAGAGGCTGCCCTCGGGAAGCGAGCAAGGCAGGGATCGAGCACGCGCGCAACTCCGGGTTGCCGCTCGGATGCGTCTGGATCGCCCAGCCAAGCGGGGCCTACCGGCGACGGGACCTCTTCGCTCGAACCAGACAGGTGTCACTCGAGAAGCACGACTCCCCGCCCGGAGTCACCTCCTGGATACGGGGTCGGAGCCTCTTCGACCGCCCACTTGATGCGTCGCGCGGTCTCCGCTCCGATGCCGGAGACATCCGCGAGCTCCCCCGGATCGGCGTTGACCACCCCGGCGAGGCTGCCGAAACGTGCCAGCAACGACTCCGCCCTCCTTGGCCCGATCCCCGGCAATCCCTGCAATCCCAATCTTCCCGGGGGTATTGTCAGGCCTCAGAGCCGTCGTGCGCTTCGCCGGCCAGGCGCGGGAGCGACGGCGCAGTGGGACTGCGTCGAGCGAGCGCAACACCGCCGGCGGAGCGCACCACGGCTCCCGGCGGGCGGCACCGTGAGCCTGGCTGCGGCCCTGGCGGGCGAGAAACAGCAGGGTGTCGGCCGACGCTGTCGCCGAGGGGGCGCGCAGCACTGGCAACCCGATGAACACGGCTGCCGTGACCAGGGAGCCCTGAACCGCCTCCCATCGCAAGCCGGACCCGCGCAGATCCGCGAGTCACCCCTCCAGCAACAGCACCGGCCGCAGCCCGTCGACCCGGGCAAGGCGCAGCGCCTGCGCGAACAACCGTCCCGACACGATCGAGGCCGCCAGGTCGGTCAACGTCTTGCGCTCGACCAGGAAGCTTGCGTCCACGCGATAATCGCCCGCCGGAAGTCGCTCGGTCCGGAGGCGAACCTCGGGCCGGACAGCAAGCTCGGCAAACAGGCGACCCGGGCGTTCACGGTCATCCGCAACCACGGTGATTCGCGATGGCGTCACCATTCCTCCTCCGGGCCTCCGCCTCTCCGTGCTGTCACCAGCCGGGCTCTCACCACCCGCGAGGAGCGCCCCCCGGCAAGTCGGTGACCCCGGATCGCGGCCACAGGATTGGTATGCGACCCTACCCGGGCGCTACGACAAGCACTGTCGCGTGGCGGCACCGGCCACGAGCTTCCAGTGATCACGGGCGCGCCTGCCCTTCCGCGGGCGCACGGCGACGCACCGGTCCCGCGCCGGCGCGAGCAGGTCACGGCAAGCCGGGCCCGCAAGGGTCACCTCAGCGCCCGGGACACCGCTCCGCAGCTCAGCCGGCGCCGGACGACTTCAGCCCCAGCATCCGCACGGCGTTGTCCTTGAGGATCAAGGGCCGCACCTCGTCGCGGAAGCCGGCCTCCTCGAAGTCGCTGAGCCAACGGTCCGGACGGATCAGAGGGAAGTCCGAGCCGAACAGCATCTTCTTGCGCAGCATGGTATTGGCGTAGTGCACCAGCTGCGGCGGGAAGTACTTGGGCGACCAGCCCGACAGGTCGATGTAGACATTGGGCTTGTGCAGGCAGACCGAAAGCGACTCGTCCTGCCAGGGGAACGACGGGTGGGCGATGATCACCGTCATGTCGGGAAAGTCGGCGGCCACGTCATCGAGGTGCATCGGGTTGGAGTACTTCAGCCGCATGCCGCCGCCGCCCGGCATCCCGGTGCCGATGCCCGAGTGGCCGCTGTGGAAGATCGCCGGCAGGCCCGCCTCGGCGATCAGCTCGTAGTACGGATAGGCCATGCGGTCGTTGGGGAAGAAGCCCTGCACCGTGGGGTGGAACTTGAAGCCGGAGATATCGTAGTCCTCGATCATCCGGCGCGCCTCGCGCAGGCCCATCTTGCCCTTGTGCGGGTCGATGCTGGCGAACGCCATCATCATATCGCTGTTCTCGGCCGCAGCCTCCGCGATCTCCTCGTTGGAGATCCGTCGGCGACCCATCTCGGCCTCGGCGTCCACCGTGAACATGATCAGGCCGATGTTGCGCTCGCGGTAGTACTCGATGGTCTCCGGGATGGTGGGCCGGGAGCTGTTCTTGAAATAGCGGTCGGCCGCCTCGTCGAACTCTTTGCCGAACTCGTCCGGGGGCTGCCGGCAGGAGACCTCCGCGTGAGTATGCACGTCGATGGCTACGAGTTTGTCGGGATCCATGTCGTCTTGTTCCTCCGATTGCCTGGGATCCGCCGGCGGAGCCGTCGGATCGGGAATTTCGCGGCGGACGAAGTTCAGCCGGCCCGGTACAGGCCCAGCAGCTCGCCGATGTCGGCGACCACCAGGTGGGGGCGGTCGCCCGCGGGCAGCCGTTCGAAGTCGGCCCGGCCGGCCAGGCCGGTTTCCACGCCGATGGCCAGGGCTCCGCCCCGACGCGCCATGGGCACTTCCAGCGCGGGATCGTCGCCCACCACGGCGAGATCCTCCGGCTCGATGCCCAAGTAACCCGCCACGCAGCGCAACGCGTCCACTGCCGGTTTACCGAGCACCGTGGCGTCACAGCCGGTCACGCCCTGGATGGCCGAGACGATCGCTACCGAGGTGCCCATAGCCCGCCCGTTCGCCGTGGCGAAAAACGGGGCCATGGACGCGCTGAACAGCGCGGCGCCGCCCCACACCGCGTTGCAGGCGGCCTCGATGTCGTCCAGGGTCACGTCGTGGTACCAGCCGACGAAGATCGCGTCGACCTGGCCCTCCCCCGAGACATCCGCCTTGCGAAACGGCGGCGTGACCACCTCCAGGCCGGCGTCCCGGATAGGCCCGTACACCCCCTCGATGCCGATGACCATGACCCGGCGCATGCCCTGCCGCGCGAACCAGTCGCCGGCGACCCGGGCGGGCGTGGCCACCTTATCCGCCGGCAGCGAGAATCCGGCCGCTCCCAGGGCCTCCGCGTAGTCGGCAGGCGTACGTGCGGTTCCGTTGGTGAAGGCCACCAGCGGCAGCTCGCGCTCGAGCAGGTAGTCGGTCATCGCGATCGCACCCGGCAGGGGCCGGAGGCCATGGTTGCGGCGGTCGCCGAGGACCAGCGTCCCGTCCATGTCGAGCACGAATCCCCGCGCTGCGTGCAGGCGGGTCAGTATGTCGGTGGCAATGTCCATGCGCGGCTACCCGGTTCCCGTGTCACGTCGATCCTCGACCGGCGGCGCAGCATCCGCCGTCCGGTCCGCCTCCTCCTCCGATGGCCGGCTCCGGCCGAGCGCCAGCCGAAAGCCGGGGTTCTCCACCACCAGGCCGGACACCCGGGGACGTTTGCTCAGCCCCTCCAGCAATCGGATCACCGAGCGGGCGTCGGGATCCCAGGTCCGGCGCGCGGGTCCCGCTGCCTTCATGGCGTCGACCTGCTCCGCCGGCATCACCGCCCGCAACAGGAACTCGTCATCCGACATGCCGCGGGGGAAGCGCCGGCGGATCTCGGCCAGGCTTGGCGGCGGCGGCTCGTCCATGATCTCCCTGGCGCGGGCCGACGAGACGATGCGGTCGCGGACATCGTCGTCCACCGGCGCCGTGGGACGCCCGAACTTGCCCAGGATATAGCGAGTCACCTGATCCGGCACGGTCGCGTAGCGCTCCCCGCTCATGATATTGAAGGTCGCCTGCGTGCACACAATCTGGGGAAACGGCGTGACCATGATCGGGTAGCCCAGCTCGGCGCGCACCTGCTCGACCTCCTCGATCACCTCGTCGATCCGGTGGGCCATGCCCATCTCCGCGAGCTGGCGCCGCATGGTGGTCATCACGCCGCCAGGCACCTGGTGGCGCACGAAGGCAGCGTCGAACTCGCCCGGCCGGCCGGCTGGCAGCCCCTCGGTGCGGGCGACACGTTCGAAATACTGCGCCACCCTCGCGAGAGCTTGATCGTCGATATCGATGGTGTGGCCGAGGTCACGCAGGTTCGCGATGGTGCGCCGTGCCGGCGGCAGCGAGGTGCCGTTACCCAGCGGCCCAATGCCGACATGCAACACATCGATCCCCAGCTCCGCCGCCACCAGGTAGCTGAACTGGGACTGGCCCAGTGTGCAGTGCGAGTGCAGCTCCAGTGGCAGGTCACCCAGGCGGGCCCGGACCGCGGGGATCAGCGTCCGGGCGCGCTCCGGCGTGAGCAGGCCGGTGGGATCCTTGATGTAGGCGCGGTCGAAATGGGGGGATGCCGCCACGGTGGCCGCAAAGTCGGCGTAGAAGTTGTCATCGTGCACCGCGCTGACGGTGTACGTCAGTGCCGCCATGATCTCCTCGGCCCCCTCCTCCTTGGCGATACGCGCGGCCCGCAGCAGGTTGTCCTTGTCGTGCATCGGGTCCAGGAGGATGAAGCGCGAGATCCCGTTCGCTACCAGACGGCGGTACACCAGGCGCATGAACTCATCGGAGGAGGACTCCCAGGAGATGAAGCGCATGCCGGTGGTGATGAACTGCAACGGCGTGTCCGGTGCCAGCCAGTGCATCCGTCGGATGCGCTCCCACGGATCCTCGCGCTGGTAGCGCACGGCCGCGCCCATGTGCGAACTGGAAATGAAATCCAGCGCCTTGAAGCCCACGCGGTTCAGGACCGGGGCGATCTGCAGCATCATCGGCGTGGTCAGGCCGGTCGCACCCCACAGGCTCTGGTTGCCGTCCCGCAGGGAGACGTCCACGAGCTCAATCCGGGCCATCACTCAGCTCCTCGATCTCGGCCCGCCGCGCGAGGAAGGCGGGGAAGTAACCGGTGTCAACGCCGCCGCGGGCGAACTCCGGGTCCGCCATCACCTCCGCGTGCAGCGCAGCGTTGCACTGAATCCCGTCCAGCCGCAATCGGCCCAGCGCGGCACGCATGCGCCGCAGGGCCGCGTCGCGGTCGTCGCCCGTGGCGATGACCTTGCCGACCAGCGAATCGTAGTGCGGCGGAACCACCGTGCCCGAAACCACGTGCGTGTCCACCCGCACGCCGGGACCCACCGGCCACCAGGCGGCACGCACCGTTCCCGGCGACGGCCGGAAGTCATGCTCCGGGTCCTCCGCGTTGATCCGGCACTCGATAGCGTGGCCCGCGAAAGCCACCTCCGCCTGGGCCAGCGGCAGCCGCCCTCCCCCGGCCACCGCGATCTGCTCGGCGACCAGGTCGAGCCCGGTAATGGCCTCGGTAACCGGGTGCTCCACCTGGATACGCGCGTTCATCTCCAGGAAGTAGCAGCGTTCCCGCTCCAGGTCCACCAGGCACTCCACCGTTCCCAGGCCCCGGTAGCCCAGGTGCCGCCCGAGCTCTACCGCGCCGCGATGCAACCCCTCGCGCATGGCATCCGGCAGCGCCGGAGCCGGGGCTTCCTCGATCAGCTTCTGGTAACGGCGTTGGATGGAGCAATCGCGCGTCCCCAGGTGAATCACCTCGCGGCCGTCCCCGAGCACCTGGATCTCGACGTGACGGCCCTGCTCGACGTAGCGCTCGATATAGATCCGGGCGTCGCCAAAGGCGGCCGCGGCCTCGGCCATGGCCGTGCCGACGGCGTCCTCGAGCTCCCCGGCCTCGCGCACCAGGCGCATGCCCCGCCCGCCGCCGCCGCCGACCGCCTTGATCAGCAGCGGCATGCCAATCTCCCGCGCGACCCGCCGGGCGTCATCGAACGTCTCCACCGAGCCGCCCGGCACGACCGGAAGACCGGCTGCCGCCGCGTGCCGGCGCGCCTCGAGCTTGTCCCCGAGGGCCGCGAGCTGCGCCGGCGTGGGGCCGATGAACACCAGGCCGGCCGCTTCGCAGGCGGCCGCCAGGCGGGCGTTCTCGGACAGGAAGCCGTAGCCGGGGTGGACCGCGTCGACCTGCCCCTGGCGGGCCGAGGCCACGATACGGTCCGCGTCCAGGTAGCTCTGCGCGGCGGGCGCCGGCCCGATCACCCGCACCTCATTCGCGAGACGGGCCGGGACCGAGTCGGCATCGGCCTCCGAGGCCGCGAGCACGGTCTCGATGCCGAGACGGGCGCAGGTACGGATGACGCGCGCGGCGATCTCGCCCCGGTTGGCGACCAGCACGCGGCGGATCATGCCACCTCCGTACGCACCCGCATGAGGATGGCGTCCTGCTGCACGAACTCCCCGTTCTCCACGCAGATCTCGGCCACCGCTCCGGTGACGCCCGCGCGCAGCGAATTCATCAGCTTCATTGCCTCCAGGATGCACAGGGTGGTTTCCTCGTCGACCCGGCTGCCCACCTCGACGAACGGCTCGGCGCCGGGCTTGGGCGCGCGGTAGAAGGTCCCGGCCAGGCTCGCGCGGATATCGACCAGGCCGGGTTCGGTGCTGGGCGGAACCCCGGGCCGGTCCGGCGCAGCGCCGCCGCCGACCGCCTCCCCGCCGGTCCCGCGTCCGGCAGGAGTGAGGAGGGTTTCGGAGGTCCAGCCTTCCCCGCCTTCGCCGGAGCGCCGCAGGACCACGCGGAAACGGCCGGTGTCCAGCTGCATCGAGTCGAACCCCGAGGCGTCCAGCAGCCTCAGGATCTCCTGTATGTCCTCGTCCTCAAGAAACATGCCTTCGCTCCCCGCCGTCAGCGCCCTCCGCCGAACAGCGCGAACACGTGATCGGTGGCCTTCCTCCGCGGCGCCACCGCCGGTTCGGCGGCTGCTCCGCTCCACACGGTCTCCGGCCGGCTCTGGAGCAGGTAGACCCCGGCGCCCTCCGGCCCATGCGCGATCGCCCACTCGATGTCCTGGGCACAGCCGTAGTGCCGCTCTACCTTCCGGGCGGTGTCCACCAGCTCCCGGATGTGTCCGTCCTCCAGCACACGGGTTTCCTGCAGCTCGTCGGGGACCCTCTCGACGCGCACCCCGCCGGCCTCGAGATCGGGCACGTGGCGCACCTGCTTCCTCGAGACCTGCTGCCGTATGACCTCGCCGGTCACCTTGTTCACCAGTAGGGTGTCGGGGGTGACCTCACCGCTCACCACGCAGGAGCCAAGGCCCCAGCTGGCCTCGATCGCGATCACCGACGGATCGCCGGTGGTGGGGCTGCGGGTGAACATCACGCCCGAGGCGCGCGACTCGACCATCCTCTGGACCACCACCGCGATGGCAAGCTCGTCCTCGGGCATTTCCCGACGGCGCCGGTAGGCGACCGATTCCACGCTATACAGGCTGGCCCAGCACGCGCGGATGTAATCGATCACGTCGTCGCTCCCGCGTACCCAGAGATAGGTGTCCTGCAACCCGGCGAAGCTGGCATCGGCGCTGTCCTCGCTGGTGGCGCTGGAGCGCACCGCCACCGGTAGGCCGTCTCCGTTCCCGTCGAGCTCGCGGTAACACCTCTCGATCGGGCCCCGCAGCGCGTCCGGCATGGCCGCGCCGCAGATGCGCTCGCGGATCTCGCCCAGACGCGCCTGCAGGGCCGGGACGTCTTCGGGATCCAGGGCCGCGACCGCCTTGCGGATCCCGCCGCCCGGGTCGAGCCGCGCCATGAACCGGCGGAACGCCCCGGTCGTGACCACGTAGCCCGGCGGCACCCGGATGCCGGCGCGCACCAGCTCGCCGAGGCTGCCGCCCTTGCCGCCGACCGTCGGCCGGCTGTCCATCCCGATGTCCTCGAACCAGTTCACCAGTGGCATACGGTTCGTCATCTCCGTCCTCCTGTCCCCGTGGGACCGCAGTCCCCGCCGCGCATTCCCTCCGGCCGCATCACTCCAGGATGGTCACCACCCCGGTTCCGCCGTCCACGCGCAGCCGCTGGCCGGTCCGGATCCGCTGGGTGCCATCGCCGGTGCCGACCACGGCCGGCATGCCGTACTCGCGCGCGACGATGGCCGCATGCGACATGGTCCCCCCGATGTCGGACACGGTGGCCTTGATCTTGCCGAAGACCGGCCCCCAGCTGGGATTGGTCACGGGGCAGACCAGGATCTCACCCTCGCGGATCTTCCCGATCTCGTTAACGTTGTGCAGCACCCGCGCGGGCCCCTCGACCACGCCCCGGGACGCCGCGAAGCCGACGATCCGGCCCGCTTCCTGCTCCTCCTTCGGCGTCGCCCACCGGGCCAGGCTGTCCTTGGTGATGCCCCAGAGCATCTGCACGGCCGGGTCGCCGATGGTCTCCGGCACCGGTCCCAGCGCGGGCGGTGCCTCCCACTCGGCAAACTTCTCCAGCCACTGCTTGCGCTGCGCCACGATCGGCTGCCAGTGGTCGGCGCCAACCGGCGGCGTCCCCGCGGCCCAGGCCAGCGCGACATCCACCAGCGCCTGTTCCGCCTCGCTGTAGTGCAGGTGGAAGATGTCCTCGCCGGTCTCCAGCACGCCGAAGCGCTCCAGCAGCGCGCCGAACTCGCGGATCTTGTTGAAGAAAAGCGAGGTGAACCAGTGCTCGCAGTAGAACTTGTGCTCTTCGACGTAGGGGAACACCAGGCGGCAAAGCCCCAGCATCTGGTCGAAGGACTGGCGGTCCTCATCGCTGGTGAGCAGGTCGCGGTATTCCCGCGCGATCCGCTCCCGCTCCCGCTTCAGTTCCTCGGTCGGCAGCTCCAGGCTGACGCCCTCGCGGACCTGGCCGGTGTAGTAGGCCAGCGCCGAGAACGGCACCGACAGGTCATCGTTCCAGCTGCGGTGATGGTGGTAGAAGCCGTCGCCGGTGAGCATGTTGAACCACGGCTCGCGGGCCTGCTCCAGCGCCTCTTTCCACTTGCGGCCGGCGTCGCCACGCCGCTCCAGGTCCGCCAGCACGTCGGCCGGCGCGCGGTCCTCGGTGAACAGGTCGTCGACGCCCAGGTCCACCGCCCGCTTCGCCAGCTTCTTCAGCTCCGCGTCCGGTCGGTACATGAGCACCTCGACGCCGCCCACCATGCGGGCCACCGTCTGGTCCTCGATCTCCGGGAAACAGGCCCGGCAGAACTCCAGGAACGTGAGGTAGGCCCCGTAGCCCAGCAGCAGGAACTCGAAGTGGTACTGCCACATCTTGGAGAAGCTCTCGATGGTGCGGTTGTAGGCCTCGCGGATGTAGTGGTTCTGGGCGATGCCGCGGGCCTGCATCACCACCTCCCGGTCCTCGAACTCGGGCAGCGGTGGCACCTCGATGGAAGCCACCTCGTCGAGCAGGGCGTTCATCCGCTGCTTCCACTCGCCGTACAGGCGGTCCCAGTTCTCGTAGTAGTAGCCGGCACGCTCCTGGAAAACCTCGGCGCGGCGGCCGATCTCCTGCTGGTCGGTGACCGAGCCGACCGAGATGTAGATCCGGCCGTTGATGATCCGGTGCTCGACCCCCAGCGCTGGCGGGATGGCGAACACGCGAGTGGTGAACGCGCCCATCGCGATGTAGGGGATCTCCGCGGTGACCACGTCGAAGGAGGGCATGGGCTCGGGAAAATGCATGGAGTTGTAGAACCAGAACTTCCGGTCATCTTCCGGCCGGACCCGGGTGAAATACGGGTACATGGTCTCCGAGCCCTCCGTGCCGGGAACCGGCTTCACCTCGGATGGCAGCGGGAACGGGTGCGTGGTGGCTTTGCCCATGGCTGCTTTCTCCTCCAGAACAGCGCGGCTCCTGTCACGCGACGGAACCTTGTGTTGTCTATGGATGCATCTCTCGAGCGTAGCGCTCGAACCAGTCCAGCGCCTCCGGATTGCGCATCGCGCTCCGGCTCACCGCCTTTTCCGCCGGCACCCCCTGCAGGATCCTGCGCACCGGGACCTCCAGCTTCTTGCCGCTGATGGTCATGGGGATGTCGTCCACCGCGTAGGCCGCGTCGGGCACGTGACGCGGCGAGTAGGCCTGGCGGAGGGTGGAGAAGATGCGCTGCCGGAGCGCGTCGTCCAGGCGGTGGCCGTTGCGCAGCCGGACGAACAGCGGCATGAAGGAGTCGCCGTCCGGCCGGCGCAGGTCCACGATCAGGGCGTCGTCGACCTCCGGCATCTCCTGCAGCGTGCGGTAGATTTCCGCGGTGCCGATGCGCACGCCGTGGCGGTTCAGAGTGGCGTCGGAGCGGCCGCGCACGAAACAGCCGCCGCGCGCGTTGATCTCGAAGGCGTCGCCGTGGCGCCACACGCCCGGGAAACGATCGAAATACGCCTCGCGGTACCGGCTGCCGTCGTCGTCATCCCACAGGAACACCGGCATCGACGGCATGGGCTCGGTGATCACCAGTTCGCCCAGCTCGTTCACGAGCGGCTCGCCGTCGTCGTTGTAGGCGCGGGCGGCCACGCCCAGCGACGGGCCCTGGATCTCGCCGGCATAGACCGGCAGGGTGGGAACGCCGCCTACCAGTCCCGTGCAAACGTCGGTGCCGCCGCTGCCGGTGGCCAGCCACAAGTCCCGCTTGACGTGGTCGTAGAACCACTTCGAGCACTCCGCCGACACCGGCGACCCCGCCGGCATGATGGTGCGCAGCGCGGAAAGGTCGAACTGCCGGCCGGGCTCGACGCCTTGCTTGCGCATCACCTCCACGAACGCCGGGCTGGTGCCAAAGAATCCGACCCGCGCCTGCTCGGCGAGACGCCAGAGATGGACCGCGTCCGGATAGTCGGGCCGGCCGTCGTAGAGCACGGGCAGCACGCCGGCCAGCAGCGAGCTGGCCAGGAAGTTCCACATCATCCAGCCGGTGGTGGTGAAAAAAAACAGCCGCTCGCCCGGATGCAGGTCCATATGGAAATGGAGCAGCTTCTTCATCTCCAGCAGGATGCCGCCGTGCCCATGCACGATCGCCTTCGGCAGGCCGGTGGTGCCGGAGGAGAACAGGATCCACAGGGGGTGGGAGAACGGCACCCGCTCGCAGCGGAAGCTCTCCGGACCCGGGTCCGGGCGCTGGAGCAGCGCCTCCCACTCCAGCGCGTCCGGGAGCGCGGCGCCGCCGTTGCGCGGGCGCGCCGGCACGTGGATCACCTGGTCCAGGCTTTCGATCCGGGAGCGGATTCCGGACACGACCTCGCGGCGGTCATAGAAGCGCCCGCCGTAGCTGTATCCGTCGGTACACAGCAGTATCCTGGGCCGCAGCTGGGACAGGCGGTCCAGCACGCCCTGCACGCCGAAGTCGGGCGAGCATACCGCCCAGATCGCGCCGATGCTGGTCGTCGCCAGCATCGCGATGATGGTCTCGGGTACGTTCGGCAGGTAGCCCGCAACCCGGTCCCCGGGACGCACGCCGAGCGCCCGCAAGGCCGTCGCCACGCGGCGCACGGAGCCGGCCAGCTCGTCCCAGGGCATCGCGTGGAGATCCATGTCCTCGCCGCAGTACAGCAGCGCGGTCTCGCCGGAGCGGGCACCGCGCAGCACGTGCTCGGCGTAGTTCAGGCGGGCGCCCGGAAACCAGTCGGCGCCCGGCATCTGCCGGCTCGCCAGCACCCGCTCGTAACCGGTCCCGGGTTCGATCCCGAAGTAGTCCCAGATGCTGGCCCAGAATTCCTCCAGCGAATCCACCGACCATTGCCACAGTCCGGAGTAGTCCTCGAAAGACAGGCCCCGGGTGCGTTCCAGCCAGCGCAGGTAGCGTGTCAGGTGGGCATTCCGCACCCGCTCGGGCGTGGCTTCCCACAGCAGCTCCCCTTCCTCGACCACCTCTCGCCCTCCCTCGTCTCTTCGCCGCCCGCGGCCGGGGCCGGCACCTCCGGCGAAGGCGCCGGCACTCATTCCCCGCCGTCCACCGTGACCACGATCTTGCCCACCTGGTCCCCGCCCTCGAGATAGCGATGCGCCGCCACGATCTCCTCGAACGGAAAGGTCCGGTCGATGTGCGGCTTCAGGCTCCCGTCCGACAGGCCCTGGAGGATGAACTCCCGCGCCCGGGCGAAACGCGCGCGGTCGTGGATCACCTCGAATACCAGGTAGCCCCGCAGGCTGAGACCCTTCCCCGCCATCGCGCCGAAGGGGATCGGGGTCTCGCGCATTTGTCCGCTCAGGTTGCCGTAAAGGACCAACGTGCCCTCCGGCGCGAGCGCCTCTGCCAGCAGCGCAACCATCTCGCCCCCCACCGGATCGAAGGCCACGCGGGCGCCGGCCCCGTCGGTCAGCTCACGCACGCTCTCGCCGAGAGGCTCCTCGCCGGAGACGATCACGCGCGCCGCGCCGGCCCGCTGCAGCGCCCGCCGCTTGCCCGGCGAGCGCGTGACCGCGATCGGCACCGCGCCAACGCGCCGCGCGACGTCGATGGCGGCCAGCCCGACGCTGCTGGAGGCGGCCGTGATCACCACCGACTCGCCCTCGCCCAGGCGACAGATGTCCACCAGGCCACCGTACGCCGTCAGGTTGGCCATCCAGATCCCGGCTGCCCCGGCGGCGTGCAGACCCCGCGGCACCGGCAGGAGCGCGTCCGCGGGCACCACCGCCCGCTCCGCGTAAACGCCGTAGCGGTTCATCGAGAAGGAGGGGATGATGCTGACGAAGTCCCCGGGCGCGATCCCGCTCGTGCCGGGAGCGACCGCTTCGACGACTCCCGCACCTTCGTACCCGAGCGATGCCGGCAGCCGGGCCTTCTCCACGTAGCGCCCGCGACGGAACGCCGCCTCCGCACGATTCAGACCGATCGCCTGCAGCCGGACCACGGCCTCGTCCGGCTCCGGCGCCGGCAGCTCGTGCTCCTCGAAACGGAGCACCTCGGGCGCCCCGAACTCGTGGAACCGCACTCGTCGCGTCACCGCCGCCGCCCCCGGCCTCGGACCGTCGCCCGCTCCGGCGCGGCGGTCTCGGTACCCTTCCGGCAATTGCGCATGAACGTCACCGTCTTCTCCAGGAACCGGGCTTGTCGGTGCGGCGAACCCTGCGGTCCCCGAAAACCGCTGCCGGACGGCGCGGGCCGGCGGACCGCAAGCCTGGGGCTGCCCTTGTGCGATATTCGGACACATGTTCGAATACCGCATGCCGTCGAACGTATCGCCATCCGGGCAGCAGCGTCAAGGAGGCAGAAAGTTTCGCGATCGTGCCGGGTTTTGCTCTCAATCGTCACGAATGCGGCATCTTTTGCGCTTTGCTGACCGCGCCAGCCGCTGCCGGCCCGCATCGCTCGCTCCGGACGCGCTCGCGAGCGCGACCAAATCACGCATTGAAAACGCCCGGCACGCCCCTATCTTCTCGACAGGGCCTTCCCGGAACACTCCGCAGCCGGAAGAAGCGAAGACATGGAGTTCAAGGACTACTACGAGATTCTCGGCGTCCCGCGCGATGCGAGCCAGGACGACATCAAGCGGGCCTACCGTAAGCTCGCCCGGAAGTATCATCCGGACGTCAGCAAGGAGCCCGACGCGGAGGCCCGCTTCAAGGAGATCGGCGAAGCCTACGAGGTGTTGCGCGATCCCGAGAAACGCAAGGCCTACGACAACGTCGGCCAGGGCTATCACGCGGGCGAGGATTTCCGGCCGCCGCCGGGATGGGAGAGCGGCTTCGACTTCAGTGGTGGGTTCAGCGGCGTGGACAGCGGTGCGTTCAGTGACTTCTTCGAGTCGCTGTTCGGTCGCCGCCGCGGCACCCGGAGCCCGTTCGGGGCGGGCTTTCGCATGCGCGGCGAAGACCAGCAGGCGCGCATCCGCATCTCGCTGGAGGATGCCTACCGGGGCGCCACGCGCACGCTGACCCTGCAGTCTCCGGAGATTGATGAACGGGGCCGTGTGCGCCGCGGCACGCGCAGCCTGAACGTGCGCATTCCGGCCGGCGTGCGGGAGGGCCAGAGAATCCGACTGCCCGGCCAGGGCAGCGCCGGCGCGGGCGATGGCGAGTCCGGCGACCTCTACCTCGAGGTGGAATTCGAGCGCCATCCGCTGTTCACGGCGGACGGCCGCGACATCCAGCTGACTTTGCCCGTGACGCCCTGGGAGGCCGCGCTCGGCACCACGGTGGCGGTGCCCACGCTGGGCGGACCGGTCGACATGAAGATCCCCGCGGGCACCCAGGCCGGCCGTCGCCTGCGCCTGAAGGGTCGGGGCCTGCCCGGCAGGCCGCCCGGCGACCAGTACGTCACGATCCGGATCGTGGTGCCGCCCGTGCGCTCCGAGGAGGACCGGGAACTGATGCAGCGCATGGCGCGGCAGATGCCCATGAATCCCCGCGAAGAGCTGGAGCGGCAGCAATGAACGAACCACAGGACCCGGGTACGGTCGTGCCGCCCGACCAGGAGCGTCCGCTGGCGATGGCGGAGCTGTGCCGCCTGTGCGAGGTACACGCGGACCTGGTGATCGAGATGATGACCGAAGGCCTGCTGGAGCCCCTGCCGCGCTCGGGGGCGGAGGCGTGGCTGTTTCCGCCCTGGGCCGCGGCGCGGGTCAATACCGCCCTGCGGCTGCAGCGCGACCTCGGCGTCAATCTCGCGGGAGCCGCGCTGGCCCTCGACCTGCTCGACGAGGTGCAGGCGCTGCGCCGGCGCCTGCGGGCGCTCGCCGCCCGCCTCGAAGATGCCGGGAGGTGAACACTCCGCCACCTCTTTGGAGGTCAGGCCGCGACGCGCCGCCCCAGCACGTCGCGGAGCTTGCGGCGAACCTCCCGGAGCACCCGCTCGGCGGTGGCCCAGTCCATGCAGGCATCGGTGACCGACACGCCGTACTGCAGCTCGGACAGGTCCGCCGGGAGCGACTGCCTGCCGGCGTTCAGGTGGCTCTCGAGCATCATCCCGATGATCGAGCGGTTGCCCTCGAGGATCTGTCCCGTGAGGTCCTCGGCAACCAGCTCCTGCAGCGCCGGGTCCTTGCGCGAGTTGGCGTGGCTGCAGTCGACGACAATATTGGGGGCGAGCCCGGCGTCGCTCAGGGTGCGCTCGCACAGGGCGATGTTGACCGAATCGTAGTTGGGCTGCGACCCGCCCCGCAGCACCATGTGCGCGTAAGTGTTTCCGCGGGTGCGGATCACCGCGCAGCGGCCCTCGTTATTGATGCCCAGAAAGCTGTGCGGTTTGGACACCGAATGCAGCGCATTGATCGCCACGTCCAGGCTGCCGTCCGTGCCGTTCTTGAACCCGACCGGCGTCGACAGGCCGCTGGCCATCTCGCGGTGGGTCTGGGACTCGGCGGTGCGGGCACCGATCGCGGACCAGGAGATCAGGTCTCCAAGGTACTGCGGCACGATGGGATCCAGTGCCTCGGTGGCGGCCGGCAGGCCGGCTTCGGCGAGCTCGATCAACAAACCGCGGGCCGCGCGCAGGCCCGCCTCGATGTCGAAGGAATCGTCCATGTGCGGGTCGTTGATAAACCCCTTCCATCCGACCGTGGTGCGCGGCTTCTCGAAGTAGACCCGCATCACCAGGAGCAGCGTGTCGTCGACCTCGGCGGCGAGCCGGCGGAGCCGCTCGGCGTACTCGCGCGCCGCGCGCAGGTCGTGGATCGAGCACGGCCCGACCACCACCATCAGCCGGGGATCGCGGCGATCGAGGATGCCCCGGATAGTCCCCCGCCCGCGCAGAACGGTCTCGCGTGCGGCATCGGTCAGTGGCAGCTCGGCCTTCAACTCGGCCGGCATCACGAGCAGGTCCTGGGCGACGACATTCGCATCATTGAGGGGTTGTTCGGCCATGGCGCTCGGCACACTCGCGGTGTTCGCGATCAATGGTTCATGGGCGGCCCATTATACGCAAGGCGGCCCCGGGGGAACCAGCCCGGTGCGCCCGCGTCTCACCCCTGCGCCCCGCCCGGGCGTCGGTCGACCGACGCTCGCCGGGGGGCTTCAGCAGAACAGGGGCCGGGTCCACGAGGCAAAGCGCGGCAGGGCGGTAAAGCAGACGTGCGTGGTACAATTTCGCTGATGTCTCTTGTCTTGCCCCCCGGCTCGCGGGAGGAGGCAAGCCTGACAGGAGCCCCCGGCGGCCCGGAAACATCGACGCGCGCCGCGCGCGTGTTGGCCGGATCGCTTCTGCCCGCCTGACCGACCGAAACCGATGGAAGAGACTTACAGCGAAAGCGCCCACCTCGATCCGGGGGCCGCGAGACAGCCAGTGCATGACCGTGGCTCCCGCGCGTACCAGCCCCCCGTCGATCGCCAGCGCCTGAAGCTGCTCACCTACAACATCCAGGTGGGCATCGAAACCGGCGCCTATCATCATTACGTGACGCGCGGGTGGCGCCACTTCCTTCCCAGTCCGACCCGCCAGCGCAACCTGGACCGTATCGCCGAGATGCTGGGTGGCTATGACGTTGTCGCCCTGCAGGAAGCCGATGCCGGCAGCCTGCGCAGCGGCAACGTCAATCAGGTGGAGTATCTGGCGCAGAAGGCGGGTTTCCCGTATTGGTACGTACAGGTCAACCGTAACCTGCGGATCGCGCGGCACAGCTTGGGGCTGCTGACGCGCTATCGCCCCCACTCGATCGTGGAGCACCGCCTGCCCGGCCTGTTCCCCGGCCGGGGGGCGATGGTGGTGCGCTACGGCGAGGACCGCTACGACGCGCTGTTCCTGGTGATCGTGCACCTGGCGCTGGGGCGGCGTTCACGCCAGCGACAGCTGGAATACCTGCGCCGCATGGTGAGCGAACACGAGCACGTGATCATCATGGGGGACATGAACGTGCACACGCAGGGCGTGATCGAGGACAGCCCGCTGCGCCATACCCGGCTGCGCAGTGCCACGCCGGCGCTGGCCAGCTATCCCAGCTGGCGCCCGCGGCGGGGCCTGGACCACATCCTGGTGTCGCCGGGACTGGAGGTGCACGATGCGCGGGCGCTCAGCGGCGCTGTCTCGGATCACCTGCCGGTGACGCTGGAGGTCAGCCTGCCGCACCGGATCCGTCTGCTGCGCTAAAAGTCCTTGTCGGCCCCGGCGCGCCGCCGTCCCCTCTCAAGCAGCCTCGTCGCGCACCAGGTTGATCAGGCTGCCTGCCAGGACCATGCGCACCTGGCGGTCGCTCATCCCATGCTCGACCGGATAGCTTTCCCCGCGCGTGCCGTTGCGAAGCTCCAGAGCTTCGCCCCGCGCGAGCCGACCGCGCGCCTCCGGCAGCTCGAGCTCGTCACCCTGCCGGATGCGGTCGAGGTCGTCGGGCCGGACGAGGACCAGGGGCAACACCCCGAAGTTGATCAGGTTCTCGCGGTGAATGCGGGCGAAATCCTTCGCCACCACGGCCCGCAGGCCCAGGTAGCGCGGCGCGATGGCCGCGTGCTCGCGGCTCGAGCCCTGGCCGTAGTTGTAGCCACCCACGATGAAGTGGCCACGCCCCTCCTCGAGCGCCCGAGCCGCATACTCCTCGTCCACCTGGCGGTAGACGAAGCGGCTGATCTGCGGGATGTTGCTCCGGTACGGCAGCACCTCGGCGCCGGCGGGCATGATCTCGTCGGTGGAAACGTTGTCACCCACCTTCAGCAGCACCGGCGCGGACAGCGTATCCGGTAGCGGCTCGAACTCCGGCAGGCTCTGGATGTTGGGCCCCTTCTCCAGCTGCTCGCCGCGCCCGTCCTCCGGCGGCGGCGCGAGCATCCCGGTGTTGAGCTTCACCCGTTCCGGCTCGCGGAACCGGGGGTAATCCATGTCCAGGTCGCGCGGGTCGCTGATGCGCCCCGCGAGCGCGGATGCGGCCGCTGTCTCCGGGCTGCACAGGTAGACCGCATCCTCCCGGGTGCCCGAACGTCCCGGGAAGTTGCGCGGCACGGTGCGCAGGCTGATGCGCCCCGTCGCGGGAGCCTGGCCCATGCCGATGCAGCCGTTGCACCCGGCCTGGTGGATGCGGGCACCGGCGTGGATCAGCTTCATCAGGGCCCCGGACTCGACCAGGTTCTCCAGGATCTGGCGCGAGGTGGGATTCACGTCGAACGAGACCCGGTCGTGCACCATGCGCCCGTCGACGATGTCCGCGGCCACGCTGAAGTCCCGCAGGCCGGGATTCGCCGAGGACCCGATATAGCTCTGGTAGATCTCGCGGCCGGCCACCTCGCGCACTGGCACCACATTGCCCGGGCTGCTGGGACAGGCGATCAGGGGCTCGAGCGAGGAAAGGTCGATCTCGTCGTGCTCGTCGTAGCCGCAGTCGGGATCCGCCTCCAGAGCCTCGAACTCGTCCTCGCGGCCCTGCTGGGCCATGAACCGGCGCACCGCATCGTCGGCCGGGAACACCGTGGCGGTCGCCCCCAGCTCGGCGCCCATGTTCGCGATCACGTGCCGGTCCATGGCGGAAAGGCTCGCCAGACCCGGACCGTAATACTCGATCACGCGGCCGAAACCGCCCTTGACCCCGTGCCGGCGCAGCATTTCCAGGATCACGTCCTTGGCGCTGACCCAGTCGGGCAGCTCACCGGTCAACTTTACCCCCAGCACCCGCGGCATGTTGACGTGGAAGGGCCGGCCCGCAATCGCCAGCGCGACCTCCAGCCCGCCGGCGCCGATCGCCAGCATGCCCAGGGAGCCGGCCGCGCAGGAGTGGCTGTCCGAACCCAGCAGGGTGCGTCCGGGCCGGCCGAAGCGCTCCATGTGCAGCGGATGACTGACGCCGTTGCCCGGTCGGCTGAACCAGATGCCGAAGCGCCGGCAGGCGCTGCGCAGGAAGAGGTGATCGTCGGGGTTCTTGAAATCGGCCTGTAGCAGATTGTGATCGACGTACTGGGCCGAAAGCTCAGTATGCGCCCGGTCCAGGCCCATGGCCTCCAGCTCCAGCATGACCATGGTGCCGGTGGCGTCCTGGGTGAGGGTCTGGTCGATTTCCAGACCGATTTCACGACCGGGCTGTAGGTCGCCCTCCGCGAGATGAGCGGCGATGAGCTTCTGCGCGAGGTTTCTGCCCATTTGGCCTCCCTTGTCTCAGCCGGGCGGCGCCGGGGCGCCTCGGCCGGGAGACTCAGTCCCCGGCGGCCAGCCCGTTCAATAACCTCCTTACATATACCGGACTGACCGCGTCGGCCGAGAGTTCCCGTGCCTGCGCGTCCGCGCCGTCACCCGGCAGGCTCACCAGCACGGTCCCGCGCTCGGGCTGTCCGCGAAAGCTCAGCCGCGTGCCCGGGCCGGTTGACAGGGCCAGGGTCCCGTCGCAACCGTCAGGAAGCTGAAGCTCTCCCTCGTGCCCGGACCCGGCCAGCCAGCGCTCCAGTTCCGGCCGGATCACGTACGCCAGCGCGGCGTGCACCCGGCGGCGATACTGCCCGCGCGGGTCGTCCGCGCGCTCGGCGGCACGCCGGCTCTCCTGCTCCTGCTTGGAACGCACCTCCCCGGTAGTGATGTCCAGCCACTTCATGCGCTGCTCCCCGCGAACGGATCCGAACGAGCCATTGATGATACCCACTGCGCGGAAGGTGGAGCCAGCGCAGCGCACCCGCGCGGCCCGCCCGGGGGACGGCGGACTGGCTGTCGGCCAGGGAAAGGGGGCGCCCCTCGCGCCGGGTCACGCCCCCGGCATGATCAACCCTGCACCTGGATGCGCCGCGGGGCGGTAGCCGCCTTCTTGGGGATGCTCACCTCGAGCACACCGAAGCTGCCGCGCGCGGTAATCCGTTCCGGATCGGCTGAATCCGGTAGCGCGAAGCGCCGGTGGAAGCTCCCACGGGGGCGTTCGGTACGCGTATAGCCGGCGCCGGCCGCACGCTCATCGAGGGCTCGCTGTCCACGCACCGTCAGCACGCCGTTCTCCATCGTGACCTCGATCTCCTTCGGATCGACGCCCGGAATGTCGGCGTACACGACGAACCGTTCGGGCTCCTCCTTGACGTCCACGGCGGGCGTCCAGTTGCTGGTGACCACGTCGGACTGGTCGCCCGGCTCGCGCGAACCCAGCGCCCGGTCGAACGCCCGGTCCATCTGCCGGCGCATCTCTTCCAGCCTCACCCAGGGATCGTTCTGCGTCATGTCCATGACCATGTCCTCCTCTGGCCGTGTCGTACCAATACAGACACGTCACGCCTAGTATGGGCGGGCGCGACGATTTCAAGGGCCGCAGGTACCGGGCCGGCCCGGTCGAAGGTGGTCCGGCGCGCCCGGGGGAGCAGTGCATCGCGCGGTCGATCGCGGCCGTGGTCCACGGAACCCCCGCCCCATGCCCGCGGCCTGATCCCCTTGCTCATCATTATCGGTCGCGGCATCGTGGGGGCCTATCGCCTGCGGCGGAGCGGCCGCCGCTCAGCCGACGACTTCCTGAAGGGAGGATCGGAGATGACGGACAGACCCAGCATCGCCGTGGTGGGAACCGGACCCGCGCTGGGGGCGTCGGTCGCCCGCCGCTTCGCGCGAGAGAATTTCACGGTGGCCGTGATGGCCCGCAAGCGCGAGCATCTCGACCCGGTGGTCGAAGAGATCGCTGCCTCCGGCGGGCGCGCGCTCGCGATCCCGGCCGACGCGACGAACCCGGCCTCGGTCAACGAGGCCTTCCGCAGTTGTGCCGCCGAGCTGGGACCACCGCAGGTGCTGGTCTACAATGCCGGCGCCTTCCGTCCGGCCGGCTTGCTCGAGATCGACCCGGAAGAGTTCCAGGCCTGCTGGAAGGCGAACTGCTACGGGGCCTTGCTGGCGGCCCGGCAGGTGCTGCCGGAGATGCTCGAGCAGGGCCGTGGCACCATCATCCTGACCGGGGCCACCGCCGCGCTGCGCGGCTCGGCACGCTTCGCCAATCTCGCCGTGGGAAAGTTCGGCCTGCGCGCGCTGGCCCAATCCATGGCGCGCGAGTTCGGTCCGTCCGGCATCCACGTGGCGCACGCGATCATCGATGGCCAGATTGACACGCCACGGCTGCGTGAGATGCAGCCCGAGCGTGCCGCGGAAACCAAGCTGGCGCCGGATGCGATCGCCGAGAGCTACTGGCAGCTGCATTGCCAGGACCCGACGGCGTGGACTCTGGAGCTCGACCTGCGCCCGGCGGTGGAGAAGTTCTAGCGGGCAGTTTCCGGATTTAGGTTTTCGGTTTAGGTAAGAGCGCGATCTGACCTGTTGCCGGGAAACGAACGCGTCAGGCACAAGCGCCTGGAGGAGCCGCTGTGCGGGATCCAAACGCGCCGGCTGGTAGAAAGCACCCGGGGCCCTTCTTTCCTAAAACCCAAAACCTCTCAGAGCATTGCCCCAAACCCAGCTGCCCGGCCTCCGGCCGCAAACCGCCCTCGCCGGCCCGGCCGCGCGGACCCTACTCCGCCACCACGGTACTCGCCTGAGGTCCCTGCTCCCCGGTCTCTTCGGTAAAGCGCACCCGGGCCCCGACCGCCAGGCCGTCGAAGCCGTCGCCGAGCACGCTGTTGCGGTGGAAGTAGATCTCCCGCCCCTCCGCGGTGCGGATGCGTCCGTAATCCTCCTCGGGCGAGAGCAATATCACCTCGCCCTCGGGCGGGCCGACGTGAGCCTTGACGTCCCCGCGTTGCTTGCGTGCGAACTCCTCCAGCTGCCGACGGGCGGCGTTGAAGGCATCCCGGATGGCAACGTAGAGATCCTCGTGCGAGTGGTCCTGGTGCGGTTCGCGGCTGACCACCAGCTCGTCGTTGGGCACCGTGAGATCGACCCGGACGTGGTAGATGTTGCCCTTGTGGTGGTGGCGGTGGGATGCCTCGACGACCACTCGACACGACATGATGCTGTCGTAATAGCGCTCGAGCTTGTCGGCCTTCTCGCGGATCACGCTCTCAACCGCAGGCGAGGCGTCCATGTTGCGGAAAGTGATCTGGAGTGGAAGCTGCACGACCCCATCCCCTGTTCTCGAGCCCCGGGGCTCTCTTGTTGGAAGTATAGGTAACGTTGCATTGTGGCTCATGACCTGTGTCAAACCGGGCCCGGAACGGCGTCCGGTCGGCCGCAGCGGGCCGGTGACTGCGGTCAAGGCAGCGTGCGCTGAACGCGCTATCATTTGCTGGTCCGGTCCGGGATATGAACCGGCGCCGACGGTCGCGTAAGGAGGTATCCATGGCCGCAGAGCTGACGGAAAGACAGATCACGGAATGCCGCGACCTGTTGCGCGAGCGCTCCAGGGAGTTGCGCGAGCTGATGCGGGCTGAGCTGGAGGCCTCCGAGGACGAGAGCTACGCGGAGCTGGCCGGGCGGGTCCATGACCTCGGAGAGGCGGCGCTGGCGGATTTACTGACCGATCTCGAGCTCGCCGAGGTCGACCGGCACGTGGCGGAGTTCCGTGAAATCGAGGCCGCCCTGCTGCGGATCGCGCAGGGCACCTACGGCACGTGCGGCGATTGCGGCAATCCGATCCGCGTGGAGCGCCTGCGGGTGAATCCCACGGCCCGCCGCTGCCTGCGCTGCCAGGAGATCTACGAGCGCACCCACGAGCACCCCCCCAGCCACGGGATCTGATCGCCTGTCCCGCCGCCGGACGCGTCAGCGCCGACGCGGGTGCGGCAATCCCAGGGTGGCGAAATAGGCGGCGCCGGTAAGCAGCGTGATGGTGGCACCGGCAGGCCAGTCGGGGCCATAGGAAATGGCCAGTCCGCCCAGGCTCAATACAGCGGCCACGGCGCTGGCGAGAAGCATCATGGGAACCATGGTGCGCACGAAACGCCCCGCAATCGCCGCCGGCAGAGTCAGCAGCGCGATCACCAGGATCAGGCCCACCAGCTTCACGACCACCACCACCGTCAGCGCGATCATGCACAGTAGCAGCATGTAGAAGAAGGTCACCGGAATGCCGCGCAGGCCGGCAAACTCCTCGTCGAATGCGACCGCGATCAGCTGCTTGTGGAAGCCCACCACCAGCACCAGAACCAGCACGTCCAGCGCCCCCATCAGGTACAGGTCCGAGCGCGGGACCATGAGCACGTTCCCGAACAAATAGCTCATCAGGTCAACGCTGTAGCCCGGCGTCTGGGAAATGAACATGACCCCGGCGGCCATGCCCACCGCCCACACGGCGCTGATCATGATGTCCTCGTGCTGGTGCGCACGCCGCGTCACCATGCCGATGATCAGGGCGGCGACCAGCGCCGCCGCCAGGGCGCCCGGGAAGGGGGCCCGGCCGAGGAAATACGCCAGCCCCATCCCGCCGAGCACGGAATGGGCGATGCCGCCGGCCAGGTAGCTGATGCGCCGCGCCACCACGAAACTGCCGATCACGCCGCAGCCCACGGCGGCGAGCAGCGCCGCGATGGCCGCGTGCTGCATGAATCCCTGCGAAAGGAGAGCTCCGGTGAATCCGCTCACGGGCTTTCACCGGCGCCGAGGTCGTGACGGATCAGGTGCACGGGACGGCCGTAGAGCTCCTGGATGGCCTCGCCCGTGAGCTCGGCCGTGCGGTGACAGACCAGGGTGCGGTTCAGGCAGGCCACGCGTTCGACGTATTCGGAGATGAAACCCACGTCGTGGGAGACGACCACGATCGTCATGCGGCGGTTGAAGGAGCGCAACAGGTCGAACAGGGTGCGTTCAGCCCCCAGGTCAACGTTGGCCGTGGGCTCGTCCAGCAGCAGGATCTCCGGATCGCAGGCGAGCGCGCGGGCGATCAGCACCCGCTGCAGCTGGCCGCCGGACAGGCTGGCGAGCGGACGCGCCGCCAGCGACCCGATCTCCGTCTCCTGCATGGCCCGCCGCGCGCGGGAACGGTCGCTCGCGGAGTACCCGCCGAGCCAGCGCGTACGCCCCAGCCGGCCCATCAGCACGGTCCCTTCCACCGAGATCGGAAAGTCGCGGGCGAACGTGGTGAACTGCGGCACGTAGCCGACGGCGCGCCGCGCCGCCTTCGGCGGACGGCCCAGGACCGTGATCTGCCCGGTATCCGGCCGAATCAAGCCCAGGATCAGCCGCAGCAACGTGCTCTTGCCGCTGCCGTTGGGACCGATCACCCCGAGGAACTCCCCGCGGGTCACCTCCAGGGTCACGTCGTCGAGCACCCGGGGCCCGCCGTAGCTGAAGCTCACACCCTGCAGCCGGATAACCGGACTCATCCGGAATCGGCCTCGGCGATCGAACGGGCCAGGCTGGAGAGGTTGCGCACGTAGTCCTCGGCCAGCGGATCAGCGGTGACCAGCCGCGCTCCCACGGCGCGTGCCACGACCGTCGCCGTGCGCCGACTGAACTGCGGCTCGACCAGCATGACCTTGACCCCCAGCCGCCGACCGGTCTGGATAATCTGCGTCATGCGCCGCGCTCCGGGCTCCTTGCCCTCGGCCTCGACGGGGATCTGGTGCAGGTCATACGCGGCAGCGAAATACCCGAAGGCCGGATGGAAGGTCATGATGTTGTGATTGTGCAGCGGGGCCAGGACCTGCCGGATATTCCGGTCGAGCGCCTGCAGCCGGTCGATGAAGGCGGCCGCATTGCGGCGGTAGATCTCGCGCCCCCCGGGGTCGGCGTGCATCAGCGCATCGCGGATCGTCCGCACCTGGATCTCCACCAGGCGCGGGTCCATCCAGATATGCGGGTCCTTGCGCCCCATCCCTCGGCCCCCGGAGTTGCCGCCTCCGGTCATGCTGCGCAGGTCGATCCCGGCGCGCGTGTCGACCACGGCCATACCCGGACTGACGGACTCCATCCGGGACATCCAGGCATCCTCGAACGGCACGCCGATACGAAAGTAGAGCCGTGCCCGCGACAGCGCCGAAAGCTGGCGGGCCGACGGCTGGTAGGTCTCCGGGCTGGCCCCCGGCGGCAGCATCGCGCGCACCTGTACCCGCTCCCCGCCCACCTGCTCCACGAAGTACTTCTGCGGGAGGATGCTGACGAACACCGGCACCGGCGTCTTCGTCCCTGCCCAGGCGCTGCTGCCCGCGGCGATGAACAGCAGCATACCCACCAGCTTGGCGATCACGTTTCCTCCCGCGGCGCTTGTCGACGGCCCGCGCGCACTATACTAACCCAACCAGGGATCGCGCCACGTCTGGCAGCGTGGGGCGTCGTGCCGCCATGCGGCGCATCGGTGACTTCGCCCGACGGCAGGCTTTCCGCCGCGGTCTCACCGGCATGCTGGACAGGGAGGGCACCGGTCCGAGCAAGGCCTGGATGCTGTGAACCGCCTTGCCGCGGCGCTTTTGATCAGCCTGGCCGCCGGCCCGTATCGAGCGACATCCAGCATTTCGAGAATACGCACGGCCGCAACTTCCTTGCAGCCGACTGGCTGTACCGGTTCGAGATCCGCAAGCACGACGGCGACGGCCCGTCATGGCGGCCCCGGCCGGGGTCGGCGCCGGCCGGCATTTCGAGCCGCAGCGCGGTCGCGCAAGGCTGCGGCGATCCGTCCTTGTCTTGTCCGTTCTCCCGACCGCGTCTCGCGCGCAGATGGTCGCGCGGAAGTTGCTCCCCGGGTTCCGGGGAGGTGCACGAGCGCGGCGCATCGTTCCCGAGCCCGGGGCATTCGGGGCACAAATCGGCCTGGTCGCGGTCATACCCGTACAATGGGTCACCGGCCCGGACGATGCGATGCCCGCGTCACCGTCCGCGGCTGCCGATGCGCCACCAATAGAGCCGATACGGAGGGATCCATCATGCCAAGCGCGCGCCGTTTATGCCCGTCTCGGCGTACCGCCCTCACACTGACCGGCGCCATGCTTGTTGCCGCCGGGGTCGCCGCAGCGCCGGCGCTCGCATCGACGCCGCCAGCGGTTGCGAAGGCACTGAAAGCCGCCATCAACGGTCCACAGCGAACCCCCGCGTTCAAGAAGCGCGACGCCGCCCGGCACCCGCTGAAGACGCTCGAGTTCTTCGGGATCCGCCCCGACATGACGGTGATCGAAGTGCTTCCGGCGCGGGGCTGGTACACGGAAATCCTGGCACCCTTCCTGCGCGCCAAGGGCCAGCTCATCGAGGCCAGCGTGCCGGCCAACAGCGACAACCCCTTCCTGCACAAGATGGCGGCCGCCTATCACCGGAAGCTGGCAAGCAACCCCGGGGTGTACGGCAAGGTTCGCGACGAGCCCTTTGCGCCGCCCGCCTACATGGCGCTCGGGGCCCCGCACTCCGCCGACATGGTGCTGACCTTCCGCAACATGCACGACCTGGTGTACGCGAACGTGCACGGCGAGGTCAGCGACCGCATCATGCAGCGCTTCTTCCACTCCGCCTGGCAGGTGCTCAAGCCGGGCGCCACCCTGGGCATCGTCGCGCACCGGGCCAACCCTGGCCAGCCGGTGGCGAAATCCCACATGCTCGGCCGGCTGCCCCAGGCATACGTCATCCATGAGGCGGAGAAAGCCGGCTTCCGCCTGGCCGCAACCAGCAACGTCAACGCCAACCCGCAGGATCCCCGCACGATGGCCGTGTGGAAGCTGCCGCCGACACTCAACGAGAGCAAGTCGAAGCAGGCGCACTACCGCAAGATCGGCGAGGCGGACAACATGACGCTGCGCTTCGTCAAGCCCGCCGGAAATGGCAAGCACTGAATGCCGAGTCGGCGGGCAGATAAGACCGACGCAACACCGGAACAGGAGGCTTCCATGAAGACACGTCGACTGGGCTCCGACCTCGAAGTTTCCGCCGTCGGGCTCGGCTGCATGGGTATGTCCGAGTTCTATGGTGCCACGGACGAGAACCAGGCGATCGCCACTATCCATCACGCGCTCGACCGCGGCATCACGCTGCTCGACACGGCGGACATGTACGGGGTCGGGCACAACGAGAAGCTGGTCGGGCGCGCGATCCGCGACCGCCGCGATTCCGTGGTTCTGGCGACCAAGTTCGGCAACGTGCGCGGCGGCAAGGGCGAGTTCCTGGGGGTAAACGGCCGTCCCGAATACGTGCGGCAGGCCTGCGAGGCAAGCCTGAAGCGCCTGGGAGTGGAGGTCATCGACCTGTATTACCAGCACCGGGTGGATCCCGAGACGCCGATCGAGGAGACCGTCGGGGCCATGGCCGAGCTGGTACGCGAGGGCAAGGTGCGCTACCTGGGTCTGTCCGAGGCGGCGGCCGCGACGGTCCGCCGGGCGCACGCGGTGCACCCGATCACCGCGCTGCAGACCGAGTACTCTCTCTGGAGCCGGGTGCCCGAGGGCGAGATCCTCGAGACCTGCCGCGAGCTCGGCATCGGCTTCGTCGCATACAGCCCTCTCGGCCGCGGCATGCTCACCGGCCGGTTCCAGAAGCCGGAAGACATCCCGGAGGACGACTGGCGCCGGCACCACCCGCGTTTCCAGGGTGAGAACTTTGTCCGCAACCTCGAGCTGGTGCACGAGGTCGAGGCGCTGGCACGGGAGCGCGCGCTCACCCCGGCCCAGATCGCCCTGGCCTGGGTCCTCTCGCGCGGGCAGGACATCATGCCCATACCGGGCACCCGCCATGCCGAGTACGTCGACCGGAACATCGCCGCTGTTGACCTCGAGCTCTCCGACGACGAGCTCGCGCGCCTGGAGCGCGCGTTCCCGCCGGGTGCCGCCGCCGGCGAGCGCTATCACGCGCGCGGAATGAAGACCGTCAACGGCTGATCCGGGTGCGCGGTCCGGGCTCCCTCGGCCGCCAGTGCCGGACCGTCGGTTCGCTGCCATGGTAAATCCGGCCCGTCAGGGGGACCACCCCCGGGGTCAATGCGCAGCTTCGTCAAGGGGAACGCCGACGCCAGCATCCGGGCCTGCTGGGATCGACTACACAGAGCCTGGCATGTATCAGTCGGCGACCGCGCGTACCGGGCCACGCGACACGCGATGTGCCTTGACGTGATCTGTCGTTGCGGGTCTTCGGCGGCCGGCTGGCCACCCTTGATTCCCGGCGCTTCAGCCGGAATTCTCCCGGCCCCACCGGGAAACCGGTGGGCATTCCCGGGCGTCTCAGTCCCGGAGCGTTTCCATCCGCCGGCGATGCCAGGGCGAGAAGTAGCGTACGTTTCCCGGTGCATGGGAGATCACGCCGGAAATGGCAATGACCGCCACCAGCACCGGACCCCGTGATGCGCCAGCCCACGCCGCCAGCGCCAGCAGCATGAGCTTCACCAACACCGCCAGTCCCCGTACCTGGATGAGCCAAATCCCGTTGCTCCACACCTGGATCACGACCATCGCTGCTCCGCTGGTCACCGCCAGCCACAGGTAAGCCAGCCAGGAAGCCTCCGGCGCGTGGTACAGAAAGCCGCCGCCGACGCCGGCGACGCCCAGAAGGTGGCAGGTACGAAGGGAAATGTTAACCCAGCGCTGCCCGGGAAACTTACGGCTCTCGGCCGGGAACAAACGTCCAATCATCGGCCTCACCACTTGTCGCGAAGCGGTCAGCATACCGGGAGTCCGGCGGGCGCGGCGACCGTTGGCATATCATCGCGCGCGACGGGAGGTGCTGGTGAGCCGGATACGGGACAGGATTCACCCGGGCCCTGCGGGGACAGTGGCGTCCCCAGGGGGAAACGATGATCTCGGCCTTCTTTCCTGTATCGTCAGTGCCTTACGAAACCTTACGGTCAGTTCTTTGTACCACTTGCTTGTACCTGTCTGCAACCGAGAATAGCAGCCAAGGGCATACCGACCCCCTTATCCATTATGGGCGGTCGGCTTCGTCACCTTGGGGTACTTGGCTATCCAAGATGTCAGCTAGATCCAGAAACTGGTAGATCTCCGCGAAGCTCATCTCACTCAGACCCAGCTCTTGCAGTTCCCGTAGGGCGCTACCCTTACCAGCGTTGAACTCTTCCGGGTATGTGCCAACGTACCATGCCCAGTAGGCCATAGCCTCCACGGGGATATCGCCGGACACCTGCTGGAGCATCTGGATGGCATCCATCAAGAAATCCTGAACGAGACGCCCGAGTGGCGCAATGTTTAGCTTCCCCTCCGGGTCGCGGTCTGCGTGCTTTAGGAAGTTGTACGGCCCATTCACGGATGCGCGCGTGGATGGTGCTGTGCCTCGTGGCTTCAGTGCACTCAGAGAGCCAGACGCCTTCCCCAGATCAAACAAGACGTCGTGTGCGGCACCGATTAAAGCATGAATAGCCACGGGATCACGCTCAGCGAAGAACAGACGGACGGCTTCGGCGATCTCTCGTCGGGCGACCTCAGTCTTGTCTATCCAGCAACTCTCCATCGCGCCGTGTCCCTCCTTCACGACCGCCCCCCTGACAGGAACTGGATTGCTCTGACATCAAGAAGAAGTACCAGAGGCTTCAAGGGCGTCTCAGGACCGTCTGGCCCAAGCTCGCACCCTCACCCTGCGCTCTTCCGGCGGTCCACCTGGCGTTTCCCGATAAACCAGTGTTTCAACGGTGTGGCCCAGCTCCCCCCTTACGTCGCCCCTGCGTGGCAGTCCTCTCCAGTTCTGTCCGCGGAGGCTGAAGGTCTCATACAGGAGATAACCGCCAGGTACGAGCAGCTCTGCGACCCGCTCCAAAAGGCCGGAAGCCACGAAGTCAGTGATCAGCACAAGCCCCAGGGAAGCGCCTGCGACTGGAAGCGCCCCATGCGCATCAGCTTGGATCGGGAACAGCGGGTACCCGTTCCTCCGAGACTGCTTCCCGAGGGTAGTCAGCCGCTGGGCGGCGATGTCCGCACAGAGCACTTGATAGCCGAGCGTCGCCAGCAGACGAGCATGCCGCCCGTAGCCACAGGGCAGGTCCAGAGCCCAGCCACACACCGGGCGAGGAATTGTGCTCAGGCACTCGCGCACGAATGGTGAAGCCTCCCCGTATGGTGTGGCGGAGGCCCGGCTAAGCGGTCGCCCGACTCGGCCGAAAGCGAACGTCCGCTGATTCTTAACCGGCGACGGCATCCGGAGCCGGGAGCAGCGGCCGTATGAAGTCGCTGTGCTTGGCCAAGCTAACGCCAGTGCTGAAGAACCCGCCACACTCGGTCCTTGCAGAACACCCGGAACACTCTGGAAGGTAGTCGTTCTTCCAGTCCGAAATGCTCGCAACGCAGAAGGGACGCACGGATTCCGGTACAACGCATAGCTGATGATTGAAGACAAACACAGGGACACACGCCTTCCGAAGGATGGACACGGCATCTGCCAGTTGCTGTTGGTAGTGGTACGGGTCTATCCAGAGATCGTCGAGGTTCACCTTGGCGAAGCCGGTAAGCTCAAGCCCCATCAACGCGACATGCTCAACGAAGGGGAGGTTACGTGCGATGAACTCAGCCAACTTCGGTAGGCGTTCGAAGGTGTGGCGATGTACGACGACGCGCAGCTCAATGCGAACGCCGTGTGCCCCCAGGTTCAGCAAACCCTTTAGGGTCTCATCGTAGGCGCCGCGGGCCTGAACCACGAAGTCATGGCGGTCTGGCTGGTCAGAGTAAAGCGGGATGCCTAACCGAAGCCCGGGGTGCTTCTGGGCCGCGAGCCGTTGAGCCAATTCCGCATCGGCGAAGCGACGGCCGTTGGTCAGCACATGCAACTCGGTGTCAGGAAGGTAGTTGCGGGCGTGTCGGACGATAGAGAAGAATCCTTCGCCCGCCAAGGTCGGCTCACCACCCGTGATACCGAACGCTGGGGTCTCCCTGGGCATCAGCTCGATTGTCCGCAGGATGTCATTAACAAGATAGCCATCGTCTATCTGGCGTGGCGGCTGCGAACACATTAAGCAGAAACTATTGCATCGCTCCGTTACCAGTAGACCGTTGTACCGTGCCCGCCTGCGAAACAGTACCGCCACCTCGGTCTTGGCCGGATTGACCCGTACGACGTCTCCCTCCCCGAGATAGTGCAGATCCGGATCGAGCACGACGCCAGGCAGGTTCACCGGCCCTGACGGCATGTAGCGGAAGGCCACGGCGGGAAAGCTCCGCGGTCGGCCAACATCCAAATCAGCCGGGGAATCGACAATGAGTAGGCGTTCCTGCGCGACGGGAAGAGGGCAACGCGGGTTGGTTGTGACGGCCAGTACACGCGGCTCCGCCACATCTGGCCACTCGATAAAAGTGCAGCGTCTGGAGCGGAGCTGGATCATGGATGCACCCATTGCCTGAGTACGGCGGCATCGCGCGGATTGTCCTCCAGCTTGCGAATCAGGTAACTGGTGATCGCCTTCGTGCGCTCGCAGAAGGCGCTGTAGGCCTTGTGCCCGACCCAATCACCCTGTGTGGCGTGATGATAGACCGGATCGCTCCCGCAATAGGGCTGGAACGCGCACTCGTGGCACTCCGGTGCGCCGTAAGTCAGGGACTGCTCGAGCGCCTGGTGCAGCGTCGGGTTGAGCATTACCTCCTCGTAAGTGTCCTTATGTAAGTCACCGAGCCGAAACGTATCGTCTCCCATCTCGGCGAGCATCCTGCCCTCGTCGCTGGCATAGACTCCACCATCGTAATTAAACACGATCGCGCTGATGCCGATCCCTGCCGGGCTCTGAAGATCGACGTATCCGATGGGGAATGGCGACAGGAGCTTGGTCAATACGAGCGTCGAGTATTGCTCCCGGAACGCGACCCCGTCGTGGTTCACCTCGAGGATGTACTCCATCGCTTCCCGGTAGAAGCTGAAGAACCGGTCGAAGTCGTACTTCTCCGCCTGCCGGGTCTTGATGGCGAAGCCATAGGGTGAGAGCGGCCTAAGGAAGACGGCCCGAAGCCCGGCCTCAAGATATTCGTCGATAATATCTTGCGGCTGCCCCAGGCTGGCTTCCGTGGTAGTCATTAGCGCTGCTACCCGATCCGGACCAAGACGATCCCGGATGCGCCGGATGCCTTCGCGAGTCCAGTGGTGCCCATCCTTTCCGGGGCGCGGCCGATTCCGATCGTGGAGTTGACGGGGGCCATCCAAGGACGTAGAGAAGTCAATGTCGTGCGCCTCGCAAAAGTCCAGAACCTCGTCGTTGAGAAAGGTCAGGTTCGTCGCGATCACGAACCGTAGGTCGCGTTGCTCAGTTCGGTTCCGCTCTTCCGCCTTTTCCACAATGAATCGGATTAGCGAGAAGTTCAGCAGCGGCTCCCCGCCCTGGAATTCTATCTTGATCGACGGCGAAGGGCTCCGGAACACGAAGTCGAGGCCTTGCAACGCCGTCTCTTCCGACATATCGAACGCTTGGCGATCCTCGGTCTGGCGGGAGACCTGGCAGTAGGGACATGAGTAGTCGCACCGGAGGGTCACGACGAAAAGGTGCAGGGCGGTGAAGTTGCGAACTGCGGCGTGCTTGGTTCGTATCTTGACCGCAAGTAGGTCGAGAGCCGCGTCTGACGTTTCGTCGTACAGGAAATGGCCCGCCCTGAGCCCTTCATAAGCGGGCGCGGACATAGGCAACCTGCCGGTAACCAGCGCCTCAAGTTCGTCACGTTGGAGGAGGCAGTAATCCCCGGCGTCATTGCTCAGCAGATACCGGTGATCCAGCTGAGCGAAATTGAACGGTAGCAACGTATAGGTGCTCTCCGCATCCCTTTGGTACGCTTCAAAAGGCGCGAACGCTTTTGGGAGGGCCGCACGGTCAGCAGTCATCGTCAACCAGAGCGGAGTCCGCGAAGGCGTTCGTTAGGATCAGATTTCGGATGATCTCGGTTTGGCTCCGGACCTTCTCGCGCAGGTCCTGATCGAGGACCTCGTTGTGAAAGCGGTCGACGATATCCTCCTCTTCGACGTGCTCGATGCTGGCCGGAAAACGGAACTGCACCAAGACTTGTCTGTGCTTCGAATCCACAGAAAGCTTGTGAAAGCCTCGGTTGGCGAATCGGTAGCAGGCCTTCTTCACCGTATCCAAGGTGAATGCATCGAGCGAGACGGCCTCAGTCCTCTCCCGGCGTGCCGTCACGTTGCGTAGTGCCGATACAGGCACGCGTTCTTCCGGAGCCATCGCTCCCTCCCCCGCTGATTATCAGCCGAAAAGGCTCAGTAGGCGGACGATTGGTGTGAGGCGTGTGACGTATGCGAGTAGTGTGAGCCGTGCGAGTGGTGTGAGCCGTGTGAGTGGTGCGACCCGTGCGAGCTATGCGAAATGTGGGAGTAATGATATGCGTACCGTTTCGCAGGCACCGTGCTCAACACAAAAGGCGAACCGCTATGCGCTGCAGCAGCATCAGCGAGGGTTTGTATCTGCTCGAGCCTTTGCTGCGGGACGTTCACAGTCGTGTTTGCGGAAGCAGCAGCCGCAGACACTGAAAGCGCCGCCGCAGCCACCACACTGGCTGGCTTGAGGTACTTGGGCTTGTCGGACACGCTTCCCCCCCTTCCTAGTTTGCTTTGTAATCGTTGTTAGGTAACCAAACATAGCCGGGTTTGGCCAAGTCGGCAAGCGCCTTCTCGTACCGCTCATTGTCAAGGGCGTCTTAGAGAACACACACCGCCCGGGGATGGAGAGGGCTACAGCACCGAGATACAGACGAGCGGAGCGCCAGCACCTACGCTTAAGTAACGGGCTTCCATCGAACTGGGACGGGCAATCGTGAATCGCTCCGTAGGAAGCGCCATCACAGCCGGAGGAACGCCGTTAGTGACCAGCATCGCTCTCCAACAGGTATCCAGCCGCTTCGCCCGACGAAACGCTGCCAAAACTCTGGAGCATCCAATCGCATTGAGGTATGTGGAGGGGTTCCTCGACACGGGTGATATGGACGCCATTCGAACGGCAGGCTCTGAAAGCGGCGTCTACGTATGGGGAGCCAAGCTTGAACGAGTCCACCAAGCCGGCAAGGTGCTAGAAAAACGCTGTTTGGTGTTGTTCAGGCGAGGCCCGACAGTCTACAAGTGCGGCGTTTTCGTCCACTGGACGATTAACGTACCGCTAGCAGCTTACCTATGGGGATTCGATAGCGACAATGAGACGTGGGGGTGGATATGGTTCTTCAAGCGCATATGGGACCTCTCTCTCTCCGCAAGCGAGGTCAACCGCTGCATTGGGTACGAGTCCGAAAACCATTGGCAAGGCTTGGTCGGGGTGCGCGGCGAGGGAGCAAACGAAGTCATTCGCCGCGTCAAACGAAACCTCGGCCTTGAGGCCAACGACGGCGATCGAAACAAGTAACGAAGGGCCACATCAGACGCTAAGGACACGTGAATTCAAAGGGCCAAGGCTCGCCCTCAGAAGCCGGTCCAGCGGGCCGTACGAGCCGTTTCATGTTTCAGTCCACGTAGTGAAGTGAAGAGATGAAGAAAGTGGGAAGGTCCCCTTCAGAGGCTCTTAAAAGAGCCCCTGAAGGTCCCAGATTAGATCAGCTAGAAGTCATTGTGCGCGTCGTATTCCTCGTCCTCGACACTCTCTCGGGCTAACTCCTGGCACTCCTTCCAGTCCCTCAAGGTGATCAATTCCTGCCGGATCGCCTCACCCTTCATCTGGGAGACCCAGCCTGTGGACTTCCCAAGGGCGTGCGCGAGACTCTTCTGGTTGTCGTACCGGCAGCTCTTCCACGCGGACACCAACCGCAGAAGGTCAGGGTCATAGCGGCTGGCCGAGTCCCAGCGCAACCGCCGGTCCTCCCCGGACACCAAAGACACCGTCCGCTCCTGCATTGCCGTGCCGCGCTGGTCACGGTACTTGTCCCACTTCATGTGGAAGCGTGCTCCAGTGGGCTCGTCGAACGGTGAGTCGTCCAGCTTCCGAAGCCCAAGGATCGCCTCGAAGGTCGTCTCCAGCTTCGAGCTGCCGCGGTAGCGGTCTCCTCCCTTGCCGGAGTGGTGGACAAGGATGCAGGCGCATTCTGCCTGCTTGAACTTCCAGAGGAACTGCAGGACAGGATTCATCGCATGGGCTGCGTTCTCGTCCTCCACCGTCGCGAGAGTCGAGAAGTTGTCGAGGATGACCAATGCGTACCGCTCGCTTGCGATACGCCTCATGACCTCTTCCTGGCCTTCCGGCTCTGCAAGGTCCGGAAACGGCGCGTCAGGATGCTGCGCTTGCCGGGCAAGGATAGTCAGGTTCTTTCCCGCTGCGTTCCGGTCGATGCCCTCCACGCTGTTCAGCAGCGACGCACAGCGGTCCTTGAGATCCTCCAGGTGCATCTCTCCGTCGATCACGAGGACCTTCCGGGAACGCGGAGAATGCCATCCCAAGAACTCTCCGCCGCCTGCAACAGCGAGGGCAATGGTCAGGCTCAGGAACGTCTTTCCGACGCCTGAGGGAGCCCACAGAAGGGCGCTTTGGCCTTCCTTGAACCATGGGGCAAGGAGGAACTCCCGCGGCCTCATGGACATCGCCAAGAGCTCTCGAAGGGTCAGCGCATGCAGGTCCTGGTCCATCGGGGTCAGCTCTTGGGCGCTCAGCTCTTGGGCACTCATTGGATTTCCTCAGCGGCGGTGGCCGTTGCTTGTCCGGATGGGAAGCGTCCCGTCACCCGCTGGTGTGGCCGGTGAACCCACAGAGGGCATTCGCGAGAGGTGCAGTCACGGATCTCTGTACGCCAGCCTGGGTCAGCGGCCAGGCCTCCCATGCACTGGAAGCAGGCAGCGTTGACGGCGCATCGTAGCGAATTGGGGTTCGCCTGGGCGGTCTCAAGGGGGTTGCGCCGTGTCCTTCGGGAACGGGTGCGCGCGGGTATTCCACATAGTTTGGGCATGGGGTTCCTCGGTCTCAGGAATGCGTTGAAGGTTTGGCGAGCAGGACCGGCCCACACCCGGGTAGTCCGGGGAAGCCGCGCAGAACTGGTAGGGGTTAGCTGGACGGTCGTCCGGATGGGGCATTGGGCTAGCGCGCGGTCCGAGTCAGGCGCCGCGGTTCTCTCCCCTAAAGTGCAACCTAATCCCGGGTTGGCGGATTACGGGGTAGATGCGGGCCCGGCGTCGCTGGGCCACGGGCAAAAAAACTACTGGTCAATCAGGGACGCGTTACATACCGAACCGGCCCGTGGCCGTCCTCCCCTAGAGTGCAACCTAATCGGCAGGTGCTCACTCACGGTCAGGTCAGCAGTACAGAACGGCGGCTCCGGTAAGCGGTAAGCCGTTGTGTTGACACCGCCCGTCGATCACGTAAGCTCGTTCATGTAGCTGCCACTGCTCCTGAGCGGGCTTCTTGTGAGCGCCGTCTCAGCGGGTGGAGGCCACACTCTCCAGGTGACTGGAGAGTTGCGGGTCGTGGCCGTCATAGCCTTAGGGCGAGAGCGGTCCCCCGGGCTGCGGCAGACCTTGGTAGCGGTCGGGATGGGCTTGCCGATGAGTCCCGCCAATCCAAGGAGGGAGGCTCTTGGCTGACCTGTTCAAGAGCGTGACCACCCAGAATGCGCTGTGGGCTGCGTGGCGGCACGTTCGAAGCCGCGGGCGCGATTCTGACTCGGATGACATCCGCGCTCAGGTCGAGGTGTTCGACAGGGAGCCCATGAGATACCTGCGGGCCATGCAGCACGCGCTGAGAAGTGAGCGCTTTGTGTTTGCCCCTCAAATTGGAGTGCCCAAGAAGAAGCCCAAGAAGGACAGTGTCCGGCCCCTAATCGTCGCGCCCCTAGAGAACCGCATCGTACAGCGCGCCCTTCTGGAGGGGCTAACCACCGTTCCTGCAATCCAAGGCGTCTTGGATACCCCCACGAGTTTTGGCGCACGCCGGAAACGAGGGGTGGACTGCGCCATCAGTTTGGCAGTGGACACCATTCGGGGTGGTGCCGTCTGGTATGCACGCTCCGATATCCAAGGATTCTTCACGAAGATTCCGAAGAGTACGGTCTCAGCATTCGTACACCGCGCAACGGCAAACAGGCGATTCGCGCGGTTGTTTGACGATGCGATGGAGGTGGAACTGGAGAATGCCGCCGCATTAGGCGAAGACGTTGCCCACTTTCCGACAGGAGATATCGGCGTCGCGCAAGGCTCGTCTCTGAGCCCGCTCGTCGGAAACATCCTCCTCAAAGACTTGGATGCCCTGCTGAACAGCAGAGGCATCGTCTGCATCCGGTACATCGACGACTTCCTCCTCCTCGGGACGAGCAAGCAAAAAGTCGCCAAGGCCTTCCAGTCAGCACAGGAACACTTGGCGCGTTTTGAGATGGAGGCTTACGATCCTGCCTCGCGGTCTGACAAGGCGAGCTTCGGCCAGACTGCCGAGGGCTTTGACTTCCTTGGTTGCCGCATTCAGCCTGGGCTGATACAGCCATCCCCGAAAGCTCGTGCTGCCCTGAAAGACGGTGTCCGTGATCTACTGAAAAAAGGGCGTACCGCCATGCGACGGGCCAAGTCTGGCGATCTGGGCGCGGCCCAGCGTTACGTCCAAACGTTGGTGACGCTGGATTTGAAACTCCGCGGGTGGGTGGATGCTTATTACTTCTGCAACGGTCAACAGTGCCTAGCTGCCCTCGATGGGTGGATCGACGACCAGCTCTCCATGTTTGACCGAGAGGCTCATCGCCTCCTAGTGGACGGCTCCCAGGTCGAGAGGCGCCGCGTACTGGGCGTGCGTTGCCTGATCGACCGCCACCAGGAGAAACACAGAGATCTGCCGCGCTGCGATTCAAACGCCACAGCGAAGAATCTGGCTAGCACGTGACTCCCAAAAGGGTCACCTTGTCGTTTCCAGTCTAAGGAGCAGATTCTTCACAGATGACTTGTGCCACCGTCCCCCGCGGGGCGTCAGCATCCCCCGCTCATTGAGCGCGGCCGCCAAAGCTCCCAGACTCCTGTAGCCCTCGGTCCGGAGCTGTTCCACGACCGGTGCCAGGTTCCGGGCGTGCTCGTCCGCGTTCTTCTTGTGGACCTCTACGCTCGCCTTGTTGCCCTTCCCAGCTCGCCTGAGCGCCGCCGCACCGTTCGGGTTGCCCAGCTTGGTGCCCCTCGCCTTGGCAGCCTTGAGGGCCTCCCTGGTCCTCTTGGAAATCGCCTCGCGTTCCTGCTGGGCCACAAGCGCCATGATCCCCACCGTGAGGTCGTTGGCGTCGGGCATGTCAGCGGCAATGAACTTCACCCCGCTGTCCCGCAGAGTAAGCAGGAAGGCCGCGTTCCTGGACAGGCGGTCTAGCTTGGCGATGACGAGGACCGAGCCGGTCACCTTGGCCAGATGGAGGGCCTTCCCCAGCTCCGGGCGATGGTCATCCTTCCCGCTCTCCACCTCGGTGAAGGAGCCGACCAGCTCGGCGTTACGGGCGTGGGCAAACGCCTCAATGGCCTCGACCTGGGCCTGTAGGCCGAGGCCGCTCTGTCCCTGCCTCGCGGTCGAAACCCTGTGGTAAGCGACAATCTTCATGTGGTGCTCCGGTGGTATAGAATCGCGTAACGGTCATTACGCAATCTTGTACCGCGATGGAGTACCAGTCAACATTGCTCGCTTAAGATCGCTCTCGGTACCGCCCAGGAGCCCACTTGTTCTCAGCACGGAAGAGTAGTAGCGATAGGAGTCATCGCTTGGCTACCGACGATGCGATGTCATCAAGTTGGACCTCCCCAAACCAAGCGTACCCTTTAGCGCAAAGCTCCATGTCAGCGTTCGACACCTCTACATCCGAGCGTTCCTTCGGGTGCGTCAGCCGATGTCTGACTTGCAGAGCACCCTTAAGCGCCTTCCAGCCTTCACGGTCGAAGAAGTTCGCTCGGACGCCGGCATGATCCGCGAAGACTCTCAGTGTGAACGCCAGGTGGTCCGCCGTACCGACTCGGTGTGGCGTGTGCTCAATCCGTCCGTTTGACCCTATGCGCGGCAACCGCTCCTGCAGTAGAACCTGCCGCTCGAGGTTGGATGGGTGCCCCTTGCGGACCTTCTCGTGCTCAATCTCCAAGCAGAACTGGCGGATAAAGTAGCCGTAGGCTTCCAGGAGGGAGAAAAGCGCTCGCACAACTACGCGACGATTGAATTGGGTGTCTTCACTTTGTTGCCGGGCGAGCGCCTCACTGACATCCTGCGCGAGCAGGTCAATCGCAAATCGGCTGTCTTCCTCCGCTCTTGTCATCCCTCTCCCCGTTTCGATTACCGCGACCCGGATTTTCTGATGACTGGTTACCGGTGCCAGTCTCCTTTGTTCTCGCGCAGCTGCCTGCGTGACCCGACCGGGGGGAGATTAAAAACGCCGCCCCACGAGTTGCCGCTCAGATTTTTGGACCACATGTTTCCGGAGACTTGATCCTGTAAAGGTAGGTTAGATCGAGCCCCTCGTAGCGTATCGCCTCCATGTGCCTCGCGAGCACCTCAATGTGCTCATAGCTCCCATACTCCTCACCTGCGGTGCCGTCGCGGTGCCCCGTTAATTCGTCGTGTCGCTCCTTTGGGATACCCGCTCTGCGACACGCGCTCTTGAATGTATGTCGAAAAGAGTGGAACACCTTTCTAGTATCATCCACACCGTTTGCCCGCGCGTAGCGGCCCCACCATTTGGACCAGTTGCCCGTGACAACGCCGTGCTTATCCGGTCTGAGATCCGGGAACAGTCTCGTCTTGACACCGCTCTTCCGGCGTTCCTCCACGTACTCCAGAAAGCCAGACCTCACGATCTCGGGGTGGAGCGGCACCTTGCGGGCAGACCCCCTAGTCTTCAGGTGCTTACCTGGATCATCCATGTTGATATCGATGTACCAGTGTCCGCGCGACTGGCGGATGTCGGTTGTGAGGAGGCTCCCCAGTTCTTCGAGACGAGCACCGGTAAACACGCCGAGTAGAGGAAGCCAGAAGGCCGCCTCGCCTGCTCCCGCCGGGGGTCGGTCTCCAGAGCGGAAGACGGGTGAGTTGAACAGGCGCTTGAGGTCGTCCACCGAGTACTCGACGCGGGACTTCGGTCCCCTCGGAATCGGCAGGTCCATCTTGCGGCAGGGATCGGCCCAGTTGTTCCCCTCGGTGAACCATCCCGTGTCGTTGCCAAAATTGAGCACCGCCGCGAGCGCCGCCAGATGCTTGTTGACGCTCGCCGGGGACAGCGGGCGGTCAGTGGGCGTTTTATCCATGGCCGCAACGATCTGGGGCAGGGTTGCCTTCAGGAGGTGGCCAGAGGGGTGGGCGGGGCACTTCCTGAGCTTGTCCCTGTACTCACGCACCATTTCCTTGGTGATGGTTTCGGCTGCTACGTCGCCGTGCAGCTCGATGAAGCGCCGGATCGCCTTGTCGAACTCCACGACCGTCTTGGGTCGCCGCTCCGTCTCGTTCTTCCATCCCTCGAAGAGATGAGAGAGGAGCGTCACGCTCCCGCTGGGCGCGGCCATCGGCCCCTTCGGGCGCTGCGGTGGTACGTACTCCGGAAGCTTCGAGATCACAGAGGATACCGGGAGCGACCAGTCACCCCGCGCCCGTCCATTCAGGATCTGGTAGACCCCCAGCTTCGCCTGGAAGAACGCCTCGTAGAGGGCGCCGAGTGAGGTTTCATCACCCGGCATCGGTATCCCCTCTCCTTCTAGGTATCGCTTGATCTCGGGGCTGAGGACAGCCGCAAGCACACCTCGCTCGTAGGCGTCTATCAGGTAATCCTGCTCAGGCTCGTAGGCGTCCATGAGGTACTCTGCGTGGCGATCCTCATCACCAATCGGCCCAGCCTCGCGGGCGGCGTCATCCGCGTCCAACTGCTCCTCGGCCCATTTCTTCGCCAGGCCCCCGGCCATCTTGGGGCTGAGCCGGAAGTCATTGCGGGCAGCCTCGAAGAGGCGATCACACTTCTCAATGTGGGATGGGAAAAGGCGCTTAGCTTCTCTCGGGTCTTTGGTGTTCAGCGAGTACTTGATGACCCGCTTGCCGAGCTTCTCTTGCAGATCCGCTGGCACGCCCCGTCGGAAGTAGTAGACCCCGGTCTTCGGATGCTTGTATGGAGAAGCCATGCACACCATCTCTTTGTACCCCTTCTTTGTACCACGAGGGGTTTCGCAAGTCACTGACCGGGAAAGAAATACTTTGGAATCAAGACCCTGTGGGGACAGTGGCGTCCCCAGGGGGAGTCGAACCCCCGTTACCGCCGTGAAAGGGCGGTGTCCTGGGCCTCTAGACGATGGGGACGAGGCGGGCAACCAGCAAGCCGGGCCGCAGGGACCCGGCCCTGCCTGTTGGATGGTGGAGCCAGGCGGGATCGAACCGCCGACCTCTTGCATGCCATGCAAGCGCTCTCCCAGCTGAGCTATGGCCCCGGCATGAAGGGGCGAAATTTACGCCACCGCCGACGCGCGTGTCAAGGCGGTCGGGTTGCGCGCAGGGCCCGTCAGAAGCGGGCGCCGGTGTCCGCGACGCCGCCGGTCACCGTGTAGTTGTTGCGGATGCACCGCAGCAGCGCGGTCCGCATCTCGGCGGCGCTGTGGAATCGCTTGCCCGGGGTCTTCTGCAGGGCCGTGTTGATCAGGTTCCGCAAGCACACCGGGATGCCGCCGCGCACGTCCATGATGTCTGGGTGCGGCTCGTGGGTAATGCGGTACATCAGGGTGCTGATGGTCTCCCCCTCGAACGGGCGCCGTCCGGCGATGAGCTCGTACAGCAGCACGCCCAGGGAAAAGACATCGGAGCGGCCATCGACACGCTCGCCGGCCAGCTGCTCGGGGGACATGTACGGTGGCGTGCCCATCACGGCCCCGGTACGGGTACGGCGGCTGCTGACAATGCGGGCAATGCCGAAATCGCCAACCTTGGCCCGGCGGGTGTTGGGATCCAGGATCACGTTGCTGGCCTTGACGTCCCGATGGACCACGCCGTGACGGTGCGCGTAGTCCAGTCCCTCCGCCACCTGGGCGATGATCTCCATCACGCGGTTGACCGCCAGCAGGCTGCCCTTGCGGGTATACGGCCTCAGGTCGGTGCCTTCCAGATATTCCATGGCGATATAGGCGAGCTCCTGGTCTTCGCCCGCGTCGTAGATCGTGACGATGCTCGGATGGCTCAGCCGCCCCGCCACCTCGGCCTCGCGGAAGAAGCGCTGGCGGGCCTCGTCCACCTCGTCCTCGGCAAATTTCTCGTTCAGCGCCATGGTCTTGAGCGCAACGACGCGGTGGATGCGCGGGTCCTCACCCAGGTAGACCGCGCCCATGGCGCCGCGTCCGAGATATCTCTTGAGAGCGTACCGGCCGAGATGGGTGAGCACCTCGCCGTCGGCGCTGCGGGGCAGCCCTTCTTCGCCCTTTCCCCGCGGCCTGCGTGCCCCATTCGTGCTGGCTTGCGCGACCGCCTGGCGGCGGCGTGCACGAACGTCGCGGTAGCCTTCGCGGTGTTCGAGCATATGGTCATAGACCGACAGGGCGCGATCGTGTCTGCCGCGGCGCTCGTAGTCCAGGGCCAGGTTGTACATCAGCTCCAGCACGGTGTCGGTCACCGGCAGCTCGCGGAACTGGTCCATCGCCAGGTCGAGCTGGCCCTGGCTCTGGTAGGTAAGGCCGAGCTGGCGGGCCTCCTCGATCTCGTCGGCACGGGCCGCTTCCTGCTGACCCCGTAGCGCGTGGCGCCCACCGACCACGCCCGCGGCGACGACCATCAGCACCCCGGGAACGGCAAGATCGACCCACTGGCGGGTACCGATCATGAGATAGTACTCCGTCGCGAACTCGCCCAGGGCGACGATCACGACCACGATGCCCAGCGCCAGCGGCGGCACGAACGGGGCGATGCCCGCCGCCACCAGGATCACCGCGGCGCCCGCCGCCAGCTCGACCCACGGTGCCCACGAGGGCTGACGATAGTAGTCCTGGTCGGCGATGGCCGCGGCCAGGTTCGCGGTCAGCCGGGCCCGGGAGACCTCCTGCCCGACCGGTGTCGGCCATCCCCCGCCGGCAAGCGGGGGAGCGAGGCCGACCAGTACCACCCGGCCACGGAACGCACTGGCCGGGGCACCGTTCTCGACCTGCGCCAGCGTGTATTGGTCGAACGGGTCCTGTCGCCCGCGGCGATAGAAGCCGGGCCGGAACCGGAGACCGGTGCCGGTACCGATGAGCGTGGAGCCGATGCGTACGCCACGCCCGGGGACCACGTGGATGGCATCCCGCTTCACGCCGAGCAGTCGGGACGCCAGCAGCAGCGGCAGCGAAGGATAGAACCGGCCCCGGTATTGCGCTACCAGCGGTACCCGGCGTACCGGTTCCCCCTGCCCACGCGGCGGCTCCAGAAAGCCGATGCCGGCGGCGTGCGCCGCGAACGCCGGCAGGGGCAGCTGTATGCTGCGTGCCTGCAACGGGCTGTCCTTTCCGGTCAGGCGGTCGACGAACGGCAGATGCTCCGGTTTGCCGGCAGGGCCGAGCGCTTGGCGTTCCGCCCAGTCCGGCAGTGCCGGACTGCTGCCGACGGGGGAGATGCGCGCGCCGAGATAGACCGGTCCATCGTCCCGGATGGCCTCGGTCAGCCGGGCGTCGGTGTCGAGGCGCTTCTCAAGGGCCAGCAGCGGCCGTCGCACCGCGGCCGTATCCACCCCGGAGTCGCGCAGCCTGCCCAGCGCGTCGAGCGCCTTGTGCAAGGTGACGATTCCGGGGTCGCGGCCGTTCCGGGCAAGCGGTGTCAGCAGGGCCACGGCCTGCGCGCCATCCGCGTGCAGCTTGTTCACCAGCGCAGCCAGGCGATCCCGCGGCCGCCGCTGCAGTGTGTCGCCGCGCACCGCGCCCATCTGCACCAGCACCAGCTTGCGCGCCGCCACCGGCCGGCGGTAGGTGAGGCCGACGGCGCTGTCGTAGGTCGCCCGGGCAAGCGACCGCAGCGGTCCCTGGCCGAACAGCCACGCGGCCAGCAGCACGAGCGACAGGGCCAGCCCCAGAAACCAGTCCCGGGTGTAGAAGGTCCATTGCCGCCCGTGCCGGCTCACCGCCGCGCAGCCCCCCTCACACTGCCGCGGTCATTACGTGGCCCCGCCGTTAGCGTGCTGCGAGGCCGCCCGCAGCGGCTCGACCAGGTCCATGGGCAACGGGAACACGATGGTGGAGCTCTTGTCCCCGGCGATATCGACCAGTGTCTGCAGGTACCGCAGCTGCAACGCCTGCGGTTCCTGTACCAGGGTACGCGCGGCATCCAGCAGCATGGCCGCGGCCTGCTGCTCACCCTCGGCGTTGATCACTTTCGCGCGCCGGGCACGTTCGGCCTCGGCCTGGCGCGCGATCGCCCGGATCATGCTCTCGTCCAGATCGACGCGCTTGATCTCGACGTTCGATACCTTGATGCCCCAGGCATACGTCTGCTCGTCGAGGATCTCCTGGATGTCATGGTTGAGTTTGTCCCGCTCGGAGAGCATCGAGTCCAGATCGTGCCGTCCGAGCACCGAGCGCAGGGTCGTCTGCGCCAGCTGGCTGGTGGCCTCGAAGTAATTCTCCACCTGGATGATCGCTTTCTCCGGGTCCAGCACGCGGAAGTAGATCACCGCGTTGACCTTCACCGAGACGTTGTCCTGGGAGATCACGTCCTGGGGCGGCACATCCATCACGATGGTCCGCAGGTCCACCTTGACTATCTGCTGGATGATGGGGACCACCAGCATGATGCCGGGCCCCTTGGTTCCGGTATAGCGGCCGAGGGTGAACATCACGCCGCGCTGATACTCCCGCATTACCCGGATCGAGGCCGCCAGCACCACGATCACGAAGGCCACCACGAACAAGCCGAAATAGCCGATCATTGCGTCTCCTCCCCTGTCTCGTTAGCCAGCGGCTCGACCCGCAGGACCAGCCCCTCTCGAGCCACGACCCGGATGCGCTCGCGCTCCCGCACCGGCACTGCCGAGACCGCGCTCCAGACTTCGCCCTGCACCCGCACGGAACCGCGCTCTGCAAAATCGCCCAGAGCGACGCCTTCCGCCCCTACCAGGCCCTCCTTGCCGCTGACCACGGGGCGCCGGCGAGAACGCAGCAGCACGCCAAGCAATACCGCCAGCAGCAGCACGGAGAACAGGGCCACAGCACCGATCAGCGCCGGCGAAATGCCGAAACCGGGCGCGTCAGTGTCCATCAATATCACGGATCCGATGACCAGGGCAGCCGTGCCGCCGATACCCAGTGCCCCGAAGCTGGAGACGAAGGCCTCGGCGACCATCATGCCGAGCCCGAGCAGGATCAGCCCCAGGCCGGCATAGTTCACCGGCAGGATCTGGAACGCGTACAGGGCCAGCATCAGGCAGATCGCTCCCGCCACGCCGGGCAGAAACGTTCCCGGATTGGTGAACTCGAACACCACGCCCAGCGCGCCCAGCAACAGCAGCAGGTAGGCGACGTTGGGATTGGTGAGCACGGCGAGCAGGCGTGCGCGCCAGTCGGGATCGACCCGGACTACGCGCAAGCCGGCCGTATGCAGGGTCTCGCGCCGTCCCTGCACCGTCACCTCGCGGCCGTCGGCACGCTTCAGCAGTGTCGCGATGTTCGGTGCGACCAGGTCCACGACACCGGCCTTGAGCGCCTGCTGCGCCGGCAGGCTGGCCGCCTGGCGAACGGCCTTCTCCGCCCAGTCAGCATTGCGGCCACGGAGCTGGGCCAGGCCACGGATGTAGGCAACCGCGTCGTTGACCACCTTGCGGTGCTCGGTCTTGCCCCCGCCCCCCGGGCCCATCTGGATCGGGGTCGCAGCACCGAGGTTGGTGCCCGGTGCCATGGCCGCCAGATGGCTCGCGTACAGGATGTACGTGCCGGCGCTGGCCGCGCGGGCACCGCTCGGCGCAACATAAGCGATCACCGGCACCGGCGCGTTGAGGATTGCCTGGATGATGCTGCGCATCGCGGTATCCAGGCCGCCCGGCGTATCCATCTCCAGCACCACGACACGCGCGCCGTCGCTTCGGGCCTGCCGCATGGCGCGCCGGAAATAGTCGCTGGTCGCCGGCCCGATGGGGCCGTCAATGGTGAGCACCGCCGCCAGGCCTCCGCCGCCGGCCGGAGCTGCACGGGAGCCGAGCGGTGCGCAGAGGAGCAGCAGTGCGAGACACAGCAGGGCTGTCGTTATGCTTGTGCGCGGCATCCCCTCATCCTCGTTAGCCCGAGGATGATAGTAACCCGGTCAGCGGCAGCGCCACATCCCCACTGGCATTCTCCCTGCCCGGATCAGCGCGCAACATGGGCCCGGCTTGGATGTCCGGGCGAGCAGCGTCAGGCGACCGGCTGCTCGCCCCGGATCCAGGCCAGTGCCCGGTCGATCCGCTCCAGGCTACGCTCCCGACCGAGCATCTCCAGGGTTATGTCGATGGGGGGTGACACCGGGACACCGGTGAGCGCCACCCGTAGCGGCTGGGCCACCTTGCCGAGCTTCAGCCCCATCTCGTCGGTGACCGCGAGCACTTCACGGTGCAGCACGTCCCGCTCCCAGGCCGTTGCCACCGCCAACCGCTCCCGCAGGCGGGCCAGAACCTCGGGGGCCGGGTCCTTGAAGTGCTTCTTCGCTGCCTTCTCGTCGTATCCTCCCACCTCCTCGAAGAACGGGCGTGCGCTCTCGGCGATCTCGACCAGGGTCCGGGCGCGCTCGCGGAAAGCCTCTACGATCGCCACCAGCGACGGTCCCGCGGCCAGATCATAGCCGCAGCGCTGCATGTGCGGGCGCAGATGTTCGGCCACTTCTGCCGGATCGGTGGACTTCATATGCTGCTGGTTCAGCCACGCCAGCTTCTCCGGATTGAATACCGAGGCGGCGCGGTTGACGGTGCCGATCTCGAACAGCTTGATCATCTCCTCCCGCGTGAACACCTCCTTATCCCCGTAGGACCAACCCAGGCGCACCAGGTAGTTGAGCAGCGCCTGCGGCAGGTAACCCTGCTCGCGATACTGCAGCACACTGACGGCCCCGTGCCGCTTGGACAGCCGCTTGCCGTCCTGCCCGAGGATCATTGGCACATGGCCGTAACTCGGGGCCTTAATACCCAGGGCATGGAAGATGTTGATCTGGCGCGGGGTGTTGTTCAGGTGGTCGTCGCCACGGATCACGTGGGTGATGCCCATGTCAGCATCGTCGACCACCACCGTGAAATTGTAGGTCGGCGTGCCATCGCTGCGCTGGATGATCAGGTCATCCAGCTCGGCGTTGCTGAATGTCACCCGGCCACGAACCAGGTCCGCGACCACCACATCGCCTTCCCGGGGGTTGCGGAACCGGATCACAGGGGTGACGCCTGCCGGAGGCGGCCCCTGCCGGTCCCGGCAGTGGCCGTCGTAGCGGGGCTTCTCCTTGTTCGCCAGCTGCTTCTCCCGCAGTGCCTCGAGGCGCTCGCGCGAGCAGTAGCAGCGGTAAGCCATCCCCTCGCGGAGCAGGCGGTCGATCACCTCGCGGTAGCGCTGGAAGCGCTGTGTCTGGTAGTACGGGCCCTCGTCGTAGTTCAGCCCCAGCCACTCCATGGCCTCCAAAATCACGGCCACAGATTCCTGCGTGGAGCGCTCGCGATCGGTGTCCTCGATCCGCAGCACGAATCCGCCGCGGTGCCGCCGCGCATGCAACCAGGAAAACAGCGCGGTGCGTGCACCACCGATATGCAGGTAGCCGGTAGGACTGGGAGCGAAACGGGTCTTGACGGACATGGGCCTCCCTGGGATCTCCAGCGCCGCGGCGAAGCCCGGGACGCGTGTGGAAAAACGGCATTGTATCAGAGCCCCGGGGCGCGATTGACGATGCCGCGGGCCGCACTTACACTTGCGCTTCTGCGGGGCGATTAGCTCAGCGGGAGAGCACTGCCTTCACACGGCAGGGGTCGCTGGTTCGATCCCAGCATCGCCCACCAAATACACTCGAGCGGTTATACTTGCGAAGGGCGCCTTGAGGCGCCCTTTTTCGTCTCCCGAAAGGTTATTTCGGGACACTCAAAGGTTACTGTTGGATCAGGTTCGATCACGCCCGTTACCGCCCGTCCTGTCGCAATCAGGGGTGCTGCAATCGTAGCCCGGATTCGCGCCCCGATCCGGCGCGACGGGCACCCGGCTCTCGGAGCCCCTTGAGGCGCTGCGCGAGCCTGAAGCCGGTTCCCCGGTCGGTCGCGTTGACGCCGCTGCCTCCCTGACGGGAAGATTGACGCGCTTCATCCCCCCATCGCCAGCGAGTTGATACGGGAGATACAGGCGATGTCCAAGTACGAACTCCTGATGTTTGTCCTGTTCGGAGGATGGGTCCTGCTCTCGACGATCGAGCGTCTGTGGCCTTACCGAGCGCGCCCCAGGCGCGGCCGCTGGGTGAACCTGGCGATGGGCGTGTGCAACTACGCGGTGACGCGGGTGGCGCTACCCGTCGGACTCGGTGCGTTCGCGATGCACTGGCATACCGGCCTGCTGCACGTGGTGCCCTTACCCATGTGGGCGAAGGTTGCCGCCGGTGTCCTGTCGCTCGACCTGGTCATGTACGGGCTGCATAACCTGTTTCACCGCGTCCATTTCTTCTGGCGCTTCCACAGGGTTCACCACAGCGACCGTGAGCTGGACGCAAGTACCGGGTTTCGCTTCCATCCGGGCCAGGGGTTGATCATGCTGGGCGTGATGGTGCTGGCCGTGATGGCGTTCGGCCTGCCGATGCTGAGCGTATTCGTCTTTGCGCTCATCCACGAGCTGGTGCTGCTCACGACGCATGCCAACCTTGGGCCTCCACGCTGGCTGGATGCCCTCGTCCGTATGCTGTTCGTATCCCCACGCATGCACTGGATTCATCACTCGGCGGTCGCTCCCCGGGAACTCGACCACAATTTCGGCATCTGCTTTTCCTGGTGGGATCGTCTGTTCGGAACCTACCTCGCGCGATCCAGCGCCGGCGACGATTTCCCCTTCGGGATCGAGGACCAGCCGAATGACGCGGCCTCTTTCCTTCAGATGCTGCTATTGCCGGTCCGCTGGTGGGAACCGGCTGCCGTCCGGCAGCGCGACGATCGAGGGGAGCGGACGGGCACGGCCCAGCGGAGCCCGTGACGGGCCCGGTTGGCAGGTCCCGAGTTCCGTGGCCTGTCACGGTGCCGGAAGGCCGGGCAACAGCCTTCGGTAACGCGGCCGCCGGAGCGACAGCTCCGGGGAGCCGCGTCGCCTGTCCCGGCGGGGGTGCTCGCAGTGCTCATGGCGTGCCGCGGCGTCAAGCGCATCCGCTTCCATCAGCTCCTGCGACAGCCGCACTGCGCCGCCGCACACTATCGTCGGCGCCGCCCGGCGTTTAATCTGGGATCTGGCCGAATGCACACCAGCGGGGAGGGCCGCGATGACGACTAGCGATGTGGACAAGGGTTACGTTCGGAGCTTCAGGCGCGCGCTGCAGGGCGAGGAGCAGCTGATCGGGCTGTGGAGCGGGCTGTGCAGCAACATGGTGACGGAGATTCTCGCGGACGCGGGCTTCGATTGGATCGTTCTGGATAACGAGCACGCGCCCAACGGCGTGGCCGGAACCCTGTCGCAGCTGCAGGCGATGAAGGGCGGAACGGCGGCACCGGTGGTGCGCGTGCCCTGGAACGACCCGGTGCTGATCAAGCGCTACCTGGACATCGGCGCGGAGACCTTGCTGGTGCCGCTGGTGGACACGCCTGAACAGGCCCGGGCCGCGGTGCGCGCCACCCGTTATCCGTCTACCGGCGTCCGGGGTGCCGCTGGGGGCCACCGGGCCAGCCGCTACGGGCGGGACCGGGACTACCTGCGGACCGCCAACGAGCGCGTGGGGCTGATCGTGCAGGTGGAGACCGCGACGGCCGTTTCCAACCTCCCCGAAATCGCGCGCGTCGACGGCGTCGACGGCGTCTTCATCGGTCCGTCCGATCTCTCCGCGAGCATGGGGTTCCTGGGTCAGCCGCGCCACCCGGAGGTGCGCGGCAAGATGGCCGAAGCCCTTGCCATTTGCCAGGACATCGGGATGCCGGCGGGCACGCTGGCGCCGGACATGGCCATAGCCCAAGAGCACCTGGAGGCGGGCTTCAAGTTCGTCGCCACGGGTAGCGACATTATCGTCCTGGTGCGTGGTACCGACGAACTCGTCGCCGGCCTCAAGGGCGCCGCCCGCACCTGAGCTCCGTCATGGCGCCGCCGGGAGCGGGCGGTCGTCCGCCAGGCGCGGGCCCAGCCGGCAGGCAATGTGTTTGTAGGGCCAGTTGGTGGTGATCCAGCAGCCGGCGCTCTTGGACCAGCTCCGGCGGCCTGTCGCCCGGACGCTCAGGGTCGGACTGGCCGCAGCTCCCGGGTTCCGCCGCTCGCCGCCGCCCCGGAAAGCCGGGCGAGACCCTTCCGCAACGCGGCCGCGGCCGCGACAGCCCCGGCGGGGCGGACTCGCGTCTCCCGGCGGCGCTGCCCGCCATGCTCACCTCGCCCACCCCGCGCCGCCCACTTGCGCCTCCATCAGCCCCCGCGTAACCGCGCGCACCCGCTCTCGCGCAAACTCCGCCTCACCGGACTTTCCAGCCGCCGCCAGCGGTGTCATCCTGTTCTCGGTCAGCGTGGGCTTGCCGGTCCCGGGTCCTGACAACCCGAATCCTACGGGGACCTCTCCGGCCGCTTCTATTCACTCCCGGGGACGCGAGCTTTCGATATTTGGCACCGCTTTATCGGCAAGCGGGCTCCGACGCAGCACCAACCACTGGTACCGGATTTAACCAGCATCTCAAGGGGAAGACATGGTACAGATTTCGGAAGTGGCCTCGGGGCTCCTGTTTCCCGAAGGGCCGATCGCCATGCCCGACGGCAGCGTCATTGTGGTCGAAATCGCCCGCGGCACACTCACCCGTATTCAGCCCGACGGCAGCAAAGAGATCGTTGCCGAAACCGGCGGTGGGCCGAACGGGGCGGCCGTCGGGCCCGACGGCAAGATCTACGTCTGCAACAACGGTGGCTTCGCCTGGCACGAGCGCAACGGAGAACTCTGGCCCGGCGGCCAGCCCGACGACTACTCTGGCGGTCGGATCGAAAAGATCGACCCCGACACCGGGGAGGTGGAAGTCCTTTACCGGGAGGTCGATGGCAACCGTCTGCGCGGCCCGAACGATCTCGTGTTCGACAGATCGGGCGGGTTCTGGTTTACCGATCGCGGCAAGACCCGCCGCCGGGATCGCGACCGCGGCGGGGTCTACTACGCGCGGGCCGACGGATCGCTTATCAAGGAGGTGGTCTTCGGCACTGAGGGATCGAACGGCATCGGCCTGTCCGCGGACGAGAACCACCTGTTCGTGGCGGAAACGATCACCGGTCGTCTATGGAAATACCAGATCGTCGGCGAGGGTGAGATCAGGAAGGACAACAGGGCGCGCATTCCGGGCGAACTCGTCATCGGCCTGCCCGGGATGAAGCTGTTGGACTCGTTGGCCATCGACTCGCGCGGCTATGTCTGTGTCGCAACCCTGGTGGACGAGCCGGGGATCAACTCGATCGCACCCGATGGTTCCACGATCGAGTTCATGGGGTTCGACGACCCGCTGCCTACCAATATCTGCTTCGGCGGAAAAGACCTGAAGACGGCCTATGTGACGCTCTCAGCCTCGGGACGTCTGGTCCGCTGCACATGGCCGGTGGCGGGGCTGCCGCTCAACTTCCTAAACAACAGGTAGCAGCCGCAATGGCCACTCACTCGTGCTCGGGATGCACAGATACCCGCCACCCGGGATCCCTGGTCTGCGTGCCCGCGCAGGAGGGGGGGAAATCGCACCGCCATACTCGCGACTCACTCGGTTTCCCCCGAGGCCGGCAACGGCCGCGCGGCTCCTTCCTGAACCTCGCAACCGGCCTTAGCCCTGTCGGTTCCGCCAGGGGAACCACACCGAGCGTTGCTCAATCGCGAGGAACAAGCCGGTCGACCGCGTGGCGCCGCGGTACCGTGCCGGGTGCCGTGGTGTCCGCTGCCCTGGAGGCCCCGGACACCACGGGTCTGCCGAAAGTCGCTTCAGCCGCGGCTCGCGGCCAGCCGCACCCGGTGCTCGCCAGACTGCGGCCGGTAAGACGGCCTGTCCCCCTGGACCGTCACGCGCTCCCCGCTGCGCACCGCCGGGTAGTAGTCGAATACGGCCGAGTGCTGCACGCAGCGATTGTCCCAGAAGGCGACGGAGTTCGGCTCCCACTTGAAGCGGCAGGTGAAGTCGTTCCTCTGCATGTGCTCGTACAGGAAGCCGAGGATGGCGTTGCTGGCCGCCCGCTCGATGCCCACGATATGCGTGGTGAAGCCGCGGTTGACGAATAGCGCGGGGCGCCCCGTCTCCGGATGCGTGCGCACCACCGGATGCTCGGTCTCGGGATAGGACTTCGCCTGCTTGCCCTCGCCCTCCTGATAGCGCCCCCGGTAGACGTGCTCGCCCGAGTGCACCGCGGTCAGCTCCGACAGGAACGCCTTCATGGTGTCGGACAGCGCGTCGTAGGCGGCATACATGCTGGCGAAGCAGGTGTCCCCGCCCACCTCGGGCACCTGGCGCAGATACAGAATGCTGCCCAGCGGCGGCCGCTCGTCACAGGAGACGTCCGAATGCCAGCCATTGCCGGCGACGATCCGCTTGCCCTTCTTGACCTCCTTGTAATCGGCGGTCGAGTTCTCGTCAGCGTGGATCCGCAGGATCTCCGGGTAGCCCTCCGGCGAAGGCGCCGCGGGATGGACGTGCAACTCCCCGAACCGGCGCCCCAACTCGACGTGGCGGTCGCGGGACATCTCCTGGTCCCGGAAGAAGATGACCTGATGCTCCAGAAACGCCTGGTGAATCTCCTCGAACGTGTCGTCGCTGAGCTGCTCTCCCAGATCCACGCCATGGATCTCGGCGCCGATGTTGACGGTGAGCGGACGAACCTCGATATGTCGATAAGTCATTGGCTTCGTTACCTCGATATTAGTAGCACGCGCGCTTGGGCTGAACATCGTTATCAGGGCCTGGAGGGGAAACGGTTATCATAATGATAAACTCGCGTCAATTTCACGCCCCGGTGCACCGCTCCCTACGCTAGTGCGCAAGACCGGTCCTTCGCCCCGGCGCCTCGCCTTCGCCACGCGCGCGCCCTCGAAGATGAGGCGTTGCCTCTGACCGGGTTCGCAAACTCCTGTTCACACGGCACGCCAGGGGAAACGCGGGTAGACTGCGGGGTGGCCTCAGGGCTCGGCGATCTGTACCACCTGCTTGCCGAATTTCTCGCCCTTCAGCATGCGCACGAAGGCGGCCGGGGCGTTCTCCAGTCCCGCGGTGAGGTCTTCAACGTATTTCACCTTGCCCGCCTTGAGCCAGTCGGCCATCTGCGCAAGGTAGCCGGGCAGCAGATCGTAGTGATCGCGCACGATGAAACCCTGCATCGTGATGCGCATGCGATTGACCTGGGTCAGGTTGGTCAGCCCATAAGGCTCGCTCAGGTTGTATTGGCTGACCATGCCGCATTCGGCGAAACGGGCGAACGGGTTGGCGACCGCCAGCGCGGCGTCCAGCGCCTCGCCGCCGACGTTGTCGAAATAGAAATCCAGGCCGTCGGGCATATGCTCGGTCAGCGCCGCGCGATAGCTGTCGTAGCGCTTGTAGTTGAAAGCGGCGTCGAGACCGAGCTGACCGGTCAGGAAGGCCGCCTTGGCGTCATCGCCGGCACTGCCGACGACGCGCGCGCCGTGCAGCTTCGCGAGTTGCGACGCGACCTGGCCGACCCCGCCGGCGGCGGCCGAGACATAGACCTGCTGACCCTCTTCCGGAGCACCCAGCAGGTGCGCCATGCCGACGTACGCGGTCAGTCCCGGTGCCCCCAGCACGCCGAGGTTCCAGGACAGCGGCGCCAGCGCGGGATCGAGCTTGCGCATGTCCTCCGCGCCGGTCAGCACCGAATACTCTTCCCAGCGCCCCATCGCGAAGACGTACTCGCCCGGCTGGTAGTCGGGGTGGTTCGATTCCGCCACCTCGCCGACGATGCGCCCGCTCATTGGATCGCCTGGCTGCAGGGGCGTGGCATAGGATTTTCTGTCGTCCATCATCCCGCGCATGTAGGGATCGAGCGAGAGGTAGAGGTTGCGCACCAGCAGCTCGCCCTTTCCGGGCGCCGGCATCGGGGCTTCGGCCAGCTCCATGTCGTCCTCGCCAACCCAGCCCCGCGGCCGAGTCCTGAACAGGATGCGGCGGTTCTTCGCGGTCATGGCGTTTCCTCCTCAAGGCCCGGCTCAGGCGTCGCCGACGTGCACCACGGCCTTGCCGAAGTTCTCGCCCTTCAGCATGCCGATGAAGGCCCGGGGCGCGTTCTCGATGCCCTCGGTCACGGTTTCGCGGTAATGCAACTTGCCCTCGCCCAGCCACCCGATCATCTGCTCCTCGAATTCCGGCAAGCGATCGTAGTGGTCGGAAACGATGAAGCCCCGCATCAGCACCCGGTTGCCCACGATGGTCATCAGGTTGTGCACACCCTCCGGCCGCGCCAGGTTGTACTGACTGATCATGCCGCAGGCGACGATGCGGGCATGCATGTTCACCCGGGTCAGTACGGCGTCCAGCATTTTGCCGCCGACGTTCTCGAAGTAGACGTCAATGCCGTCCGGGCAGACCTCGCGCAGCGCCTTGGTCAACGACTCGGCATTGCGGTAGTTGAAGCCAGCGTCGAACCCGAGCTCGCCCACGATGTAGGCGACCTTCTCATCGCTGCCGGCACTGCCGGTGACGCGGCAGCCCTTGAGCTTGGCGATCTGGCCGACGACCTGACCGACAGCGCCGGAGGCGGCAGAGACATACACGGTCTCGCCCGGCTGCGGCTTACCGATGGTCTCGAGGCCGACCCAGGCGGTCATGCCCGGCATGCCCAGCACGCCGAGGTAATAGCTGAGCGGCGCCGCCTTGGGATCGACTTTGCGCAGCCCCTTGCCGCGCGCGAGCGAATACTGCTCCCAGCCCAGGGTGCCAGTGACGAAGGTGCCCTCCGGCATGGTCTCATCGCGCGATTCGATCACCACGCCGACCACGCCGGCCTCCAGTACCTTGCCCAGCTCGAAGCCGGCGACGTAGGAGCGGCCTTCGCGCATCCGCCCACGCATGTAGGGGTCAACCGACATGTAGAGGTTCTTTACCAGCACCTCGCCTGCGCGGGGCTCACCGGCTGTGCCGGCGCGGATCTCGAAATGGCTTTCATCGACCCAGCCGGTGGGTCGGGCCTTGAAGATCACCTGAATGTTATCGAGCGCCATGGGGCATGAGACTCCGTTGCGTTTGGTATGTGGGAATGCAGTGCGATGCGGCATCTTCGCCGTGGTATCCCGTGAGGGCAAGCACTCGCGCACAAGCCCGGACAGGAAACCGGGACGGAAAAGACACCGGTGTCTCGCGCGAACCCGATCCGGCCGTGGAGCCGGCGGCTTCGCGAGCGCACATCGGAGGACACGCCGCTTGCGAACCGGAGACGGCAGACGCGTCGTCCCGCAGTACCGCACGGAGCCGGTACCGCGGGCCTCCGGCCCGGGGGCACCGGACCAGCCCGCAACGACCACAGCCCCCGCACGAGAAGCGGGAGGCCGTCACTCGTGCGCCGCCTCGAGGCTGGCAAGTCACGCCACCATGGCGGACCCGGCGGATCATCAATTTCAGCGCCGCCTCTGCCGCGCCGATCGAACGCATGCGATGATGAATGCGCGCGGTGGCCAAGCGGACCTGGGCGGCCGCAAAGCCTTTGCCGCGTTCGCCTTAGTGGCCCTTGAACACTGCTTCGCGCTTTTCCAGAAAGGCGCTGGCCCCTTCGACAAAATCGTCACTGGCGAAGGTTTCCGCCGCGGTGTCCCGTTCCACCCGCAAACGGGCGTCCAGCTCCGTTTCCAGGGCCACGAACTGCTGTTTGATCCTCGCCTGTGCCAGTGGCGGGCCGGCAGCCAGGCGCGCGGCGTGCTCGAGCGCCACATTGAGCGCTTCGCCCTTTTGCGTGCGCAGATCAGCCAGGCCCATGGCCAGGGCATCATCGAGATTCACCTCTTCACCGGTAAGCAGAATGCGGCGGGCACGTCCGTTGCCAACCCGAAACGGCAGCGACCACATCAGAGACCCGTCCGGCGCCGCGCCGACGCGGATTTGCGCGGCGCAAAAGCGCGCGCCCTCGGCGGCCACCATCAGGTCGCAGGCGGCCGCCAGACCAAGCCCGGCGCCGAAGGCCGGCCCTTCCACCGCCGCGATGTAGAGTTTGTCGGAGGTGAGAACGCGTTTCAGCAGCGGACCGCCGCCCGCCAGGCGCTCGCGGATTTGTTCCACCTCGCGGATCCTGCGCAGCGCGTCCAAATTCCCCCCGGCGGAAAAGACGCCGCCCGCCCCGGTCAGCACAAACACGCGCAAATCCGGGTCACTCTCAAAACGATCCTGGGCGCCCAGCAAGCCGTCACGCACGCCCGGCGCGCCCATGGAATTGCGCATCGCATAGGCATTGATGGTCACCACCAGCACCGCGCCCCGGACCTCGCTCACGACCGCGTCTTCACTCATGGTTCTCCTCCCTCATCGCGTGCAAATAGAGACGGGCGTTGTGCGGCTCATCACCGAGCAGACGGCTGAGTGCATTGACCCGCAGCAGGTAACGGCCAATGCCCAGCTCCAGCGTCATGCCGACAGCGCCATGCATCTGGATCGCCTCGCGGCAGACCCGGTCACCCACGTCCACCGCCAGGGCCATCGCGGCGAAGGCTTCGCCCCGACCCTGCTCCGCCTCTGAATCGAGTGCGCCGGCCGCGCCCAGTACCAGCGAACGCAGCAGCTCGATGTCCGCGTGAAGATCGCTTGCCCGATGCTGCAATGCCTGAAAACGGGCAATGGGCGTGCCGAACTGTTCCCGCACGCGCAGGTAATCCAGGGTGCGTTCGAAGGCGCCCTCGCATGCGCCCAGGGTTTCCGCCGCGGCGGCCAGGGCGCCCAGAGCAAAGGCGGCGTCCAGAGCATTGCGGGCTTCGTCTCCGCGGGCGACCACGGCGGCGGTGTCGAAGGCTGTGTCCTCGAAGGTCACGGTGGCCAGCGCGGTCCCGTCGAAGGCCGCGTAACCGGTAGCTCTGACACCGGCGGTGTCGCGGGGCAGTGCCACCAGGGCCAGTTCGCCCTCATCGGCGCCGAGCCGACAGGACACCAGCAGGTATTCCGCCGAGTCGCCTTCCAGCACAATCCGTTTGCGGCCGCTCAGGCGGTAGTGCCCGGCTTCATCGCCGGGTAACGCCACCATCCCGGCTTTGCGGTAATCGTAGCGGGTGCCGCCTTCCAGCACCGCCGGTGCCGCCCGCAGCTCCCCGGCGGCGGACCCTTTCAGTAGTCCCTGACGCAGGCTGCCGGGCGGCGAGTGGGCCAGGACCGTGGCAGCGATTATCTGGGCGCCAAGAAACGGCGAGCGCAATTGGTGGCGGCCAAAACGGCGGAACAGCACGGCGACTTCGGCGGCACCCATGCCACCGCCTCCGGCCTCTTCCGGCACCACCAAACCAAGGAGCCCCATGTCCCGCATTCCCCGCCAGACAGCACCGCCAGCGACCTCGCCGGACAGGAGTTGCGCGTCCCGGCGCGGTTCCCAATGCCGCTCCAGCAGCCGCCCCAGGCTGTCGTCGATCAGCCGTTGCTCTTCGGTTGCAGAAAAACGCATGGCGCACCTCACAGATCGAGAACGTGCTTCGCGATAATGTTGCGCTGCACCTCGTTGGAACCGGAGGCGATCGCCGGGCCCCGCATGTAGTAACGGGATTCCGCCACGTGGCGGGCACTGTCCCCGGCGTTGAGCAACGCACGGTCATGGCGGTCGTAGGCGGCGTCCGCGGGCAGGGCGTCGGGACCGGCGACGTCCATGATCGCTTCGTCCAGCGCCTGGTTGATGGCGATGCCCTGCAGATTCAGCGAGGACGCGAAGACGCCAATGCGCCCCTCGTTGATAAGCATTTCCAGGCCGCGCCGGGTGGCGTATTCCAGCGCCTTGACGCGCACCGCCAGGCGGGCGATGCGGGCGTTGATGTCAGCGTGTTCGTACAGCGGCAGGTCACCGTCACGGTCGCCGCCGGCCAGAGCGATCAGGATGCGCAGCTTCCGACGCGCTTCGGCATGCCGCGAGGTAGCCAGCCGTTCGTGTTCAAGCAGTGCCTTGGCCGTAGTCCAGCCTGCGTTTTCCTCACCGACGCGCTGATCCACCGGCACCAACACATTATCGAAGGTGACCTGATTGAAGATATGGGCACCGTAGAAGTGGTGAATCGGCTCCACGGTAACCCCTTCGCTTTTCATGTCCAGCAGAAGGAAGGTGATGCCTTTTTGTTTCTTTACCTCCGTGTTGGTGCGGACCAGACAGAACATCCAGTCGGCGTGGTGCGCACCGCTGGTCCAGATCTTGCGGCCGTTGACGCGGTAACGGTCGCCCTCACGTATCGCCCGGGTGCGCAATGATGCCAGATCGGAACCGGCGGAAGGCTCCGAGTAGCCCTGGCACCACCATTGATCCATATTCAAGGCGCCCGGGAGGAACCGCCCCCTCTGTTCCTCGGTGCCGTACTCCAACAGGATCGGTCCGAGCATGCGGGTGTTGAAAGGCGGGATGGAAGGCGCATCGGCCAGCGCCATTTCCTCCTCGAACACAAAGCGTTTTGCCAGGCCCCAGTCGGTGCCGCCCCAACGCTTGGGCCAATTCACGGCGCCCCAGCCACGTGCCACCAGCTTGCGCTGCCAAGCGATCGTATCGGAGCGGCTGATTTCGCGCCCCTCGGCTACCCTGAGGCGGATCTCCGCAGGGACTTCGGAGGCGACGAATTCTCGGATTTCCTCACGAAAGCGCTGCTCCTCCGACGGTGACAAATCGGACATGGTGCGAGTCTCCTTTTGCGTCGGTATCGCCGGTGGCGATACCCAAGGGCAGCCGGCGTGCCTGCATGACGGCCACACGGGCCGATTGGCCGAGCGTTCGCCAGCCGAACGCTGCGCATACCGATGGGAAGGGCAATCCCGGGCGCTTTGCGGCGATGGCTCTGGACCAACCGTAAAGAACCGGCCGGGGACCGAACAATAACGTCTGCCCAGCGGCAATCAAGCGCCCGCCGCTGGTCAACGCGCGCACTCGGCCCGCGCTGGGGCGGCGTATCGGTGACCATGGTGGTGCCGGGAACGCTTTGGGCGACAGCGGCAAGCGGCCCGTCGCCCGCCACGGGCTTCCGAGGCAAGCCCGCGGGACACCCGCGCGGCCTCCCGCGGCGCCATGTGCAAGACCAGGCAGCACGAGGTCGCGACGCACGCTGCCCGCCGCAGCACCGGCTGAGCCGCATCCGCCGTGCCCGCGGGACTCAGCCCGCCGCCTCACCGGCTCCACCGGGCACCGCCAGTACGGCTTTGCCCAGCATGCGCCGGTCCATGATCTGCCGCAGTAGCCGGGGCGCCTGCTCCAGCGGCGCAACCTCGCTGATCAGCGGTCGCACGCGGCCGTCGCCGATCATCGCCAACAGCTCCGTTCCGGCCCGCCGCAGGATGTCGGTCCGCCGCTGGCGATAATATCCAAGAACCATGCCCACCGCCGAGCGGTTCTTGACCAGCAGACGGTTACCGTCGAAGCGCGGGATTGCGCCGCCGGCAAACCCGACGATCACGTATCGTCCGCCCCACGCGAGCAGCGAGGTGGGGTTGTCCGCGAACGGGCCACCGACCTGGTCGAGGACCACGTCCGCACCTTCCCCGCGGGTAATTTCGCGGATCCGGTCGCGCAGCGACTGGTGCCCGGCATCGATACCGAAATCGGCCCCGTGCTCGAGCGCCACCGACACCTTGTGCGGTGACCCCACCACCGCGATGACGGTCGCGCCGAGTGCCTTTGCGATCTGCACCGCCAGCAGGCCAATCCCGCCGGTCGCCCCGCTGATCACCACGTTTTCGCCCCCGCCCGTGCGGGCCGACTCGGTCAGCGCCACGTAGGCAGTCAGCCCCGAGCCAAGCAACGCGGCTCCCTCGGTGGCAGCAATCCCCTCGGGCAGCACGAAACACTCGGTGCACGCGGCCAGCGCCTGTTCCGCATAGCCGCCCCCGCGCACCAGGGCAGCCACATGGTCGCCGGCCGCGACGCCGGTGACGCCGGGACCCACCGCGAGGACGCGCCCGGCAACCTCGCCGCCCGGGATGAATGGAAGCACGTTCTTGTTCTGATGGAGATTACGCAGCTTCAGCGCGTCCACAAAGGAAACCCCGGCGTACTCGACCCCGATCAGCACTTCCCCGGTGCCGGGCGCTCCGGGGTCCGGCATATCGCCCAGCACCAGGGTTTCGGGCGGCCCGTACTCCCGGCAGATCATTGCTTTCACGAAATCATCCCCCCTCACAGCCTGTGTGGTTCCGCCATTGCGGTCTCAGACGGCGCGCGATCCCGGCCCCGCCCGCGTCGCCGGTGGGTCTGGTGTGTGCTTGGTAGCACGGACCGGCGGCAGCGAGCCGGCCGGGCTGCCACCCTGGAGGCGCCAAGGGCCTGCCGGGGACTCGCTCTCACCGTCGGGCCGGCGGGCGGCGCCCCCGGCCCTCAGACGCCGAAATACGCTTGTTGCACGGCCTTGGAGTCACGCAGCTCGCGCTCGGCGCCGGAGAATACGATGCGTCCGCCCTCGAGCACATAGCCGCGGTCGGCCAGGGGCAGGAACGAGGTGTTCTGCTCGGCGATCAGCAGCGCCATGCCCCGTCCGTGCACCTGCGTCAGCGTCTCTACCACCTGCTTGACGAACACCGGCGCCAGCCCCGCCGAGGGCTCGTCCATGATCAGCAGCCGCGGCTGCGACATCAGCGCCTTGGCCACTCCCAGCATCTTGCGTTGGCCGCCGCTCAGGCTGGCCGCGAGCTCGCGGCGGCGCTCGGCCAGCGCCGGAAACAGCTCGTAGAGCTCCTCCGCGCGCGCCCGGGCGGCGGCGGAGCTCACGAAGTAGCCGCCCATGCGCAGGTTCTCCCGGATCGACAGGGTGGGAAACACCCCCAGCTCGGACATGAATGCGAGCCCGTGGCGGATGCGCTGGTCCGGACGCCAGCGGGTGATATCCGTGTCGGCGAAAACGATGCGTCCACGCCAGGCGGGCAGCAACCCCACCACCGCGCGCAGCAGGGTGGTCTTGCCGGCGCCGTTGGCGCCCAGCAGCAGCACGCTCTCGCCCTCCTCGACCGCCAGGTCCACACTCCACAGCACTTGCAGCTGTTCGTAACCGGTTTCCAGCGCCGCCACCTGCAGCAAGCTCATGTCATCCCCCGATGAAGGCCTCGACGACCTGCGGATCCTGCGCGGCATCGCTCAGCGAGCCTTCGAAGATGCCGCGCCCCGCACTGAGCACGATCACGCGCGGCGTGATGCGGTTGAGAAAGTCCAACAGGTGCTCGACGACCAGCAACGCGATGCCTTCTTCCTGAAGTTTGAGCAGCCGGTCGGCCATGGCACCCAACTCCTCGGGATTGAGTCCGGCGCCGATCTCGTCCACCAGCAGCAGCCGGGGATCGGTCGCCAGTGCGCGCGCCAGGTCAAGCTGCTTCTGCTGACTGGTGTTCAGCGTGCCCGCCTCGCGCGCCGCCAGTGCCGCCAAGCCGGTGCGTTCAAGCACCGCGTCCGGATCGAGGCGGTCGCCGCCGCCAAAGACGGCGGCGACCCGGACGTTGTCGCGCACAGTCATCTCCTTGAACGGTCGCGGCACCTGAAACGTGCGGTTGATGCCCAGCCGGGCCAGCCGGTGCGCCGGCATGCCAGCCACGTTCCGCCCGCGAAAGTGCACGGAGCCCGCCTCGGGGCGGTAGACGCCGGAGATGACGTTGATCAAGGTGGTCTTGCCGGAACCGTTGGGACCGACCAGGCCCAGGATCTCGCCCGGCTCGAGTGTGAAGCCGACGCCGTCCAGCGCACGCATACCACCGAAGCGCTTGACCACCCCCTCTACCGTAAGCAGCGGCTCAGAGGACATCCCACCCCCTCCGCCGCGCAAGCGAGGCCAGCCCCTCCGGCAGAAACAGCACCAGACCCACGATCAGGGCGCCGTAGATGAGTTGGAAGTACTCCGGGGTGGAGATGCCGATGACGTCGTACAGGCCGTACAGCAGCACCGCGCCCACCACCGGACCGATCACGGTGCCGGCGCCGCCGAAGAGCACGAACACGATCGCGAAGATGCTGATGCGCAGGGTAAACACCGATTGTGGGTAGAACACCGACACGTGCCAGCCGTACACGCCCCCCACCAGCCCCGCGACCAGCGCGCTCAGAAGCCAGGCCACCATGCGCCCCCGCACCAGGTTGACCCCGGCCATCTCCGCGCTGACCGGATCCTGATTGATCGCGCGCAGCGCCAGGCCGAGGCGCGAGGTGCGCAGATACACCGCGGCACCGGTGGCCAGCAGCAGGATCACCCACAGCACCGCGTAGCTGAGGTTGGGCGCAAACACCGAGGTCAGCTTGATGCCGTAAGGCCCCTGGGTGACGGAGGTCAGGTTGGGGTTGGCGACCACGTAGTAGAGAACCTGCGAGGCGGCCAGGTTGGCGATCGCGAAGTACGCTCCCGAAAGGCGCAGCAGCGGCGCCAGCACCACGCCGAAGATCAACGCCAGCACCCCGCCCCCGAGTACCGCCGGCACCGCCGGCCAGTGCAGGAAGGTAATCGCCAGCGCGGTGCCGTAAGCGCCGGCACCGAAGAAGCCCACGTAGCCGAATGGCAGGTAGCCGGTGAACCCGTAGGCCACGTTCAGTCCCTGCGCCAGCGCCACGTAGGCCATCATGCTGAACAGCAGCGACTGGTTGCCGTAGAACAGCGGGACCAGGCCGAAGCCGAGCGCCAGCAGCGCGAGCACCGCACCGCCCTGGAGTACGCCCGGCCTACGCATGGCGTACGGTCCTCCCGAGCAGCCCCGAGGGCTTGATCAGCACGATCACGATCAGCAGGAAATAGGGCAGCAGATTGGACCAGGAGGGGAGATAGGTCTGCATCAGCATGATCGCGATGCCGTAGACCAGGCCCCCGATCACGGTCCCGAGCGGGTCCCCCAGCGAGCCGATCACCACGATGGCAAACGACACCGTGGTCAGGTCGACCCCCATGTTGGGGTCGATCGCACCCAGCATGTAGGGCGCGAATACGCCCGCCAGGCCGGCCAGGCAGAAGCCCGCGACGAAGGCGACCGCCGAGATCCGGTGCACGTTGATGCCGGCGGTAAGCGCCTCCTCCCGGCTCGCCATCACCGCCCGCGTCGCGTAGCCGAAGCGCGAGTGGTACAGGTAGGCATAGAGCGCCAGGATCGCCGCCACGCTCACCCCCGCCGCCACCACCCAGGCCGGCGGAAACGACTGTCCCAGGATGTTGACCGCGCCGCGGCCCAAAGTGCTGGTGGGGACGGAGCGCTGGTTGTTGCCGAAGCCCAGCACCGCCGAAGCCTCGATCACCTGCGACAGGCCGAAGAACAGGATGAACGAGAGCATCTCCGGATCGCGCGTGTGCAGCAGTCGCGGCACCACCAGGTAGTACAGCGGCATGCCGACCACGATGAACCCGACCACCTCCAGCGGGATGCCGAACAGCGGGCTCAGGCCCCAGAGGTGAAACACCCAGTAGGCCCCGAACGCGCCCAGCATGATCAGGTCCCCGTGCGCCAGGTTGATCATGCGCATGACGCCGAAAATCAGATTCAGCCCCACTCCGACCAGGGCGAAGAACAGGCCGTACAGTACCCCTCCGATCAGCGCGTATTCGAGTAAGCCCATCGCCACTTCCTGTCTGCGCACGACCGGCGCGCGCCGTGCTCATTACGGTCCCGGAAAGCGGGCGGTCGGCATCACCGCCGACCGCCCGAAGTCCGGTCGCCCTACGGCGTTGCGGAAAAAGTCCGTCCCTGGCCCTTTTTCAGCAGCCCCCTAGTGGCCCGGTGCCGGGTAGACGGCACTCCCCGTCGCCACATCGGACGGGTAGACGACGACCATCTTGTTGTTCTTCTTGCCCTTCTGTGGCTGCAGCTGCCCGACCGGCAGGGTCTCGCCGATCTGGGCACCGTCGCTGCGGATCTTGAAATGGCCGTCGAGCGTGAACATCTTGCCCGAGGCCTTCGCCATGGCGTGGCGCAGCGACATCTGGGTGAACTCCGGCGCCGTGTTCAGCGCCTTCTGGACCGCCAGTCCCGCGTTGTAGCCGGCGACGGTCAGGAAGTCCACTGACTTGCCGGTCGCCTGGTGGTAGGAGCGCTCGAAGTGGGCGATACCCATGCCGAAGTTGACCTTGTTATAGCGCAGCAGCGGCGGCGTGGGATAGGTGAAGGTGTAGGCGAGCCCGGCGGGACCCACGTTGCTGCGCAGCAGGGACAGCAGCTGGCCCGGGAACACCGTGAACACCATGTTGAAGTGCTGGCCGCTGGAGGACAGCGCCTGCAGGAATGCGATGTCGTTGTTGGGGTAGCCGAACTCGATCAGCGCGTTGGGATTGTCGGCTGCGATCCGGTGCAGCAGGACCGTATAGTTCGACGTGTTGGACGGCACCGCATGGTAGTAGACCGGCTTGTTGCCCGCCTGCACCAACCTGTGGTGCAGGGTTTCCGCCTGCGACTGGTCGAAGTCGTTGGAGTCGTACAGGATCGCCACGCGACTGATGGACTTGTGCTGCAGGAAGTCCGCGAGCTGGTCCGGCCACACGCCAGAGGTCGGCAGGCTGGTAAGCACGATGTAAGGGTTGTCCTTGGTGAAGAACTTGGCCCCGGTGCCGGTCACGTCGAACAACAGCCGATGATGCTCCTGCGCGAGCGGCACCGCCACCGACGTGAGAACCGACCCGAAGTCCGCGACCAGGATGTTGACGTGGTCCTGGGTGATCAGCTGGTTGTACAGGGTGGTGGCGGTGTCGGTCGAGCTCTGGTCGTCATAGGAGACGAGCTTGACCGGGATCTTCTTCCCGAAGGCCTTGACGTAGACGCCGCCCTTCTGATTGACATGGTGGACCCAGAACTTGAGGCCGTCGTACTGGGACTTGGACGGTGTCGCGAACGAGCCGGAGCCCGCATAGAGCGTACCCACCTTGATCTCTTTGGGGGCCTGCGCCGCACGCGCCGGCAGCCTGGCGGCAAATCCGACCACACAGAGCAATGCGACACTGACGACAAGCGCTGTTCCTTCTCTGTTCATTTGCATTCGCTCCTCCGGATCATATTCGGCCCGTATCGGCCGTCCCCTCGTCATCCGAGTCACGGGGGGATATGAAACAACCTTACTATTGTGCCGGAGGCGCGCCTCGGGATGAAGCTCGCCGCGTAGTCCGGGGGAAGCTGCATCGCGTTCCGGGACGGCACGCGCCGGGCGAGTGGGCCCGGCTGCCGGGCCCGAACCAACCAGCCTCCGGGGGAACCAATGGCGGCTCGTCGCCGCGAGCGCCGGCACCGCACGGTGATTCTCGCAGGTTGTGCGCGTTGCTCACCCGTTGCGTTACCGCCAAACGCGCAACAAGCCCACGAGGAACCGAATGGCCGCGCTGCTGACCCACCCCGTGCCCGGAGCCCGGGAGCGCCCTGGAAGAGGGTCTGCTCCGCCTCAGCCGGGCTGCATGCCGCGCGGCCTGGAGTGATGGCTTACGTTGCACGAGACGGCAGGTTATGCTCTTGCTCATACTCCGGGGCTTTCGCTCGGGAGGCATGGCGCGACCTGCGGCGGTGCGCTTGCCGGCGAGCTCGCCGGGCACCGGCTGACGGAAAGACCACGGCAGCGGAGGCAGACGCCGCCCGCCATGCGGGCGTGAAAACCCGTGGTTCGGGAAATATCATCATGCCCGGGCATCCCTGCTGATCCGGTCGGCCGCCGTGCGCAAACCCGCCAGGGCACTCGATCACGGCCTGGCCTTCGGCACCGCTGCCACGACCCGGGACAGACGCGATGACCCAGACTGGTTCCCCCATCCCTCCGGCCGGCTACCACCCACCTGACCTGGTGCTGCTCGGCGCGCGGGAGCTCTCCGAAGCGATCCGTTCACGACGGGTCTCGTGCCGCGAGGCCATGACGGCGTACCTGGACCACATCGAAGCCTTGAACCCGACGTTCAACGCGATCGTGTCTCTGCGGGACCGTGAAACGCTGCTAGCCGAAGCCGACGCCCGTGACGCGGAACTCGCTCGGGGCCGGTATCGGGGGTGGCTGCACGGCATACCCCACGCGGTAAAGGATCTCGCGCCGACCCGCGGATTGCGTACCACGCTCGGCTCGCCGTTGTACCGGGACCACGTCCCCGAGGTCGACGCCATCTTCGTGGAACGCCTCCGCGGCCGCGGCGCGATCATCATCGGCAAGACGAATACGCCGGAGTTCGGTCTGGGATCGCAGACCTACAATAGCCTGTTCGGTGTCACCCGCAACGCTTACGATCCCGCGGCAACCGCCGGCGGGTCGAGCGGCGGCGCGGCCGTGGCGCTGGCCCTGCGCATGCTGCCCGTCGCCGATGGCAGCGACATGATGGGCTCACTTCGCAATCCGGCTGCCTATAACAACGTTATCGGGTTCCGTCCCTCGTTTGGCCGCGTGCCCCACGGCCCGGGCAAGGACGTCTTTATCCAGCAGTTCGCCACCGAGGGGCCGATGGGCCGCAGCGTGGCCGATGCCGCCGCGCTACTCGCCACGCTTGCCGGCTACGACCGGCGAACTCCGCTCGCCCTGGACGAGGATCCCCGCCGCTTTTCCGGCCCGCTTGAACGGGACTTCTCCGGGCTCCGGATCGGCTGGCTGGGAGACTGGGACGGCCACCTTCCCATCGAGCCCGGCGTAATGGCGCTGTGCGAACGGGCACTTGCAACCTTCGGAGAGATCGGCTGTACCGTGGAGCCGGCACGCCCCGACTTCCCGCCCGGGCGACTGTGGGAAACCTGGCTGACGCTGCGCCAGTGGATGGTAGCAGGCCAGCTGAGAGAGCACTTTCAGGATCCCGCGCAACACGAACGGCTCAAGCCGGAAGCCCGCTGGGAGGTGGAGCGCGGTCTCGCGCTTACGGCCATGGACGTCCATCGTGCCTCCGCCGCGCGCAGCGAGTGGTACCACGCCCTGTGCCGTTTGTTCGAATCCTGCGACTACCTGGTCATGCCCTCGGCGCAGCTGTTTCCTTTCGACGCCGCCATGCATTGGCCGGCGGCCGTGAACGGCGTCGCGATGGACACCTATCACCGCTGGATGGAAATCGTCGTGCCCGGCAGCCTGTCCGGCGGGCCCACCATTAACGTGCCCGCCGGGTTCAGCGAAAAGGGACTGCCGATGGGCTTGCAGATACTGGGGCCGGCGCGGGCGGACTGGGACGTACTGCAGATCGCCCACGCCTACGAGCTGGCCAGCGGCTGGACCAGGCGGGCCCCGACCCCGGTCACGGGAGAGGGACTGTAAGCTTGTCCCAGCGGGCGACAGACCCTAAGGCGGGACCGGACTGCACCTTGGTTCGGCAATACAACGGAACGGAGGAAACGCATGCCCGCCCTGCCGGACATCAAACACCGGACGCTTTACGCTGCCTATGGAGCTTGCGATCATGGCGCCGCTGGCCAGCGACGTTGCTGCATTCCGGAAACGGTTCAACGTGGCCGCGGCCGCGGTCTACGGCATGAGCGAAATCGGCGTGGTTCTCAACGGTCCGCCCGAAACCCTTGTGCCCGGTGAAGCCGGTCTGGCCCGGGAAGGCTTTGCCCTGCGGCTGGTGGACGAGGAGGGCAACGACGTGGCCGACGGCGTGGTGGGCGAACTGTGGGTAAAGCCCGAAGAACCGCTGACCGTGATGCAGGCCTACCACAACCTGCCGGAGAAGACCGCCGGCACCCTGCGCGACGGCTGGGTACGCACCGGCGATGCGTTCCGCCGCGACGCCCGGGGACACTATTTCTTCTCCGACCGTATGAAGGACACCCTCCGCCGGCGGGGCGAAAGCATTTCCAGCTTCGAAGTGGAAGCGGTGATCAACGAGCACCCGGAGGACGAGATCATAGCGGTGATCGTTGCCCGTGAGGGTCGCCGGATCGATCCCGGGGAGCTGACACGTTACCTGATTGAGCGCCTGCCGTACTTCATGGTGCCGCGCTACCTGGAGCTGGCGCCGGGGCTGCCCAAGACGCCGACGCAAAAGGTACGAAAGAACGTGCTCCGCGAGAGGGGCGTGCACGAGGGCGTATGGGACCGGGAGGCCGCGGGTATCGTGCTGCGCCGGGTGGATCGGTGAGATGGGGATCGCTTGGCGGGTGTAGGCGCTCCTTCGCCACGCCCGGTTAGCCGGCCCCGAACCGGGTTCTTCGGGGCGAAACGATTTGCCATGGCGGGGGCCGGGACACAGTCACGGAGCCAGGTAGCGCTCGAGTCTAGGATCGTCCCGCAACCGGGCGGATTCCTCATGCAGCACCAGCTCGCCCCGCTCCATAATGTAAGCCTGGGTCGAGATGCGCAGTGCCATATCGATGTTCTGTTCAACGATGACCACGGCCCGTTCACGGGACATCGTTTCCAGGGTCGCGCCGATTTCCTCGACCAAGGTGGGCCAGACGCCCTCGGTCGGCTCGTCCAGGAACAGAACCTCGGGTTTGGCGATCAGCACCCGGGCGATCGCCAACATCTTACGTTCGCCGCCGCTGAGTGTGGCAGCGTACTGCTCCTGCCGCTCGCGCAAGCGCGGGAAAAGCCGCAGAGCCTGTTCGATATTGGCATTCTTGTCTGCCTTCGGGAGCCGCAAAGAACCCAGCAGGAGATTATCCCGCACGGTCAGGCGACCGAAGACTTCGCCTTCCTGGGGGACGTACCCGAAACCCAGTCGCGCTCGCTTCTCGGTCGGCAATGTTGATATTGTCCGTCCCTTGTACTCGATCTCCCCGCTTGCCGGCCGGAGTTCTCCGACGACCGACTTGAGGAGGGTCGTCTTGCCCGCACCGTTACGGCCGAGGATCGCAACGCAGCCCTTCGACGGTACGGCAAAGCTGACGTCGAAAAGGATCTGGCTGCGCCCATAGTAGGTATTCAGCCGGTCGGTACGCAGGATGGCATCAGCGGCGTCCAATGAATGCTCCCTTGACGTTCTCGTTCTGCTCGATCTCGCTCGCCGAGCCCTCGGCAATTACTTCGCCCTGCTCCAGCACCGTAATGCGCGTACACATCCTCCGGACGAAGTCCAGGTCGTGCTCGACGATTACCATCGACGTCCCCCGGGCCAGACGTTCCAGCAGGTCCCCGGTGGCCCTGCGCTCCTCACGATTCATCCCCGCAGTCGGCTCGTCGAGCAACAGCAGAGAAGGCCGCTGGCTGATCGCCATGGCGATCTCCAGCCACTGCTGCTGCCCATGCGAGAGTTCCTGCGCCAGCACGGATGCCCTGTCCGCGAGGTTGACCGCCTCAAGCAGTGTCGTTACCTCGGGGCGCAGCGCCCGGCGGGTGGATGAACGCAACAATTGACCAAGACTCCCATTCCGCTGGACCGCGAGCAGGACGTTGTCATAGACGGACAGAGCGGGCAGGATGCTGGTCACCTGGAATTTGAGGCACATGCCGAGGCGCGCGCGCTGGTCGGGCGGCACACGGGTCACGTCCATGCCGTCAAACGTGATGGTCCCCCCGCTCGTGGTCTCAGCCCCCACGATGCACTTGAGCAGGGTACTCTTGCCCGAGCCGTTGGGCCCTATCAGTCCATGCAGTTCGCCTTTGCCCACCGCCAAGGAAACGCCGCGCAGTGCCTGAAGCTTGCCGAACGACTTTACCACCTCCCGGGTCGTGAGAATCTCGTTCATGTCTACCGGCCCGCCTGGGCGTTTTCTCGCGGCCCCTTCCCATTACCGTCGCGTCCGCCAAAGCTGCCGACCCGTTCGGCCAGCGGGACGACCAATCCGATCAGCCCGCTCGGCCGGAACATCACGACCAGCAGCAGGATCGCCCCGAGCAAGACTGGCCACACGTTGGGATAGGCCTGGGACAGGATATTCCCGCAGATCTCCACGATCGCCACCCCGTAAATCGACCCAATGAGCGCGCCGACACCGCCGAAGAACACGTAGAAGACCGTCTTGGTCGAGAGCAGGACCCCCAGAATTTCTGGGGAGGCGTATCCAGCGTGGAAGACAAACAGAGCGCCGCTCAGCCCCGCGATCGCGCCGGAGAACACGAAAACAAGCGCTTTCACCCGCTGGATGCTGTAACCGAGGTAAAGCAGGCGCGCCTCCTGTTGTCGGATTCCCGCCAGCACCAGACCCAGCTGGGAGCGCACAAGGAGCCTGCTGCCAATGTAGATTACGGCCGCGAGGCCGAGGATCACGTAATAGAAGGGCACACCCCGCAGCTGGGCACCGTGGATCGTAAGGTACGGCACGCTGGGGATACCGTTGGCCGCGCCAATTGCATTCCAGCCCGCGGCCAGGGTCTCGGCAGCGAACGATCCGGCGAGCGTGCCAAGGGCCACGAATATGACAGTCGGTGGGCGCTTTCCCATGAGCAACAGCAGGGCGGCGGCGAAGCTGAAGACCGCACCGGCGACCACGGAGATGGGCAGGGCCAGAAACACGGAGGTCACGTCCAGCCGAGTGGCCACTAGCGCGGCCGCGTAGCCGCCTGCGCCGAAGAACAACGCCTGTCCGAAGCTGAGAATGCCCGTATATCCCCAGGCCAAGTCGAAGCTCAGCGCCAGCAAGCCCAGCACGATAAGCCGGCCCGCAAAGTCGGTAGCAAATCCCGAGTGGAACGCCGGAACCAGAACGAAGGCGACCGCCGCCACAACTTCCAACAACGGAATGACGCGTATTCGGGCCCGGAGGCCCCTGGGGTTGATCATCTGCTTTCACTCGCTGCGTGGGTTTGCTTCGGAGTTCGCCCCATTTCCCGCTATCGGGCCGGGGCCGGGCGGCACGCCCGGCCCCGGCCCCGGAAGCCTCTGAGCTTCCGGCCTGCCCCGATGAGCAGTCCTGGGATCTTACGATCGCCCCCGACTTCCCCTGCCGTGAGCGGGACGGCTCGCGCGCATGAGGCACGATTCACCGCAACTCTCTTGCGAGCTCCGGACCGGGTGCGGGCCCACCACTAGCACTGTTTCGGATCCAGAAGGCCGTGGCTGCGCTCTGCTACCTGGAACTTGCCATGCTCATTGGCCACGCCGATATACATGTGCATCCGGCAGTGGCGCTCTCCGGGAACCATCTGGGCAGGCCCGCCCGGGCCCTGCGCGATCTTCGCATGGTCAAGCGCCTCGGCCACGGCATCACGCTTGATACTCTTGGCCTCCCGGACCGCCTTCTCCCACAGCAGCAAACCCCGGTACATGCCCGTTGCGGCATTCCCGGCCCCGATGTGCACCTTCGCGTTCGGGAACATCTTCGCGTATTCGGCCCGCATGGCCTTGTCGTAGGGGTCCTGCAGAGCAGCCAGATAGTCGAGCGACGTAATCATTCCCGCGAGGATCTTGTCCGGCACCAGGCTCGCGGCATTGTCGTCAAAATAAACACAGGCGACCCGGCCACCCCGCTTGGCGAAGCCGGCGTTGTGCAATTGCTTCAGGAACGGCGCGATCCCGGGCGGGATCACGGTGCAGAAGACGACGTCGGTGTCGCTGTTCATGATCTTCTGCACCACGGTCCCGTAATCGGTCTGGTTGAGCGGGAAATACTCCTCGCCCAGGACCTCGCCCCCGTGTGCCTCGATCGACTTGCGCGTGTATTTGTTCAGCACATGCGGCCAGACATAGTTCGCGGACGGGAACCAGAACTTCTTCCCGGCATTCTTGATCAGCCAGGGGACCAGGGGATCGATCTGCTGCGGCGGCACCGGACCCGTGCAGTAGAGGTACTTGGTGCACTCTCCCCCCTCGTAGAGCTGGGGGTAGACATACAGGGTCTGGCCACGCTCGACAATCGGCCCCTTGATCGCGTTGCGCATGGCGCTCGTGATCCCGCCGAACACGATATCCACGTTATCGCGGCGGATTAGTTCGGACGCCTTGCGCACTCCGACGGAAGGGCTGCTCGCGGTATCGACGATATACAGGTGTACAGGCCGCCCCAGAATGCCCCCGTTGGAATTCACCTTCTCGGCGAACATCTTGGCGATCCTGGCATCGACCTTACCCTCGACCCCGATCGGACCGGTAAGATCCGTCGCGATGCCGACGCGGATTGGCTCCGCGGCCCACGCCCAGCGCGGGCCGAGCACCATGGTGCCGGCAGCCGCACCCAGCAGGGCCGAGCTCTTGATCAGAAAGTCACGACGCGAGGGGTTTCTCGGGCCATTTTTCTCAGACATCACTCTTTCCTCCATAGCCCAGCCAGTCCGTTGGGCAACAGCTTTGCGACTACAACCGCTCCGATTACCACCAAGACAGAGGCAAACACCGGCGCCATAATCCACGGGAAAAGATCCGCTCCCGCGGCAATCACACCGGCACCCAGCACGGGGCCGGCCAGGCTGCCGAAGCCCCCGAGCAGCACGGACAGGAACGCCTTCAGCAGGAATTCGACCCCCAGATTGGCGTATAGGGAATAAATGGGGACAACGAGAGCACCGGCGAGCCCCGCCAGCCCGGCGCCGAAAGCAAACGTGAACATATAGATCCGATTGGTCGACAGTCCCGCGGCCCGTGCCAAACTCGGATTCTCCAGCGCTGCCCGTACCTGAAGGCCGATAGTGGTCCATTTCATGATCGCCAGGGAGATGCCGACCGCGACCAGGGTGATCGCGATGATCGCGAGCCGCCATTCCGAGATGCTTGCACCGGCGAAGGTGACCACGCCGCTGAGCGGCGCTGCGACCTTGTAGTACTGCCCCTGCAGTATCGCCTCCACCAAGGAACGGATCGACAAGCCCAATGCGTAGGTACCCAGCATCGCCATCAAGGGTGCGCCGTAGAAGCGGCGTATGATCAGCCGTTCCACGACTAGCCCGACGACAAACACGCCGACGGGTGCGATTAACATGCCGAGCCAGGGCGACAGACCGGCTCCCTCACAAAAGAACACCGTACAGGCCCCCAGCAGCACGAATTCACCGTGGGCGAAATTGAAAATCCCCATCATCCCGGCAATGACGGCAAAGCCAAGGACGATCAGCGTCAAGATCGATACCAGGCTCACCACATTCAAGAAGACGTTGATAGCAAGAGCCACGACAGTCCCGCCTTTTCGGATTGAAGCCGGCCGCCGGCCGCTCTGATCGGCACTTGGCGGATGGTGGATCTTCTTACCGCCGTGCGAGGTCCTCCCGCTCCGGCGAACTTTTCACAGGCCCTTCCAGTCCTCCGCCGATGCAAACGCCGAGGCTGCCTGGTAAATGGTCGCCTCATGGTAGTGCTTGCCGACGAGCATCATCCCGACAGGCAGGCCATCGCTCATGCCGCAGGGTATGCTCATCGCCGGATGCCCCGTCGCATCGAACGGTGCCGTGTTCGGCAGCATCTCGAACGCCCGTTGCGTATACAGCTCCGGCGAGGCATCGGCCGGTGGCAGCGGCGTCGCTTTCATTGGCGTGGTCGGCATCAACAGCACGTCATATTTGTCTAGAGCCTCATCGTAGCTGCGGACGAGCTTGCGGTTGAGGTTCTGCGCCTTGGCGTAATAGCGGCCGTTGTAGTGACGCAGGAAGTAATAGCCAGCCAGCGCGGACAGCTTCACGGTATGGGGAAACTCGTTCGCCCGGGAGCGCCACCCGGCGTGCTTGTCGAGCAGGCTGGTGATGAACAGCCCCTTCCAGTTGTTGCCAAAGCCGTTGCCCAGAAGCATCGCCGAAACCGCCCCTTCCATGATGATCGGCGTCCAGACTGCCTGCGCGTAAGCATGGGCGGGGACGGAGATGTCCTCGACGGTCGCGCCCAGCTTTTTGAACAGCTCCGCAGCGGCGCGCACTTTCTCGTTCACGTCCGCCTCGCAGGCCGGCCAGGCAAAGCCCTGCTCAACCACACCGATCCGCAGGCCTTTCACCCCCTTGTCAAGCACGTCCGTATAGTTCGCATCGTGGGTGATCCCGGACTGTCGAGGGTCGAGGCCATCCGGTCCTGCCAGCACCTCGAGCAGCAGTGCATTGTCCGCGACGGAGGCCGTAATCGGTCCCACATGATCCACCGTCTGCTCGATCGGCATCACGCCCGTATACGGCACAAGGCCGTGGGTCGGTTTCATGCCGTAGGTGCCGCAATAGGACGAGGGCATGCGGATCGACCCGCCCTGGTCCCCGCCGATCGCCATGGCCACTTCGCCGACCGACACCAGCACCGCGCTCCCCGAGGAAGAGCCGCCAGCGGAATGATCCAGGTTATGGGGGTTGCGTACCGGACCAGTGGCGTTGGTGTGGCTGCCACCGGAGAAGCAGAAGTACTCGCAGTGCGCCTTGCCGACGATCGTGGCTCCAGCGTCGAGCATACGGGTGGCGATGGTGGCATCGACTTCGGGCACGTAGCCCTCGAGCGTCGATGCGCCATTCATCATCGGCACGCCGGCCAGGCATACGTTGTCCTTGAGGACTACCCGCTTGCCCTTGAGTTTTCCGGCGGAAGCCCCTGCGACGGTCGTCTTGACGTACCAGGCGTTGTACTCATTCTCCTCACCTTCCGGCCGGTAGCCCGGGGTCCTCGGATATTTGACCTCTGGCAGGTAGTCGGCCGCCTCGTCGACGTAATCCCAGGCGGCACACTGTTCGGCAAGCAGGTTATGGTACGACTCGAGCTCGGACTCCGAGAGCGTCATGCCGAGCTCACCGGCCAATTCCTCGACCTGATCCATTGTGGGACGTCTTACACTCATGCCTCGTCTCCTCGTAGAGAGCCAAATCGATGGCCTATTGGGCCCCGCCGCCGGGCGCACCGTTGTGAGAATCGGGTTGTGACGAGCGGGCGGCGCAACTCGCCGGGTCATGCGCAAATTCCGCAAGGCCCGGCCGCAAAGTTGGCCTTGGCACGATCACCGGGCCGTACCTGCCCGTGCACGCAATTCCAATGCGTCTGAAACAAGAAGATGCAAAATCCGGACCAAGCTGCGGCAGCGCTTCGTGAGCGCCTCCGGGAGTACCGACCGCGCCATCGCAGTGCAGTCAGAGCCCTTCCACGCCCTGCATGAGTGCACCGAGCCAACGCCATGGCAGCTCGTCAAGACGGCACCCACCCGCCTGCGGGCTCCTCACCGCCCAGCCTAAGATGGGCATCCCGCGCGGCACTCGCGGCCCACCTACCGGCCCCATTGTCGAGCCCGGCTCGCAATAGCACCGAAGGCTGAGGGCATCGTCATCCCGCCTTGCGGCCCGAGCAGTCGTCTCCTCCGATTCGAAGCCGCAATTATGCTTGGAGCCAACCTACGAAGCGGCACATCAACCTGTCAACAAGAATTTCCCGTGCAGCGCGACCAGGGGGCGACGGTCCAGGCAGTTAACTCCCGAACGTCCCCTGCCCCTCCTGAGCCGGCGCCGCGATACGTCGGGCGCTGGCAGACATCGCCCCTGCGGGCGAACATTAAGGGTGGCGAAGTCAGCAGGCCTCCCGGGTATTCCAGAGACGCGAGGTGCGGGATCTCAGGTATCAGCCAAGCGGAACATGGCGCGCAGCAGCACGTCGCCGCCGGCTGCCAGGTCCTCCGGCGTGGCGCTCTCTTGTTCGTTGTGGCTGAGACCGCCGGCACAGGGCACGAAAATCATGCCGGTGGGCGCCACCCGGGCCACGTACACGGCATCGTGGCCGGCACCGCTGTAGATATCGCGGTGGCGGTAGCCGCCCGTCTGCGCCCCCGCGCGCACGGCGTCGATACAGGGGTCGGCGAAGGCCACCGGGGGTGAGTCCCAGATGCGCCGCATGACGAACCCGGTACCGGAATCGGCGGCGATCGCCTCGCACTGCTCGCGGAGATTGGCCTCCATCACGTCGAGCGCGGTCACCTGGGGATGGCGCAGGTCCACGCTGAAGAACACCTCGCCGGGGATCACGTTCGTGGAGTTGGATCTGTTGCGGATCACCCCCACCGTGGCCCGTCCGTCCGGCGTCTGGCTCAGACCCGCCTGGTTCACCGCCACGATGGCACGGGCCGCGGCCAGCAGGGCGTCCCGCCGGCCCTCCATCGGCGTGGGTCCCGCGTGGGCGTCCTGGCCCGTGACAGTAATCTCGAACCAGCGCATGCCCTGCACGCCCAGTACCACGCCAATGGTCTGGCCCTCCTGCTCCAGGATCGGGCCTTGTTCGATGTGCGCCTCCAGGTAAGCCACGGGACGCTCGTTCGTATCCATGGTCACCCCGGCGTAGCCGATCGCCGCCAGTGCCTGGCCGAGGCGGACGCCGTCGGCGTCCGTACGCGAGTGCCCATAGTCGAGGTCGAAGGCGCCCGCCCAGACACCGGAGCCGACCATCGCCGGGGCGAAACGCGAGCCTTCCTCGTTGGTCCAGGAAACGATCTCCAGCGGTCGGCGGGTCTCGATCCCATGGTCGTTCAGCGTGCGCACCGCCTCCAGTGCCGCCATCACACCGTAGGCGCCGTCAAACTTCCCGCCGGTCGGCTGGCTGTCCAGGTGGCTGCCCGAGAGCACCGGGGCCAGCGTATCCTCCCGTCCGGCACGACGCGCGAAGATATTGCCCATCGCATCCACCCGCACCCGGCAGCCCGCCTCCTCGCACCAGCGCACGAACAGGTCCCGGCCCCGCCGGTCCTCTTCGGTCAGCGCCAGGCGGCACACTCCGCCGCGCTCGGTGGCGCCGATGCGGGCCAACTCCATGAGGCTGTTCCACAGCCTCTCCCCGTTGATGCCAGGCTCTGTCATGCCGATCTCCGGTAATCCGCGGGCGCGTTCGGGCGAACCGTTGCGAGCATGCGCGCTTGCGCGCTGCTCCCGCAAGGTCGCCCGCTCTTCGCGGCTGGTGGTGGACGAGACCGGCTAACCGCCGAGCCGCCATAACCAGGCGCGGCGTCCGGGCCGGGACCGCCGCCCTGGCCGGCCGCCTGGCGCACCACTCTCATCCGGCCAATCCCCGGGCAACCGCCGCATGCGTCACCATGGTAACGGGGACCGAGCTCCCGCAGCCCCGGCTCGATCGCCGGCGGCCGATCATCCCTGCCCCAGGTCGGCGCGGAAAGGGCCGGTTTTCTTGGACCCCGGGAAATAGCAGACTTGAGTGGACCCCAAGCGATTCCCGGGAGACCGCTGTGGACCTGCACGACGACCAAACCCGCCTGATCTGTCGTTACTACGACGGCTGCACGGCCGGCGACCTCGACGTCCTGCGCGAAACCCTGCACGAGGACGTGATCCACTACTTCCTGGCGCCCAACCCAGGCTCCGCTCCCGTCCGTGGTCGCGAGCATCTGGCGCGATATTGGCGCAAGGTTGCCGGGATGATCGCTGCGCGATGGGTGGTCGACGCCGCTCTCACGATGGGCGAGCAGACCGTCGTTGAGTGGACCATGTTCTGGCACCCGGAGCCGCGGACGGACCGCATCGCAACACGGGGTGCCGAGTGGTTCGTATTCCGCGCTGGTGTTATCTACGAGATCCGTTCCTACTACCAGCAGCGGCGCGTAACCACTGAGCTGGACGCCTTCCCCTATGCCGACAGGGGATACTCGGTGCCCGGCCGGGAGCGAAGCAAACTGTACCCGGAGGGTCTTTGACAGCATTTCCGCCCCGGGAGACTGTGCACGACCCTGGCTAATGCCGGGAAAGACTCCATCGGAGCGCACCAGGCCCCGGGGCGCACCGGAACAGGACTGAAGCGATCGGACCAACCGAGGAGAAGGCGACGCCCGTGACAGAGGAGATTTTCGACCAAGGTATGCAAATCCGCCGCGAGGTGCTCGGCGGCGCGCACGTGGACCGCTCGCTGCAGAACGCGACCGACTTCACGCGGCCGATGCAGGAGCTGCTCACGCGCTATTGCTGGGGCGAGCTGTGGGGCCGTCCGGGACTGGACCGGCGCACCCGCAGTTTCCTCAACCTGGCCATGCTGACCGCGTTGAACCGCCCGCACGAAATCCGGCTGCACGTGCAGGTGGTGCGCGTCGAGACCGCCCACGGGCCGTTGGTGCTTGCATCCGACGCGACCCACTACTACGCGAACTTCGAGCAGACGCGTCCGTTCCCGGTCGTGCTGCACGTCGGCGAAATGCTCGACGCCTACGACCGTCTGCGCCAGCTGGTTGACGACCCGGGGCGGATCGTTCCCCGGCACGATCCGCGGGTGATGGAGCGTTTCTTGCCGGCGAACGCGCAGTGCGAGGGGATCGCCGTATGGCTCGATCCCGGTTGCCGCTGAGCCTTCCGCCGCATCGTTGACCGGGTCAGTATCTCCGCCTGATTGCCTGAAGTGGCCTCACCACGACAACCGGCCGCCGGCTGCGGTCGCCTGAACCGGCAGCTGCCTGTCACATGGTCGGACTTTTCCGGCTACAACGTCCTAGTCGAACGCCCTGGGCCTTCCGGCGGTCCAGATCTCGCCCCAAAGCCGACCTCCGCCGTCCACCGTCAGCACGTCGCCGGTGACGAAGGAACCGGAAGGACCGCTCAGGTAAACGCAAGCCTGCGCGAGCTCCATGGGCGTTCCAAGGCGCCGCATCGGGTTCGCCCTGGGGAATTCCTTAACCGCCTCAGGCGGATACACGTCCAATCCCCGGGTGGCGATCAGGCCTGGTGCAACGCAATTCACCCGGATATTCAGCGGTGCCCATTCCACCGCCACCGTGCGCATCGCGCCAATCACGCCGGCACGGGCCGCCACGGTGTGCGCGACGCCCGGAATCCCTCGGTCGGTCACCACGATCACGTTGACGATGGAGCCGCCTTCCCCTGACCCTCGCCAGTACCGGGCGGCTCGCTGCATCATGTTCCACGTGCCGTTGAGGTTGGTGTCGATGACGGCGCGCCATCCCTTGTCCGAATAGTCGATGGCCTCTTGCGGAAACTGCCCGCCGGCACTGTTTACGAGCATGTCCAGGCGCCCGAGCTCGCTGCCAATCTTGCGGTACAGGGCATCCACGGCCTCGGGTTGGCGAACATCCGTCGGGACGGGCAACACATCCGCCTTGTGCTTACTGGCAAACGCCGCCACGGTGTCGAGTTTCGAGGTATCCCGGCCACAAATCACCACGCTTGCACCGAGGCGGGCGAAAAGCAATGCGGTAGCGCAGCCGATGCCGCTCCCGCCCCCCGCCACCAAAGCGACCTGGCCGTCGAACAAGCCGCCCCGGTAGACGGTGGGTGCGGACCAACACTCCTCCAGGAAAGCCGTCGTCATCTGCCCACCCTCGTGCTGCGCTGGCTCATGGCGTCTACAGCAACTTGTATCTGAAGATCCGCTTACGCAGTTCCGGGATGCCGGCGGCTAACATCCGGCAGCCGGATGGAGCGTTCACAGCACCCCTCCCGGAAGGCGTGGGATTCCTGCCACGGGTCGGACTGCGGTGGCCGAGCCCGCCTCGGCGGGCTCCTGGTTCAGCGGGCAAGCCACCGCCTCCGCGCCGGGGTCTGCAACCGCATGCCCTGCCGCCAAAAAACCGGGGCGCCCGTCGGCCGACACACAACGTGTGCCCGCGCGTACCGCTACCGGACCGCTGCCCGCATAACGGCAGCGCTCGTGAGCTTGTTGTTCAAACCTCCGGAGCACATCCGGCGCGGGCGCCTGCTCACCGCGAGGCAAAACATGCCGAAGGCGAGATCGTCCGGACATCGCCCATCCCTTTTCGCCCTGAAGTCCAAGGCCTCGCGGGCCGACGGACAATCCGCCTCCCCCGACGGCGCCCCGTTCCGGGCGCATACCGCGGGCAACCCTACGGGCACGCCGCCGGGAAAGGCCGTCCCGCCGGTTCAGCCGGACTGCGCGCCTTTGACGAAGGAGGGCAGCTGCACGTGGCCGTCTGCCGCCTTCGGTGGCCAGATCACGACTTGCTTGCCGTGCTGCCACTGAATCGCGACGCCGGGCACGTAGTGCTTGCCGTACTTGAGGCCGTGGACGAACTTCGCATGCCGGCCCTGGAACACCTCACGCCCCTGCGTGCCGACGTAGTTCGTCTTTTCCAGCGCCGACACCAGCGCCCCGGCGCGCGTGCTCCCGGCGCGCTCGATCGCGGCCTTCAGGATGTACATCGCGTCGTAGGTGGAATACGAATCGTAGGCAGGCGTTTCCCCGAAACGCTTGGTGTAGGCCTTCGCGAAGGGGATCGTCTTGGAGGTGATGGAAGCGCTCGCGGCCGCGACGTCCCCGGTCACCACCCCTTCCGTGGCGCCGTTGGTATCCTTCCAGAAGCTGCTGGCTCCCGCCTGCGAGCTCCAACCCGCCATCAGGTAGGGTACCTGCTCATTGTGCCATTGCACGGTCGGCTTGACCCCGACGTGCGCGATCCCGGTGATGATCACGTCCGGGTTGTCCTTCTGGATCCGGGAAAAAATCGGCCGGAAATCATTGGTCGAAGGATCGAACCGGATATGGTCGATCACCTTGACTCCGGCTGCCGGCAGGCACTTCAGGTACTCCTTGTCCAGGGGCTTGGTCCAGGCCGCGTCCTCGCTCATCACGACCGCGGTTTTGTAGCCGAGCTTGCGCGCGAGTATCGCGTGCGCATAGTTGCACACCTCCCGGGCGCCGGTGTTGGAGTTGTAGGTCGTGCGAAAGACGTACTTGTACCGGTTGTAGTGCTGCCGGATGCGGGCATTGATCTTGGTAGTCCAGGCACCCGTGATGATGTAGGGTTCCTTAAAACGCGCCGCCCAGGGCTCCTCGGCCAGCGCGACCTCGCTGATGAAATTGCCCACCACGGCGACCGCGTGGTCCTGTTTCACGGCGCGCTGGAACGCGCGCACACCGTCGGTGGCGGAGGCGTGATCATCGAGCCTGATCAGCTTGATCTGCTTCCCTTCGATGCCGCCGGCGGCGTTGATCTGGCTGGTTGCCAGCTCGGCCGCCTGGGTGATCGACCGTCCGTCGATCGCGGACTGCGGCGCAATCACCGCGATCCGGATCGAGGGTGTGCCCGCGGCCAGCGCGCAGGCGCCGAACATCATCCCCACTGCCAGCCCGGCCAGCGTGGCCAGCCCGATCACAAAGCCGTATCCTCGTTTCACGATTGCTCTCCTCCTTATGGCTTCTTCGACCGCCACCCGGTCCCGGCGAATGGCCCCGTTCGGGCCCGCCCGGCCGAAGCGGTCGCTCATGTGGACGCTCCGCCGTGCGGAGCGTCTTCCCCGAGGCATCCAGCGTTGTGAGTGACAACCGGCGAAGGCGAGCGGTGGGCATTTCCTGGAATGGCCCGCACGGGGCGTTGCCTCTTGAGCGTCCGCCGGCACCGTGACGATACCGCCACGCAACTGCCGGACTCAAGCCGCGCCGGGCAAACCGGGCGCCGGAGCCCGGCGATCGGCGCCGCGGGCGCAGCGGCGGGCTGCGGGGGACAACCCTTTGGCAGACGACCGGTCACCTCGCCCTCCGGCCGATGGCGGGTGGCGGGTGGCGGAAGACGCGCCGGGGGTACGCGGGATGCGTAGCAAGAAGAACAGCTCTCGTCCCAGACCGCCGGGGCCGCGGCCCCTTCCGCGGACATCCCCCGGGGGCGGGACACCGAGTACAGGGAACGTTCATCGGCTGATGACCGCAGGGGGACCATCACGGGTCCCCGCCGCTCTGAGAGCTAGCGTACGTCAAGCACCAGCTTGCCGCGCAGATGGCGGCCTTCGCTGATTTCGTGCGCTTTCGCTGCGTCGGCGAGCGGATAATGGGTGATTTCCGGAATACGCACGGCGCCCGCGGCGAGGAGTGCCAGCATGCGCTCGAGATGGGCGCGGTCGCGTTTCACGTCGGGTCTGAGGGTCTGGACGTCGTCGCGCGGCGTCTGAAAGCCGCGCGGCCCGGGCGCGATCCACACCAGCCGGCCGCCGGGCTTGAGGACCTGGTAAGAGCCGGCGCGCACGTCGCCGCCGACGGTATCGAACACCACGTCGCAGATCGGGCCGATGGTGGTGAAGCTCTCGCTGTTGTAGTCGATCACGCGGTCGGCACCGAGGCCGCGGACATAGGCATGATTGCGGGCGCTGGCCGTGCTGATGACGGTTGCGCCGAGATGCTTGGCGAGCGCAATCGCAAAACCCGCCACACCGCCCGCGCCACCCTGGATCAGGATGGTCTCGCCCGCCTTCAGCTTGGCGGTGTCTTCGACCGCGGTGAGCGCCGTGAGGCTGATGAGGCCGAGCGCAGCGGCTTCGGCATGGCTGAGGGTGTCGGGCTTCCTGGCGACGAGCGCCGCCTTGATCTTGAGCTTTTCGGCGTAGGCGCCTTCGCTGCCCTGGTCCATCACGCCGAACACGGCATCACCGACCTGCACGTCGCTGACGCCCGCGGCGACCGCGCTGACCACGCCGGAGAAATCGCGGCCGAGGATGTGCGGGAACTGCTTGATCTGATGGACACTGCGACCGCGCCGCACTTTGGGGTCGGCGCCGTTGACGCTCGCCGCGTGAACGTCGACCACCACTTCGCCGGGCCCGGCAACAGGGTCCGGCGCCTGGCCCAGGCGCAGTACCTCGGGGCCGCCGTGGTCGGTGAGCAGCATGGCTTTCATGAGCGGTCCTCCCCCCTGGTCTTGTTCGAGATTGCGCCGTGGCGCGGGTATCCGGCACATTTGCCGGACCCGGCGACAGCCCGGGCCAGGGCTACCCCTTTTTCCCGGGGACTTCCGTACGGGGCACCCGGCTCGTGTCGTGCCGGGCGCCCAGCGCCGCCAGGCCGCGCGCGCGCCGCTCCAGCCACCAGCCGGCCTGCACCGGCCAATCGCCGAAGCCGGGAGCCGCCTCCAGACGCTGTTCGGCGTGCAGCGGCCAGTTCGGGTTGAACAATGCTTCACGGGCAATGGCCACCAGGTCCGCCTGATCCTCAGCAACCACGTTTTCCGCCTGCTCGGCCTCCAGGATGAGGCCCACCGCCATCGTGGCGATCTCCGCCTCCTGCCGCACGGTCTCGGCGAACGGCACCTGAAAGCCCGGATGGCGGCGCACGCCACGCGCAGCGGTTGCCGATCCCCCGATGCCGCCCGAGGAGCAGTCGATCAAGTCCACCCCGCGCACCTTGAGCTCCCGTGCCAGATGCACCGTGTCCGCCAGCGTCCAGCCGCCCTCGACGCCGTCCACCGAGGACAAGCGGACCAGCAAGGGCTGGTCCTCCGGCCAGACCTCCCGCAACGCTTCGGCGACCTCGAGGGGGAAACGACAGCGCCCGTCGAGGTCGCCGCCCCAGGCATCGCTGCGGTGGTTGCTCAGCGGCGAAAGGAACTCGTGCAGCAGATAACCATGGGCGGCGTGCAGCTCGAGCACCTCGAATCCGGCGGCCTGCGCCCGCACGGCAGCAGCGCGCCAGGACTCCTTGAGACGTTCGAGATCGGCCGGCTCCAGCGCCCGCGGCATCAGCCAGCCGTCGCCGACCGGCTCGGCGCTGGGGGCGACGATGTCCCAGCCGGTCTCGCCACGGCGGAAGTCGGTTTCATCCAGGGGCCCATTGCCGTGCCAGGGGCGCTGCATACTGGCCTTCCTGCCGGCGTGCGCCAGCTGGATGGCCGGAACCGCGCCGTGCGCCCGGAGAAAATCCGCGATGCGCCGCAGCCCCGGTACCTGGTCGTCGTTCCACAGGCCCACATCACCGTAGGTTATCCGGCCTTGGGCCTCCACCGCGGTCGCCTCGACCATCACCATGCCGGCACCACCCATCGCGAAGCGCCCCAGGTGCACCAGGTGCCAGTCGTCGACGAAACCGTCCCGGGCCGAATATTGGCACATGGGGGAGATCACGATCCGGTTCCTGAGTGTCACCGAGCGGAGCCGGAAAGGGCTGAAGAGTTTCGCTCGGGGCCTGCTCGCCATCGTTGTTCCTCCACCGCGGGTTTCCCGTGCCCGGGCCTGGCAGCGGGTGATCATAACGCGCGCGACGGCAAACCCCGGCACAGACCTCAAGGCGTTGGGGCGCCTCGCGCGAGGCCCGGCCGCATTGCCGGTGCGACGATATCACAATGCTACCAGAGCCGCGGTTGTCTTTTCTGCAAGGGCGCGGAGGCCCGTCGCAGGATCACGCATGGGCGCGGGGCGCCGTCAGGGCGCCACCAACCGGCGGCCGGGGCGGGGGATGGCCCCCGCCTCCTACCGTCCGGGTCGCGCCCGCGGCGTTCACATGTGCGAAGAGCCCGTCGAGCCGCCGTGACCCATGGAACCCGAGGAACCCATCGACAGCTCCGACTTGGGTGTGGTGATGATCCAGCCGACCGCACTGACCGGCGTGGGATGGCGCAGGGTCGTGCCGTGGATCTTGCTGGCCTTGTTGGCGTTGATCAGCTTGGGCGGATGGTGTGCGGTGGTGGCCCAGTAGACACTGTCCTTGGTGACCATCGAGTCCTTCACCGAGTACATGATCGGCGCGTGGAATTTCTTGACGATCGCACCGGTACGCGTGTTGGTGACCAGATAGGCGAAATTGGCAATTACCTTCAGGTTGGACGACACCCGCTTGTCCCAGCGGCTGTTCCGGGCAGCCAGGAAGCGGATGGTGACCGGCTTTGTAAACGCATCGCCGGGGATTGAGAACGTGGCGTAGCCCATCGGCTTACCCTTGGTGTACTGATCCGGCACCGTGACCTTCATCGCCTTGCCGGGCTTGAAATGAACCGTCTTGAGCACATGGGGATAGCCGTACTTCTCCAGCCCGCGCATCTGAGCAGCGCTCGCCACCGTCAGCAAAGCTGACAGTACCAGTAGGGCCGTTGCCGGCAGCATTCGCGATCGTGCTTTCATGACCTGCTCCTTGTTCCGTTTTCCATTACCTCGCCTGTCGCGTCCGGGGAACGGCGCAAGTGGCGCGAGGTCCCCGCCCGACCGCCTGCCGAGCCTCGCTACGGGTAACAGACTTCCCGACCCGGGATCGGCGCCCCTGGCATGGCATGCGGTCCAGTACTGTGACACTCCCCAAGCGGAGAAGTTTAGTTAATACTAAAGCAACCCGCATCACGTTCGATGCCGACCATCCAGGCACCGCCCTGCGCACCGGCGCCCGGCCACGGCCGGCGACCTCGGTGCCGGACCGGTTAGCCGCTGGGGGGCTGGGCCGAGCCGAGGGTATCGCGCTCGACGGCCCCGTCACCCAGCACCGCCTCCAGGTCCGCGCGCGTCGCATTGATGGCGCGCGTCATGCCGACCTGCGGGTGGCGGCGCGTTCCGTTGATCAGCACTGCAAAGGCCCCCCAGCCTCCCCCGCCGAGTCGCAGGTAGCCTGCCAGGGCGAATACGGACACGGGCTGCGAGAGCGAGCCCGTCTTGGCCGCCACCCGGTTTCGCCATGCCCTCGACCCGCCCCGGAGCATCTTCACCGGGGTCTGGTCGGGTACGGTCAGTGCCCCGAGAAAGGCCGGAAAATCGCCGTAGCGCCGGTAGATGTCGGCAAGCAGCGCCACCACGTCGTCGGCGGACACCCGGCTGCCGACGGTCAAGCCGCTGCCGCTCACCAGAAAGGGGCGGCCCTTGCGGGCGCCGGGCCAGGGTGAGCGGGCGTCGACGCGCCGCGCATAGCGCGTCAGCCAGGCGCCAGCCTTGGCAAGCGTCAACGGCGGCGAATCGCCCGTGCGAGCCAGATCCAGTGCCAGCATGTCCGCCATGTAGTCATTACTGTAAGTCAACATGCCGCGAAGCTGCTCGCCCAGCGCTGTCCCCCGAACCCGTGCGACCGGGACCCCATGCTGGGGCTTGTCCGCGACCCGCACCGCCGCATGCTGGACATCCACGCCGGCCTGTTCCAGGAATGCGCGCAGGGCCTCACCCGTGTAGCGGGCCGGACGGGCCACGGCCCGATAATAGCAGCGCGGGCGGGCATCAGCGGCGATGGCGCCACTGACGTCAAACCACGCCCGCCCATGCGCGGAGTGGCGCACCACGCGGATCCGGGTGAGCTTCCCGGCTGGCAGCGTCCGGACCTTCCCATCCAGGCCGAACATGGGCAGATCGAATGGCTCGATGGCAAGCCGGGCAGAGCGATCGGCCACCGGGCCCGGGGCCACCCGCAGGCAGGCCGCGCTGTAATCGAAACCGGCGGCGGACAGAGGGGCATTGTAGGCATCGTGAGTCGCGCTGAGCGCGTTGCAGCGATCCTTGGTGGCACATGGCACCCCCCCGAACAGCGACTGATCGACGACGATGCTGCCATCAATGTGCCGTACACCGGCATCGGCCACGCGTTGCGCTAGCGTCCACAATTGCGCGTTGGTCAGGCCCGGGTCGCCCGCACCCCGCAGGATCAGCTGCCCATGCAGCGTTCCGTGTCGCAGCTCTCCACTGCGCAAGACCGGAGTCCGGAAGCGGTGATCGGCTCCCCAGTGCCGGAGCGCGGCGGCGGCAACGTAGAGCTTGCTTACCGAAGCGGGCGTCAGAGACCGCCCAGGATGCAGCGCAGCGAGCGTGCGACCGCTGCGCAGATCGATCACGCGGGCACTCACGACTGCCCCTCGGGCATCGAGGGCGCGCAAATGATCCAGCGGTCGCGCCAGCGCGGCATGCATGCCGGAGAAGACAACGCCCAGCAGCAAAGCGAGTATCCGCCGCCACAGATTCATCCGGCCTCCCGATTTGCCTGGCGATCGATGTAATGGGCCACGCCAAGGATCCCCGCCCGGGGCATGCCGTCCGCCGACTCGATCAATGTAACCCACTTTGCTTGGACAGGGGCCTCGTTTAGCGCGCGAAGGCGCAGGGCTTCGATCCGGGCCGGTGCGTCCCGGTCGGGCCATGGTTGCTGCCGGCACAAGCCTCGCGATTCCCCCGCGGGGGGCGGAAACGCCGGGATATGGGCCAGCATGCCGTGCACCCGGTTCCCGCGATGCGCCTCTCCGCGCTCGCAATTGACCTGAATCAACAGACTCCCTGCCAGCCGACCAACACTGTGAGCCATACGGTGAAGTCGCCGGTCCGCCGTTGTCATGTTCCGGCGTTGGTGGCGGGTTGGGGCCCGGACGGCACAGGCACCGTGGCCGCGTCAGGGGTCCTGGACGCGCGTTATCCATTCCTGCTGACGGGGGGCTTATGCCTGCGATCATCACGACGGCCCGGTGTGGATCCAGTCCTCACCTGGTCCTGATCAATCCCCGCTTTCCCGAGAGCTTCTGGAGCTTCGGCTGGGCGCTGCGCGAGCTGTTGCCCCGCAAGCGCGCCATCAACCCGCCCCTGGGCTTGGCCACGGTGGCCGCGCTGACCCCGTCGCACTGGCGGATCACGATCCTCGATGAGAACGTCGAGCCTCTGCCGACAGCGCTGGATGCGGACGTTGTCGGTATTTGCGGCATGGCGGTACAGCACCAGCGCCAGCGCGAGCTTCTGACCCACTACCGACAGCGGGGCCGATACGTCGTCGCCGGCGGCGCCTATGCGTCGCTGTCACCCGAGGCGTACACCGGACTCGTCGACACCTTGGTGGTGGGCGAGGCGGAGCGCACCTGGCCGCGGTTCTGCCAGGACTTCGCGGCGGGTCGGCCACGGGCCCAGTACCGCCAGCACGAGCCGGTGGACTTGCGCGAGTCGCCGACACCGCGCTTCGACCTTCTCCGGCTTGATCGCTACACCACGCCCAGCCTCCAGTTCTCGCGCGGCTGCCCGTTTCGCTGCGAGTTCTGCGACATCCCGCTGCTGTCGGGACGCCGCCCCCGGACCAAGGACCTGGTCCAGGTCGGGCGGGAGATGGACGCGCTGCGGGCGGCGGGGGTGGAGAACGCGTTCTTTGTCGACGACAACCTCATCGGGCACCAGCCGAACGCGCGGGCCCTGTTCCGCTATCTCGCGGACTACCAGCGCCGGGCGGATTACCCGTTGCGCCTGGGCACCGAGGCGTCGGTGAACCTGGCCGCCAGCGCGGAGCTGCTGGACCTGTTCCGGGACGCGGGCTTTCGCTGGGTCTTTCTGGGAATCGAGACCCCCGAGCCCGATAGCCTGGCCGAAGCCGGCAAGAGACAGAACCTGCGCGGGGACCTGCTGGAGACCGTACGCGCGTTCTACCGCAACGGGATCGATGTCTTCAGCGGCTTCATCGTCGGCTTCGATCATGACACCGTAGCCGCATTCGGGCGGCTGCACCGCTTCATCGTGGACTCCGGCATCCAGGTCGCGATGCTGGGCCTGCTGACCGCCATCCCCGGCACGCCGCTCTACCAACGGCTGGCACGGGAGGGACGTTTGCGTGGCGGCGTCGCCGGAGGCGACAACAGCGGGGGCCGCACCAACGTCGAGCCGGCCGGCATGAGTTACCGCGAGCTGGTCGACGGCTACAGCGCACTTTGGCGGCGCCTGCTGACGAACCGGGCGATCCTGGAGCGCATCCGCAACAAGCGGCGGTACTTTTCGCCGGTCGCGCCGAGGCACCTGCCACCCTGGCAGGAGTCGCTGCCGATGCTCCGCCGACTGATAGTGCGGGGGATCCTGCCGGGTGGGATCGGCCGGAGCGTCGCCTTCGCGGCCAGCCTGGCGGGCGCCCGGCCGGCGCTATGGCCGATCGTGGTGCGGGACTGGGCCCATGCGCTTGCCATCCGCGCGTACGCCCGGCGCGACCTGGGCTGGACGGATCACCGCGAGCGGATGCGCCTGCGTCGAAGGCTCGCCCGGCTGGAATCGCGATTGTGCCGCCTGTCCCCGGGGGCACTGACGGTGTCGAGCGGGCCGGGTGCGCGACTGCGGCTGGTGGTCCGGGAGCGCCTTGGGGCAGTCGAGTCGCGGCGCGTGGCACGCCAGCTCGCGGCGCTGCTGCGCCGCGTGCCGAGCGTGGAGGTGGCCGTGCGCGTCCACACGCTGTCCGACCGCGCTCTGCCGCGCGTACGCCAGATACTCGAGTCCCTGCGACGCTACGCCGACCGCATCGTGGTCGAGGCTGACCACTCCCTGGTCCCTGCCCTCGACTCGTCCGTATTCCGCATCCGATGGACACCGGAGTGACCCGAGCCCCCTGTCGCCGCGGTCACTGGCGGCGGCCGTGGTCTCGCGCAAGCGTACGGCCCCCCGCGGAGCCAGGGCGAGCTGCCGCGGGTGGCGCCCAGTGACCGGCTAGTCGCCCGAACCCGAATGCCGCCTCCGATCGTCGCTGGTATACTCGCCGGCATGTCCTGGCAGACGATCGACGGTATCCGTGTCTACTTCCGCCTATCCGGTGATCCCGGGGGGACACCGCTGGTCCTGTTGCACGGCCTCCAGGGCGATAGCAGCCACTTCGAGACCCTGGCACCGACGTTGGCGAGGCACTACCGGGTGCTCGTCTTCGACCAGCGCGGCAGCGGCTGGAGCGACAAGCCCGCCGGCGATTACACCACCGACCTGCTCGCCGATGACACGGTCGCCCTGATGGATCGGCTTGCTCTCGAGCGTGCCGATGTGTTCGGAGTGTCCATGGGCGGGATGATCGCCCAGGAGCTTGCGCTGCGTCACCCGGACCGGATTCATGCCCTGATCCTCGGCTGCACCAGCGCCAGGGGAGCGGATGGTACGAGCGTGAACCGGGGCACGGAGGAAAGCGCCTACGACCTGGTGCCGATCAGCGCCGAGGAACGGGCCCGGCGGCTGGCCGCGACCGGGCTCAGTGCCGCGTTCCTGGAGGCACATCCGGAAGTGGTCGAGACGCTGATCGAGGCCCGGCGCAGGCGTCCGCTGGATATCGACGCCCTCACGCGCCGACACCAGGCGGTACAGCAGCACGACACGCTCGCGCGTCTGGATCGCATCCGGGCACCCACCCTGGTCGTTACGGGGCTGGAGGATATGATCGTGCCCCCCGCCAGCTCCCGCCTGCTGGCCGAGCGCATCCCGGGGGCCCGTCTGGAAACGCTGGATGGCGCGGGCCACCTGTTCTGGATGGAGCAACCGGCGCGTACGGCCAGACTGGCGCGGGAGTTCATCGCGGCTCATCGTCCCGGCCACTGAGGCGTCGCACGGCAATCCCGGCAGGTGGGGTGCGGCGCTCGCCCGTTGCGTGACAGGCAACCGCGCAACAAGTCCACGAGGAACCAAATGACGGAGCTGAGCTACCGCCCGGCCAGAGAGTTGGCCCGCATGATCCGAGATGGCGAAACCGGCAGCGAGGCGCTGCTGGACGCCGTGCTGGAGCGCATTGAGCGTTACAACCCCGATCTCAATGCCGTGATCCACCTGGACGCCGACAGGGCCCGGAAACGGGCGAAGGAAGCCGATAAGGCTCTCGCCCGGGGAGAGGTCTGGGGCCCCCTGCACGGTCTTCCCATGACCATCAAGGAGAGCTTCGAGGTGACCGGCATGCCCACGACAGCCGGCGCGCCGGAACTCAAGGACCATCGCTCGAGCATGAACGCGGTAGCCGCTCAGCGCCTGCTCGACGCCGGTGCCATCATCGTCGGCAAGACCAACGTACCCCTCTATACGGCCGACCTGCAGAGCTATAACGAGATCTACGGCACGAGCAACAACCCCTGGGACCGGCAATGCACGCCGGGCGGTTCTTCGGGTGGCGCGGCTGCGGCGCTGGCCGCGGGACTCACCCCGATCGAGTTCGGTAGCGACATTGGCGGCTCCATCCGCACGCCGGCCAACTTCTGCGGGGTCTGCGGCCACAAGCCCACCTATGGGCTTGTCCCCGGCCGAGGACACGTGCCGGGACCGCCGGGGACTCTGACGGCGGCCGACATTGCGGTTATGGGACCGCTGGCCCGAACCGTCGACGACCTCGAGCTGGCGCTGGACCTCACGGCGGGACCGGATCGGGACCAGGCGGTGGGATGGAGGCTCTCTTTGCCGCAGGCACGCCATGCCCGCCTTGGCGACTTTCGCGTTGCCGCGTGGTTGGACGACCCCGCCTGTCCGGTAGAGCGGGAGGTCGTCGGGATACTGCAGGCGACGGTGGAGTCCCTGCGCCGGGCCGGCGTCGCCGTGGACGATCGAGCGCGCCCGGAAGGCATTGATCTGGCCGGCTCGTACGAGGTCTTCTACGAGCTTATGACCGCCTCCATGGCGCCGGGCCTGCCCAAGAAGGTGTTCGACCGGATGCGCGACACGGCCGCGGAGGCCGCATCCGACGACCGGAGTTACAGGGTGCGCTTCGCACGGGCAGTGACCGGGCGTCACGCCGATTGGCTGAGGACCCACGAGCGACGTCTGCACATGCGGCGGGCGTGGGTGTCGTTCTTCGAGGACTTTGACATCCTGCTGTGCCCGGTCACCAACACGCTGCCGTTCAAGCACGATCACTCGAGCCCGATGAATGATCGTGTCCTGCAGGTCAACGGCCAGCCGACGCCCTACATGGACATTCTGAAGTGGGTCGGCTTGACCGGGGTGGTCTATCTTCCGGTAACCGTGATCCCCGTAGGGCAGACCCGGAGCGGGTTGCCGGTAGGCGTACAGATCGTCGGTCCCTACCTGGAGGATCGCACCTGTCTGGCCTTCGCCCGGCTCCTTGAGAAGCTGACCGGCGGCTTCACTCGGCCTCCCGGCTACTGACCGCCGAGGCGGCAGCGTCGTGCTGCGCTGCGGCTTCGGCATGACTCGCGTCGGCGGGCGGAACCGGTGCGCGGCCACCGGCTTCATTCGGGATCGGGGCAGGCACGCCCGTCCGATCGATGCCACCGAATCGGCCGCGGTGCGCCTGGCTGTGCCTGGCGCTCGCCGCACCCGGCGCCCCCCGGCCCGGCCCGGCACACTGCGCCCCCCTGATCCCCCGGTGCCGCCTCCGCGTGCGCTAGCCTCGGCAGGTGCTGGCGGGACGCCAGCGCCCGCGCACCGCGCGGGTTCCGGAAGCCTTTCCGCGGGCAATCGCAATGACTGGACCAGCACGGCGCATGCTGCGCACGATCCTTGCCACGACACTGTCGGCGGCCACGATTCTCACGCCGGCCGTGGCCGGGGGATGGATGCCCACCGGGGATTCGGCCGGCGACGCCGCGGGGAGCACTGCCACGCCGATCCGGCACGTGGTCGTGATCTTCCGGGAGAACGTCTCCTTCGACCATTACTTTGCCACCTACCCGCACGCCGCCAATCCGCCGGGCGTACCTGCATTCCACGCGGCTCCGAACTCGCCGCGGGCCAACGGGCTGAACGCACAGCTGCTGCAGCACAACCCGCGCAAGTACACCTCGCAGCGCCTCTCCCGCGACGAGGCCCTGACCTGTGACCGGGACCACGGCTACACGGCCGAGCAGAAGGCTTTCGACGGCGACCGGACGGACCGCTGCGGCGAGTTCACGGGCCAGGACGTCGGTTCGCCGCCGGAGATCGGCATGCCGGGCCCGGTGATGGACTACTCCGACGGCCACACGGTAACGGCGCCGTGGAACTACGCCCAGCGCTTCGCCCTGAGCAACGATTCGTTCGACGCCAACGCGGGCTCGCTCATGGGCATGTTCGACTTTGCCCATGGCGAGGCCCACGGGGACGTCCGGCGGCTGTTCCTCGACCCGGCGACGAGCGGGGTCCGCGGCGAGGGCGGACACGGCCCGTATCACCACGACTGAGCGACGCGTGAAACGGCGGGTGCCGGCGGCCGCTCCCCGCCGGTACCCGCTTCCTTGGTGGGGGCCCGCCTGCCCGGGAACTCAGCGGCTGGCGGTCCGGCGCGGGCGCCGCTCCCGCTCCTCGTACACCGTGGCGGCGGCATCCGTCGCCGCGCGGCTGCCCTCGGTGGTGAGCAGCGACTGCAGCGCGTTGAGGCAGTGCATCACGTTCCCCCGGCAGGCCGACTGGCCCAGCAGGCCGATCCGCCAGGCCCTGCCGGCGAAGGCGCCCAGGCCCGCCCCGATCTCGAGACCGAAGTCCCCGAGCAGGCGTCCGCGGATCACGGCATCGTCCACCCCGTCGGGGATGGTGACGGTGTTGAGCTGCGGCAGGCGCCAGCCTTCCGGCACCACGAAGGACAGGCCCAGTGCCTCCAGACCTGCCGCCAGCGCGCGGTGGTGGAGCCGGTGCCGCTCCCAGGCATTGCGCAGCCCTTCCTCGTGCAGCATCAGCAGCGCCTCGTGCAGCGCGTAGATCGAGTTCACCGGCGCCGTGTGGTGATAGGTGCGCTTGCTGTCCCCGCCCCAGTAGCCGAGCACCAGGTTGAGGTCCAGGAACCAGCTCTGGACCGGATGCCGGCGGTTGCGCACGACCTCTGCCGCGCGCTCGCTGAAGGTCACGGGCGACAGTCCCGGCACGCACGAGAGGCACTTCTGCGTACCCGAGTACACGGCGTCGGCGCCCCAGGCATCCACCGCGACCTCGATGCCGCCAAGGCTGGTGACCGTGTCCACCACCGAGAGCATGCCCGCATCGCGTGCCAGGCGACACAGCTCGGCGGCGTCCGAGCGCGCGCCGGTGGAAGTTTCCGCGTGCACGAACGCGACCAGCCGCGCGCGGGGATGTTCGCGGATCGCCGCGGCCACCTTCCCGGGGTCGACCGGCCGGCCCCACTCGTCGTCGACCACGACGGCGGTGGCGCCGCAGCGCTCGACGTTCGCCTTCATCCGGTCGCCGAAGACGCCGTTGCGACACACGATGGCTGTGTCGCCGGGCTCGAGCAGATTGACGAAGCAGGTCTCCATCCCGGCCGAGCCGGGCGCGGAAACCGGGAACGTCAGGTCGTTGCGGGTCTGGAAGGTGTATTGCAGCAGCTCCTTGACCTCGTCCATCAGGCCCACGAACGAGGGATCCAGATGGCCGACCGTGGGCCTGGCCAGCGCTCCCAGCACGCGCGGGCTCACGTCGGAAGGTCCCGGCCCCATCAGGATGCGCCGGGGCGGAATGAACAGTTCACTCATCATGCACGCTGTCCTGGTTGAACGGGGACCGATGCTCGCCCGACCGCGCTAACGGGCCGGGCACGCCCGCCCCCGGCAGCCTGCCGCCAATCCCGGCAAAGCGACTGCGCCGGCGGCGCCGCGGCACCGGTTTCCGGCCGCCGCGCCAGGTTCGGGATCGCCCGTGCGCAGGAGACTGCCTCATGGTACAGCTCGCCGCCCGGCGGGCCAAGCGACCAAATGCCGTATGCCGTGGTGGCGGAGCCTGCTGCCCGGGGAATTCTGGGGGATCGGGCCGACCGCTCCGGGCCGGGCCGGTGAGATGCGAATTGACCCTGCCCTCCGCTTTGTTTGCGGCGCGTGTGCCGGCGCCCAGCGGGGCCCGGTGTACCTGCACGATCACCAGCCGACTGCCGTCGACCTGTACCGGGGCGGCCGTGCCACAGCGTGCGACAGCCATTTGACAGCACGCGGGGCCGATACTAGTTTTTGCTTAACGTACGGGTTCGTGTAAAAGCCTGCGGGCGCTTGAGCCGCCGTCACGCTGTCGCACGACGGACGCCGGGCAGTACGCCAGAACAGCCCGCCGTACTGCAGTCCGAGGTACGAAACAACACCGCGCCCGACGCCGCGTTGGTCCACGCGGGTGGCGGATCAAGTCGGCGGGCCCGGAGGCCGTCTCGAGGCCCGCATTACCTGTCGGGCCCACTTCAGCGTCGGCGGCGCTTCCGTGATGTCACGGCCGGAGCCGCGGCAGTAGTACGCTGTCCCGGCCCTTGCCTGCAGCGTCAGGAGTGCCCTCGGACGGTATGGCACGGGAGTTGTCCGATTCGCCCCCACGCCAACCGTCCTGTTCCTGGGCGACCGTCCCCCGGTCGCCCTCTTTTTTTGCCGACCCGGCCAGGCGGGCAGGGTCCTGGGCGCCGTCCCGGGGGCGCCCGAACCGGCCCGCGTGCTCCCGGCCGGGAGGGGTGGCGTGGCCGCAGGGCCAGGTCCCGCTTTCGACACCGCGCCGCGAAACCACCACCGCCGTGAACTGCTTCGCGCGAGTCGAGAACAGCCCCGAACACGTGCGGGAGAAGGTCACTGAGCAGTGCGACTGGGACGAGCCGTGCGACTACCTGGAGCAGTTCTCGCGGGTGCCGCTGGGACCCAACATCGCGCCCATGATCCCGCACTCCATGCTGCGGGTGCAGGTAATGGGTCTGCCGAGCCGCATCCGCCGGGATGCGGACGAACGCGAGCTGGATGAGATGTGCCAGTTCGTGGAACGCGCAGTGCGCGACCGGGCACCGGGAACCCGGACGGTTCGGCACATCCGGGGGCGCGGATCGCGGCCTGAATCGCAGGCCGGGACCGGTTACTGCCGGTCCCGGCCGCTGACTTTCCCGGCAAGCCCGGGCCGATATAGCCCCCGCCCTACTTGCCGCCGCTCGGGATCTCGTTGAACGGCACGTCCTTGTCCACCCGGATGTCCGCCGGCAGACCGAGCACGCGTTCGGCGATCACATTGCGCAGGATCTCGTCCGAGCCACCCTCGATGCGATGCCCCGGAGAGCGGAAGAAAGCGCGCTGGAACAGCGCCTCCATCTCCGCCTCGTCGGGATCGTAGAGGGCCCCGGCGATCCCCTGCAGGTCGAGGATGAACGAGGACATCTCCTCCCGGTTGATCCCCAGCACCAGCTTGGTGATGGAGTTCTCCGGCCCCGGGGTCTCGCCCCGCGACAGCGCAGAGATGGCCCGGTAGCCGGTGTACTTGAGCCCCGAGGCCTTGACGTACCAGTCCGCCAGGCGCTCGCGCACCGCCGGGTTGCGGATGGCGGGGCCGTCCTCCAGCTCCAGCCGGCCGGCGAGCTCGAGCATCTCGTCGAAGTCGGTCGGGAAGGCGCCGCCCACGGACACGCGCTCGTGCATCAGCGTGGTCAGCGCCACCTTCCAGCCGTCGCCGACAGCGCCCAGGCGCTGGGAATCGGGCACCCGCAGGTCGGTGAAGAACACCTCGTTGAACTCGGAGCCGCCCGAGACCTGCTTGATCGGGCGCACCTCCACCCCGGGCGCGTGCATGTCGATGAAGAAGAAGGTCAGGCCCTTGTGCTTAGGCACCGTGGGGTCGCTGCGCGTGACCAGGATAGCGTAGTCGCTTACGTGCGCCCCGGAGGTCCAGATCTTCTGCCCGTTGATTACCCACTCGTCTCCGTCGCGGCGCGCCCGGGTCCGGATGCCGGCCAGGTCGGAACCCGCCGCCGGCTCGGAGAACAGCTGGCACCAGATCTCGTCGCCCCGCGCCAGCGGCGGCAGGTAGCGCTTCTTCTGCTCCTCGGTGGCATAGCCCATCATGGTGGGTCCGCACATCCCGTGGCCCACGGTGAACACGGCGCTCAGCTGACGCAGCTCGCCCTCCTCCTGGTTCCAGATCACACGCTCGATGGGCGAGGCACCGCGGCCGCCGTACTCCTTCGGCCAGTGCAGGCAGGCCCAGCCGGCGTCGTACTTGCGGGCCTGCCACTCCTTCGCCAGCTCCAGCGGGCGCGCGGTCTCGCGCATGCGCTCGCGCCAGTCGCGCGGTGCGTTCTCGTCGATCCAGGCCCGCGCCTCGGCGCGGAACCGGGCTTCTTCCGGGGTGTCGTTGAAATCCATGGTCGTCGCTCCGTGTCAGGCGGCCCGGGGTTCCAGGCGTGAAACCAGTACGTCCTTCCAGTGCAGAGGGCTGCCCAGCACCAGGTCCAGCAGCTTGGCACGCCGGTAGTAGAGGTGCGGGTCGGCCTCCCAGGTGAATCCCATGCCGCCGTGGACCTGGATGTTCTCCCGGGCGCACTGGTGGAAGGCATCACAGGCCCCGACGCGTGCCGTGGCCGCCGCCACCGGCAGCTCCGGCGCGTCGCTGGAAAGGGCCCAGGCGCCGAAGTAGCAGTTGGAACGGGCCAGCTCGGTGACCGCGAACATGTCCGCCAAGCGGTGCTTGATCGCCTGGAAGGAGCCGATGGGCCGGCCGAAGGCGTAGCGCTCCAGGGCATAGTCCCGTGCCATCTCCAGGCTCGCCTGGGCCCCGCCGAGCTGTTCGAAGGCCACCAGCACCGCCGCCCGGTCCAGGATGGACTCCAGCAGATCCCAGCCCTGTCCCGGCTCTCCCAGCGGCTCCGCCGGGGCGCTCTCCAGCGAAATCTCGCCCAGGGGACGGCTGGCGTCGATCGACTTGAGCTCGCGCCGGGAGACGCCGTCGCCGTCCAGCTCGACCAGGAACAGGCCGAGATCCCGCTCCGCGTCCCCGGTACGGGCGACCACCACGGCGAGATCCGCGGCCGTGGCATCCGGCACCGGACGCTTGACGCCGCTGATGCGACCGTCCTCCGCGCGCGCCGTCACGGCGGCCGGCGCCAGACCACCCGCTTTCTCCGAAACGGCCAGCGTGCCGATCCGCTCGCCGGAGGCCAGCCCCGGCAGGACGCGTTGTTTCTGCTCCTCGCTGCCGAGGCGCAGCAGAGCCTCCGTGCACAGGTACACCGAGGACGAGAACGGGATCGGGGCCAGGGACCGGCCAAGCTCTTCGGCGATCACGCACAGCTCCAGGTAACCGGCCTCGATTCCACCGTAGCTCTCAGGCACGACGGTGCCCAGCCAGCCCATCTCGGCGACCCCCTTCCACAAGTCGGCGTGGTAGGTCTCGTCGCCGTCCAGGATCCGGCGCACCTCGCTGGACGGCGACTGGCTGTCCAGGAAGCGGCGCGCCTGATCGCGCAGCATCTTCTGATCGTCGGAAAACTCGAAGTTCATTGAAATTTCCCCGGATGTCGTGATACCCGCGGACGACCGGCACGGAGCCGGCGTCCGTGTCGACCGCCGCACTGGCGTGAATTCTCCTGCCGCGGTCCGCGCTCGCGGCCCCGGCACCGGACTTGAACGCGCGCCGCCGGAAGCCGTGACGCGCCGGAAATTAGTTAGGGTACTATAGTAATCGGCTGGACGTCAGCGCCCGGCGCGTCTCAGCGCGCCCGCCCCGCGCCGCCTTCGCCGAGATCCCCCGGCCGCGGCCGGCGCCTTTTCCGCGTCCCGGGCAGACCAGCGGATGCGGTCACCGCGACCACACCCAGCATGACGAGACCCCAGTCGGACAGGTGCAGGGGACTCAGATGCAGCGGGCGCGCGAGCGCCGGCACCTGGATCAGGGCCAGAGAGCCGGCTGCGGAAGCTGCCACCACAACGCGCGCCACGAACGTGCGCAGGCGGCTCAGGGCCGCCGTCAGCCCCGCGCCGGAGAAGATCAGCGTGGCCAGAGCCATGGCCCGGGCGTGCGGCACGTTGCCGCCCGCCCCCAGCGCGTACCCGTAGGCCCCTGCCACGAGCAGCGCCAGCAACCCTCCCGTGGCGACGATCCCGGCCCACTCCCCGGGCCGGAAGAAGCGCACCCGCGGGGCACCGTCCACGGCCTCCAGCGGGCCCTCCGCGGGCAGCTCCTGGAACACCAGCATGGCCGTGGGATGAATGATCATCTCCAGCCAGACCACGTGGATCGGCAGGTACAGCAAGGGCTGGCCGGCCAGCGGGATCAGGGTCGCGGTCACCACCAGCGGGATGTGCACCATGAGCAGGTAGCGAAAGCTCAGGCGCAGGTTGCGAAACAGCGCACGGCCCTCGGCCACGGCGCGCACGATAGTGCGGAAGTTGTCGTCCAGCAGCACCACCGCCGCCACCTCGCGCGCGCTCCGGGTCCCTCTCTCCCCCATCGCGATGCCGATATCGGCCGCCTGCAGAGCCGGCACGTCATTGACGCCGTCCCCGGTCACCGCCACCACGGTACCGTCGGCCTGGATCGCACGAACCAGCGACAGCTTCTGCGACGGCACCGCCCGGGCCACGACGTCGACCGATCTCCAGCCGGTGCCGCGGATGGCGTGCTCGAGAGCGACTTCGCCGCTGACGACCCGGGGACGGGCCCCGCCCAGTCCGATCTCCCGCGCCACGGCCTCCGCCGTGGCGGCGTGATCGCCCGTGACCATGATCACGTGAATCCCTGCCCGCTGGCATTCCCGCACTGCCTCGACCACACCCTCGCGCACCGGGTCCTCGTAAGCCAGCAGGCCCAGCAGGCCGAAACCCCGGTCCGGTTCCCCACCCGCCCAGTTGCCGTCCGAAAGGTCGCGTGCTGCACACGCCAGCACGCGGTGACCATCCCGCGCGATCTCGTCGACGCGTGCAAGCCATCTCTGGCGTTGCGCGGCCGGAAGATCGCACAGGGCCAACACGACCTCCGGCGCACCCTTGGTCACCGCTCGGAGCGTCCCGCCGAGATGCACCACCGCGGTCTCCCGGGCACGCTCCTCGCTGAACGGAAAGCGGGCCCGAACCGGTACCGCGACCGGTCCGTGGGTTTTCCCCAGGGTCGCCTGGTCGACCGGGTCACCGCTGTCCGGACGGCACGCCAGCGCCGCGTGTGCCACCAGGGCTTCCGCGGTCAGAGGCTCGACGGGATGGACATGGGCCAGCCGCAGACGGCCCTCCGTCAGCGTCCCGGTCTTGTCCGAGCAGATGCAGCCGACGCGGCCGATGTTCTCCACCGCGACGGCCCGCCGGACCAAGGCCTGGCGCCGCGCGAGACGATACACGCCCACGCCCAAGAAGAACGTGAACACCACCGGAAACTCTTCCGGCAGGGCCGCCACGGCGAGGGTCACGGCGCTGATCACGGCGTCCAGCACGCCGTGCCCCTGCTGCAGCCTGACCCAGGCGAGCACCAGGCACATGGCCCCGGCCGCCACCACCAAGCCCGCGACCAGGTGAGCGATGGCGCGCTGCAGCGGCGTGCGCGACTGCTCGCCGGCGCGCGCGGAACGCACGATTTCCCCGTAAAGCGTCTCGCGCCCCGTGTACACGATTCGCAGCCGCGCGTGCCCCGTCAGCAGGCGGGTTCCGGCCAGGCCCCAGTGCGCTTCGTCGACCACGGGCACGGGGCCCTCCGGCAGCGCGTCAAGCACCAGCTTGCGTACCGGAAAGGCTTCCCCGGTCAGGGTGGACTCCTCCGCCTGGAGGTCCTCACCGGCCACCAGCAGGCCGTCGGCCGGAAACGGCTCTCCGGCCGCCACCTCCACCAGGTCCCCGGGCACCAGCTCGGCTGCTGCGATGCGGATCACCGCGCCACCCCGCCGGGCCCGGGCGCCGGCGGCCAGCCGACTCGCCAGCCCGGCAGTGGACGCCCGAGTGCGCCGGTGCAGCCAGGCATCCATGCCGGCGAATGGAATCGTGGCCAGCCCCAGCACCAGCGCCTCGGTGTAATCGGCCAATCCGACGAAGACTGCAGCGGTCCCGAGCAGGAACCACAGCATCGGGTCCCGCGCCGTGACGCGCAGCAGGACCAGCAGGCCGCCGGGAGGTGCTTCGACGATGTCGTTGTTGCCGTAGCGCCGCCGCCGCTCCTCGACGGCCCCGATCGCAAGCCCGTCCTGCGGTCCGAGTCCTTCGATCCGCTCCCGGGGTACCTGGCGTGGATTCATGGCTGCTCGTTAGGGTCACGATCCGCACACCCATGCTAGTACCCCCCGCGACGGGGGACCTTGACGCCGCTCACCACTGCGGTCTGAGCACGCTGGCTCGCCGGGCATCCGGCATCCGGCATCCGGCATCCGGAGAGTCGCCTCCCCTCGACCGCGGGCAGCGGCTCACGCGGTGCCCGGTGTACGTGGTCGGGGCCGGTCTCCCGGTGCCGGGGCCGACATGGAAACGGTCCGGACCTGCGCAACGCGGGCGCCATTGATATGGTCCGGCAGTTCCAGCACTATCATGCCGGCGTGGACGTTTTCGATCGCTGGACGGACGCCTCTGGTCCGGCCAGGTACGCGGGCGCCGACGCGCGTATGCCGGGCCGCGCCCGGGACAACCCGGACGTCCTCAACGTGAGCGGAGAAAGCATGAAGATACTCGTTACCGGAACGGCCGGCTTCATCGGTTCCGCGACCGCCATCTACCTGCTCGATCGGGGCGACGAAGTCGTCGGGGTCGACAACCTTAACCGGTATTACGACGTGGAGCTGAAGAAGGCCCGGGTCAGGCGCAACCGTGCATATCCGGGGTACACCGACATCACCGCCGACATCGCCGACCGCGATGTCATGGCGCGGCTCTTTCGGGAGCATCGGCCGCAGCGCGTGATCAACCTTGCGGCGCAGGCCGGCGTTCGCTACTCGCTGGAAAACCCCTACGCTTATGTCGACTCGAATCTCGCCGGGTTCGTCAACGTCCTGGAATGCTGCCGCCACTACCGCGTGGAATCACTCGTGTACGCTTCGACCAGCTCGGTCTACGGCGCAAACACCCGCATGCCGTTCTCACCCCACGACGACGTCGGCCATCCCCTGAGCCTGTACGCCGCCACCAAGCGCGCCAATGAGCTGATGGCGCACACCTACAGCCACCTGTTCGGCCTGCCGACCACCGGGCTGCGCTTCTTCACCGTCTACGGTCCCTGGGGTCGCCCGGACATGGCCCTGTTCCGGTTTACCCGCGCGATCCTCGCGGGCGAGCCGATCGATGTCTACAACTACGGGCAGCACAAGCGCGATTTCACCTATATCGACGATATCGTCGAGGGCGTCGCGCGGGTACTCGACCGGATTCCCGAGGGTTGCAGCGAATGGTCCGGCGATGCCCCCGACCCGGCCAGTAGCCGTGCTCCGTTCCGCGTGTACAACATCGGCAACAGCGAGCCGGTGCCGCTGGAACGCTACATCGAGCTGATCGAGCAGTGCCTCGGCTGCCGCGCGCAGCGCAGGCTGCTGCCCATGCAGCCCGGCGATGTGCGCGAGACGTACGCGGACATCACCGACCTGGCGCGTGACACCGGCTACCGGCCGTCCACCACGGTCGAAACCGGAGTGCGCAACTTCATCGACTGGTACCTCGGCTACTACCACCAGCCGGCGCACCGGCGCGATCAAGGGAGGTGACCGGCAGCATGCGCGGCGGCATCCCGTCCCGCCAGGCTCGCCTCGGGCGAGCAGGGTGCCTGGCCATCAGCCCCCCGGGCCGGGCAGGATCATGCGTACTTCCGCCACCGGACGCATCGCCCGCCTCCGCCGCGGCGCGCGCGTAACCCGGTCACCGCCAGCAGCACAAACCAAGGTTGTCCCGAAAATGCCCGCCAGGGCGAGGCCGACACAAGGCGGTCAGCGCGATGCAGCGGAGCCCACCACGCGGTTGATCAGCAGACGGACGTCATGGCCGCCGTCGACGGCGACGGTATGGGCGCTGGCCGCGAGGTCGCCGGCGTGGGGCATGGCGCTGCCGTTGAGGGAAACGCGCGCCGCCACCGATACCCGGCTGTAGTCGGAGAGCGCGTGCGCCTGCATCATCGAGCTGCTGTCGTCGAGCACCACCGAGGTCGGCAGGTCCTTCACCTGGCGGCGAACCACCGCCACGGGAGCGGACGAGCCGTTCAGCGGTCGGGCATAGATGTACACGGAATCATCCGGGCTTGCCTTCGCTGCCACGCCCGGAGCGAGGGAGACCGAAACCCGGATCGAGGCCTTGCCGGTTGCGGACGCGCGCGCGGACTTCTGCGGCGCAGCTCCCTCCGTACCGGAGCCGGCGGTCATCCGCTTGCGCGCCTGCGCGATGGTCTTTTGCAGCAGCTGGGCGCCCTCGCTGCCGGGCTTCTGCTCGGCCAGCAGCTTCTTCCAGTGGCCGATGGCCGTCTGGTAATCGCCCTGCTGCGCCGCGGCGACGCCGGCCAGCCACAGGGCCTTGGGGAACGAGCCGTTCATCGCCAGCGCCTTGTTCAGCAGCTTTTGCGGCTTGCCGGCCAGCGAGCGCGTGTTTCCGGACATCGCCAGCGCCTCGGCGTAGTCGGTCAGGGTTTCCGGGCTGTCCCCCAGGATCTCGCGAGCGTGGGTCAACGCCTTGGCCGCTTTCCCGTAGCGCCCCATGACCAGGTAGGAACGCCCCAGCATGAGCCAGCCCTGCCCGTCGTCCGGATTGTTCTGCAGCCGCTGCGCCAGCCCCCGGACCATCTTCTGCACCTGCGACTGGGTCAGCTTCGGCGGCGTCCGCGCGCGCCAGGGCATGCCTCCCACCTGCGAATAGAGACCCACCCCGATCACGGGGACCGCCACGGCGACTGCCAGGGCCGCCCAGCGTCCGCGTCGCTGCCGGGCCCGGGCCTGGCGGTCCCCGGCCCCCTGCGTCTCGTCCAGGAGCTGCCGGTCGAGCTCGGTGCGGGCCTGCTCCAAATCCTCCTCGGGCACGATGCCGCTGTCGACGTCTTGCTGCAGCTCGGCAACGCGCTGGCGGTACAGCTTCACGCTGACCGCGTCGCGGTCCGGCCCGGAACGCCGGGAACCGCGCCACAGCGGCACTCCGATCAGGAGGATGGCCACCACCATCATGGCGGCGGCGACGGCCCAGAACTCGATCATCATTGCTTGTCGTTCCGCTCGGTTGCGCGAAGCAGCTCGTCGATCCGCGCGCGTTCCTCGTCGCTGACGGCCGCCGCGCGCTCCCGCGAACGGTGCCGGATCGACCAGACCAGCACGACCAGGCCCAGCAGGGCCAGCGCGAACGGACCGAACCAGAGTGCGTAGGTCCGGTAATCCAGTGGCGGCTTGAACAGCACGTAATCGCCGTAGCGATTGGTCAGGTATTGCTTGATCTGCGCGTTGGACTCACCGCTTTTCATCATGAGGAAGATCTGGGCGCGCAGGTCGGCGGCAAGATCCGCGTTGGAGTCGAGCAGTGACTCGTCCTGGCAGACCAGGCAGCGCAGGTTCCCCAGCAGATTCTGGTAGCGCTGCTCCTTGGCGGGATTGTCGAAGTGGTGCCAACCGGCGCCACTCTGGGCCGGTTCCGCGGCAACCGGGACCGCGACCAGCACGGCAAGGACAAACAGCAGTGATCCGCTCAGAGCTTTCATCCCGAGGTCCCCGTTTCGCCCTTCGTCAGGGGCTCGCCGTTCTTCAGCCGCACGATCAGCGGACGCATCTTCTGCTTCCACACCTTTGGCGTGATCGGGCCGACCCGCTTGTAGCGAATGATGCCCTTGCCGTCGACCACGTAGGTCTCGGGTACGCCGTACACGCCCCAGTTGATCCCGACCTTGCCGCTCTTGTCCTGCGCTACCGCCCGGTACGGGTCGCCGAACTCGTCCAGCCAGTTCAGCGCGGCCTTGCGGGTGTCCTTGTAATCCAGGCCGTAGATGGGGACGATCCCGCTGCGCGCGATCTGCAGCAGCATCGGGTGCTCGGCCCGGCAGGACACGCACCAGGAGGCCCAGACGTTGACCAGGGCCACGTGGCCGCGCGCCAGGCGGGCGCTGCTGAAGGTCTTCCCGGGCTGCTTGAGCTCGGGAAGGGTGAACTTCGGCACCGGTTTGTTGATCAGCGGTGACGGCACCAGCGACGGATCGCGCGTCAGCCCCCAGCCGAGCAGCCCAACCAGAACCCCGAAGAACAGCAGCGGCACGAGAAACCGCAGAGGAATCCGCATCAGCCGTCCACTCCGCTCGACGGGGCGCCTTCCGGCAGTCGGATGCGTTCGTGCTGCATTGCCAGGCGGTAGCGCCGGTCAGTGAAGGCCAGCAGGCCGCCCAAGGCCATGATCAGCGCACCGCCCCAAATCCAGCGTACCAGCGGCATGTAGCGGACCCGCACGGTCCAGCTGCCGTCGTCCAGCTGCTGGCCCAGTGCCAGGAACAGGTCGCGGGTGAAACCCGCCTGGATCGCCGCCATGCTCCGCGGCGTGCCGCTCGGCTGATACATGCGCTTCTGGGTATCCATCGTGTAGAGCTGGTGGCCGTTGCGGCTCACCGTGAAGATACCCTCGTTACCCTGGTAGTTCGGCCCGGACACCTGCTTCATCTTGTCCAGTCGAAAGCTGTAGCCGGCGACGGTCGCCGACTGCCCGGGAGCCAGGCGCACGGTCTGCTTGACCGCGAAGGTGCTGACCACGCCCACGCCCAGCATGAACACGGCAACGCCGATATGCGCGATGTGCATGCCGTAGAAGCCGCGGGGGACGCTGCGCCAGCGCCGTATCCCGCCGCGGTTCCGCAGCCGCTGGTAGACCCCCCGCAGGCTGGTCGAGACCACCCAGAAGGCCAGGAACAGTGTCAGCGCGAGCTCCGCCGAGCGCACCCCGCCAACCGCGATGATCACCACGCCCGCCGCCACTACCGAGGCGATGAAGGCCCCGCGCAGCTGCCGGGCCAGCGCCGCCGGCTCGGCCCGACGCCAGCTCGCCGCCGGACCGAACCCGAGCAGCAACGTCAGCGCCAGCATCAGCGGCACGAACACCGCGTCGAAATACGGCGGGCCGACCGAGATGCGGCCCATGCCCAGGGCCTCGATCAGGATCGGATACAGGGTTCCGAGCAGGACCGCCGCGCAGGTGACCACCAGCAGCACGTTGTTGGCCAACAGGAAGCTCTCGCGCGAAATCAGGGAGAAATTCCCCACGCTGCGGATCGCCGGCGCACGGATCGCGTACAGGATGAGCGAGGCGCCCACGACGATGCCGAGGAACGACAGGATATAGATCCCGCGGGTCGGGCTGACCGCGAACGCGTGCACCGAGGTCAGCAGACCCGAGCGCACGATGAAGGTGCCGAGCAGGCTGAGCGAGAATGCCGCGATCGCCAGCAGGGCCGTCCAGGCCTTGAAGGTGCCCCGCTTTTCGGTGACCGCGATGGAATGGATCAGCGCGGTGCCGACCAGCCACGGCATGAACGAGGCGTTCTCGACCGGGTCCCAGAACCACCATCCGCCCCAGCCGAGCACGTAGTAGGACCAGGCGCTCCCGAGGGTGATGCCGCAGGTCAGGAACACCCAGGCAGCCGCCGTCCAGGGACGCGACCAGCGGGCCCAGGCCGAATCCAGCCGGCCGCCCAGCAGAGCGGCGATCGCGAAGGCGAAGGCCACGGCGAAGCCCACGTACCCGAGGTACAGCATGGGGGGATGCCCGACCATGCCGGGATCCTGGAGCAGCGGGTTCAGATCGCGTCCCTGCGCGGGTGCCGGGAACGACCGGGTGAACGGATTGGCGGTGAACAGCATGTACAGCAGGAACCCGGTGGCGATCAGGCCCAGCACGCCGAGCACCCGGGAGGAGAACACCTGCGGCAGGCTCCGGCTGAAGATCGCCACCGCGACCCCCCAGACGGAAAGTATCGTCACCCACAGCAGCATGGATCCCTCGTGCCCGCCCCAGACTGCCGTGAACTTGTAGATCATCGGCAGCGCGGTGTTCGAGTTCTCCGCCACGTAGGCGACGGAAAAGTTGCTGGTAAGAAAAGAGAACGCCAGGCAGCCGAAGGCGAGCAGCACGAACGCGCCGTGGCCGAAGGTGGCGGGCCGCGCCACCGCCATCCAGGATTCGTTCCGCCGCCAGGCACCGAGCAGCGGCAGCGCCGCCTGCATCAGCGCCAGTGACAGCGCCATGATCAGGGCAAAGTTACCGATCTCCGGGATCACTGTTTGGCTCCGTATCCGGATTCACCCGCGCGAACCTCCTGGACTTCCTTTCCGGTCACCAGCTTGGCGTGCTCCGCCTTGTTGGCCTCCTTCGCTTCCTGGCTCTTCTTCAGCTCCGCCGCGACCGACGGCGGCATGTACTTGGAGTCGTGCTTCGCCAGTACCTGGGAGGCGCGGAACACGCCGTTGCCACCCAGCTGACCCTGGGCCACGATGCCCTGGCCCGCCCGGAACAGATCCGGCAGCACGCCGGTATAGGTCACCCAGACCGTGTGGCGATTGTCGGTGAGCTCGAAGCGCACCGTCGACCCGCGCTTGGCGTGTCGTATGCTGCCGGGGACCACCAACCCGCCGATGCGGAACGCGTGGTTCAGCGGGGCGGCGCCATTGGCGATCTGCGTCGGGCTGAAGAAGAACAGCAGGTTCTTGCGGAAGGCGCCCGCTCCCAGGGCAACCGCCACGCCGACACCCCCGACGATCAGGAGCACCCCGATCAGCCGCCGTTTACGTTGTGGAGTCATTCCTGCCTCGCTCCCGCCGCTGCCTGCGCGCCAGGTCACGCATCAGCGACCGGCGGCGCCAGAGCGGAATCAGTACATTGATGAACAATACGATGAACGCGATCCCGTAGGCGGTCCATACGTAGAATCCGTAACCGCCCATGTAGAAGAACTTGGCCATGCCTACCCGCCTTCGACCATTTGAATCACCCAGCGGGATTTTCGTTCCCGGTCCAGGATCTCGCAGCGCATCCGGAGCATGAGCACCACGGCGTAGTAGCTCATGAAGGCGACGATCATGAACAGCAGGGGGACGAGCATGCTCGTGGAGATGTTGTCCGTGGTGAAGCTGATCGTGGTGCCCTGGTGCAGGGTATTCCACCAGTCCACCGAGTAGTGGATGATCGGGATGTTGACCACGCCCACCAGCGCCAGGATGCCGCTGGCCCGCGCCGCCGTCTCCGGCGTCTCGATGGCGGCCCGCAGCCCCATGTAGCCGAGGTACAGGAACAGCAGGATCAGCTCCGAGGTCAGGCGCGCGTCCCAGACCCAGTAGGTGCCCCAGGTGGGCTTGCCCCAGATCGACCCGGTCACCAGGGCCAGGAAGGTAAAGGCCGCGCCCAGCGGCGCGCTGCAGCGCGCCACCACGTCCGCCATCTTGATCTTCCAGACGAGGTTGACCGCCGCCGCGCCCGCCATCACCACGTACACCATCATGGACAGCAAGGCGCTGGGCACGTGGACGTAGATGATGCGAAAGACGTTGCCCTGCTGGTAGTCCGGCGGCGCGAAGTACAACCCGCCGACCAGCCCGGCCAGCATGCAGATGATGGTGAGCGCGCTGAGCCAGGGCAGCAACTTGCCCGAAAGCTCGTAGAAGTGCCGGGGCGAGGCCCACTGGGAGATGAATCGATGCATAGGCTACTCCAGGCTGATCCGCAGGGCGGCCGCGGCCGCCAGAGGCGCGAGGACCACGGCGCCGACGCACAGGGCGCTCAGGAAGTACAGCTGGGCGACCACGGGCAGCCCCTGGGCCGCGCTCTCCACCGCGCCCGCGCCGAATATCAGGACCGGGACGTAAAGGGGAAGGACAAGCAGAGTCAGAAGCATTCCGCCGCGCCTCAGGCCGACCGTCAGCGCCACGCCGATCGCTCCCACCAGGCTCAGTACCGGCGTGCCCAGGAGCAGACTCAGGATCAGCGCCGCGAACGCGGACTGCGGCAAGTTTAGCAACAAGCCCAGAAGCGGCGCCACCAGGATCAGGGGCAGCCCCGTTACCAGCCAGTGGGCCAGAACCTTGGCACCGACCAGGATCGGCATCGGATGCGGACTCAGGGCAATCTGCTCCAAGCTGCCGTCGTCGAAGTCGGAGCGGAAAATCCCTTCCAGCGACAGCATCGAGGCGAGCAGGGCTCCCACCCATACGGCCCCGGGCGCCACCGCCCGCAGCAGGTCGTTGTCGGCACCCAGCGCCAACGGGAACAGGGTCTCCACCATGACGAAGAACAGTACCGGGTTGGCCAGCTCGCTGCGCCGTCGGAACGCGAGCACCAGATCCCGCCGCAGCAGGCCACCGAAGGCCCGCAGTGCGTCGCTGCGGGCCGCCGCGGGCCGGCGCCCGGCGGCGGTGACCGGAGCGTCCCGGCTGCTCATGCTCCCCTCCGGCCGCCGATGTCGAGTCGGCGTACGGTGCGGCCAGCGTCCAGGGTCATGGCCTGGTGACTGGTGACGATGGAGATTCCCCCTTCGTCGCTGTGCCCGTTCAGCATGCTTTCCACCATCGCGCGGCCTTCGCCGTCGAGCGCGGTGAACGGCTCGTCCAGCACCCACAGCGAGGCTGAGCCGCACAGCAGGCGCGCCAGGGCCACGCGCCGGCACTGGCCCGCGGAAAGGGTGCGGGCCGGTACATCCTCGTAGCCGTACAGGCCCACGCGCGCCAGCGCCTCCCCGGGATCCAGGCGCAGCAGACCCGTGGATGAGATGGTCATGGCGCTGCGCACGTTCTCAATCGCGGTGAGTTCCGCCTTCACCGCGCTGGCGTGGGCCACGTAGGCGAGGTCGGCGGTGAAGCTGGCGCGCTCGCGGCGGATGTCGGCGCCGTCCCAGGTGACGCTCCCCGTGGCGGCCCAGGCCAGGCCGCACAGGATGCGCAGCAGGCTGGTTTTGCCGCTGCCGTTGGGCCCGGCCAACTGCAGCACGTCGCCGGGCGCGAGCGACAGGTTCACCCCGGTGAACAGCTCCCGGTCGTCGCGGGTGCACGAGAGATCACGTCCGACCATGCGTGCGCCCGGCAGGGGCACGAACCCGTCCGGCGCGTCACCTCGCCGCCCGGCTTCAGTCACGTTTTCAGTCTTGGGCGAGTACACCTTCCATTGCCGCGAACACGGAGGGACGCTGGGTAACCTTGCCGTCGTCCCCCAGGAGATAGAAGCCGCCCACCATCAGCGTGTCAGGGCCGCGACGATAGAGCTGGCTGCGAATCACGTAGGGTTGTGCCGGGAAGAACGGCTTGCGGAAAAGCATGCGCGCACGGGTTATCTGGTGACCTTCCACCGCCAGGCCGCCCGAGTGCAGCTGGCGCGTGTACTGGTTTTCCAGCCCCATGATGTATTCCAGTACGTTCACGTGCTGGTTGATGTCGGTGTTCGGCATGCCCCAGACGCCCCGGTACGTCTCCCACCCGCCAGTATCCACCGGCAGGTAGCCATCGGGGACCTCGGCCAGTGCCTCGACGGTCGGCAACGGCTCTGCCAGGGCATGCTCGCGCAGACCGTGCAACGCTTCGGGGACCGTTGTGACATGGCGTTGCTCGGGTGGGCCTGCCGGTCGCGTGATCACGTGCAGCATCCGGGCCGAGCCGGCCTCTACCAGCTCGCTGTCTTCCGTGGCGTATCCCAGGTTGGCGCGACCGCCAGACTGGCGCCGCCCGCGGATCCTGGTGCGCGATTCGAACATGAGCCGCTCACTCCCGGTCCCGGGAGAGACCGGCCGGCCTTCGTGATCGCTGTGGCTGCGGTACAAGCGCAGCGCGAAGTCCACGTGCAGGGAGCGTCCGAAGCTCAGCGAGGCGGAGGTGTTGCGAAAGTCCACGAAGTACAGCACCGGCGCGATGCCAAGCCGGCGCATGCCGGTCATCGGAAAGCGCCGCTCCAGCTCCCCGAACATCGGCGGCATGCAGATGTCGACGAAGCCCCGGACCCGCAGGCGGAACGCCATGTCCAGCTGCTCGAAGGTGGTCGGAACCTTGGCCTGTCCGGTCAGGCTGTCGATCATTTTACCGGGTTCGTCCATCGTGTATGCCATTGCCCGCCTGCCGTTGTCATTCCCGCACCACCGGCTTGGTCACCCGAGTCGCGGCCGCCTGCCGATCCTCCACCCGTGCCTCCAATGCGCCGGACAGCAGCCTCCGCCCGCGCCGCAGTACCCGACCGCCCGGCTCCAGCACCTTGCCGGCGGTCACGCCACGCAGCACCGGCTGCTCGCGCCCACGCTCAGCCGGGCCCGCGAACAACCCTGTTCCGCCGCGATGATTTCCAGGACCCGCCGAGGCGCAGCGGCACCGCGGCGACCCCTTCGATCACCGCCTCACAGCTCACCAGGAGACAAGACCTCAGCGGTTCGTCCGGTAGTCGCCGGGCCCCGCGGCTCGTCGCAAAGCGGGCAACCTTAAGCCCTCGTCACGAGCAGGTCAATCTCTTGCGAGCACGCCACTGGCGGGGCTTTCAGCCCTCGTCGCCGCGGCGCCGGCTGATCGGCACCACGTCGGCGTCGTCCCCGGGAAGCGCTTCCCGCCGGCGCAGCACACGCTGCTCGTAGACCGGTCCGGAGAGCGGCTCGCTGAGCACGAAGCCCTGGATCATGTCGCACCGGTGCTGCGCCAGGAACTCCCGCTGCGCGGTGCGTTCCACGCCCTCCGCCACGACCTTGAGGCCGAGCCCGTGAGCCAGCTCGACGATGCCCCGCAGCATAGCCGCATCATAGCGGTTGGTGCAGATGTCCTGAACGAAGCTGCGATCTATCTTAATCACATCGATTGGCAAATCCTTGAGGTAGCTCAAGGAAGAGTAACCCGTGCCGAAATCGTCCACCGACAGCTGGACTCCCATGGCGCGCAGCTCCCGCAGGATCTCCAGGGTACTGTCGGGGTCGCGCAGGAGCACGGTCTCGGTAATCTCCAGGGTCAGGTGGCGGGCTTCGAGGTTCGTCTGGTTCAGGATGCGCGCCACCATGTCCACGAAGTCACGCTGCTGCAACTGCCGGCCGGAGAGATTGACGGAGATGCGCCCGGGCTCCAGCTCCGCCAGCTGCCAGGCGGTGAACTGGGCGCACGCGGCTCGCAGTACCCACTCGCCCAGCGGCAGCACCAGCCCGGTGGACTCCGCCAGCTCGATAAACTCCCCCGGCGAGACGATGCCGCGCTCCGGGTGGCGCCAGCGGATAAGCGCCTCCGCGCCCACCACGGTATTGCCGGTCAGCTCCAGTACCGGCTGGTAGTAGACCAGGAAGTCCTGGTTCTCCAGCGCCCGCCGGATATCGTGCTCAAGGGCCATGCGCCGGCTGATCGCCTCTTCCAGGCTGGGATCATAGAAGCGGAAGTCGTTGCCATGGTCCTTGGCGCCGTACATGGCGCTGTCGGCGCGCTTGAGAAGGTCGTCTGCGGTCACGCCGTGATCCGGGTAAAGCGTGATCCCCATGCTCGCGGACACGAAGATCTCGTGTGCCTGGATCACGAACGGCCGCACCAGCACCGAGTGGATCTTGTTCGCGACCGTGGTCGCGACCTCTTCCGAGATCGATCCGTGCAGCAGCACGGCGAACTCGTCCCCGCCCAGCCGGGCGACCAGGTCCGCGCTGCGCAGGCAGCCGCGGATGCGATCGGCGACGGCCTGCAGCAGCAGGTCGCCGACGCGGTGGTCAAGGCTCTCGTTGACGTGCTTGAACCGGTCCAGGTCGAGCAGGGCCACTGCCAGCTTCTGCTCGCGCCGTTCCGCGCGCCCGATCGCCTGCTCCAGCTGCTCGTGGAACAGCCTGCGGTTGGCCAACCCGGTCAGCGGGTCGTGCAGGGCCAGCTGTTTTATGCGGCGTTCGGAGCGGCTCGCGTGCACCAGACGGCTGAGCCGCTGGCGCAGCACCGAGTAATGGACCGGCTTGGGGATAAAGTCGCTGGCGCCGGCCGCGAAGGCGCGTTCCGCCGAATTCTGGTCATCGAGGGCGGTGATCATGAGCACCGGGATGTGGCTGACCGCAGAAATGCGGCGGATCTCCCGGCAGGCCTCGAAGCCATCCATCTCCGGCATCATCGCGTCCATCAGCACGAGCTCGGGCGGAGTCCGCTCGCAGGTGCGCAGGGCCTCCTCCCCATTGGCCGCCTCGGCGATCCGATAGCCGTCGCGTTCCAATATGTAGCGCAGCGCGAAGCGGGCGCTCCGATCGTCGTCCACGATCAGCACCAGGGGGGCATCCTCTGCCGCCACCGCAGCCGGGAACAGGCCGGAGTCGGCGATCTCCTTGCGCAGTACCGGACCGGCGTGCTCCAGTTGCCGGGGCAGCCGCTCCACCAGCTGCTGCGCACCCACCAGGTCCCCCTCCCGCGCGGCCGTCTCGAGCTCGCGCGCGGTCTGCCCCATGGCATGTACCCCGAGATTGCGGCAGCTGCCCTTGAGCTCGTGCGCCAAGGCCTGCAGGCGGGCACCATCCCCCTCGCCCAGTGCCTGCTGCATGCCAGCGATATTGGTGGAGGTATCCTCGAGAAACACCTCGACCATATCGGCGATGGCTTCACCCATCGCGCCCTTGACCTCGGTGAGGATGCGGTAGTCCAGGACCGGCTCGCCGTCGTCGTCGTCGGTGCGCAGACCGCGCTCCGGAGGCGCCAACTCCCGTACCCCGACGGCGGACGACCAGCTCTTGAGCCAGCGCTGCAGGCGCTCACGAAGCACGCCGAGCGCCAGCGGCTTGGCGATGTAGTCGTCCATTCCAGCCTCGAGGCAGCGTTCGCCGTCCCCTTCCAGGGCATTCGCGGTCAGCGCGATGATGGCCACGTGCCGGTCCGCCGGCTCTGCCGCGCGGATCCGCGCGGTCGCCTCGTAACCGTCGAGCCGCGGCATGTTGCAGTCCATGAAGATCAGGTCGTAAGGACGCCGGGCGTGCATCGCCACCGCCTCCACGCCGTCTGCCGCAACGTCCGGTGCGCATCCCAAGCTTTCCAGCATGCCGACCGCGACCTGCTGGTTGGTCAGGTTGTCCTCGACCACCAGCACCCGGCTGCTGAACACGGCCGCAAGCTCTGCCTCGCGGTGCTCCCCGGCGCGGCCCTCGCTCGGCGTGAGCAGCTCCGTGCCGGCATCACGACCCTCCGTCAGGGCCTCCCAGAGGCGCATCATCCGCACGGGGCGCATCACGTAGTCGGAAATGCCCACGCGCAGCCGCAGGCTGTCGACCGCGGCGCCGCGGCTTTCGGTGACCAGGATCACCGTGACCCCGGCCGTGTCCGGATCAGCCTTGACCCGGTGAGCGAATTCCGGCGCCGCCATATCCGGCAGCCGGTCGTCGAGCAGCACCGCGTTGTAGGGGATCGACCGGGCCGCCGCATCGCGCAGGATGTTCAGGGCCTTCACCCCGCTGCTGGCGAGCTCGTAGCGCGCCTCCCATCGGTCCAGGCAGGTCTCCAGGAAGCGGCGCGTGATGCTGAAGCGGTGCACTACCAGGACCCGGAAACCTTGCGGCAGATGCCCCTGCGAAATGGGCAGTGCGGGCTGCGAAGCCTTGTTCAGGGTCAGGCGCACGCGGAACGTGCTGCCCTGGCCGGGCTCGCTGTCGACCTCGATGCTCCCGCCCAGCTCGGTCACGAGCCGTCGCGTGATGGCGAGCCCCAGGCCCGTGCCCCCGAACCGCCGGGTGGTGGATCGGTCCGCCTGGGAGAATGCCTCGAATATCCGGGTTCTGGCGGCCTCGTCGATGCCGATGCCGGTGTCCATCACGCGGAACTCCAGCTCGACACTCTGGCCGTGATCCGCCACCGGGCCGACCACGACCGCGACCTCTCCCCGGTCCGTGAACTTGATGGCGTTGCCGACCAGGTTGGTGAGGATCTGCTCGAGGCCGATCACCCGCCCGTGGAGGCCGGGCGGTACCCCGTCCTCGATCAGGTAGCCCAGATCCAGGCCCTTTTTCTGGGCCGGGCCGGCGAGCAGGTCGAGAAGCTGTTCCAGCACCTCGCGCAGGTCAAAGTCGCGTTCCTCGAGGTCGAGCTTGCCGGCGTCGAGACGCGAAAAATCCAGGATGTCGTTGATCAGCGCCAGCAGCCGGTTGGCCGAATTGCGCGCCACGGTCAGGTACTCGGCCTGCTTGCCCGGCATTTCCTGGTGACCCAGCAGATCGAGCATGCCCAGGATGCCGTTCAGCGGCGTGCGCAGCTCGTGGCTGACGTTGGCGGCGAACTCCGACTTCACCCGCGCCATCTCGATGGCCGCGTCACGCGCCCGCGTGAGCTGGTGCTCGCGCTCCTCGAGCACCTCCATCATCTTGTTGAAGGCATTGCCCATCTCGTTGACTTCACGCGGCCCCCCCGGCGGTGCGCGCAGCCCCGAGGCTCCCTTCTCGCTGCGCTTCATGATCGCCGACAGATTGCGCAGGGGCCGGCCCAGCAGTCCGGTGATGTAGCGCATGACCAGCAGCAGAATCAGCGCCAGCACCAGCGAGGCCGCAACGTTGACCACGAAGATGTTGCGCACCGCCGCGTGCAGCTGTGCCTTGCTCAGAACCAAGCGTACGAAGCCGATGCGTTTGGTGTCCGGAGTGCTCACCTCGAACGGTGAGCCGCTGCGTTGCGCGGCCCGCCCCAGGGAATACACGGGTGCCACGAACTGCCAGTCCGCGTCGGTCTCCCGCCACAGGCCCACGTGGCCCGGCACACTGGCGGGCACGGGCGCGTCGACAAAACGCTTGGCGCCATGCTGGATGAGCGGCCGGCCATGGGTGTCGAAGACTCCGACCGCCACGACGCTGGGGAACGCGAGGGTGGTGTTGATCTGGTCCTTGGCGTTTTCACCGCTCCCGTACAGCAGCGCGAGCGTGCTCTGGCGGGCGAGATTCTCCGCCAGACGCTCTCCCTGGCTGACCAGATTGCCACGTTCGGTGCGGCTCGCCAGCACGGACAGGGTCACCGAAGTCGCCAGGGCCATGGCAATGATTCCGACCGACAACGCGAGCGTCAGCTGACTGCGCAGATCCTGTGTTTTGAATTTTGTTAGCAGACTCATGCCCCGCACCCGCTACCGACTCGGAAACACCAGGTCGAACCTGGAGATTTCCCGTCGGGACAGGTTCAACTGCAAATGATCAGCGGTTCGCGTGTTTACCGCAACCCGCAGTGCCGTCAGCGGCCGCATGCCGGCCAAGCTGGACTTTCCCGGGTCGCGTGCCCGGGCCAGCGCCAGCCGGGCCAGCTCCTGGCCCATCTTCTGGTTGTCGGGATACAGCGAGAACAGAACGCCACGCTGGACGTAGGACGGGTTGCTGGAGAACACCACCAGCTCGTTCTCCCACGCCTTCTCCAGGATCATGGGCAGCACCACCTGGTCGTTGACGGTCACCGAATCCTGCGGCAGCCAGATGGCGTCCCCGGCGTGGGCACGCGTATTCAGGATCTTGCGGTATTCCCGAACCGCGGCACGGGTATCCTCCGCCGGCACCGCGATCAGCCGCAGGTTCCAGCGCGCGGCGGCACGCCGGGCGAGGGCGATCAGCGAGGCGTTGTTTCCCGGGTCATACACCACGAACACCCGCCGGGTATGCGGGGAGAGCTCCTGCAGCCGCGCGAACAGCGCGGCTGGTGCCGGCACCAGGCTGATCCCGGTGATCTTGCCACCGTCGCGGTCCGGCGGAATCAGCACCGCCCCGAACACCACCGGCACCCTCCGGTGCATATCCTCGCCCAGGTGGAAGCCGTTTCGGCCCAGCGCGATAAGCGCCTCGACCTGGTTGCCGGCCACCCAGGCCGAGACCCTCCCCGTACTGGCGTCGGGCCCGAGCTGCAGCGTCTTGACATCGCCGGGAGCGCTCTGCCGGATGCCCTGCAGGATCTCGGTGAAGATCGTCCGGTAGGGCTCGCGAATGTCCGGATAGATCACGCCCAGCACCGGTGCGGCGAAGGCCCTCGGGGAGGCGAGCACGATGAGCAGCGCCAGCGCGGTCCGCTTGAGGCTGCGCCTCCCGGTGACGGACCGCCAGTGCCCGGCAGCCTGGAGATGTGGATTCCTGTCTGCCACCTGTGCCTAGAACCGGTAATCGAGTGAGACGTAGAAGTTTCGCCCTGGCAACGGCAGGTCGTTGGGAACGTTCACGGTGGAGCTCGTCGACAGCAGGCTGGGCTCGCGCGCGTCCTGGTTGAGCACGTTGCGCACCGAGGCCGCGAGCTCGATCCCGCTGTCGCCCAGCGCATGGCGCAGGGTCAGGTCGACCCAGGTATAGGAGCCCAGCGCCGGCCGCGGGTCACCCGGCGCGCGGTAGCGCTTGCCGACCCAGTTCACGGTGGCGTCGCCGTTCCAGCCGGGCAGAAACTGCCAGTCGTTGCGCAGGTAAATCTGGCTGGTGGGCGCGTTCCCGGCCGGCTGGTGGGTACGCTCGTCGGTGGCATGCTGGTAGGCGTAGTTGGCTTTCACGGTATCGTTCTGGAACGGCTGCCATTCGATCTCCGCTTCCATGCCGTAGCCCCTCTGACCCCCGGAGTTCTGCGCCTCCTTGGCGATCGGCGAGGCGGGGATGTTGACGAACCGGATCAGGTCGTGCATCCGGTAATAGAAGATATTCAGCCCGCCGCGCAGGGCCGAGGAATACTGGTAGTCGAACGCCGTCTCGTAGGTGTCGATGGTCTCCGGCTTGAGCTGGGGATTGCCGAGCGCCACCGGGTTGTTGATATTGTACAGTTCGGCGAAGGATGGTGCCCGGAAGGCGCGCCCGTACAGGAACTTGGTGGTGAGGTTGTAGCGTGTCTGCCACACCAGCGCCAGACGCGGATTGACGGTCTTGCCGAACCCCGTGTAGTGGTCATAGCGGACCCCGGCGGTCAGGTCCCAGTCGCGCGCGAAGCCCCACTCGTCCTGCAGGAACAGGTAGCTGTCGTAGCGGTCGTGGGGACGGATGAAGGGATCCGTGTTGCTGACGTCCACCAGCCCTCCCAGGGGCACCGGGTAGCCCAGCGCACTGAGCCTGTAGTTCTTGTGCTCCTCGGCCTCGTAGAGGTTCTCGTCGCTCACTCCGGTGCCGATCCGGACGGTCTGGTGCGACCAGCCCGAGTACAGGCCCACCAGGTCCAGCCGGGTGTGCTCCTCGGCGACGTGCGGCTCCCCGATCACCCCGTTGGGAAAGGTCTGGCCGTTTGGGAACGTCGCACCGGGCGGGTAGAGCACGAGGTTGGTGCGATTGGACACGCGGAAGTAGCTCACCCGGGCCTTGAGCCCCCAGTTGCGCGTCAGCGCCGGGGCGTGCCAGGTGAGGTCGGTCAGGAAGCGGTCACTGTCGGCCCGCCCGCGCGGGTCGAGCGCCTCGGCGCCGCCGAGCCCCACGCCGCTGTCCCGGTTGCCCAGGTACCACATGCCCAGGTGCCACCGGCCCATGCTCAGGTCAAGGCGCGCGTCCGCCCGACGGCTGCGCAGGTTGAGCGGGCCAGGCGCCAGCGACGCGTGCGTCCCCATCGCCTGGTCCAGAAGGCTCTGGGCGTCGCTCTGGATCGTCGAATGAGGACCGTCGGTGTGCAGCAGGTCGACGCTGGCAGCGTAGCGCGCCGGACCCAGATGGCCCGAGTGCAGCGCCCACCCCTCCTGGGTGTCGTACGAGCCGATCCGGGCGCCGACCTCGGTGCCGTGGATGTCGCCCGCCGTGCGGGTCACGACGTTGATCACGCCGGCGTAGGCGTCCGCCCCGTAGAGCGCGGAGCCCGGGCCGCGGATCACCTCGATGCGCTGGATGTCATACACCGGCAGGCCCGGCCATACCTGGCCCCGGTTGCCGAGAAAGGCGTTGGTGACCGGGATGCCGTTGATCAGCAGCAGCACCCGCGGGTTGTACTCGGAGGTGATGCCGCGGATCTGGATGATCGGGACGTAGCCTGCCGAGGACACCGAGACGTGGACCCCCGGCACCCCTTCGAGCGCCTGCGCGAGCGTCGTGGCCCCGGTCTTGAGGATATCCTGCCGCGTCACCACGCTGGCGACCGCCGGGGCCTGCGAGATCGGCTGCCGGGTGCCGGTCGCGATGGTCACGAACTGCTCGTTGCCGTAGGACTGCGACAGGTCGTTTTCCGACAGCCCCTGGGCGAGCCCGCTGCGACCGCTGGCCCCGAGCACCAGGCCCAGGAGCAGGGCCAGGCATATTTTTTTCATGAGTGCTCCGCCGGTCCGTGCAACCGGACCTTGTTCTGCCTTCTTCCCCCCCCGCTGCCAGCCGCCGCCCCTACTCCCAGCGTCGCGGCCCGGGGCCCTCGTACGCTATACGAGCGCAGCGCAACGGGAAAAACGTGCCCTCCTCCTTCTGCGAGGCCTCGATGAAGCAGGGCCACATGCCGGCCAGGAACGCCGGATACGTACCCGCGTAGTACTCACGCGGGCTCATGCCCATGTCGGCGGAAAGAGCCGCGGCCAGGCACGCGTAGTTCATCTTCATGCGCCAACGGCCGCGCTGCAGGACCTCCTCGATCTCCTGGGCCAGGCGCACGAACGGTCCGTCATCGAAGCCCAGCCCGCGGGCCACCGCCATCACGTGCGGGATCCGCTCGTCCACGTTGGTGACCGGCCGCCCGTAGCCGGGAAGGCCGCGGTAGCGCTTGAGCTCGTCCCGGACGATCTCCTCGAGCGCTTCGCCCTGCTCGCGCCGCGCGCGCGCCCTCTGCAGGAAGTCGATGGTCCGGATGTCGGGCCGGCGGCCGAAGATGCTGGCTTCTGACACGGCCATGGCGGCGCTGATGCCCAGGTTGCCCGTGGTGCGGGCGGTACCCGCCAGCGAGGCCACGCGGTTGTTCCAGATGCGCGGCTCGGGAAAGCTGGTCGCCACCCACATGGCGGTGATCATCCGCAGCTCCCGCTCCGAATAGCGGCGTCCGCTGATGCCGTACATGTACACGTCGACCCAGGAGGCGCGCAGCAGGTCCCGGTGCAGGTCGAAGTCCCGGAAGTGGACCCGCACCCCCGGCACCCATTCCCCCATTTCCGTGTCCCATCGGGTCTCGGCCTGCTCGAGCGATTGGTGCCGCGACATCCTGCGCTACTCCTGCTCGTCGGTGCCCGGACGGACGCGTCGCACCTGCCCGTGGAAGAACGGGTAGCTCCGGTAGCTCTTGTGCCCCTGTTCCAGCGCGTGCGCGGCAGCGCCGGGCAGGCGCAGGAGGAGGTAGAGCATCTCCCCCGCTTCGGGCTCGAATCCCAGGTCGAGCAAGGCGGCGGCCGCGACGCCGGACATCGCCAGTGCCGCCTGCGCGCGGCGCTCGAGTTCCGTCCGGTTGGCCTGCAGCCAGGGCAGCCAGCGCCCGTCGGCGCCGGCGCACTCGACCAGGTGGGCCAGGAGCTGGCGCACGGGCAGGCCACAGCGGGTCGCATGCGGATCGAATCCCGCCGCGTGCTCCATCGGCAACCAGATGTCCACCCGCTCGGGGGGGGGCTCCCCGGCGGGCGTGTCCGCCCAGGTGCCAATGTCGCCATCGCTGGCCCGAAAGCCGCGCATGGCACAGAAGACCTCGTGGCCGCCACCGAGCTGCCCCGCGCCGACCGCCAGCGCTGCTGCCAGCACCGCCGCTGCCGGGCTTCCGACCACACCCGCATTCATCGCGGCCCGCACCGCGAGATCCCGCGGACCCGCATTGCCCAGACCCACCGCCAGTCCTTCCAGCAGCCGGACCCCCGCGGGCGTCGGGCGCTCGCCGCGCAACAGGAGATGGAGATACTCGATCCAGCTCGCCCGACCCAGCATGTCCCCATAGACATCGTATCCGCGGCAGTAGCAACGCTCGGCCACGAACGGGTCCGCCGGATCGGCCTCTTCCTTCCAGATCTGCGTGCGGATCTGCTCCTGCCCGTCAGTCATTGCCATGCCCCAGCACTTTCATCCGGGTGCCCATCGGCGGCACCTGTTCGCCGTCCACATAAACGTCCAGCACGGTCGGCCCCCGGTGGCGGCATATCCCCGCGATATCCAGCGCCCCGAAATCCTCCGGCGAGCGGATGCGAAAGCCCTGTGCGCCGAGAGCCCCGGCCAGGGCACAGAAGTCCACCGGCGGGAGGCGGTAGCCGATCCGCTCCGAGCCGGCGAGGCGCTGACCGTGCTTGACCATCCCGAGCGCGGCGTCATTGAGGACCACGAACACCACCGGGAGCTCGTGCTCCACCGCCACGGTCAGCTCCTGGCCGGACATCAGAACGCTGCCGTCTCCGGTCACGCACACCACCGGCCCGTCCCGGTAGGCCAGCGCGCAGCCGATCGCCACGCCGATCGCCCAGCCCATGGAGGCGAATTTCACGGACGCCCGGAATACGCCCCCGCCCACCGACCGGGGTCCGGCCATGCGCCGATCCAGCGGATCCAGATAGTGGGTCACCCAGGCCACGCTGTTGCCGGTATCGGCAAAATATTTCGTGCTCGGTGGGAACGCGCGCGCCAGGCAGTTCATCAAATGTTGCGGGGTAATCGGCTCGCAAGCCCGGCGGAAGGCGGCCTCGTCCTCGAACCGGAACGCCCGCCGCCCCGTGGCCAGGTTCTCCCGGGCCTGGGCCAGGTACCGTGCCCGGCGTGCCTGGCCCGCCTCGCTGTCGAACCGACGGATCAGCGTCTCGAAAATGCGGTCGAAGCTCCCGGCCACGTGCAGCCTCGCCATGGGCGAGCGGGTCAGGTTCGAGGCCGTGTATTCGACGTGGACCAGGCGGCTGGTCAGGATGGATTCGGCGTCCCAGCCGTCGGTGCTCCACTCGGATAGGTCGGTGCCCACCGCGATCACCAGGTCCACCCCCGGATCCTGCAGCGTATCGTGGGCCAGCACATGGCCGGCGAAGCCGATAACGCCACGGAACAGCGGGTGCCATGGGCTGACCAGGCCCTTGCCGTCCGGGGTGGTGACTACCGGAGCATCCAGCAGCATGGCCAGATCCAGGATCAGGGACGCAGCCTCGTGGCACTCGTCGCCGATCACGAACACGGGCCGGTCGGCGCGCTCCAGCTCGTCGGCGAACGCCGCCACGGCATCCTCGTCCACGAATTCGCGCGGGCGCAGCAGCGCACGCAGGTTGTAGCCGGGCAGCTGCGTGGTGATGGGGCTCCGCAGCACATCCAGGGGCACGCTGAGGTGTGCGGGACCGGACGGCGTATGCACCGCCGTCATGATGGCGCTCACCAGTTTCTGTTCGAGTTGTCCGGGGTGGGAGATCAGGGAATTGTAGCGCGTGCAGTTGGCGTAGATTCCGACCGTGTTGATACCAGTACAAGACGATTCCTGGAAAGCGCCCTTGCCGAACGTGGCAAGTGCCGTCTGCCCGGTGATGGCCAGCAACGGCACATGGTTGTCGTACGCGCTGGCCACGCCGGTGACCATGTTGGTGGAGCCGGGGCCCGTGGTGGCGCAACAGACCCCAAGGCGTCCGGTCTGCCGGGCATAGCCCTCCGCCATGAACGCAGCGCCGGTCTCGTGCCGGGCCACCACCAGCCTGGGCCCGCCACGCCTCCCGCTGCGGGCCAGCGCATCCAACAGCGGCTCGATCGCACCGCCGGGCACGCCAAAGACGTAGTCGACCCCGACGCGTTCGAGGTAGCTTACGATCAGGTCGGCCGCGATCTTTGCCGGGGCCGCGGTGCGGCTTTCCCGCCCGTCAGTGACGACGGAAGCCATGCACTTCCCCCCTTGGGCAGCGGATCGGGAGTCGGGCCCCGCGGCGCGGGATCGTTCCCCCGTTGCTCATTTCGAAGCCTTGCACGCGTCTGGTTCCGCCTGCGCTGCTCGCCCGTCCATGGTCTGGTAATCGGCCCGTCGCGCCGGCTCGCCGCTCCGGGCGCCACGCTACGTTTGAGCCCCATGCTAGCAGGCTGCGCGCGTTCGTCCAGCGTCCGGCCCCGTCCGGGTTGCACCGGAGGATCCGAAACGCGGCTGCCCGGACCACCCGTTCGGGCTATTGAACCCGTGTGGGTGCGCCCGCCGAGGCATGTTTCCAGGAACGTTGCAAGCTCGACGGGCGCTGCTCCGGAAAGGTCACTTTCTTAATTTTTCCAGTGCGTTACGCACTTCCGCCTCGGACTCGTTGAGGAGCCGTGCGAGTTCCGAAGGGAGTAGCGGCTGAGCCGTCCGGCCGGACGTGCCGCTGTCCGGACTCGGGGCCTCCGCAGAGACCCGCTGCAGAAGCGCCGAGAGCCTCGCGGCCAGACTCGTCGACCGCTCACTCACCCCCTCCGCGCGCAGCGCTCGCATGCGGCGCGCGAGCAGCCCCGAGACGTGCCGGCAGAACCCCAGGTCCGCATCGGCCCGTTCGAGGAACGCCGCCAACGGGACACAGCAGAGCTCCGTGGCCAGTACCGTGGTCGCGTGATACTGCCAGACCGGATCGTCCAGCACCCCCAGGCCCAGCATGTCGCCTGCGCCCAGCAGGACCACGGTGCGTTCGCCCGCCGGCGCTCGATCGTCCCGCCACAGGCGCACCAGGCCCCGGCAAATGCCGAAGACCTCGGTCGCGGGCGTGCCCGCGCTGACCAGCAGCTCGCCCCGCGCCAGCCGCCGCCGGGACAGGGCCGCCTCGCCGGGGCCGGCCCGGCCGCAGACGATCCCGCAGTCCGGCACCAGCCCGCACCGGCACGGACCCGAAGTATTGTGCCGTCGCGGAGCACCCGGTGCCCGGGATCCGCCGGCGCCCTGTCCGCTGATTTCCTCGGCCATCGCGAGAACCTAGCCCAGCCCCCCGCGAGCCAATCTGATCCAGGTCAACTGCGTCCGGCTGCGCCAGTGTTGACTCGCGCTCCGGGCGATGGTTACGTTATCCGTCCTTGCCGGGCGAGCAGGCGTTCGCAAATCGGTCGTGCCGATGCACAAACCGGCCGGGAGGGGCGGTCAGCGGTCCGGGCACTGCCCGGCCGGCCTGTCGCGTCGCCATCCAGGGCGCTTTCCGCGGCCCCAGCCGTTGCCGCATCCCGCAACCAACGATTCCGTCGCCACGCAGGGGTAACGTTGTGGCCCACCTGATCAGTCTGGGATTGGCCCTGGGCGTGCTGTGGATGCTCCTGTCCGGAGACACCCAGCCCTACCTGCTGGCGCTGGGCGGCGGATCCGTGTTCCTGGTTTTGCTCGTCTCGCACCGCATGGACGTGATCGACCGCGAGGGCCACCCGGTGCACCTGACGCCGAAGGCGGTGGCCTACTGGCTCTGGCTGCTGATGGAGATCGTCAAGGCCAACCTCGAGGTCACCCGGCATATCCTGCGGCGGGACATGGCAATCTCTCCGACCGTGTTCCGGGTCCGTGCGACCCAGCACTCGGACCTTGGCCGGGTGATCTTCGCCAACTCGATCACCCTCACGCCGGGGACCGTGTCGCTGGAGGTGTACCCGGACGAGATCGAGGTGCACGCGATTTCCCGTGATGCCGCCGACGGCCTGGCCGAAGGCGAGATGGACCGGCGCATCACCGCATGGGAAGGCTGAACCGATGCTCCCGGTGATCACCGTCGCGATACTGGTCACCATGCTGCTGTGCCTGGCGCGCGCGGTGCTGGGGCCGACGGTGTACGACCGCATCCTGGCGATCAACCTGTTCGGCTCGGCCACCGTGGTGATCATCGCGGCACTGGGATTCCTGGACGGTCGCCCCCACTGGCTCGACATCGCGCTGGTCTACGCCCTGATCAACTTCGTGAGTACCATCGCGGTACTCAAGTTCATGGAAAACGGGGGCATGGGCGCCGGCCGGCGGGACCGGGACGCCCAAGGCGAACCATGATCCATCTGGTCGCCACCGGTTTCGCGTGGGCCTGCCTGGCAGGCGGGGCCTTCTTCCTGGTCGTGGGCGCCGTGGGGCTGCTGCGCTTCCCGGACTTCTTCACCCGCATGCACGGCGCCGGCATCACCGATACCCTGGGCGTCGGACTGACGCTGGTCGGCTTCTGTTTCCTCGCCGGCTGCTCGATGACAACGCTCAAGCTTCTGATTATCCTAGTGTTCCTGTGGTTTACCAATCCCGTCGCCACGCACGCCCTGGCGAAGGCGGCGCTGCGCGACGGGCAGGTGCCCGTTACCGCCGACGAGGAAGAGCGAGAGGGGGGCGGGTCATCGGAGTCGTAGTCGACATCTCGCTGCTCACCCTGCTGGGCATTACCGCGCTCACCATCGTCCGGCTACGCAGCCTGTTCGCGGTGGTAATGCTGGGGGGCCTGTACAGCTTCGTCTCCGCCGGCCTGTTCGTGGTGATGAACGCCGTCGACGTCGCCTTTACCGAGGCGGCTGTCGGTGCCGGCATCTCCACCGTCCTGATGCTGAGCACGCTGGCCCTCACCTCACGGCGCTCCAGGCGCTCCTTCCGGACCCGTGCCCTGCCTCTGCTGGTGGTGTTCATCACCGGAGCCACCCTGATCTACGGTACGCTCGACATGCCCTATTACGGCAGCCCGGCGGCGCCGGCGAACCACCATGTGGCGCCGCGTTACCTCCGCGAATCGGTGCCCAGGACCGGCGTACCCAACGTCGTCACCTCGGTGCTGGCGAGTTATCGCGGCTACGATACGCTTGGCGAGACCACAGTGGTGTTCACCGCCGTGGTCGGCGTGATGGTCCTGCTCGGCGTGCGGCGCCGGCGCCCGAACCGGCCGCGTGACGGGGAGGATGGCGCATGACCGAGCACCTGGTGCTGCGCGTGGTCGCCAAGCTGCTGCTGCCGCTGATCCTGCTGTTCTCCCTGTACGTGCAGTTCCATGGGGACTTCGGGCCCGGCGGCGGATTCCAGGCGGGTGTGATCTTCGCCGCCGGCTTCATCCTGTACGCATTGATTTTCGGGGTACGCCAGGGGCGCCGGGTGCTTCCGGGATGGCTCACCCACAGCCTGGTGGCGGTCGGGCTGCTGATTTACGCCGGCACCGGCTTGGCGACCATGGCACTGGGCGGCAACTTCCTCGACTACAACGTGCTCGCCCACGACCCGGCGCATGGCCAGGAACTGGGGATCATGCTGATCGAGTTCGGCGTGGGGATCACCGTATCCAACGCCATGATCATCATCATCTATATGTTCGCCGGCCGCGGGGAACACGACGGGGAACCCGACCGCGAATGAGCACCTTCCTGGGGCTGTACAACTACTGGATCGCGGTGCTGCTGATGATGGGCGGTTTCTACGTCGTCATCGCCGAGGGCAACCTGGTCAAAAAAGTGGTCGGCCTGAACATCTTCCAGACCTCGGTGTTCATTCTCTACATCAGCATGGGCAAGGTACACGGGGCCACCGCCCCGATCATTGCCGCGGGATATCACCGGTATACCAACCCGTTACCCAGCGTGCTGATCCTGACCGCGATCGTCGTGGGCGTGGCAACCACCGCCGTGGGCTCGGCCCTGGTGGTCCGGATCTACGAGGCCTACGGCACGATGGAAGAAGACGAAATACACGTTCAGGACAAGAGTCTGTGACGTTCCACAACCTCCCCGCGCTGCAGGTGGTGATCCCGCTGATCTCGGCGCCGCTATGCTTTCTGCTGCGCCGCGCCACGCCCGCGTGGCTGCTGTCCGTGGCGGTAAGCTGGATCTGCCTGGCGATCTCCGCGCTGCTGCTACAGCATGTGCTCACCGTGGGCCCCGTCTCCTACCACATGGGAGGCTGGATGCCGCCCTGGGGCATCGAATACCGCATCGACCTGCTCAACGCCTTCGTTCTGGTCCTGGTCTCCGGCATCGGCGCCGTGGTGCTCCCCTACGCCCGACGCAGCGTACTGTTCGAGGTGGGCAACCGCCGCGCGTATCTCTTCTACACGGCGTTCCTGCTTTGCCTGACCGGGCTGCTGGGCATGACCAGCACGGGCGACGCGTTCAACGTGTTCGTGTTTCTCGAGATCTCGTCGCTCGCCTCCTACATCCTGATCAGCATGGGGCGCGACCGGCGCGCGCTCACGGCGTCGTTCCAGTACCTGGTGATGGGCACGATCGGCGGCACCTTCATCCTGATCGCGATCGGTTTCATGTACATCTCCACCGGGACGCTGAATATGGCCGACCTGGCCCGGCGCCTGCCGGAGGTGACGCAGATACGCACGGTGCAGGTGGCCTTCGCCTTCTTCACCGTGGGCATCGGGCTCAAGCTGGCCATGTTCCCGCTGCACCTGTGGCTGCCCAACGCGTACACGTATGCGCCCTCGGCCGCGACCAGCTTTCTCGCGTCCACCTCCACCAAGGTGGCGATCTACCTGCTGCTACGCTTCGCCTACGACGTCTTTGGCAGACTGTTCTCCTTCCACGCCATGCCCTTCGGACCGATCCTGCTGGTACTGAGCAGCATCGCCATCGTGTTCGCCTCGGTCGGTGCCATCTTCCAGGACAACATCAAGCGCATGTTCGCCTACTCCAGCGTCGCCCAGATCGGCTACATCACGCTGGGCATCGGGATGGCAACCGCCACCGGCCTGACCGCCGGCATCCTGCACCTGTTCAACCACGCCCTGATGAAGGGCGCCCTGTTCCTCGCGATCGGCTGCATCGTGCCGCGGCTCGGCTCCATGCAGGTGGCCGACACGGCCGGCCTGGGACGCCGCATGCCCTGGACCATGGCGGCGATCGTGATCGCCGGGTTGAGTTTGGTCGGGATGCCGCTGACGGTCGGTTTCGTCAGCAAGTGGTACCTGGTGATGGCGGCGCTGCAGAAGGGCTGGTGGTGGCTCGCGCTGCTGATCCTGGCAGGCTCATTGCTGGCCCTGATCTACGTCTGGCGGGTGATCGAGGCCGCCTACCTGCGCGAGCCCGCCCCCGGCCGTGACCTCACCGCCATCCGCGAGGCGCCGCTGTCGATGCTGATCCCCACCTGGATCCTGGTGCTGGCGAACATCTGGTTCGGGATCGATCCCCACCTGACGGTCGGCACGGCCAGCCGCGCCGCGGCCATGCTGATGGGACTCGGCTCATGACGCCCCAGAGCGCCATGCTGCTGACCATCGCCGTGCCGCTGGCCGCGTCGGTGCTGATCACACGTGCGGGGCACTGGCCCAACCTGCGCGAGGCGATCAGCGTCCTGACCACGCTGGTGCTGTTCGCCCTCGTGGTCAGCCTGCTCCCCTCCGTGCTTGCCGGCCACCGGCCTGGGGTAGAGCTCTTCCGCGTGCTGCCCGGGATCTCGCTGGGTTTCGGCCTGGAGCCGCTGGGGATGCTCTTCGCCCTGGTCGCCTCGGGCCTGTGGATCGCCACCACGATCTACAGCATCGGCTACATGCGTGCCGAGCACGAATTGCACCAAACCCGCTTCTACGCGTTCTTCCCGATAGCGCTGGCGAGCACCATGGGCATCGCCTTCGCCTCCAACCTGTTCACCCTGTTCGTGTTTTACGAGGCGCTGACGCTATCCACCTATCCTCTGGTGGTCCACAAGGAAACCCCGGAAGCCCGGCGCGCGGGGCGCGTTTACCTGGGCCTGCTGATGGGAACCTCGATCGGGTTGCTGCTGCTGGCGATCGTGTGGACCTGGGCCATCGCCGGGACTTTAAGCTTCCAGCCGGGCGGCATCCTTGCCGGGCGCGTGCGGCACCAGGTGTTACCGGTGTTGCTTGGCCTGTACCTGTTCGGGATCGGCAAGGCCGCCCTGATGCCGTTCCACCGCTGGTTGCCCTCCGCGATGGTCGCGCCCACCCCGGTCAGCGCCCTGCTGCACGCGGTGGCGGTGGTCAAGGCCGGCGTGTTCACCGTGCTCAAGGTAGTGATCTACGTCTTCGGTACCCACCTGCTGACGCGGACCGGGGCCAGCGTATGGCTGATGTACGTCGCCGGCTTCACCCTGGTGACCGCCTCGCTGGTGGCGATGCTCCAGGACAACCTCAAGGCGCGCCTGGCCTATTCCACCGTCAGCCAGCTCTCCTACATCGTGCTCGGCGCCACGCTTGCGACCCGCTGGGGCATCATCGGCGGCAGCCTCCACCTGGTCATGCACGCCTTCGGCAAGATCACGCTGTTCTTCTGCGCCGGCGCGATCGCGGTCACCACGCACAAGACCCGCGTGAGCGAGCTCAACGGCATCGGCTGGCAGATGCCGGTAACCATGCTCGCCTTCCTGCTCGCGACGCTCAGCGTCATCGGCCTGCCGCCGGGTGGCGGCGCCTGGAGCAAGTGGCTGCTGGCAATGGGCACCATCGAGGCGCACCGGTACCTGCTGCTTGCGGCCCTGATGGCCAGCTCGCTGCTCAACGTCGGGTATCTCATGACCATCGTGGCGCGTGCCTTCTTCCTTGCCCCCGAGGGCGACGGGAGCGTGGCCGGGATACGCGAGGCTCCGCTCAGCTGCCTGGTACCGCTCGGGATCACCGCACTGGGCTGCGTCGTGCTGTTCTTCTATGCCCAGCCCATCGTGCACATGCTGATGCCGCTGGTGAACGTGACCGGGAGTGCGGGGTGAGCGACCGACGCGACAGCCGCGGCGCCCGCCGGGCGTACGCCTGGACCTGGACCATCGCTGCCGTGACGGTCCTGGCCGGCCTGTTCGTGGCGCGCCGCGCCGACTTCGCCGTCGCCGGCTGGTTCGGCTTCTACGCCACCGCCGGCCTGGTCAGCAGCATCCTGATCGCCGCGGGCGGCTGGCTGGTCGCCAGGCTCGCCGGGCGCGGGGAGAACTACTATGACCGGTGACATGCCCGGTTGGCTGCTGCACACGCCTCCGGGCGTGATCCTGGCGGCCGGCGTGCTGCTCGCACCGTGCCTGCGCGGCCGGGTCCGTGCAGGCTACATGCTGCTGCTGCCGGTGCTGGGCGCGCTGCACCTGGCGCTGCTGACACACGGCGCGGCGGGTCACCCGGTGCTGTTCGGCCAAACGCTCACGCTGGTCCGCGTGGACGCCCTCAGTCGGGTCTTCGGCTATGTGTTCTACTTCGCCGCCTTCGCCGGGGTCCTGTTCTCCCTGAAGGTGCGCGATCCGATCCAGCAGGTGGCCTCGCTGGTTTACGCCGGCGCGGCGATCGGCGCGGTGTTCGCCGGCGACCTGATCACCCTGTTCACCTTCTGGGAGCTGACGGCGGTGGCCTCGGCGTTCCTGGTCTGGGCGAGCCGCAGCACGCGCGCATACGCGGCCGGGGTGCGCTACCTGGTGATCCAGATCACCTCGGGCGTGCTGCTGTTGTCCGGGGGCGCCGTGCGATTCGTACAGACCGGCTCGATCAGCTTCGATCACATGACCTTGGCCGGCCTGGGCTCGATCCTGCTGTTCCTCGCGTTTGGCATCAAGGCCGCCTTCCCGCTGCTGCACAACTGGCTCACCGACGCCTACGCGGAGGCCACGCCGGGTGGCTCGGTGTTCCTGAGCGTGTTCACCACCAAGATGGCGATCTACGCGCTGGCGAGGGGCTTCGCGGGCAGCGAGATCCTGATCTGGATCGGCGTGGCGACGGTGATCTTCACCCTGCTCTACGCCGCGGTGGAAAATGACCTGCGCCGGGTGCTCGGCTACTGCCTGATCAACCAGCTGGGCTTCATGGTCATCGGCATCGGCATCGGCACCCGGCTGGGCATCGACGGCGCCGCCGCGCATGCCGTCAGCCACGTGCTGTACAAGAGTCTGCTGTTCATGTGCATGGGCGCCGTGATGACGCGCACAGGGACGGCGCGGGCCACCGACCTGGGCGGCCTGTACCGCTCCATGCCCTGGACCACAGTGTTCTGCATCCTGGCCGCGCTCGGCATGTCGGCGCCGCTGTTCGCCGGCTACACCAGCAAGGCGCTGCTGCTCAAGGCCGCCGCCAACACGCATCGCGAGGGGGTATGGCTGGTGCTGGTGTTCGGTGCGGCCGGGATCTTCCTGCTCGCCGGGGTGAAGGTCGTGTGGTATGCGTTCTTCAACCGTGATGCCGGGCTCCGGGTGGAAGAAGCGCCGCGCAACATGCTGCTGGCCATGGGGATCACCGCGGGCGCCCTGCTGGCGATCGGGGTGCACCCCGGCATCGTCTGGCACCTGCTGCCATACCCGGTGCACGACAACCCCTACACGGCCGGTCACGTGCTCGGCACTCTTCAGCTGCTGGCCCTGACCGTAGCGGGGTTCGCGCTGCTGCTGCGCACCGGATGGTGGCCGGGCCCGGACCGGCGCATCCTGCTGGACTCCGACTGGGTTTACCGACAGGCACTGCCGGCGACCGTAGCCATGTTCCTGGGCACCGGCGAACGTGCCTGGCGGGGGTTCAAGGAGGCCGGGACGACGATCTTCAACGGCGGCATCGCCCTGCTCTCCCGTCACCACGGGCCTCAGGGCCGCCTGGCCCGCACCTGGCCCACGGGAAGCATGGTCCTGTGGGTGGCGGTGCTGCTGGCACTGTACCTGGTGTTGTACTACTTGCGCTGACAGCGCTTACCCGCGGTGGCCTCGAAAGGCCGGGGCCATTTTTCCGCGCAATCCTGCGGTGTCGCTCGCTGATGCGGCGCCACATCGCGCCCAAGACGCCTTGTCATGCGGAAAATCGGTCACCGGCGCGGCGTCCCGCGGCAGGCCTTCGTCAGCCCCGCGATTCGCGTTCCAGGGCCAGCCACACGCAGCGGCCGCCGCTGGCTTTGTCGATGGCCTCGAGCCGGCGGGCATGCTCGGTCCGCTCTTCCCCGGTGGCGCGCACGACCCGCAAAGGCGTCCCCGACCGGGCCACCGGACGGCGCTGCGATGCGCCGGCGCCGTCCGCCGGGCCCCCTTCCGGGGTACGCTCGCCCGCCGCTCTGTCCAGTGACAGCGCCACCTGGCCGCCGGTCATGGCCAGGTAGACGTCGGCGAGGATCTCCGCGTCCAGCAGCGCCCCGTGCCGCTGCCGCTGACTGCTGTCGATCTCGTAGCGCCGGCACAGCGCGTCCAGGCTGTTCTTCTGCCCGGGGTGCAGTCGGCGGGCCATTTCGAGCGTGTCCAGGATGCGGCAACGCTGGGTGATGTCCGCCATCTCGGCCCCGATACGCTGCAGCTCGTGGTTGATGAAACCGACGTCGAAGGGCGCGTTGTGAATCACCAGCTCGGCGCCGTCCAGGAACCCCAGCAGCTCCGGGGCGATGTCGGCAAAGCGTGGTTTGTCCCGCAACTGCTCCAGAGTCAGTCCGTGCACTTCGACCGCGCCCGCCTCGATCTCGCGCTCGGGGTTGAGATACTCGTGAAAGCGTCGGCCGGTGAAACGCCGGCTGATCAGCTCGACGCAGCCGATCTCGATGATCCGGTGCCCGGCCTCCGGCTCCAGGCCGGTGGTTTCCGTATCCAGCACGATCTGACGCATTCCGGTCTCCCCGTCGCTCAGGCGCGGACCCTGCCCATTACCTCGTCCGCGCCGCGATTGGCCAGCGCATCCGCCCGCTCGTTGCCATCGTTGCCCTGGTGTCCCCGGACCCAGTGCCATCGGATCTGATGGCCGGCGCTCAGCTCGTCCAGGCGCCGCCACAGATCGGCGTTCTTCACCGGCTTGCGGCCCGCCGTGCGCCAGCCGTTATGCCTCCAGTTGACCAGCCATCGGGTAATGCCGTCGCGCAGGTAGCGCGAGTCGGTATACAGGTCCACTGTGCACGGGCGGCGCAGTGCTTCCAGCGCCCGGATCGCCGCAGTCAGCTCCATGCGGTTGTTGGTAGTGTCGCGCTCGCCTCCATGGAGGGCCTTCTCGTGGCGGCCATAACGCATCAGCACACCCCAGCCGCCCGGACCGGGATTGCCGCGACAGGCGCCGTCGGTGTAGATGGTCACGTTGCGACTCAATACGACTGCCTCCGGGTGCCGGCCAGCGCCGGCGCGGCCACGGCACGCCGCAGGCGCCGCCGCGGCCGAATCGGGGTCAGCGTGCACACGCGCTTGCGCGCGAGCAGCATGTAGGCCCCCGGCATCATGGGCCAGATGCGCGGGCCGGCGCGCTCCATGAACTCGAGGCGCTCCAGCAGCCGCCGGTTGCCGACCGGGAGCCGGTAGAAGTAGCGGCGCGCCTGCACGATCTCATAGCCGAGCAGCGACAGCCAGTCCCGGATGCGTCTCTCCCCCAGTAGTCGGGCCGACCACGGCGGCTCGCTGCGGTCGCGGTGCAGAAACCGCCGCAGCCCCCACGGGCCCCAGGGGTTGAACGCCAGTACCAGCACGTGACCCCCGGCCACCAGGATCCGGTCCACCTCGCGCAGCAGCCGGTGCGGATGCTCGGCGAACTCCAGCGAATGCGGCAGGATCACCGCGTCCACGCTCTCCGACTGGAACGGTAGCTGGTCCAGCCGGGCGCGCACCTCCGCCTCCGGACCGCCAGGACAGACCCGGAAGCGGTGCAGTACCTTCAGGTCGCTCAGCAGCTCGCGTTCCGGCCCCCAGTAGCCGAGTTGCAGCGCAAAGAAGCCGAACACGCCGGGGAGGTCCTCCAGCAGGGAAAGCTCGGTTTCATATACGCGCCGCCCCAGCGGCCGGCGCAGCCACTGTTCCAGTTTCCGGCCGTGTTCCGGACGCACTCCCATTGCCGTGTCCACCATGGCTGCCAACCGGGCCGCGTGGCGCCGTGCTTCCCGGCGGCAGCTGCGAGCCCTCTTGGGAGCAAATACTAACCCGGTCAGGGATGGTGCCGCATCTCGGCGCTCTTGCCGACCGCTCGGCGAAGGCGCGGGAGCGCGGCCCTGGCGATGCCACGCCAGGCGGGTCCAACGGCCTCCCGAGGGGCCGACACGAGCACTCTCCCCGCAGGATGCCTGGATCGCTGTGTTCCGTTCGCTCGCATGGTTCACACCAGCCGCTGCTCGAGCCCCGGAGCGGTCACCCACGTGTTCGGTAAGAGATCGTACGACCCCTGCGGGGATCGGGGCTACCGGTGGTCGGGGCCCGGCGGCGCGGGCCGCTGGAAATTGACCGCCGATCCCCGCCCTGTCACCATTCCGCCATGCTCGAGTATCATCCTGTTTCCGCTTTCCGCGACAATTACATCTGGCTGCTGCAGCAGCCCGGGGCGAGGGCCTGCGTGGCGGTCGACCCCGGCGACGCCGCTCCCGTTCGCGAGTACCTCGCTCGCAACGACCTGGCGCTCGCCGCGATCCTGGTCACCCACCATCACCCCGACCACGTTGGCGGCGTCGCCAGCCTCGTGCAAGCGTTCGAGGTACCGGTGTTCGGGCCGGCCGGCGAAAGCATCCCGGCCTGCAGCAATCCGGTTTCCGGGGGTGACGTGATCGAGCCGCCGGCGCTGGAGACAAGCTTCCAGGTGATTGATATCCCGGGCCACACCGCCGGTCACATTGCCTACCATGGGGGCGGCGGCCTGCTGTGCGGTGACACGCTTTTCGCGGTCGGCTGCGGGAAGCTGTTCGAGGGAACACCCGACCAGATGTGTAAATCCCTCGACCGACTGCGCAACCTGCCCCCGGAAACCGCGATATACTGCGGACACGAGTACACGCTGAAGAACATCCGCTTCGCGCTGGCAGTGGAGCCGGACAACCCGGCGTTGCAGGCGAGGCAGGAGGAAGCCCGGCAACGGCGCGCCGAGAACCGGCCGACGCTTCCCAGCCGGATCGGGGCGGAGCTCGAAACCAACCCCTTCCTGCGCTGGGACCGGCCGGAGATCAGGGCTGCGGCGGAGAGGCACGCGGGCCACGCACTGGGCAGCGACACGGAGGTATTCGCGGAGCTGCGCAGGTGGAAGGACGGTTTCTAGGGCGCGGGGGCGGCCGAAACGCGCGCTTTCCAGCAGCCCCCTAGGGCCTGTTAGCGCTTAGCCGCGGTCAGGGCCCGCGGGCTTCCGGGGCAAGCCAAAACGAGAACAACCTCGAGGTCAGGCAACAGGTCCGGCTGCACACCATGAGTATTTCGACGCACGCCCTTCCGCGCCTTGCAGCCAGCCTGCTGGCCCCGGTGCTTTTCACCCTCGGCCTCGGCGGCTGCAGCATGGCGCACCTGTCTCCGGCTTCGAGCGCTTCCCGGGCGCCATCCGGAGCGGCGCCCGACCGGGGCTCGACGGCCGCCGGGGAAACGGGGAGTGACGGCTCCGCCGCGGCACCGACGGCGGTGGAACAGGCAGCCGCCCCGGGCGCTTTCCCGCCCGGTGCTTCCCCGCCCGGTGCTTCCCCGCCCGGTGCTTCCCCGCCCGGTGCTTCCCCGCCCGGTGC
>DASQZM010000020.1:0-5980 GCA_035638695.1 Gammaproteobacteria bacterium | reverse complement strand
CTATCCCTACCAACTCTCGGGCGGACAGCAACAGCGCACTGCGGTGGCGCGGGCGTTGGTCACTGAGCCGGATATCCTGCTCGCGGACGAACCCACCGGCAACCTCGATTCAAAGGCCGGCCAGTCGGTCATGGCGCTGCTCGATGCGCTCAACGAGCGTGGCGCCACCATCCTGATGGTGACGCACGATCCGCAGTACGCCGCACGCGCCCAGCGCATCGTGCGGCTGCACGACGGCCAGATCGTCGACGAAAGCGCCGAGGCCGGAGCACCTGCGATGCAATGGGCGGAGTTCGGCTGATGGGCGCACTCGACCAGCCCGGTACCCGCCGGCATCCCGGGAACACGCGATGAAGGTACTGGACGCGGTTACAGCCTCGCTCCGCCGCAGCTTCCGCGACCGCAGCTTCGCCACGCTGTTCATAATCACCCTCGCCCTCGGCGTGGGTGCCAACGCCGCCCTGCTCGCCGCCCTGCACGGATACCTTGTACGGCCGCTGCCATACCAGCAGACAGGCAAACTCGTCGTCGTCGCGCTGCGGGTTCCCAAAGTATCGTCGGGAACCTTCCCTGCCTCCGTCCCGATCTATCAGTACCTGTCGACGCGAACGCAGAGGTTCAGTCGCACAGCTCTCGCCAACCCGGAGCAGGCGACGGTGGTAACGGGCCATCGGTCGCGGACCGTTCACGCCGAGCACGTAACGGCCTCGCTGTATTCAACACTGGGGATAAATCCCTACCTCGGGCAATTCTTCTCCACGAGAGCTGATCGCCCTGACGGGCCTCGTGTCGCAGTCGTCAGCTACGGCTTCTGGCGAAACGCGTTGCATGCGAACCCTGACGCCGTAGGCCGCACGCTCGTAATCAACGGCGTCCAGCGGCGCATTGTCGCGGTGATGAATCAGGGCGTGTTCTTTCCACGCCGGGACGTCTCCGTTTACCTGCCGTTGCAGATCGCGCCGACTGATGCCCAGCCCAGCCGCGCGACACAAGGGGCTGGCACGCTGGTCGCTAGAGTCGCTCCCGGCGTCGGCACTGGCGCCTTACAGGCGCACCTGAAAGGCATCGCGAGCGCATTCCTTGCATCCCTTCCCTCGGACCTGCGTCACTCGCTCACCCATGCCGGTTTCTCGTTGACTGCCCAACCGCTGAGGACGCACTTATACGGCGACACCGCACAGCGCCTAGCACTGATCGAATTGGGAGCACTAGTCCTGCTCGCTCTCGCCGTCGTCAACCTCATGAACCTGACGCTGGTGCGTACCCTGAGGCGCCGCCACGAGATTGCCCTACGTCTCGCGCTTGGGGCCAATCGGCGCTCGCTCCTTGGACTCGCGCTTTCGGAGACCTTGCCGCTGGCGATCGCTAGCTGGGTCATCGCCCTGGGGATCGCCTACGCCGGTACGCTTGTACTGCGCAGCTTCGGCGTCGGCGGGAATGCAACGGCATTTACCGTCAGCATCGACCCCGTGACCGTAGCACTCGGGCTGGGAATCGCACTGACAGGCACCTTCGTTGCCGTGATGCCCCTCGTGCTCGCACCCCGGCGTGCACTGCTTTCCCGGCTGGTCGAAGGTCCGCGCGGAACGACGTCTCGAGGAGCCGGGCGCCTGCAACGCGTCCTCACGGTTGCGCAGGTCGCCTTCGCCGTCGCGCTGCTGGTGAACGCCGTGCTGCTGGGGCTAACGCTGAAGAACCTGTCGCGAGTCACTCCCGGCTTCGCCCCCAGCCACCTAGTTGTCGCAAAGCTTGTGCTCCAGGGACCTCGCTTTGCCAATTCCCGCAGCGCAATGCACTTCGATCGATCAATGCTCCACCAGATGCAGTCGTTGCCAGGCGTAGAGGACGCCGCCCTCTCCGGCGGAGGCTTCGGCATTCCGTTTCTCGGCACACCAAGGCCGAGTGCCTTCGCGCCCAGTTCTTCCGGCGTTGGAGCGTCGGGCAAAGGAGCGTCCAATCTGCATTCGGCGTATGTGTTGGTCGCAGAAAGTAATCTTCTTAAGACGATTCATCTACCGCTGTTGCATGGTAGAAACCCCTTTGGTTCGCCTGAAGAGCACTCGCATGGTGTCATCGTGGACCAGCGATTCGCAGAGCGCTACTTCGGCACAACGAACGTTGTTGGTAAAAGCTTGGTCCGCGCGGCCGGTGGACCGAGACTCAGCATACGGGGCGTGGTTAAGCATGTGCTGTGGGGGCCCGCACCCATAACAAACGACCTGGGCACGGTGATCATCTCGTATCCGCGTGAAAGTGCTCAACAACCGGTTTTCCTGATCCACCGAAACGCGCCCTTACCCGTAATTCAGCGCGAAGTACGTCAATTACTGACGCACGCGGCCCCGAACCAGAGCTTTGCCCGCATCACGTCCATGCACGGCCTGATGACGGCATCATTGGCGCCCTTGGCGGCGCCAGCCAGCCTGTACGCCTTGTTCGGTGGTATCGCGTTGCTTCTTGCGGCTATCGGCGTCTACGGCGTGGTCGCCTACCGAGTGCGTCTGCGGCTCCCCGAGTTTGCCGTTCGTCAGACTCTCGGAGCGACGCCAACGCGCATCGTTCTGACGGCACTGGCTGAAGGTGGTTGGATCGCCGGAATCGGCATCGCTGTGGGCTTGGCCGGCGGTTGGTGGCTACACGAGCTGGCCGGGCGAGTTAGTCCATCCACCGTCGTAAATCCAGCACCATATATCGCTACAGCTTCAGCGATGGCGATCGTCATCGTACTTGCGGCGCTCGTACCTGCACTGCGCGCCGGCCGGACGGACCTGGTCGCTGTGCTGAGACCGCAATAGGAGCGCGGCGGAAAGCCCGGATGCTACTTGGGCCCGCCCGCTACTGCTCCTGCCTTCTGCTGCCCTGCCGACGCGCCCGCTTGCCGGTTGGCAGTGGACGGTAGCGCGGCGCCCAGAATCCCGGCCCCGGATCGTGGAACAGCCTATCCCCGCCGCGGGCCATACGCAGCAGGAAGTGGCCGGCACCGCTGCTTCCGAACGCGTAGTCATGGCTGCGGCGCAGGTGGAACCGACCCGGATAGATCACTCCGCTCTCGCCGTCCAGTTCGAAGAGCCGCGTTACGTCGGCGAGCTGCCATGCACGCTCCAGCCAGACGTTATCCCCGGTCAGTACGTGGAGATCGAGCATTGTCTCGCCGAGACCGCTCGTGCCCAGGAACTGCCCCGGCGCGCTGAGCACCGGCGTGTAGGCCCCCGCCGCGACGCGACAGGCAAGCTCGCGGTAGCGCTCATCTTCGAATGCACCCGCAAACCGGACGAGTACGGCGGCGACGCCGGCGCCGCCCTCGACCCAGTACGGATCCCAACGGCCAGCGCCATCACCGCCGCCGAAGCGCGGCAGGCCGTCCTTCAGCGGATACTTCGCCTTCGCCAACTCCTCCTCCAGTGCGGCGGCCGCGGCGTCGCCGAAACGCCGTTCGCCCACGATTTCGTGAAGCCGCAGGAGGAACAGCGCTATGCCCGCGCCGCCGTAGCCAATGCCGCTAGCCGGCGAACCGGAACCCCAGCACGCCCACCGCAAGCCAGACTCGGAAGCCACGGCGGTATCGAGCAATCTGTGCCCAGCGCGGGCGGCCTCCTCGACATGCACGGAGTCCCCGGTCGCCGCGCACAGCATCAGGCGCGTCATCCCGTAGCCGGCCAGTCCGTGGAACAGCGTCGGGTCCTGCTCTAGAAGCGACGAGGAGGCGGCCGCCGCAGCGAACCGCTCCGCATCCTCGTAACGGCCCAGCGAGGCAAAGGCCCAGGCCAGGCCGGCATGACCCGCCATCAGCCCGGGCGGCAAAAGTGCGGTTCCATCGAGCGGTTCAGCCCGCGCACGATCGACAATCGCGGCGGGCGGCGATGCGCCGGCCCGACCATACAGGCTCAGCGACCCGGCCGCACCGAAGGCAAAGCCCCAGGGGTTCGTCGAGAAGACCTTAAAGTCGCCCGGCCAGACCCGGTCGGCGCGCTCTGGCTCGGCCGTGGCGTCCAGGTCGGCGAGGACGCGTTGGAGGGATTCCTCCGCCGCCCGGCGGCGAGCGCGGCTGTCGCGCGTGCGGCGGCCGCGACGGCGGGAAAGGCGCGCCGCTATGCCCGCAGCGTCCTGCTGCATGTCATCCAGCGCCTGGCGCGCCCGCGCCACGTCGCCCTCGCGCAACGCGCCGGCCGCCGCGAAGAGCGGCTCCGGGATATTGAGCTGGCGGGTCAGCTGGCGCTCGAAGTCACCGAGTGACGACCGTTTCAGTGCGACGAACGCTTCGAGCGGCATGGCCATTCCGAAAAGCATCATTCCGGCGGCATACCAGTCATCGCGCGTACCGAGCCCTTCCCCGCGCAGCCGCTCCGCGCGCATGAAGCCTTGCGTCCCGTAGTAGGACGAGACGCCGTCCGCGTTCGCTCCCTGGGATACGACGTGGGCTCCCTCGAAATCGATCAGGCGCACCGCGCAAGTGTCGGGGTCCACCAGCACATTCGCCGGCGACAGGTCCCCCAGCACGACGCCCCGTTCGTGAACGGCCGCGACGGCGTCGAGGAGGTTGAGCGCCGCCTCCGCTGCCTCGACGCAGAATCGCCGGATGATGGTGCGATCGCGCGGGGCCGCGGCGATGGCGAAGTCGGAGCGGGCGCGGAACGCCGCCCACGGGATGAAACCCGCGCAGTACTCCTCGACCAGATATTCATGCTCCCAGTGGTGGAAGCGCGCCACGAAACGGGGCACCTGGGACACTCCGGTCAGACGGCCCAGCACCCGACCCTCGTGCTCAAGGAGATCCGTCGCGAACACGCCGCCTTCCCGCAGCGTCGCACCGTAGATCCCGGGGCGGGCCTCCTTTACCAGCACACGCGCGCCCGTGCGGCGGTCCAGGGCCTTGTAGATGCCGCCGGAGGTGCTGAAGGTGACCGCCTCTTCGGGCTCGAAGCGCCCGTCGAGCACGATCGGTCCGGAGGCCTGTGCCGCCTCGACCTCCCCGGCGAGGGGATCGTGGATGCCGGACGGCAATTCAAAGTACGGTGACCGCCGATCCTCGATCCAGCGGCCGTATCCGTCCCGGATCAGGTAGCGGAGATGACCCGGCGGCGTGAGTTCGGTGGCGGATCGAAAACCACCGTAACGGTAGTACACGGCCTGCGCGTCGCGGAAACGCCGGTCCGAGAGGATGTACGGTGCGTCCGCACCGTCCAACGCGCCCGCGAGCGCGTCGCCGAGGGCGAGGAACTCCCGCTCGTCGCTTGGATAAATCGTGAAGAACTTGCCGGCTGCTCCGCGCCCGAACTGCTTGCTGTTGACGATTGTCAGCAACTCGCGACTGCGAAGCACCTTGAACGGCACCTCGTACGCCGCCAGAATCGGCACCACCCGGCCTATGACCAGCTCCGCCTCGTCTAGGACCGCGGAGACGTGAAGTTTGAATCCCTGTTCGGGCATCGCGGAGTTGGGCGGCTCGGCCCGGTACCAGAGCCCCGACTCGCCATGCGTCCACCCGGCGGGAAGCAGTTCGTCAACGAGCCCGCGATAGTCGACGGACCCGTGAAGCTGTTCCAGCGTCTCGAAGTAGCGCCGATGCGCCAAGGTGAAGAGCGTCAGTCGGCGCCTGCCTTCGAGCCCGCCGAATTCCTCTCCGAGGGCGTCCTCGATCAGTGATCCCTCCCGTCCGTTGGCGACCGGGTAGCGCCTGCCGGCTTTTCATGCCGGCAGGCGCCCATGTCCGATGCGCGCCCCATCGCGACCCTCATCGGGCTGCGCCGGCCGCCACCGTTGCGCTTATTCGCCGTCGGTCTGGATCTGGGTGCCCATGCAGCCGATGCTGATGCCGCTGAAAGCGATGGCCGGGGATTCGAGGTCGTTGGCAACCGGAAGCTTCTGAAGGTCGAGAATGTTCATGATCATAACTCCTTGTCAGGACTGGGTTAGTGAAATAACCGCCTTCAATCGCCCATCGAACGAAGGCGGGTCAGCTTGTGAACTACAAGGCCTAAGT
>DASQZM010000019.1:0-3652 GCA_035638695.1 Gammaproteobacteria bacterium | reverse complement strand
GGCCTGCGAGACGGTGATTGACGGAACGACGGGACTGCTCTTCGACGAGCAGAGCGCTGACGCAGTCGTGCGGGCCGTGGAGCGTTTCGAGGCGCGCGAGCCGGATTTCGATCCGCGGGCCATCCGGGCGCACGCGACAGGGTTCTCGCCGGAACGCTTCCGCGAGTCGTTCTCGCGCTGCGTCGAGACGGCCTGGTCCCGGTTTCGCGATGGTCGTGGCGAAGGCGGGGCGCGCCGGGGCACCGCGGGTCCGGCGCCCGGGCCCGTTGATCCGGGAGGCGGGGCCGGCGGCTATCGGGACGAACAGGAAAATATAAGATAAAGCCATGTTTTCAAGAGGCCTGTTGCGACGGCACGCCACCTTCATCGGGCAGATCTACCTCGCGGCGGATCTGTGCATGGTGCTGGTGGCCGGGTTGGTCGCCTACCTGTTGCGTTTCGGGAACCTGCAGCTGCCCCTTTCCTACTGGGGGGTCGTGGCCCTGTGCCTGGCGCTGACGCTGCTGATCTTCGCGTCGCTGGGGGTCAACGAGGCCTGGCGGGGCCGCACCTGGCTGGAGCAGCTGCGCGCCCTGACGATGGGCTGGGTGCTGGTCATGGTGACCCTGGTCGTGCTGGGGTTCCTGTTCAAGGTCAGCGCGCACTTCTCCCGCCAGTGGATCGGCTACTGGGGGATCGCCGGCTGGCTGACGCTCGTGCTGGGACGCGGTGGGACCACCTGGACACTGATGGCGCTGCGGCGCCGCGGCTGGAATCGCAAGCGCCTGCTGATCGTGGGCACCAACGACGTCGCCCGGGATATGGCCTCGCGCATCGCCGAGGCCGACTGGAGCGGCTGGGAGGTGGTGGGGTTCGTGGACGATGGCAGCGGGCGGCACGGCGACCTTCCGGGCGCCGCTCCGGTCATCGACGGTCCCGAGCGACTGGAGGCGTTTGTTTCCGGTAACCGCGTGGACGAGGTGTGGCTGTGTCTGCCGCTCAGCCGTGAGGCGCTGATCCGGGACGTGGTCTTCCAGTTGCGCCACAGCACAGTGACGCAGCGCCTGATCCCTGATCTGTCCGGGATACGCCTCATGCGCCAGCCGGTCACGGAGGTCCTCGGCATGCCCGCCGTCGACCTCAACGGTTCCCCCATGCGAGGCATCAACCGCATCCTGAAGGGGCTGGAGGATCGGATCCTGTCGCTGCTGATCCTGATCCTCGTCAGCCCCCTGATGCTGGTGATCGCCATCGCCGTCAAGTTCAGCTCCCCCGGGCCGGTCTTCTACCGCCAGACCCGGGTGAGCTGGAACGGCGAGAAGTTTTCCATGCTCAAGTTCCGGTCCATGCCGGTAGATGCCGAAGCCGGAACCGGTCCTGTCTGGAACAGCAGGGACCGCAACCGGGCGACCCGCTTTGGCGAGTTCCTGCGGCGCACCAGCCTCGACGAGCTGCCGCAGTTCATCAACGTGCTTCGCGGGGACATGTCCATCGTCGGTCCGCGCCCGGAGCGCCCGGTATTCGTGGAAGAATTCAAGGACCGGATCCCCGGCTACATGCAGAAGCACCTGGTCAAGGCCGGCATCACCGGCTGGGCCCAGGTCAACGGCTGGCGTGGCAACACGGACCTGGCCAAGCGCATCGAGCACGACCTGTACTACATCGAGAACTGGTCACTCTGGTTTGACTTCGAGATCATGCTGATGACCCTGTACCGGGGCTTCGTGCACAGGAACGCCTACTAGGCCCTCGGCTCCAGGAGCTTCCGCTGGTCACCGTGGGTCAGTTTTAGGTTTTAGGTGTTAGGTTTTAGGTCAGAGAAACAAATACATACAAGATCCGGGGACAGTATACATAACCGACGGGCGAGGTTCGGCCAGTTTTAGGTAAAGACGGCGTAGGGACGCCGCCGGTTTTAGGTGTTAGGTTTTACGCAAGAACAAGATCTTATCGAGTTATTAACTGGTTAAGGAGTTGGACGGCTCGTGCTTGCCGCGTTGGGGATTCGGGTAATATGTGGCTGGTTCATCGTGACGCTCGCCGGTGTGGTCGAAAACGCCAGGGCCTCGGAGCTGGATGCTGACTGAGCTGTTCGCACAACCGCGTGACGCGCGTGTCGGCTTGGGCCCGAGCCGTGGCTTCGGCGCCGTTCGCGCGTGAGCGCCGGGCATCGAAACAGACTGCTGGGTCGTCTGCGCGGCGAGGGGTTGGGGGCTCACCTGCTCCGCGGTGCCGGCGGCAATATCGCCGTCGCCGGGGGGGCGCGGGCGCTTTCTCTTCTGGTCTCCGTGATCCTGGCACGGGCGCTGGCGCCGTCCGGTTATGGGGTGTACGCCTTCGCCATCTCGTTGATGGGCCTGCTCCAGGTCCCGGCCCAGTTCGGCGTCGACCAGCTCCTCTCCCGCGAGTTGGCCTCGAACGAAGCGACCGGCCGCTGGGACCTGGCGCGCGGGCTGCTGCGCCGGGCCGCGCAGCTCGTCACGCTCTCCACCGCGGTCATCGCCGTGGTGACGCTCGCGGTGCTGTGGAACGCGCCGCTGCACGTCTCCCGCGAGGGCCGCTGGACCCTGACGGTCGCTGTGGCGCTGATGGTGCTCAACGCCTACGGCATGCTCGGGGCGGCGACGCTGATGGGCCTGCGGCGGGTGGTTATCGCGCAGATCCCGATGCAGGTCGGCCGGCCCGCTTTGTTCCTGGCGGGCGTGGTCAGCCTCTGGTGGTTTGCCCACGGGCGGCTGGATCCGGTGACCGCGATGGGCGCGAACGTGGTGGCCGCCGCCGTGATGTTTGCTGTCCTCTTCCTTGTGGCCGGCCGGAGTTTCCGGACGCGCGCCGAGCCCGTCGCCCCGCAATTCGAGACCCGCCGATGGCTCGGCAGCGCGCTGCCGTTCACCTTCATGGCCGGTCTGGGCGTGATTAACGCCCAGACCGACATTGTGATGCTGGGGCTGATGAAGACCAGCCACGACGTCGGCATCTACCGGGTCGCGGTGGCCGGCGCGGGCCTGATCCCGCTCGTGTTGATGGCCGTGAACAATGCCATCGGACCGACCCTCTCGCGCCTGCACAGCCAGGGGGATCGCACCCGGCTGGCGCGGGTCGCACGCCTGGCGGCCTACGCCGGCCTGCTCGGCGGACTGGCCGTGCTGGCCCTGTTCGCCGTCTGGGGCCACGACCTGATCCGCCTGGTCTATGGGACGGTCTACTTGGTCGCCTGGGCTCCGCTGATGATCCTGGCGGTCGGGCAGACCACCAACGCGGGCATGGGCCCGGTGGGCCTGGTGCTCAATATGACTGGCTATGAGAAGGACGCCTTCTTCGGCCTGGCCGTGGCCGCGGTGGTGAACATCACGCTGAACGCGGCCCTGATCCCGTTCTGGGGCACGCTCGGCGCCGCGACCGCCACGGCGATCGCCACGATGGTGTGGAACGTTTTGATGGCATGGCGGGTGAAGGCGCGGCTGGGATTCGTTCCGCTGGGGGTGGGGAAACCGAGGTTATAGCGGTGATGCAACTCCGGTGGTGCGATCCGGGTCGCGCCAGTTTTAAGTGGGGACGGCGTAGGGACGCCGCCGGTTTTAGGTTTTAGGTGTTAGGTTTTAGGTAAGAAAAACCAATACATACAAGACCAGGGGATCCGGGGCTGCTCCGCGGGCCGGGTCGGAGCGATGGA
>DASQZM010000018.1:0-17586 GCA_035638695.1 Gammaproteobacteria bacterium | reverse complement strand
GAAAAAGCTGGTCGACGGCGTGCGCAAGGCCGGTGGCATCTGGACCCTCAAGGATCTGCACGCCTATCAGGTGGTCGAGCGCAGCCCCATCGTGGGTCATTACCGCGGCATACGGGTGGTTTCCGCCTCGCCTCCGTCCTCCGGCGGGGTGACGCTGGTGGAGATGCTGAACATCCTGTCCGGATACCACCTGCAGCGGGTGTCGAAGGTCGAGCGCGACCACCTGGTCATCGAGGCGATGCGCCACGCCTACCGTGATCGCAACGAGTACCTGGGCGATCCCGGTTTCGTGAACATGCCGCTGGAGCGTCTGCTCAGCCCGGACTACGCCGCCGGAATCCGGGCCAACATCAGCCTCAAGCATGCCCTGCCCAGCAAGTATCTGCCGGGCGTGGTCGAGCATCACGCCCACCCCGTGCATCACACCACCCATTTCTCGGTGATCGACGCGCAGGGCAACCGGGTGGCCGCGACCATGTCCGTCAACTACCTGTTCGGCTGCGGCTACGTGGCGCCGGGGACCGGCGTGGTGCTCAATGACGAGATGGACGACTTCGCCTCCAAGCCCGGCAAGCCCAATGTCTACGGCCTGGTGCAGGGCGACGCCAACGCCATCGCCCCGGGCAAGCGGCCGCTGTCCAGCATGACCCCGACTTTCCTGGTCGGCCCCCACCGGATCGCGATCCTGGGCACGCCCGGCGGAAGCCGCATCATCAGCATGGTGCTGCTGTCGACGCTGACATTCGCCAACGGCGGCGGCGCCCACGCGATGGTCAGCCGGCCCCGCTTCCACAACCAGTATTTGCCCGACTACACCGAGTACGAGCCCGGCGCGCTGAGCAAGAAGGTCATGGATGCGCTGAGCAAGATGGGTCACCACTTCCACGATGTCGGCCGCCGCTACGGCAACATGCAGGTGGTCGTGTGGGACCGGAAGGCGCACAAGGTCCAGGCCGCGTCCGACCCGCGGGGCATCGGCGAGGCGAAGGTGGAGGCGCCCGGCGCCTCACACTAGGGGACCGGCCCTAGCGCTGGCAGCGGGGGCAGTAGAACGTCGCGCGCTGGCCGATGACCTTCTGTGCCACCGGCCCGTCGCAACGCCGGCAGGCCTCGCGTGCCCGGCCGTAGACCTGCAGCGCCTGGCGGAAGTAGCCGGGACGCCCATCGCCGCCGGTGAAATCGCGCAGGGTCGTGCCCCCGAGCGCGATCGCCTCTTCCAGTACCGCCTTGATCGCGGCGGCCAGCACGCGGTAGCGCCCGCGGCTGACCTGTCCGGCCGCGCGGCCGGGATGGATCCCGGACCGGTACAGGCTCTCGCTGGCGTAGATGTTGCCTATGCCCACTACGATCCGGCCGTCCATGATGAACGGCTTGATCGCGGCCCGGCGTCCCCGCGAGCGGTGGTAGAGGTAATCACCGTCCACCGCGTCGCTCAGCGGCTCGGGCCCCAACCCCCGCAGCAGCGGGTGGCACATCGGGTCCCCGGTCGTCCACAGCAGGCACCCGAACCGGCGTGGGTCGGTCAGGCGCAGCACGCTGCCGGAGTCCAGGAACAGGTCGATGTGGTCGTGGGGGCCCGGCGGCGTGCCCGGCGTGACCAGGCACAGTGAGCCGGACATGCCCAGGTGCAGGATCGCGTGTCCGGCACGCGTTCCCAGCAGCAGGTACTTGGCGCGGCGATCGACGCGGTCGATGCGCTGTCCCGGCAGCGTCGCGTCCAGCGCCTCGGGGACCGGCCAGCGCAGGCGCCGCTGGCGTACCACCACGGCTCGCACGGTGCGGCCGGTCAGGTGCGGCGCGATGCCGCGCCGGGTCGTTTCCACTTCGGGCAGCTCGGGCATGTGACGTGCATCGACGGGTATCGGGACCCGTTCAGGGCCGGGGAAGAATTACCAACCTTGGAGAAGATTGGTCTCATTGTGCCACCGGTTCGTGCTGCTGTCGCCGCCGGGGTCAGCGGCGCCGGCGCAGCCACAGGAAGCCGCCGACCAGCATGCCCAGCGGTATCAGGACCGCGAACAGCAGCGGCAGGCCGATGGCCAGGCGCGGGCCCAGGGTCAGGTCGTGGTCCGGCAGCCGGCGCGGCGCGATATTGAGCTGGCGGTCGGCGCCGGCGAGCCAGTTCACCGCGTTTAGTCCCAGCTGCAGGTTGTCCCCGCGCTCCAGGTAGCGGTTGCTGAGGAAGTCGCCGTCGCCGAAGACCACCGCGCGCTGCTGGTGTCCATGCATCTGCCGCGTCAGGGCGAGGCCCAGGGTCAGCGGACCGGCGGTGTCGCCCCGGTCCGGGTTGTAGCGGATGGTGCCTTTCATCGGCCCGGTCTCGGCCCAGCTGCGCGCCAGGCTCTTGAGCAGGGGCGCGACCTGCCACGTGCTGTGCTTGCGGGGGTCGACGGGGCGCGCCCCGGCGAGCACGGCGATTCCCGACAGCTTGCTGGTGATCGGGCTGTCGCCGAAGTTCGTCACCGGCACCACCGTCGGGGAAGGCATGCCCAGTAGCCGGTAGTCCGGATAGACCACCACCCCCTTGCCGAGCCGGACTCCCAGCGCCCGGGCCACCGGCCCGAGACCGAGCCGGGAGCCGGGCTCCGCCAGCCAGAGCACGTCGCCGCCGCGACGGATGTAGTCGCGGATCAGGCCGACCTCGCCGGAGAGGTAGTCCACCTGGGGGCTGGCGATCACCAGTACCGTGGTGTTGTCGGGGATCGTGGGATCCGCGGCGAGGTTGAGCGAGCGCACGTGCATGCCGCTCTCGCGCAGCCGGTCCGCGAAGTGGCCGATGGCGTCCTCGCTGCTGTCGTCCAGTGGCCGCTCGCCGTGCCCGGACAGGAATACGACCCACTGTCCCGGCCCGCGGGCCAGCCGCTGCAGCGCCTCACTGGCGCAGGTCTCGCTCAGGTGTGAGCAGATCTCGGTGCGCGAGCCGTAGGTGAACGCGATAGTCCAGCGGCCGGTCGCCCCGAGCCGCCTGAGTACCTCGGGAGCCGCCTGCGGGTTGACGAAGGCGACCGTCATGTTCGGCTTGTAGCGGCGGTAACGGCCCAGCAGGTGGCGGATGCGGCCGCGCAGGTCGCCGTTCGGCGGCGCGTAGGCGATCACGTGCAGCTTCCGCGGAAGCTGGTGCAGCAGACGGATGCTTGCCGGAGCGAGACTGTTGCGCCCGTTGGCGCTGAGGTCCCAGGACTGGCCGTCAGCCACCGCGATGGCCGCCAGTACCACCATGGCCGCGAGCGCTGCAAGCCCGCAGGCCAGCGTGCCGGGACGCGCCAGGCGCCGCACCGTCGAGCGCGGCGTGCCGCCGGCCACCGCCAGCCGCAGGGCGGCCAGCGTCAGGCCCGCGACCACCACCAGCGGGAAATAAACCAGCATGCGCACGTCCAGGAGTCCGCGGAACGCGTCCTGCAGATGCCCGGCGGGCGAGAGGAAGCGATACACCGCGGCCAGCGGAACGTGGCGGGTGCCCACCCAGTAGAGCAGCCACAGCAGCAGCAGGATCCCGAATGCGGAAGCGGCGGCCGCCGCGGGCTGCCGGGTGGTGCTGGAACAGGCCAGGGCCACGGCCCCGTAGCTGCAGGTGAGCAGGAACACGCCCAGCGTCGCTACGCCCAGCAGCCCCCACTCCAGGTGGGTCCCGGTCGCCAGACTGGCGGTCATGGCCGCCGCCAGGCCGATCATCACGCCGAACAGGACCAACAGGGCCAGGTATTTGCCCAGCACCACCTGCCACGGGCGCGCCGCCGAGGTGCGCAGCAGCCGCACCGTACCGCTGCGGAACTCGTCCGCCAGCAGGCGCATCGCCAGCAGCGGCACCGCGAGCAGGAACCACACCACGGCGAAGCCGTAGATGGTGCTCGCGATGTGGGCCGTGACGCCGATGTGATGGGCCAGCTCCGGCTGCTCTTCCAGCTCCCCCAGGCCCAGGGTGAAGGAGATCCCGAGGATCAGCTGGGTCGCCGCGAGCATCACCCATGCCAGTGGCGCCGCCAGCAGCCGGCGCAGCTCCATTCGCAGGATGGTCAGGGTCACGGGGCGGGTTCCCCCGGTTCACGTTCCTCGGTCAGCTCCAGGAAGCGCTGCTCCAGCGTCCGGCTCACCGGGTGGATCTCGAACAGGTCCCAGCCCCGTTCCAGGCTCGTGCGCACCAGGCCCTCGGAAGGGTCGTCGGTGCACTCCAGCTCGTAGCGGCTTTCATCCAGGGCCACGGCAGTACGCACGCCGGGCAGTCGCTCCAGTTCGGCCGTGTCTGCCGGCGGCCGGCGCAGCCCGACCCGCCAGCGACGACCGCCATCCTCCGGGCGCACCGGGCCGGCGTACACCAGCCGTCCCCGGAACAGGATGGCGACGTCGGTGCAGCTGGCCTCGACTTCGGACAGGTTGTGGCTGGACAGGAGCACGCCGCGGCCGCAAGCGAGGCGACCGATCAGCTCGCGCACCTCGCGGATCTGGCGCGGATCCAGACCGATGGTGGGCTCGTCCAGGATCACCACGGGTGGATCGTGAATGATCGCCTGGGCGATCCCCAGGCGCTGCTGGTAGCCGCGCGACAGGCGGCCGGCCCGGCGCACGCCGACATCGGCGAGCCGGCATTCGCGCTTGACCCGTTCGACGGCGGTCCGCCGTTCGCGGCGCGGCACGGCGCGCAGGCCGGCGCAGTAGTCCAGAAACTCGTCGACCGTGAGCTCCGGATAAAGGGGCGGATGCTCGGGCATGTAGCCGATCAAAGCGCTGGTGCGCACGCTGTCGCGAAACGGGTCCAGACCGCCGATGCGCACTGTGCCGGCATGCGGGCTCAGCAGCCCGCTGAGCATCTCCAGCGTGGTGGTCTTGCCGGCGCCGTTGGGTCCGAGCAGGCCCAGTACCTGGCCGGCACGCAGCTGGAGGTCGAGCCCGGTGACCGCCACACGCCCGCCGTAGCGCCGCTCCAAGCCCCGGGCAGCCAGCAGGGGCTTCGCATCTGACACGACGGCGGTGTTTGCGGATTCTTCTGGCACCTCGGTCTCTGTCCCCGGGGAACAGGCGCGCGGACGGCACACCGGCATCCCCGCAAGCCCGACGGGCTGGTAGGATGCCGTGAACGCGGGATCATACTACCCCTGACCGGGTTGGTAATGTACCAGTCTTCTCGAAGGCTCGGGAGGGCCCAGGGGAAGCCGCACATGATCGCCAGTGCAGAGGGGACAGACGGACTGCTCCTGCTGGGTGTGGACACCGGCGGCACCTTCACCGATTTCGTGCTGCTCAGCGACGGACGGCTGCGGGTGCACAAGGTGCTGTCCACCCCGGAGGCACCCGAGCGGGCCATCCTCCAGGGCGTGGCGGACCTCGGGCTGGATGCACAACGGCGGGCGGCGACTCGCGTCTATCACGGCTCCACGGTCGCGACCAACGCCGTTCTGGAGGGCCGGGGCGTGCCCACCGCGTATATCGCGAACCGCGGCCTCGGCGATGTGCTGAGCATCGCCCGCCAGGCCCGCCAATCCCTGTACGACCTCCAGCCGCCGCGCCCGGTCCCGCCGGTGCCGCGGGAATGGTGCCTCCAGACCGGCGGCCGGGTCGGCGCCGACGGCAGCACCGTGGAGCCGCTAACGGACGAGGACCTGGCGGATCTGACCCGGGCCCTGGAGCGGATCCGTCCCGGGGCGGTCGCCATCAACCTGCTGTTCTCCTGGCTCGATGACACCGCCGAACGCGCCATCGAGGCCGCCGTTCCGGAGGGCATCTTCGTGTCGCGCTCGTCCGCCGTACTGCCCGAGTACCGCGAGTACGAGCGCGGTATCACCACCTGGCTCAATGCCTACGTCGGTCCGCTGGTGGCCGGCTATCTGCGCCGCCTCGGCCGCCGGGTCGCGCCGGCTCCGGTGGCCGTGATGCAGAGTTCGGGCGAGACCATCGACGCCGGGCAGGCCGCGGACCGGGCCGTCCACATGCTGCTGTCCGGACCGGCGGGAGGACTGGCGGGCGCGCGCTTTATTGGTGCGCTGGCGGGCCACCAGCGCCTGATGACCTTCGACATGGGCGGAACCTCCACCGACGTGGCCCTGATCGATGGCGACCTGCGGCTGACAAGCGAGGGCAGTATTGGGCCCTATCCCCTTTGCGTGCCGACGGTGGATATGCACACCATCGGCGCCGGCGGCGGCTCGATCGCCCGGGTCGACGAGGGCGGCCTGCTGCGGGTGGGTCCACGTTCGGCCGGGGCGGATCCCGGCCCGGCCAGTTACGGCCGGGGCGGCAGCGAGCCAACCGTCACCGACGCCAACCTGGTACTGGGCCGGCTGCTGCCGGACGTCTTCCTGGGCGGCGCCATGCGACTGGATGTCGATGCCGCGCGAACGGCGCTGGCCCGGATCGCGACGCCGCTCGGGCTGTCGGTGGAGGCGGCCGCCGAGGGGGTGATCCGGCTGGCTAACGACCACATGGGTCGGGCTCTGCGGGTGATCTCGGTGCAGCGGGGCGAGGACCCGCGCGATTTCGTCCTGACCTGCTTCGGCGGCGCCGGAGGCCTGCACGTTTGCGCGGTCGCGGAAAGCCTCGGGATGTCCCGTGCCATGGTGCCGATCCACGCCGGGGTGCTCTCGGCCCTGGGCATGCTGGCGGCGCCCCGCGGGCGCCAGCTTTCCCGCACGGTCAACGGGCTGCTCCGCGAGATGCCCGTCCGACGGCTCGCCGGGGCCTTCGCCGAACTGGAGGCGGAGGGACGGAGCCAACTGGAACGCGAGGGCGTGCGCGGCGTCGCGACGGACCGGTCCATGGACCTTCGCTACCGGGGTCAGAGCTATACCCTCAACGTGGCAGCGGACGAGGCGGGGGCCGCCGAACGGGCTTTCCACCGGGCGCACGCCGCGCGTTACGGTCATGCCCTGGACCTGCCGGCGGAGCTGGTCAACGTGCGCGTCAACGTGCGCGGCCCCAGCCCGGAGATCTCGTTGCAGACCCTGCCGCCCGCGGAGCCGGGCCGGGAACCGCCAACGCACGCCCGCCTGCACGGATTTGAGGCGCCGGTTCCGGTCTGGCCCAGGGCGGCCCTGGGTGCCGGCGCGCGGGTGGCCGGACCAGCGCTGGTGACCGAGACGGTCTCGACGACCTGCGTCGCGCCGGGCTGGGAGGCGTGCGTGGATGCCTGGGGCAACCTGCTGCTTTACTGGCAGGAACACGCTAATCTATAGTGAGCTGTATTTTCCACCATCACTGTATCGATTCCCATGCTTAACGGTCTGCTGAACCTTCCGCTCTGGGGCGACATCGTCGCGGCCCTCGTGCTGACGCACGTCACCGTCGTCTCGGTTACCGTCTACCTGCATCGCCACCAGGCTCACCGCGCGCTGGACCTGCATCCGGTGCTGGCCCACTTCTTCCGCTTCTGGCTGTGGCTCACCACCGGCATGGTCACGCGCGAGTGGGTCGCTGTGCACCGCAAGCATCACGCTCACTGCGAGACCGAGGACGACCCGCACAGTCCGCAGGTCCTGGGTCTGCGCAAGGTACTGTGGCAGGGCACCGAGCTGTACCAGTCCGCGGCCCGCGACCGTGCAATGATCGACAAGTTCAGCCGCGGCACGCCGGACGACTGGATGGAACGCAATGTCTACATCCGCCACCCGGTGCTGGGCGTCGTGCTGATGGCCCTGATCGACTTGGCGCTGTTCGGCGTTGCCGGGATCACCATCTGGGCCGTCCAGATGGTCTGGATCCCGTTCTGGGGCGCGGGCATGGTCAACGGGATCGGCCATTACTTCGGCTACCGGAATTTCGAGTGCAAGGACGCTGCGACCAACTTCTCGCCGGTGGGCGTGCTGGTCGGCGGCGAGGAGCTGCACAACAACCATCACGCCTTCCCCAGCTCGGCCAGGTTCTCCCAGCGGCGCTGGGAGTGGGACATCGGCTGGGGATACATCCGCCTGTTCCAGGCGCTGCGCCTGGCACGGGTCCGGCGGGTGGCGCCGGTGCCGCACATCGAGCGGGGCCGCAGCCAGCTCGACGTCGAGACCGTGCGCGCGGTGCTCACCAACCGGCTGCACGTGCTGCGCGACTACAGCAGCCGGGTGATCCGCCCGGTACTCAGTCGCGAGCGGGACAACCTGGGCATATCGCGGCTGGGGCGGGTGCGCCGGCTGCTGGTGCGGGACACCCGGCTGCTGGATGAGGACGCGCGCACGCGGTTGCAGCGGCTGCTGTACGACAATTCCAGCCTGCGTACCGTGTACCAGTACCGCGAGCGCCTGAAGCAGATCTGGGAGTCGCGGGCGACCAGCTACGATCACCTGGTGGAGAGCCTGCGGGAGTGGTGCGCCCACGCCGAGGCCACCGGGATCGAAGCGCTGGAGGACTTCTCCCGCCGCCTGCGCGCGTATGTGCCGAGCGCCACGCCGGCGACTACCTGACCTCGGGCGGCCACGACGAAACGCTCCTTCGGGAGCGTTTCTCTATTGCGAACCGTTGAGCTGGCTCAAGGCGTGCACCGCGCACCGGTGCATGCTGGCAGTGACACCGCTGCCACGGGGACGCGGGCATGAGCGTCACGGTTCCGAGGACGGGCACCGATGCGAGGCGCCTGCTGAAGGTCGTTGAGGACTTCAGCCGGGAGCTGAGCGACGGCCACAAGGGGCCGCCCGTCGCCCCGGAAAGCCGCCTGGACCGGGATCTGGGCCTGGACAGCCTGGCGCTGGCCGAGCTGCTGGTGCGCGTCGAACGCGAGTTCGACGTCAGCCTGCCCGAGGGCGCGCTGCACGCCGAGACCCCCGCGGCCCTGCTGCGGTTCCTGCACGCCTCCCGCGGGCGGAGTGCCTCGGTCCCCGACGACCGGCCGTTCGCGGAGCTGGCGCCGGTCGGCGGTCGGCCGGACACCGCCGCCACTCTCCCCGAGGTCCTCGACTGGCATGCCGCTCGCCACCCCAACCGCGTGCACGCCCGCCTCTACGCCGACGACGGCTCCGCGCGGCCGCTCACCTATTCGGAACTGAAGGACGGAGCGGACTCGGTGACTGCAGGGCTGGCGGCCCTGGGCGTGCGGCCGGCAGACAGGGTCGCCCTGATGCTGCCGACCGGGCATGACTACTTCTGCGCCTTTCTCGGCATCCTGCGCGCCGGCGCCGTCCCGGTGCCGATCTACCCGCCGGGGCGGGCCTCGCAGATCACCGAGCACATGCGTCGGCACGGGCGCATCCTGGCCAACGCCGGTGCCGGGCTGCTGCTGACAGCGGCAGCGGGAGAGCGGATCGCGCGCCTGCTGCGGGCGGAGGCGCCGCGGCTGGAGCGGATCCTCACCGTGGACGGGGTGCGCGACGCGGCGGCCGGGCCCGCACAACCGGTTGCCGGGGCGGGGGAGGCGCTCGCGCTGCTGCAGTACACCTCCGGCAGCACGGGTGATCCCAAGGGCGTGATGCTCACCCACGCCAACCTGCTGGCCAACATCCGGGCGATGGGTGAGCGCCTCGAGGTGCGCCCGGGAGATGTATTCGTGAGCTGGCTGCCGCTGTATCACGACATGGGGCTGATCGGTGCCTGGCTGGGGAGCCTCTACTACGCCGTGCCGCTCGCGGCGATGTCGCCGATGCGCTTCCTGGCGAGGCCGCTGGAGTGGCTGCGCATGATCCACCGCCACCGGGCCACGATCTCCGGCGGGCCGAACTTCGGCTACGAGTTGTGCCTGCGGGCGCTCGAGGCGGGCGTGCCGCCGGGGCTGGACCTATCCTGCTGGCGGGTGGCCTTCAACGGTGCCGAGCCGGTCAACCCGGCGACGCTGGAGCGCTTCGCCTCGACCCTTGCGCCCGCGGGTTTCCGACGCAGCGCCCTGGTGCCGGTGTACGGGCTGGCGGAGGCCTCGGTGGGCCTGACACTGCCGGCGCCCGGCGGAGGACCGGTGATCGATCGGCTCGACCGGGACCGCTTCCTGCGCCGGCGGCACGCGCGCCCGGCCGCGCCCGGTGACCGTTCGCCGCTGCTGGTTGCGGGCTGCGGCCGGCCGCTGGCCGGCAGCGAGGTGCGGGTGCTGGGCCCGGACGGACGCGAATGCCCGGAGCGGCAGGAGGGCGCGCTGGAATTCCGGGGTCCTTCCGCGACGCGGGGCTACTACCGCAACCCGGAAGCGACCCGGGCGCTGTTCCACGATCGCTGGCTGGTCACCGGCGACCGCGGCTACGTCGCCGGCGGCGAGATCTTCGTGACCGGCCGCAGCAAGGACGTGATCGTGCGCGGCGGCCGCAACGTCTATCCCTACGAGCTCGAGGAGGCCGTCGGCCGCCTCCCGGGGGTGCGTCGGGGCTGTGTGGCGGTCTTCGGCAGCGCCGCCGGGGAGCCGGGGGTCGAACGGCTGGTGATCGCGGCGGAAACCCGCGAGGCGCACGATGACGCACGTGAGGCGCTGCGGGCGCAGATCCGCGAGGTGTCGGTGGCGGTGGCCGGCATCCCGGCGGACGATGTCTGCCTGCTGCCGCCCCACGCGGTGCTCAAGACATCCAGCGGGAAGATCCGGCGGGGCGCCATTGCGGAGCTGTACTGGCGCGGACGCCTGGGACGCCGCGATCCGGCACTGTGGTGGCAGATCCTGCGCCTCGTGCTCGGGGGTGCCGGCCGCCGGTTCCGCCTGGGTGTGTCGCGGGTGCTGGAAGCGAGCTACGCCGGCTGGGCCTGGACCGCGCTCGGCATCACCGGAGCATTGCTGTGGCCGGCCATCATGCTATTGCCCGGCCGGCGCTGGCGCTGGGCGGCGGCACGCGCCGCCGCCGGCCTGGCCGGCCGCCTGACGGGCGTCGCGGTGGAAGTGCGCGGACGCGGGCATCTGCCGCCGGGCGGCGGCTGGATCGTGGTCTCCAACCACGCCAGCTACGTGGACGCGCTGGTGCTCACGCGGGCAATCCCGCGGCCCATGCGCTACCTGGCCAAGCGGGAGCTGGCCGAGCGGCCCCTGGTGGGTGCCCTGCTGCGGCGCCTGGACGTGCTGTTCGTGGAGCGCTTCGAGCGCGGCGCTGCGGCGGCGGATGCGGCCCGCATCGCCGCGGCGGTGGCCGCGGGAGACGCGGTGGCCTGTTTCGCGGAGGGGACGTTCGAGCGGGAGCCGGGGCTGCGTCCCTTCCACATGGGGGCATTCGTCGCCGCGGCGCGGGCCGGGGTTCCCGTGATCCCGGTCGCACTGCAGGGAACACGCTCGGTGATGCGGGGCAGCGAGTGGTACCCGCGCCACGGCCGGGCTCGGGTGATCATCGGTGAACCGATCGCGCCCGGCGGCGGCGACTGGCGGGCTGCGGTGCGTCTGCGGGAGCGCACCCGGGCCGTCGTGCTGGAAAGCTGCGGGGAAGGGGAGGCCGCGGGTCCGCCCCACGGCGCCGGATCTACTTGAGCTTGGCTTCCCGGTAGATCACGTGCTTGCGGGCCACCGGGTCGTACTTCTTGATTTCCATCTTGTCCGGCGTGTTCCGCTTGTTCTTGCTGGTGGTGTAGAAATGACCGGTGCCGGCGGAGGACACGAGCTTGATCTTTTCGCGCATGGTCAGGCCTCCTTCAGATCTTTTCGCCGCGCGCGCGCAGGTCCGCCAGGACCGCGTCGATGCCGCGCTTGTCGATGATCCGCAGCCCCTTGGAGGACACCCGCAGCCGGACCCAGCGGTTCTCGCTCTCGACCCAGAAACGCTGGTGGCGCAGGTTCGGCAGGAACCGGCGCCGCGTCTTGTTGTTCGCGTGGGAAACGTTGTTCCCCGTGACCGGCCGTTTGCCGGTGACCTGGCACACTCTCGACATGGTCGATCCCCTGAGACTGCGGTTTCCGGGCCGATTTCGGCGCCCGCGGAAAGGCCGCAATTTATACCAGCCGGGGCGCGAACTTGCAAGCCGGCGGGGCCGTCAAAGCAGGCCGCGCTCGGCGAAGGAGACGCTGGTTCCGTCGCCGATCACGATGTGGTCCAGCACGCGGATATCGATCAGTGCCAGCGCCTCCGCGAGGCGCCGCGTGATCTGCTCGTCGGCTCGGCTCGGCTCGGCCACCCCGGAGGGGTGGTTGTGGCACAGGATGGCCGCGGCCGCGTTGTGCGCCAGCCCCGCCCGCACCACTTCCCGGGGATGCACCGAGGCGCCGTTGACCGTGCCGCGGAACAGCTCGCAGAATTCGATCACCCGGTGCCGGTTGTCCAGGAACAGGCAGGCGAAGACCTCATAGGGGCGGTCGCGCAGGCGGCTGGCCAGGAAACGGCGGGTCAGGTCCGGGCTGGTCAGCGGCGCGCCGCGGCGCAGCGTCTCGTCGAGGTGCCGGCGCCCCATCTCCAGCACCGCGTGCAGTTCGGCGTACTTGGCCGCCCCCAGCCCGGGGACGGCACAGAAGTCCGCGCGTCCCGCGGCGAGCAGCGTGCGCAAGCCGCCGAAGCGGGCCAGCAGGTCCCGCGCGAGGTCTACCGCGGTGCGTCCGGCCACGCCGCTGCGCAGGAAGATCGCCAACAGCTCGGCGTCGGAGAGCGCCGGTGCCCCGCGCTGCAACAGCTTCTCGCGCGGACGCTCGGCACTGGGCCAGTCCTTGATTGCCATGGCATGCATCCCTGCAGTGGAGCGGCACCATCGTCCCGGCGGTGCCCGTTCGCCGGATTGTGCCGGGCAAAGGGCGTTACCGCAAGCCCGCCGCGGGCGGCTCCTGCGGGGAACACCGGCGCGGGGCATCTCCCGCGATCGGCTCGCCTGGCGCTGCCATCATCCGGGATCCGGTCCAATCGCGACGGCGTTACCTCGGATCGGGTTAGGCAGTACAATCACAGTCCGGAAAAGCCGTCGTGAATGCGATGATCATGAACGCCACCGCCGATCTGGGCGACCGCCACATCCTGCTCGGGGTTACCGGCGGCATCGCCGCCTACAAGAGCCCGGACCTCGTACGGCGCCTGCGGGACGCCGGCGCCGAGGTCCAGGTGGTGATGACGCCCGCGGCGCACGCTTTCATCACGGCGCTGACACTGCAGGCGGTCTCCGGGCGCGCGGTGCGGGATTCGCTCACCGACCCGGCGGCGGAGGCGGCGATGGGCCATATCGAGCTGGCGCGCTGGGCGGACGACGTGCTGGTGGCGCCGGCCAGCGCGGACTTCATGGCCCGCCTGGCGCACGGCTTGGCCGACGACCTGCTGTCGACGCTGTGCCTTGCCACCGAAGCCCGGATCTGGCTGGCGCCGGCGATGAACCGGCTGATGTGGGCCAATCCCGCCACGCAGGCCAACAGCGCCGTGCTGCGCCGGCGCGGGGTGATCCTGCTGGGCCCGGGGGAGGGCGACCAGGCCTGCGGCGAGGTCGGATCGGGGCGCATGCTCGAGCCGCTGGAGATCGTCGAGGGGCTGGCCACCGCTGGCTTGCCCAATACCGCCGATGCGGCGCCCGCCAGCCTGCAGGGGTTGTCGGTCATGGTCACCGCCGGCCCCACCCGGGAGCCGATCGACCCGGTGCGCTACGTCAGCAACCGCAGCTCCGGGAAGATGGGCTACGCCGTCGCCGCGGCCGCTGCGCATGCCGGCGCACGCGTCACACTGGTGAGCGGGCCGGTGCGCCTGGAGACACCGCCGGGCGTGGAACGCGTGGATGTCGCCACCGCAGAGGAGATGCGCGAGGCGGTGATGGCGCGGGTGAAGTCCTGCGACGTCTTTGTCGCGGCTGCTGCGGTCGCCGATTACCGCCCCGCGCGTCCGGCCCGGCACAAGGTCAAGAAGGAGCAGCCGGCGATGCGCCTCGAGATGGAGCGCACGCGCGACATCCTGGGCGAGGTCGCGGCGCTGCCGCGCGGGCCGTTCACCGTGGGCTTCGCCGCGGAGACGCAGCGGGTCGCCGAATACGCCCGGGCCAAGCTGGAGAAGAAGGGGCCGGACATGATCGCCGCCAACCTGGTGGATGACCGCGGTCGCGGCTTTGACAGCGACGACAACGCCCTGCAGCTGTTCTGGCGCGGCGGCGAGCGGGAGCTGCCGTCCCAGCCGAAGAGCACGCTCGCGGCCGCGCTGGTGGAAGTGATCGCCGAGCGTTATCGCGCCCGCTCAGCCGCGTGAAGATGCGCCCGCCGACGCGGATCGAACCTTACAGGGACCTCCGATGAGCGCTCGCGCTGTACAGCTTCGCCTGCTCGACCCCCGGCTGGGACGCGAGTTTCCGTTGCCCGACTACGCCACCGACGGCTCGGCCGGCGTGGACCTGCGCGCCTGCCTGGAGGGTACGCTGCGCCTGGAGCCCGGGAACACGCGGCTGGTCCCGACCGGCATCGCGATCCACCTGGCCGACCCGGAGCTGGCGGCGGTGATCCTGCCCCGCTCCGGGTTGGGCCACAAGCACGGGATCGTGCTGGGCAACCTGGTCGGGCTGATCGACTCGGACTACCAGGGCGAGCTGATGGTCTCCTGCTGGAACCGTGGCGGCGACGCCTTCGCAATCGAGCCGGGCGAGCGCATCGCCCAGCTGGTGATCGTTCCGGTGGTGCGGGCACGTTTCGAGCTGGTGGACGCTTTCGAAGCCAGCGCGCGGGGCGCCGGGGGTTTCGGGCACACGGGACGGCACTGACGGGAGCGGGACGGCCATGGCGCTGACATCCGAAGGGGCGATGAACGTCGCGCGGGTCCTTACCGAGGCGCTGCCCTACATCCGCCGCTTCGCCGGCAAGACGGTCGTGATCAAGTATGGCGGCAACGCCATGACCGATGAGGAGCTCAAGAGCGGGTTCGCGCGCGACATCGTGTTGATGAAGCTGGTGGGCATCAACCCGGTCATCGTGCACGGGGGCGGCCCCCAGATCGGCAAGGTGCTCGAGCGCGTGGGCATCCAGTCGCGCTTCGTCGAAGGCATGCGGGTGACCGACCGCGACACCATGGACGTGGTCGAGATGGTCCTGGGCGGACTGGTCAACAAGGACATCGTCAGCCTGATCAACAGCCACGGCGGCAACGCCGTGGGCCTGACCGGCAAGGACGGCAACCTGATCCGGGCGCGGAAGATGACCCTGGCCGGCGCCGAGGGCAGCGACGCGCCGCGCGACATCGGCTATGTGGGCGAGGTCGAGTCGATCGACCCGGCGGTGGTCTCGCTGCTGGAGGGAGGCGACTTCATCCCGGTGATCGCGCCGGTCGGCTTCGGCACCGACGGCGTCGCCTACAACATCAACGCGGACCTGGTCGCCGGCCGGGTCGCGGAGGTGATGCAGGCCGAGAAACTGATGCTGCTGACCAACACCCGCGGTGTGCTGGACCGCGAGGGCAACCTGCTCACGGGGCTCTCACGCAAGCAGGTGGCGGCGCTGATCGAGAACGACACCATCCGTGGCGGCATGCTGCCCAAGGTGCGCTGCGCGCTGGAGGCCGTGGAAGGTGGGGTGCGCGCGGCCCACATCGTCGACGGGCGCGTCGAGCACGCGGTGATGCTGGAGCTGTTCACGGACGAGGGTGTCGGCACCCTGATCAATCGCTGACGCCGTAGCGGGCGCGGTAGTCGCGCACCGCCGCCAGGGTCTCCCGCGACTGCTCGGGCGCGTGCCCGGCCAGGTGGGCGACCAGGTCGTCCAGGGCGGCGATGCTGGTGACCTCCAGGCGATAGCGCCGCCGCACATCCTGCACCGCCGAAAGCTCCCCCCGTCCGCGCTCCTGCCGGTCCAGCGCGATGACCACGCCGGCGGGCGTGGCGCCGGCCCGCGTGATGATCGCCACGGTCTCGCCCACGGCGGTGCCCGCCGTGATCACGTCGTCCACGATCAGGACCCGGCCGGCGGGCGGCGCGCCGATCAGGCTGCCGCCCTCGCCGTGATCCTTGGCCTCCTTGCGGTTGAAGCATACCGGCACGTCGCGGCCGTGGTGGTCCGCCAGCGCGATGGCGGCGGCGGTGGCCAGCGGAATGCCCTTGTAGGCAGGGCCGAAGAGCATGTCGAAGGCGATCCCCGAGGCGGCGATCGCGTCCGCGTAGAAGCGGCCCAGCCGGGCCAGCGCGCGGCCGCCGTGGAACAGGCCGGCGTTGAAGAAGTAGGGGCTGACGCGGCCGGACTTGAGGGTGAATTCGCCGAAGCGCAGCACATCCTGCTCGATGGCGAAGCGGATGAATTCTTCCCGGTAGTCGGCCATCAGGGCCCCTCCTGTACGTCGGTGCGGACGGGTTGGGTATCATACCTGCCTTTGGGCAGGAACAGGGACGCGCATGCGGATCATCACGCTCAACGCCAACGGCATCCGGGCCGCCGCCCGGAAGGGCTTTTTCGACTGGATGGCGCGCCAGGACGCCGACGTGGTCTGCATCCAGGAGACCAAGGCGCAGGCGCACCAGCTCACCGCCGACGTGTTCCACCCCGAGGGCTACCATGCCTGGTTCCACGACGCCGAGAAGAAGGGCTACAGCGGGGTTGCGATCTATTCCCGGCTCGAGCCCGAGGAGGTGGTGCCCGGCCTGGGCTGGCCCGCGTTCGACGCCGAGGGACGCTACCTCGAGCTGCGTCTGCCGGGGCTGAGCGTGGTGTCGCTCTATATGCCCTCGGGTTCCTCGGGCGACCTGCGCCAGGACGTCAAGTACGCCTTCATGGACCGCTTCCTCCCGCACCTGCAGGAGCTGCGGGGGCGGCCGCGGGAGTACGTGATCTGCGGCGACTGGAACATCGCCCATCGCAAGATCGACATCCGCAACTGGCGCTCCAACCAGAAGAACTCCGGATTCCTCCCGGAGGAGCGCGCGTGGCTGGACCGCCTGTTCGACGAGGTGGGCTTGGTCGACGCCTTCCGCGTGCGCAACCCGAACCCCGACGAGTACACCTGGTGGTCCAACCGCGGACGCGCCTGGGAGAAGAACGTCGGCTGGCGCATCGACTACCAGATCGTGACGCCGGGCCTGGCCGAGCGCGTGCGGGCGGCGGACATCTACCGCGAGGAGCGCTTCTCGGACCACGCGCCCCTGACCGTCGACTACGACCTGTGAGCGGCACGGGCCGCGCGGACCCGGGCTCAGACGTAGAAGTCCAGCTCCTCCTGGTGCTTGAGCAGGTCGCGCATGCGATAGGGGTCGTCGCCGAAAAAGTAGACCAGGCCCCAGTGAGTGCCGAAAGCGGTGCGCTTGGTCACCTTCTCCTCGAGCGGCGAGCTGAGCTCGTGGTACTCGAAGTACGGGTCCTGCTCGGTCTCTTCCGGCATCTCCAGCTGACTGACCACGCGCCGGCGCGGGTACACGCCGAAGCAGCCCGCGTGGCCCTTCGCGTCCACGACCTCGCGCGGGAAGAACGCCTCGATCTCCTCCTCGGTCGTCTTGGGATCGAACATCAGCACCAGGCCCTGGTAGGCGTTGAAGCCGTAGGCCCGCTCGAGCAGCTCGAACACCTTGAAGCCCGGAGGGCGGTAGGCGACCTCGCCGAAGTACATGGTGCCGTCGCTGGTAACGAAGTACTCGGGGTGGATGAAGCCGAAGTCGATCTCGAAGGTCTTGATCAGCTTCTCGATCTCGCGCGTGATCTGCGGACGCCAGGACTCCAGCTCGGGTGTGGCCGGCACGAACACCGAGTAGCCGAGCGTGACGTACTCGGAGATGTTCAGGAAGCGGATCTTGCCGTTGTGGATCCAGGCCTCGACGGCGAACTCCCAGCCGTCCAGGTGGCTCTCCATCAGCGCCGGGAACTCCTCT
>DASQZM010000017.1:0-25429 GCA_035638695.1 Gammaproteobacteria bacterium | reverse complement strand
CGCGGGTGCGCAGGTGCTCGTCCACCACAATGGCGCCGTGCGCATCGGTTTCGACGCCCGCCCGTTCCAGACCCAGATCGCGCGTATTGGGCGTACGGCCCGTGGCCACCAACAGCCGATCGCCGCGCCGTTCGCCGTCGCCGGCTTCGACAATGAACTGCCCGTCATCAAAGTGAACCGCGCGGGCCTGGCAGCGTTCGCTTACAGCGATGCCTTCGGCCCGGAACGCATCGGCCAGGCCCTCACCCAATACCGGATCTTCGCGCGAGAGCAGCGTGCCGCGCGCCAGTATCGTGACCTGCGAACCCAGACGCCGAAACGCCTGGGCCTGTTCGACCGCCACCACCGAAGAACCGATGACGAGCAAGTGATCGGGCGTTTCCCGACTGAACACCGCTTCATCCGAAGTCCAGTACGGGGTATCGGCCAGGCCCGGGATCGGCGGAATCGTCGGTGAGGCGCCAGTGGCGATCAGGATGCGATCGGCGGTCAACCGCGCCTGGGTCCCGTCGTGGGCTTCGACAACAAGCGTACGGGCGTTGGCGAAGCGGGCACGGCCCCGGCGCATCGTGATGCTGGCGTTGTCGTCCAGGATCTTCTGGTACTTGGCCTGGCGCAGTTCTTCGACCCGCGCCCGTTGCTGGGCCTGAATCCGTAGCCGGTCGAGTGCCGGCTCGCGGTCGACCAACCCTTCGAACGGATTGTGACGTTGGTGCTGAGCCAGTTCGGCGGCGCGGATCTGGATCTTGGACGGCACGCAGCCGACGTTGACGCAGGTGCCGCCGATGATGTCTCCGGACTCGATCATCGTGACCCGGGCGCCGGATTCACTGGCGCGAATCGCGGCGGCGAAGGCACCGCTGCCGCTGCCGATGATGGCGACGTGCAGGCCACTACCGCCGCTACCCGGCGTGATTGGCGAATCGGTGGCGTTACGTCTCTCGTCCTGCGGTTGGGCGTCGTAGCCTTTCGCGCGTACCGCATCGATCAGGCCGGCCTCGTCCACGCCGTCGGCCAGTTCAACCCGGGCGCGACGCGAGGCATAGGATACTTCGGCGCGCACCCCGGAGAACGCGTTCAGGGTATCTTCAACGGTGCGCGCACAGTGCGCGCAGGTCATCCCGGTAATGGCGAACGTACGTTGCATAATAGCTCCACTCCATCTGGCCTTTTCCAGCCGATGGCGCGAAGCCTAAATGCAGTACCCACGTACCGTGTCAAGCGATCCGGAACGAAGGCGTCAGACCTACAAACCCGCGGTAGAGAATGTTGTAGCGCGGCTGCTCAACCTGCCGGCGCTCCGAGCGGATCGGGTACAGGACCGGCAACAGCAGGACCCGGATCAAACGCTCCAAGGCAATCGAGGGCCCGCCGATACCGGAGTAGCTCGCTGACATTGGAACAGTGGTAGCCGCTGCCGGCGCGGCTGTCCGCAGGGCATGGCTCTCGTTCCAGGAGACCTGGACGGCGGCTTGGCAGAGCCGCTCCCACCGAGGTGATGCGACCGCCGTCGAAACGCCCCACCACCTCCCGGCGGCCCAGGGCGTGAAATTCCAGTTGCCTGGGATTACCCTCTGGCCTCATAAGGCCTCAGCCTCTTGTGCTTGGTAAGCGCAGGTCAGCTCTTACTTTATGCACCAGACATCAGTCCGATGAGGTATCGTTTAGCTGTGCCAGCCAGTCGTGGACGGAGATTGGCAGGTAGCCGGTAATCTCCAGCCGACGGTCCTCAAGCACGTCCAGTTTCGGTATGGCCCGCTGCCAGGTCTTTACAGTGGCATCGCGGTGACGCAGCAGCACCCGGACGTGGGGTGCGAACAGGCGTAACAGGGCGGTAATCCAACGGTTGGCGGGCCAGGAAGGATAGGCGTGGTCCATGATGAAATGGGGTAGCAGATCGATTAGCGACGCTGCCGGATACCATGTCTCTCCGCAAACCCAGCGATTGGTGCAGAACAGGCCGCGTGGATAACCCCAATCGTCCATGGATATGCCGACCAGATGGACAATGGCGTCTGCTCCTTGTGGGCCGGCTGCGACCTGTCTGGTCGGTGGCCTTAAAGGACGGGGCAGCGCGCCCGTGCGGATGAAGGTGTGAAAGTGGCCGTGCTCGTTTGGGTCGCCACGATGGGCATGATAGTAGTATTGCGACTGAGTTTCTGGATCCAGGGCATCCTCGTGCGGGTAATGCTCCATCTCGACAAACTCACCCTCGCCGCGTAGGACGTCCGCGACCACGTTGAGTTCTGCTTTTTCTAGCACCCGGTAGCATTCTTCAATCTCACGGCCCGCCTCGAGTAGGGTCTGGTGTTCGTCCCAGCCGATGTGGGTCGCCGCGGGCGCATCGAGTTGCACGGTCGGTACGCCGCTCGCGCGCCCTCCCTGCGCAGTGCTATCACGCACGTTGTGCTCTGGCCCCAATGTCGACACCGGCTTCACATGCCCGAGGAGCGGCCCTGACGGCTGCTAGCCGCCTTGTTCTTGCTGCGGGACGTAGCTTTAGATGAGGTTTTGCTGGCACCGCGCGGATTAGTTTTTTGGTGCGTGGCTTGGCAAGGGTTGTGCTGCGCACCCGTATGGGCGCGGCGCGCACTTCGGCTGGAGCAGGGATTGCGGCGCATGAGCGCGTGCGCCGGGGAAGCGGTGAGGGCGATGCCGAGCAGGCCGCCGGTGGCCAAGCTCATGGCAGTGGCTTTTGTAGCCCTGGGGTTTCTCTTCATGACGACGCTCCCGATCACGGGTTGAGTTGTCGGCGCGCAGCACACGCCACCAATGGTCGATTCGACCTTACACACGGATACCGGTTCCGACTCCGGAAACCAGTCGGCCAGTATCCGAGGACAATTATTCTGGCCGGTCGTGTGGCCTCATTGCTGATATGACGTTCCCCTGTCAAGTTGGCACGGGGGATTTCCCGGTGGAGTATCCGGGTAGAGAGGGGACGGCGGCGGCCCGGCCAGAAACGTCGACGGTGGATCATGCGGATATCCGCGGGTTGGTTACCGCATTTCTGAGTTCCGTCTTCGGGCCAAACGAAGTTTGGATGCCTTTTTCATCGCCAGCCCCGGGAATATCTAACGGCGCCCGGTTTTCTGTTCCTGACGTATCCGGGCAGTTCTGGCCGCTCGCGTACCGGTTGCGACCAGGTAAGCTCGCGTCCGCCAGTGATCGCGTTTGGGCTTGCGGGTGTTGAGTTTGCCCGGCACGGCATGAATTTCCCGGCCCGGAGGATTGGCGCATCCACGATCGTGCCCGTGGCCACCCGCAGCCCGTTGTCCACCAGGTACGCGTTGACCTGCTCGAACAGCACCGCCCCCAGCTCGTGCACCTCCAGCAGATGCCGGGACTTCAGGATCGTGCTCTCGTCCGGCACCGGCTCCCGCCCCAGGTCGCTCCCCACTAAACGGCGCATCGAGCACGACTCGTACAGCGCCTCCTCCACCGCCGGGTCCGACAGGTTGAACCAGTGCTCCAGAAAATGAATCCGCGGCATCCGCTCCATCCCCACCGGGCGCCGGCCCGCCCCGGTGGGCTGCGGGCAATGCGGCGCGGTCACCTCGGCCAGCTCTCGCCACGGAACCACCCGATCCATCTCGGCCAGAAGCTGCTCCTGACCGGCGGGCTTGCGCTGCTTCCCGAATCCTTCCTCGGCAAGCGTGCGCTGGCGCATCAACCCTCTCCCGGTCGCCTCCAGATCGGTTACCGGTATGATGACCAAGGTCCGAGTGGTGGGGTCGTGGATTCCGATCGCAACGGGGGTAAGCGTGTCTGGAACCGCAGATGAAGGGGTACTGCATCCGGGCCGCCTGCCGCGACGCAAGCGGTTGTCAGTCCAGTCTCTGAGCGCCGGCACGGCCGGCAATATTCTCGAGTGGTACGATTTCGGCCGCTACGGCTATCTCGCGCCGGTCATCGCTGCCCTGTTCTTCCCGTCGAGTCATCCTGACGCTGGTGTTCCTGCCCACCTTCGCCAGCAGCTTCGGCACCGTGCCGAGCGGCGCCGCGCTCTCGGTCAACACCATCGCGCAGGCCATGGCGCTGGCCGCCGTGCTCCTCGCCGCGTGGGCGAGCGATCGCCTGATCCGGCGGCGCACGCTGCTGATGCTGGCGTTCGGCGCGATCCTGATCACCGCCGTCGGCTTCTTCCGGCTGCCCCAGACGGGCAGCATCGCCGATTTCTGGGTGGCGCAGGCCCTGTTCGGCGTAATGCTCGGTGTGATCATGGGCACGGCACCGGCGATGCTGGCGGAGTTGTTCCGTTCCGAGTACCGGCTCTCGGGCTACTCCCTGACCTTCAACACCGGTCTGGGCATCGGCGGCGGCACCGCGCCGCTGATCGCCACCGCGCTCAACGGGCTGACCGGGCACGCGTTGGCGTCGTCGCTCTACCTGATGCTGGGGGCCGGGATGTCGATCGTGGCGCTGCTGTTTATGGTCGACCGGAGTCGTGAGCCGTTGCGTTGATGCGCTCTTGCCCGCGGGGCAGGCCAAAGCCAATCACTCCAGGCCGGTGGTGCCCGGCGCCCTCGGGCGGAAGGCGCGCCGATCACCGCGCGACCGCGCGAAAGCGCTTGCCGCAGCCCGGCACCCCGGGGCGAGTACCGGAGACGCCACCGCCAATGAGACCGTGCGGGAACGCCCTCGAGAACGCGGCCGGCTCCGCAGGCCCCAGCGGACAGGCGCGATACCTCGCACCGACCCTCGGCGTTCACCGCTACCGCCAGCACGCAACCGGGAGCAGCATCCTCGTCGTCCACGCTCCGAGACGCACCACAAGTCCGACGCTGCCCGAGCACGTCATCGCTGAGGCCGAGCAACAGGAACCCGTGGGCGGCGCCGCCGAATCCCAGCCGGAGTTCCGACGGGACATCGACAGCTTCGCCCCTGCCGATGTCGTCGACGCCGACCCCCGCGACCCGGTCAGATGGCGCCGGGCGCCGGCCGTTCGGCCCGCTCCGCGCGGTGGCGCGGCGTCCACTCGCGGGCGGTAAGCAGCATGTTCCAGTACATCCAGGGCAGGAACCGCCGCTTCAGCAGCCACATGCTGCGGCGCGGCGCGTCGAACCGGCCCGGGAACGTGGGCGTGGGCCGCCCCCCGTAAACGAATTCCGCCAGCAGCACCTTGCCGTAGGATGTGGTGATGGGGCACGCGGCATAGCCGTCGTAGGCGGCCCCGGGGGCGCGGCCGTTCAACACGTCCATCAGGTTCGCCGCCACCACCGGCGCCTGGAAGCGCACGGCCGCGGCTGTCTTGGAATTCGGGGTGGAACCCGCATCCCCCAGTCCAAACACGTTTCCGTAGCGCCGGTGGCGCAGCGTATCCGGGTCGACCTCCACCCAGCCGCCGGCATCGGCGAGCGGACCCTCCCGGACGAACGCCGGGGCCCGCTGCGGCGGCACCACGTGCAGCATGTCGAAACGCTCGCGGTGGCGATGGACCGCGCCGTCCTCGCCGGTCACCTCGAAGTGCGCCTCGTGCGCGGCGCCGTCCACGGCCACCAGCCGGCTGCGGTAGCGCACGTCCAGGCCGTAGCCCGCGGCGACCCGCTCCAGGGCGGGAACGTAGGCGCCGACGCCGAACAGCGTGTCGGCCGCCAGGTGGAAGCGGATATCCAGCCCGGCCAGGCCCCGCCGCCGGCGACGATCAGCCGCCAGATAGGCAATCTTCTGCGGCGCGCCCGGGCACTTGATCGGCATCTCGGGCTGGGTGAACAGGGCCCTGCCGTGCTCCAGGCGCGACAGGCACTGCCAGGTGTAGCCCACGGTGTCCGGCGAGTAGTTGCTGCACACGCCGTTGCGACCCAGGGTTTCGAACACGCCGTCGATGCGCTGCCAGTCGAGCTCCACTCCGGGGCAGACGACGAGGGCGTCGTAATCGAGGGTGCCGCCACCGGACAGGGTCACGCGGTTGTGCTCCGGGCGCACCTCGGCCACCGATTGCGGGATCCAGCGGACCCCGGCCGGGAGGCAGTCCCGGCGCGGCCGGGTGGCCCGATGGCGCGGGAAGCAGCCGGCCCCGACCAGCGTGAAGCCGGGCTGGTAATGGTGCTCCGTCGCGGGATCCACCATCGCGACCTCCAGATGGCGGTCCCGGCGGCGCAGGGATGCGGCAACGGCGGTGCCGGCGGCACCGGCCCCGATGATCACGACACGTCTGTCTGAAACCGGCATGCAGTCCTCCCTTGGGTCTGGTCGGTGCCTCGACCCGGAGGATACGTGTTGGCCGGGAGCCCGGGGAAAGCACGATTTGTCACTTTGTAATGCTTCCAGAACCGTCCGCGGAGGGCGGGGCCGGCTCCACGCGCGAGAGAACGAAGGATTCCCGGGTCGCTTGCGCTTGATCCGGTCATTCACCCGCCCGGCGACGCGGCGGATGACGCCCATCCTGCCAACACGGGCCGTAGGGGGCTCGTCATTTCCGCAGCACGAGTGATTCCGCTCAGGGCGGTGAATCCGGCACCCAACCCAGGCGCACGGCCGTGCGGACGACGACTTTGAGCGAATCGACCGCGCCGTTACGCTCACCCTTCTCGAAGTCTCCCTCGATCTGGCCCATCCGGTTTGTCACGTGTGCGAAGCAGACGACGGGGCGCTCCCGCGCCAGGGCGAACGCGTACAGAGCGGCCGCTTCCATCTCAACGGCCAGTACGCCGCGCTCGCGCATGACCCCGATTGCCTCCTCCGTCTCCCGGAATGGTGCGTCCGTCGTCCACGTCGCACCCGACACCACGGCGACCCCGAGATCCTCGAATGCCCCCTCCAGGCGTCCAAGAACACCGGCCGGCGCGTCGCTCCAGTCCGTCGGAGGCACGTAGTGATAGCTCGTACCCTCGTCCCGTAGCGCCCGGTCGATGAGGATGAAATAAGGCAGCTCCCGGACCGGCAGGATCTCGCCCGAGGATGTGATGCTGATTAGCAGCTGGCAGCCCGAAGCAAACAGCTCCTCCGCTACCAGAACGGCAAAGGAGGCCCCGACGGCGCAGCCTATGATGCCGACCGTCAGCCCGCCTTGGTCGAAGACAAAAAGCTCGGTGTGGTAGCAGACCCAGCCTTCCTGACGCCGCGCGCGCCCGTCCGCCCTGAGTTGACGGACGATATCGCCGTCCGGATCGAGCACGCAGACTTTCGGGACGGCCGCAACGGGTTTGCCCTTCTGGCGGCGGGCTTCACGCAGCAGACTCTCGGGCGTGAATGCCGATGCCGAACCGTAGTGCTTGTCAGCCAGGATTGCTGGCAGGTATTCGCTGGATGTCACGGAGATCGCCCCACGAGTTCTTGGTTAATGGACTCCTGCCCGTGCCGGTTTGTGCCGCGCCGCGACGGCAGGGGCGCAACGCTCGAGCGGCCCCGCCCCGGAGTCATTGCACCCGAAAGACACAATAGATGAAGGCTTGCTCCTTACCCGCGGGCGTCAAATGGGTTTCCCGGCTACTGTGTACGAGCTGGAAGCCAGTGCCGAACACCGCGCGCAGGGATTCGGGCGAGTACCGCTGGACGGTCAGGCCGCTGCACTTGGTGGGCCCATCCTCCGCAAACGTCGCCACGACGACATGACCACCAGACTTCACCGCATTGCCCACCTGCCCGACGTAGCGTTGCTGGTCGTCTGTCGACGTAAGGAAATGGAAGACCGCGCGATCGTGCCACAGATCCACGCTTGCTTGCGGCAATCGCACGTCAAGGGCATCGGCCTCCATCCAGTGGACACCCGCCGCTCGCCTCCCGAGCCTTTGCCTGGCCTCAGCCAGTGCCGCTCCCGACAAATCCAGGACGGTTAAATGACGGAATCCCCCGGAGACCAGGTCGTCCACCAGCGTAGAAGCACCGCCGCCCACGTCGATAATCGCAGCTCGATGGTCTGGTGCGAAGTCACGCACCAGATCGAGTGAGCGCTCACAGTGAGGCTGATACCAACTCACCTCCTCAGGCGCTTTGGTTCGGTATACATCTTCCCAGTGAGCTTTCCGTTCCACGCAAGCCCTCCACTCGTCTGTTACGAACACTCGGCGCAGGTCCTCCGGGTCGATGCGGCCGGTCCCATCCACGGGCAGCCGGGTCACCGCCGCGCCCCAACCTCCCAGGAAACGCAGCGGCGCCGTGATCGCCGGATGTTCGACGCCGGTCGTGATGAAGTGCGGACGTGGGCGCCGGGCACTGAAGAACACGCCCTTCAGGGCCAGGTTGTTCGCTTCGCTGCCGCCGCTGGTAAACACGATCTCCTCGGCCGCGCAGCCCAGCAGGGCCGCGACCTGGGCCCGCGCGGTTTCCATCCACTCCCGGGCCGGGCGGCCGGCCCAATGCGTGCTGGACGGATTGCCGTAGGCCCGGCCCATGCCGAGCGCATCACCGCGGCCACCTCCGGCGCGATCGGCGTGCTGGCGTTGGTCAGGCATTCCGCTGGCTTCCCCTGTCCAGCCACAAGCATTACACTCAATTACTCAATTGAGTCATTTAATGTGAGAGCAAGCCCCATGTCAACCGACCCCAAGCAGGCGCTATACGGTGAGTTTGCCCTGGTCGCCCGGGCACTCGGGTCGCCGCACCGGCTGGAGATGCTCGAACATCTAGCCCAGGGCGAGCGCAGTGTCGACGCACTGGCCGCACGCGTCGGCTTGACCCTGGCCAATGCCTCGCAACACCTCCAGCAGCTCCGACGCGCGGGCCTGGTCGCCTCGCGACGGGAAGGCAAGCGCGTGTGCTATCGCCTGGCAGACGAGTCCGTACTCGAGGTGACCGCCGCACTGTCCGACCTGGCAAGCCGCAACCTTGCCGAGGTGGCGCGCATCCGGCGAACCTACTTCGGGGAGCGCGACACCATGGAGCCGGTCTCGCGCGCGGAGCTTCTGAGCAGAATGCGCGATGGTCTGGTCACGCTCCTGGATGTGCGCCCGTCAGATGAGTTCGCGACCGGGCATCTTCCCGGTGCCGTGAATATTCCACTCGCCGAGCTGGAATCGCGGCTCGATGAGCTCAGCCCGCAGCGCGAGATCGTCGCTTACTGTCGAGGGCCCTGGTGTGTCCTGTCTTTCGAGGCGGTCGCCACGCTCAGGGGGCGCGGGTTCAGCGTACGCCGACTGCAAGACGGGCTCCCCGAGTGGAAGGCTGCCGGTTTGCCCGTGGAGCAGCTGTGACCGCGGCAATTCCGCATGCCCCCGGGCATACGCCAGACGGCATCTGCTATCGGGTTCGAGCGTCTTCACAACCGTGCATTCCGCATCGAGGGCGAGACCGCATTCATTGATGCCATGACGCGAGACCTCCCTGAAGCGCCGCCCCATGCTGCCGAATACCCGGCGGCAAACATGGGGAGCGGAACGCGGTAGCTTGGCAGGCAAAGGCCAGGCGACAGAGAGACGCTAGATCGCGGGTGCGGGGCCGATTCGCGCATTCGCAAGTCGCAGGCGCATCAATCGGAAAAGGGAGGGGGGCATGGAGACGGAGATAGAGTCCCGACATCACGTGCGTGATATCACGGGGAACCTGGCCCAGTTTTCCCTGCAGACCCTGCAGGTGATCTTCGTCGGGCTGAGCTTGGGTACGGAACGCACGGTACTCCCGGCGCTCGCCGGACACTTCGGCGTCGCCCAGGGAGCTTTCCTGTGGCTCGCGTCCTTCGTGATCGCCTTCGGTTTCGTCAAGGGACTGATGAACTTCGCGGCGGGTACGCTGGCGGATCGCATCGGCCGGAAGCGCGTCTTGCTGCTGGGCTGGGTCGCGGCGCTGCCCGTGCCGTTCCTTATCCTGTTCGCGACAGACTGGACCTGGATCGTGGCGGCCAACGTGTTCCTGGGAGTCAGCCAGGGATTGGCGTGGTCGGTAACGGTCATCAGCATGGTCGATCTCGCCGGTGCCAATCAGCGCGGGCTGGCGGTTGGGATCAACGAGTTCGGTGGCTACGCGGCCATGGGTGTCGCCGGTCTGGCGACCGGGTGGCTTGCCACGATATATGGCCCAAAGCCGGCCCTGTTCGGCTTTGCCCTGCCCGTCATCGCGGCGGCGATCGCGGTAACCGTTCTGCTGGTCGCGGAAACACGCGGTTGGGCTCGCGCGGAGAGCGCGGCCCGCCGTCAGACAGGGGGCCGCAAGACGCCCGATGCGCGACGAGCCCAGCTCCGCTCGGACAATCCCGGGATGGCCGAGATCTTCGCTCTGGTCTCCTTTCGAGATCCGACGTTTCGGGCCCTGTCCCAGGCGGGGGTCACCAACAAGATCGCCGATACCCTGGTGTGGGTGCTGTTTCCGGTCTACCTGCATCAGCGCGGCCTGACCCTGGACGGGATCGGCTGGGTGACAGGCGTTTACGCCGCCGTCTGGGGAGGATCCCAGCTTTGGAGCGGGCCCCTTTCAGACCGCATTGGCCGCAAGCGCCTGATCACCGGCGGCCTGTGGGTGCTGGCCCTCGGCATCGCGGGCGTCGCGGTGCTCTCCGGGTTCGGCGCCTGGATCGCCTCCGCCTGTGTGATGGGGGTCGGCATGGCGATGCTTTATCCCAATATCATTGCGGCCGTCAACGACATCTCGGAGCCGCATTGGCGTGGCGCGTCTCTGGGTGTCTACCGCTATTGGCGCGACACCGGCTACGCTATCGGCGGACTGATCCTCGGCGCTATCGCGCAGGCGACCTCCCACGTGACGCCGGCCTTTTGGGCCACCGTCGTTATCCTCGCGGCCTCTGGTGCCTGGGTGGCGTTTGGATCGGAGGAGACCCATCGCCGGATTCCTTCCAGGGTCGCGGGTTCGTGAATTTCCGTCCAGGACAGTCGGGCGGGGTCGGAGCATAGGAACCATTTGATCTGACGACACAACTTGCCAGATAGTGGGCTGAAATGGCGCTTAGGCCGCCAATTCCAACCCCGAAAATCACGCTCTAAGGGCGGAGCCATGCCACTGCCGTGGATACCGAAACCCACCTGGTCCAGGCCCTGGACTACTCCCTCCTCGCGCCTTGCCACAACGGCTCAGGGCGCCGCTGAGACCTGACCATACCTTCTGGAAGATTGGTTACATGGTGCGGGCCGGTGTGGTCGATCATCCGGCCGACTGGGAGGTCTCCGGCTACCGGGAGGTCCAGAACCCGCCTTAGGCAGTTCCCCTTCTATAGGCAGTACCAAAGGAGCACAGGCAGGTTCTTTCCGCCTATACCGAAAGCTCGTTCGTCCCAATGACGGCTCGGTCGCTGTGAGTGAAGGTCAGCCTGCTTCTCCGACTTTCGACTAACCTTGTCAGTCGGACAAGCGCGCGACGTGGCTGTGCGTCACGCTTGCGGCAACGGAGGATCGAGCCATGTGTCCGTCGTCTGGCAAATTCGAAAGATCGCTTCCCATCGAGCTGCCGCCACCGAAACCGGGTCGAAACACGTCCGTGTTCCAGGCGCTCGAGCAACGTCGGACCACCCGTGCCATCCGCCCGGATCCGCTGCCGTTGCAGACCCTCTCGAACCTTCTGTGGGCCGCGTTCGGCGTCAATCGCCAGAACGGCCCCTTCGGCATGACCGGCCGCACGGCCGCTTCGGCGAGCAATTCCCAGGAGATCGACGTCTACGTCGCTCTCGCCGACACGACCCATCTCTACGACCCCTTGAGCCACGTGCTCTCGCCGGTCGCGGCGGGGGATCTGCGCGCGAGCGCCTTGACCCCGGGCCAGCCTGTCGGCGAGGTCGAGGCGCCGGTGCAGCTGATCTACGTGGTCGACCTGGAACGGCTCGAGCAGTCTTCCGGCTTTGACGAGCCCGGCCTGCGCGATCCGGAGGTCCAGAAATCCTACTACTACGTCGATACGGGCCTAATCGCGGCGAACGTCTATCTCTTCGCGGCAGGCGAAAGGCTCGCGACGTGGTTCCACAACTGCGACCGGCAGGCCCTGGCCATCCGGCTCGCGCTCTCGAGCCGCCAGCACGTTCTGTTCGCGCAGTCGGTCGGCCATCCGCAGAAGCGGCGCGACCCGTGAAGAGCGGAGCCCCGGTACGCGGCTGCCGGCCTGTCTGGGCCCTCGCTCCGAAGCCGGACGACGGGACGGCGAGAGGGGTTCCGTCCCTCGGGATAGTGCTCTTCGCCTCCCTCATGGCAGCGCGCGGACGGCCGGGAGAACCGCGCCAAAGCGGTTGACGATTCCGCGCACACACACCGTCCGCCAGCCGCGCGCATCCCGGTGGCACGGGCGCAGCGGTCGCACCAACCCTGTCCCGAATATTGCGTGGATCGTGACGGGCGTCAGTATTCCCTCTCACCGACCGTGATCAGTGGTCGTCAGAGCGAGCTGCGCCTGAAGCGGCACTCATGGCGGCCGGCAAACGCGAGCGGTGGAACCCCGTCAGCCGGGACCGGCGGAATCCGACCCCGCGGCGGCGAGCACGGCACGGCGCACGAGCGCGTCGACCAGGGACAACTTGTAACCGTTCCGCGAGAGGGGGGCAGCGCCGGCAACAGCCGCCCTGGCCGCCGCCCGCGCAGCCTCGGGCGTGATCTCCGAACCGCCGAGCGCGGTTTCCGCTGCAGCGCTACGCCATGGAACGGGCGCGACCGCGCCGAGGATGATGTTCGCCCGCCGGCAACGGCCTGTCCGATCGAGATCCAGCACCGCCGCGACGGCCGCCAGCGGCCAGTCGAACGCAGCTTTCTCCGCGACCTGCAGGTACGAAGCGTGCCGGCCGCCAACGTGGGCCGGCAGGTGCACCGCCGTCAGGATCTCCTGCGCCGCCAGGGAGTTTTCCCGATGCAGATCCGCTTCGGGTAACAGGAAGAAATCTTCGAGCGCGATCTGACGCCGGCGGCCCCGGGCATCCGTCATCTCCACCGAGCCACCGTAGGCCACCAGCGGTGTCGCCGGGGTCGACGGGTGCACGATGGCACATCCATGGTTACCGAAGACAGCGTGATAGCGATTATCGCCTTCAAACGCGAAGCAGTGCGCCCCACCCTTGCGGGTGCAGTGATAAGAGGCAGACCGGAAATACCAGCACCGGGGCCGCTGAAGCAGGTTGCCGCCCAGCGTGGCGCGGTTGCGGATTTGGGGACTGGCGGCGCCGGCCGCCGCCTGGCTCAGCGCCGGGTAGTTCTGCCTGATCAGCGGGCTCCCGGCAAGCTCCGCGAGGGTGGTCAGCGCACCGATACGCACGCTACCGTCAGCTGCCTGCGAAACCCCTTCCAGTTCCCCGATGCGGCTGATGTCCACGAGGCATCGGGGTGCCGCAACGCCCTGTTTCATCAGGTCCAACAGGTCCACGCCGCCCGCCTTGATCAGCACGTGCTGCCGATCCGGCATGCCGGCCACAGTGAGCATTGCCCGGGCCGTGGTGCTGGTGGAGTATCCCGCGGCATCCTCCGGAGTCACGGCCTGGCGCCAGGCGAACGGCTCCATCAGCGATCCTCCCCCGAGAGCGAGCCGAGGGCCCGCAGGACCGTCGCCGGCGTCATGGGCAACGACCGGATTCGGACCCCGATTGCGTTGTAAACGGCATTGGCGACCGCGGCGGCGGTGGGTATGTTGGAGGGCTCGGCGACCCCGTAGGCGTCGGAAGCGCTCAAGCCCTGATAGTTCTCCAGCAGGATCACGTCGATTTCGGGCACCTCGCCCGCCCCCAGAAGTTTGTAGTCGACGAAGTTCGGGTTGAGCACCCTTCCGGTCCGGGGATCCAGGATGCGTTCCTCGAGCAGGGCGTAGGAAATCCCCATCAGGACACCTCCCTGGACCTGGCTTTCGACCTGCCGGGGATTGATCGGTCGGCCGCAGTCCTGAACGGCAACCACGCGCTGCACGCGGATGAACCCGGTCTCCGTGTCGACTTCCACTTCGGCGAACTGGACTCCCCCGAGCTCCCCGCGGGCAACGGCCGCATCTCCCGCACGGCTGCGGAAACCGCCGTAGTCGTCGGTCCGGTCCGCCACGGCACTGATCCGGTCGGTGCGCAGCGTCGCAGCGGCCTCGCGCCAGGAAATGCGGCGGTCCGGATCGCCGCGCAGACGAATCCGCCCCTGTTCAAGAACCAGGTCCGCCGCGTCGACCTGCCAGGCCGCTGCAACGGCACGCAACAGGGACTCTTGCAGCCGCCAGGCCGCGGTGCGGGCCGGCGGGGTAATGGAGGCGGTGGTGCGACTGCCGTAGGAGGGGGGGCCCGACGGGTACTCCGTATCCCCGATCCGCACGCGAACCTGGTCCGGCTCGAGCCCGAGTTCTTCCGCGACCACCTGCGCGAGCGTCGTACCCACGCCCGTGCCGATGTCCTGCACGCTCGAGAGCACTTCCACGACGCCATCGCGCCAGAGTCGAACCTCGCAGGCGGCATTGGTCTGGACAAGCGCGGGCCAAAGGGATTGGGCGACCCCCAGCCCGTGCTTGATCGGGCCGGCGCCACGCCCGGGACCAGAACGCCTGTGCCACCCGATGCGCTCGGCGCCGAGACGGCGTTCTTCGCGTCGCACCGTGCTCTGATCGATCCGGTCCCGCAGATCGAGCGGATCCATCCCGAGCCGTTCGGCCAGCTCGTCTATGCACTGCTCCAACGCGAATGCGCCCTGGGTATTGCCCGGCCCCCGCATCGCGCAGCTCGGTGCCGTATGGGTAAATACGTCCGAGTGAAGGGCTGCCACCCGATCGCACCGGTACAGGCCGGTCGCGATGAAGCCCACGCCCGCGCCGAAGGCGATCCCAGCGTTGCCATACGAGACGAGCGAAATGGCCGCCAGCGTGCCGTCCCGGTTTGCCCCGATGCGCAGGTGCTGCTCACTGGAAGACCGGTTCCCGCTATCGATCTGTTCTTCGTCGCGCCGGTACACCAGCCGGACGGGGGCCCGAGCAAGCCGGGACAACCCGGCGGCAGCGCGACCATACAGCCCCAGGCGGGATTTGGAGCCGAATCCCCCACCAATGGCTGCCGCCCGGACACGAACGCGCGAAAGCGGGATGCCGAAATACTCGGCCAGCTCCACGCGCACGCCGGCAATGAACTGCGTGGACATCCACACGTCGAGGCAGTCCTTCCGCCAGGAAGCGACGATCGCATGGGGCTCCATGCAGCAGTGCGTCTGGACCTGCGTGCGATACGTCCCGCCGACCACGGTGTCCGCCTGCTCCAGGGCTGCGGTAACATCACTCGATTCGTGCTCGCCGCCGGGTCCGAGAACATTGCCCAGCAGCAACTCGGCCCGGGGCGTGGCGGGCAGGCCCGCCGAGGGAGCGTCGGCCACCTCGCTGAGGTCATACACGACCGGCGCATCCGGTCTGCCGGCCGGTTCCGGATCGATTACGAACGGAAGCTCTTGGTAGTCGATTTCCACCAGGCGTAACGCTTCCTCGGCGAGGACGCGCGACTCGGCGGCCAAGGCGACTACCGGCTGGCCGACGTAACGGACCACGGCAGGCGGCCTATCCGCCGCCGCGCCGACCAGGTCGATCCCGGCGTGTACCCCCGGGGCATTCTCCGCAGCCGACAGGTCGATCGACAGGATGCGCGCGTGGGCAAAAGGCGAACGAAGGACTGCCGCGTGCAGCATGCCCGCCATATCCACGTCGACCGTGTACCGCGCCTCGCCGGTCACCTTCGCGCGGGCATCCCAGCGCCGGGTGTCCTTCCCGATCAGGCGTAGGCCTTCGTTGGCGGCGAGCGGCGGCGGCTCCTCGGGAGATATCTCCCGCTCCACCTCGCCCAGTCCAAGGTGAGCCAGACCGTAAGGGAAGCGCTCCCGACGACCACGCCGATCACCGTCCATGCCCGGCCCCTCCGGGGCCGGCCAGGGACCGCATCGCCCGTATCACGTGGGGGTAGGTCCCGCAGCGACAAACATGGCCGCTGATCGCTGCCCGAACCTGGTCAGGGCCGGGGCGAGGATTGCTGGCGAGCAGAGCGGCGCAGCTCATCACCAGTCCGGGGGTACAGAATCCGCATTGCACGGCGTCGTGCGCGATAAATGCCTCCTGGACAGGGTGCAGGGCTCCGTACGAGGCCAATCCCTCGATGCTCGTAACCTCGCGGTCGCCGATCTCGATTGCCAGGATGCTGCAGGAAGCCACTACCCGACCGTCCAGCCACACGGAACACGCGGAGCAGGCACCATGATCGCACGCGAGCTTGGTCCCCTTGAGCCCGAGCGGTCCCCGCAGAGCCTCGGCGAGGGTCGTGCGAGGCTCCACCGCGATTCGGCGTAGCTCCCCGTTCACCCGCAACGCGACCGGAACCGGCCCGGGCCCGACGAGCCCCGCGGCCTCGGGGCGCTCCCCTGTTCGCTGATCCGCAACATCCATAATAGGTCGCTCCCTGAAGGCCACGACAACTCCGCCGTGGTGAACCGCTGGCACCGAAAATACCGCAATCCGCACCCTCCGCATTGACCACAGTCAGGCGTTCGAAGTCCGCTGCCAGGTTGCCTGCCCGCACGGTCACGCAAAGGGGGGCGGTACCGGAACCCGTAGCCCGCGCGCCACCGGGCCTGCCGCGCCTCGCAACGGGCGCGACCGGCGAGGCGCGCCGCGCAGCCGGGTGCAGCGAGTTCCGAATCCCGGCCGTGTTGGCCGCGGCGAACCTGCCGAACGTCACATCGTTGAGCAACAGGGCCAGCGCGAACCACAAGGCGCCGAGCACCATGCTCCGGTCGCAGAAGGACAGGCCCCATGGCGATCCGGGGGATGCCGGGAGAGGAGGCCGGCCGCCAGCAAGCTGCCGCGTTCTGCCTGCTTCGGCGCTAGCGGGCTGCATCGGTCGTCCTGGGCGTTGTGCGCCGAGGTCAACTGCGGTCGATAGATCTGAACGTGGGGCGATCGCGGTCTGATTCTATCCGCCATGGCCCGTCACCCTCTTCCGCCGTCGCTCACCTGCCGGCCATGTACGCATCAGCCCTGCCGCTCCAGCAGCTTGCGCTTGATCTCGGCAATCGCCTTGCCGGGATTGAGCCCCTTGGGGCAGGTCCGCGTACAGTTGGGAATCGTGTGGCAGGGTACAGCCGGAATGGATCCTCCAATTTGTCCAGGCGCTCGCCGGTGGCCTCGTCACGGCTGTCCACCAGCCAGTGCGTACCGTTGATGTTCATGGCACAGGAACCACAAACCCCTTCCCGGCAGGAGCGGCGGAACGTGAGGCTCGGATCGATCTGGTTTTCGATCTTGCTGAGAGCGTCCAGGACGCATCGGCCCGCGGTCATCCAGGTCGACGTTGAACGTATCCACCCGCGGGCACTCGCCCCCCTCCGGATCGGAGCGGTAGACCTGCAGCCGCTTGATCCGAGGTGCTCCCGCCGGCACGGGCCAGACCCGACCGGCGACGGTCCGCGACCCGGGCGGGGCATGCAGCCCCTTGGGGACCGGAGAGCCTTTGAGCCGCGTCCGGCGCGGTGCGCTGGTCACGCCCCTTATTCAGAATCCGTGGGCCCCGGCGGCCGCACCAGCGATCACGATCACCGCCAGCGCCAGCAGCACGCCGTGGAGCCAGTGGAAGCGCCGCCAGGCGGCGGCCGGGTCGCGCGCCGAGAACACCATGCGTTGCAGCAGGCCCAGCGGTTCGATGATGAACAGCATGACCGCGAACAACAGCCAGTAGCCGATCATGGCATCCAGCCACCAGAAACCGGGCTGGCCCAGCCAGCGCCATGCCCCCAGGGCCCACAGCATGTAGCCGCCGGACAGTCCGACCAGCAGCACGGCGGTGCGCGCCTGCGGCGCGAACCGGCCCTCGATCGTCTGCAGCAGCGCCAGCCGGTCACCCTCCGGCTGGTGACGCAGCATCGGCAGAAACACCAGCGTCACGAACGCCAGCCCGCCGATCCACCACAGGATGCCCAGCAGATGCACGGCAATGGCGACCCCCGGCAGAGTCATTCCGCCAACCTCCTGGCGTCACTGAGATAATGCTTCAGATAACAGTAGGAACCGATCAGCCGCAGGCGGAACGACGGATTGCCGGCGGGCGCCGAGCGCCGCACCACAGCGCTGCGGTAGATCGCCCGGGTACGCTCCGCGAAGGCGCGCGCAGCCCTCTCGCCGCGATGACTCGCCAGCCACCGGACGCGCTGATCCTCCAGTCGCTCGCTTTCGGCTAGCAGCCGCCCTGAATCCATGTCACCGCCTCCTTGGTTACGCAATGGCACCGGATTTATTATAACATGGATTTTTTATACGTCTTTCTTCCGCGTGAACTCTGTTCTGGGGGCGTAAGAGCTCCCGGGTGCTCGCTCTCTGGTGTAGCGGCGCGTAACTGACTGTACGTTCGGCGTGGGCGCCACCGAGATTGCCCGGCGCTGCCGTGAAAAAAGGGGACAGATCTATTTTCTCAGCCGAGCGTAACCGCCTCGATTCCTAAGACTCGGCTTCAAACCAGAAAATAAATCTGAGAATCATCTAGAAGGCCCCCTCCGCGGGCGGTAACTTCTTGTGTGGCAGCAACGAGTTACCGAAACAGAGGAGGCCTTCCGATGGCAGTTTACGGCGGGATTGACCTGCACTCCAATAACAGTGTTCTGGCTCTGATCGATGCCGAGGGGGCATTGCTGTTCCACAAGCGCTATCCCAACGAGCTGGAGGCGATCAAGGGCGGGTTGGTGCCGTTTGCAGACGCACTGGAAGCGGTGGTGGTGGAGTCGACCTACAACGGGTACTGGCTGGTGGACGGGTTGCAGGATGCCGGCTACGCGGTGCGGCTGTGCAACCCGGCGAAGGCCGACCGCTACGACGGGCTCAAGTACGCCGATGATTTCACCGATGCCCGCTGGCTGGCCGGGATGCTGCGCCTTGGGATCCTGCCGGAAGGCTACATCATGCCGCGCAGCGAGCGGGCCTGCGCGATCTGCTGCGCTGTCGGGGGCACCTGGTGCGGCAACGGACAGCACTGCTGGTGAGCACACAGAACCTGCTGGCACTGACGATCCTGCTCGAGACCGGCGATATCGGCCGCTTCGCCACCCCGGGCCGGTATGCCTCGTACTGCCGCTGCGTCAAGAGCGAGCGGCGCTCGAATGACAAGAAGAAGGGCCAGGGGCACCGCCGGGCTGGTAACCGGCATCTGGCCTGGGCCTTCATGGAAGCGGCGCACTTCGCGGTGCGCTACTACCAACCCGTGCGCCGCTTCTACGATCGCAAGCGCGCGCGCAGCCACAAGCTCATCGCGATCAAGGCGGTCGCGCACAAGCTGGCCCGGGCCAGCTACTACGTGATGCGCGACCAGGTGCCGTTCGATATCGAGCGCGCCTTCTAGAGTGGTGGCGGGGCCGCCAGCCAGACAAAGGGGATGGCTCGAACGCCGTTATACTGAGTGGCGACGGTCCCGCCCCTCGGTCGCACCGGTTCGCCCTGGCTGTCACCGACGCAGGGGATGGACCCGGACACGGGAGCCACAAAACTGAATCGCAACGCCTACGGGGCAGTCAGGCACCGATAGGTTTTATGGGACGCAGCCGCGTCACGGGCCGCCGGGCCGCAGCCGGTCCGGCCTGCCTTAAACCCGATGGGTGTCTGGAGCGGATCGGGCGATCCGCAGCCGAATGCAGAGAAAACCCCGGATGCGAGCCGTATGACCGAGGACAACCAGGGACGACAGGGCAGCACGCTGCCCACGGGGACTTGTTGCCACTTTCACGGGGACCTTCTAATGGGTGTCCCCTTTCTTTTCCGCCTGCGTGGAACCCGTTGCGATCAACGATTGATACCGCCCCGTGATCTTACTCGCGGGCGATTCCCTCACGTACCAGGTGGGCCGCTCGAACGTGACGCCAGCGCCCCAACAGGCGAGGGACACTCAGCCTCGCTGTACCGGCGACAGTAACAGTCCCTCGCGCGCCGTGCTGACAGCCATCATCGCCAGCCGGTGCAGCTCCGGGTATTGCTGCGGTTCGACCACGAACCGCGTGAGCTGCAGCCGGCGATCCTCGTCGAGCCTACCTTTGGCATAGTGGTAACGCACACTGTAGCTGCCGAAGGGCGTCTCCAAATGCCGACTCCTGGGCAGATACGCAAGCTTCATACCGGCGGGCAGGCGCACGTGCACGACCTCCTCGACGGTTTCACGCTTGAGCACCGTCGGATAAGAATTTGTCGCCTGGCTAACGAACGGGGCCAGCGCGGCGCTGATTTTGCCTGGTGTGGGCAGCACCAGCGCCACGCGCCGACCCGGGATGAAGGCATCACTGTCGCGCCATTGCAATTTGGCACTCACCGACCGATTCAGGTCCCCGCGGTTGGAAATCTCTGCCACCTGGATCGATCCCGTGTGTCCTTGTCGGTAGTAACCGTTTTGGATGGACCGCCTCAAGCGATCGCCGGTGCGATCGCTCAACATATTCTGGCGCATGTCAATGGCGCGCCAGCCGGAAGCTGTGATCTGACTGGTCCCGCTAATAACACCGTCGGAATCCAGCGTCATCGACTGTACTTCACGGTACTGAACGCGGTTGCGTCTCGGCGCCGGCGCGCGGTCCAGTGCGTCAACGCCACCGGTAATCAAGACCGGCTTACCCGCATCCATCAACGGCGACGCGTTCATACCCGCATAGCGCTGACTGGTATCGAGATAGAGGTGATATGCAGGGACATAGACCAGCACGTGATCGAAGGCGAAGGGATCGGCGCCCGGATACGGCACATAGCGCGGCGAGGTGGAAATCAGTGCCGGCACCGCCTCGATGCCCGCGGCACGCAACATGCAACACAACAGGGCCGCGCTGGCATTGCTGTCACCGATGCCCCGCCCGAGCGTGCTGGCTGGTGTCGGTGGCCGGAATCCGGCGTCGCGATAATCGACGTTCACCGCCTGGATGTGCTGTTGCATCCAGTGGTAAATGCGTGCCACGGCGCGCTTGCCGTGCGCGCCGTCCGCGGCCTGCGCAGCCGCTCTGTCGATTGCGGGTGTCAGCTTTCCCGACTCCGATGCCAACGCGTCATAGGCGCGCGCGATGGCCTTCCAGTCCGCAGCCGTGCTAAGGACGGCCATCGGAGCGTACTGGGTCACGGCCGCGGTATCCTGCGGCGGAAAGTCGACATGCGACCAACTGCCCGTAGCACGGAGCGTCTCGGTGCCATGGCCAGCACTGCGGTGTTCGACCCACGGCCCGCGTGCATGGAAGTACAGCGGCATCGATTTGGGTGCCGTGATGCTTATGGTGACCGAGTGTGCCGGTACGGACGGTGCCAGCGTCGCCGATGCCGCATAAACGCCCGGCAGGTAGGCCCTGTCAAAATGCTCAACGTATTTCAGGTGCAACGTCGAGCCCGGCGTTACCGCGGGGAAGATCAGGTTCTTGACGGTGCCCTGGCTCAAAAGCGGCGCCCGCAACGCAGTGGCCGTCGACTGGGTAAAAATGGCCGACGGCGCGACGTTGAGCCGTTTGTGCGCGGCCGTTTCCGTATAGGCCGCCAGAATTTTCAGCGTGGCGAAGTTGGCTGGATAAGCGATCTGAGCTTGGGCCACTTGCTCGACGCCCGATAGCGTCGTCGGTTGCACGACCCGTGAAACGGTCTTCGTATAGCTGCCGTCCTTGGCAATGTCGAGGGCCACGTGGTGGCTGATGATCCGGTAGTTAACCTGCGGCGTCGTCGCCGCAACAGCCTGAACTACCGGTATCCCCGCGGTGAGAGCGGTCGCAAAAGCGAAAGCGGTTTTGCGCATATTCATGGAAAACGCATACTAAGTATGATGAAAAATCAAGGGGGTATGCTGTACGCGCAGATCGGCACGCAGTAACGCGCGCAGATCGGCGTACTGCGACGGTGTATACAGCACATGCGTCAGACGCAGCCGATAATTCGCTTCGATCCTGCCCCCGTGATCCTGTAGCGCAAAACGGAAGCTGCCCGCGGCGTTGCGCATATCGATCGCCGGCGGCAGATACGTCGGCGCATAGTTCGGCGGCAGAACCAGCGCGGTGTGCCAGTCGATCCCGCCGAAGTAGGTGCTGATACTGTGGGCCCGCGTGGCAGGACCGGCCACCGCCGCCAGGGCGCTGATCGGATCGGTGGTATCGCCCATGCTTGGAACCAGATACGGACCGGCGGGCAAGCGCAGAGCCAGCATTTTACCCGGGACAGCGTAGGCCGGCGCGCTCCAGTGCGCCTTGACCTGAAATGGTCGATCCAGCGCCAGTGGATTGCCGTGCTCGAAGCTGCCCTCGCCGCCGCCGCTGGTATTCAGCAGCTTGCTCATCAGCCGCTTGTATGCACCCGATGGCACTTGCGCGAAAATCATACGGTTGAACCAGGCCCACCAGCCGGTTGTGGTCATCCGCGCGGTGCCAGTAAGCGTGCCGTCCGGCGCTAGATGCAAGGTGGCACGGTACTCCAGGTGGTTCTGACCAGGCTGTCCACCCGGCGTATGCAGCAGTTCGGAATGCGGGCCGGCGACCACCACCGGCTTGTCTCGCTCCCCCACCGCCAGCTGGCCCGGCGTTTCGTATTCGCCGGTCGCATCCAGAAACACATGGTACTTGGGCAGATAGTCGATGGCGTGATTGAAATCCGGGCCCGGAAGCGGCACCAGGTCGAAGGCATTGTTCCAGTTGATCAATACCGGATACGCCGTAATGCCGCGCGCAGCCAGCAGGGCCTCGATCAAGGTGGAGTGCGCCTTGCAATCACCATAGCCGGTCTTCAGCGTTTCATTGGCTGAGATCGGCACGAAACCACCCACACCCAATTCCAGCCCCACATAGCGAATGTGCTCGGAAACCCAGGCATACAGTGCCTTTACGGCGTTCCAGCCGCGCAACTTGCCGGCTACGTGGTCGGCCAGCCTCTTCACCCGCGGGGTCACGAACGCCTCGGCCTTGGCACGGGCCCAGTAGGCCTTCCCTACGGAGGCCCAGGTCGGGAAGCTGGTCACCTCGAGGAGCGGGCTGTAGTCCGTCGAATCCACCGTTGTCGGACCGGGGAAATGCGCGTGGTGTTCGGCTAGCGTGGCGGTAAAGATTTCGGTATTGCCCTTGATGTGATGCGCCATGGCCCAACCGTCACGTTGGGCCGCCTTCAGATGCATCGATACGGGTGCCTGAACGACGACTTTCTCGTCGCGGGCGGACTGGCGCTCGCCTACGCTCCATACGCCGAAGTATTGATGGGGGAAATAAGGCTTGATCTGCGTCAGTAAGGTCGTGACGTGTAGTTTATCGCTCTTGGTGAAGTGCGGCAGCACCACATTCAGCACCTTGGCGTGGCTGTACATGGGCGCCCCCTGGGTCGCCGCCATTGGCCGCACGAAAACGTCCGAGGACGGCACGGGCCTGTGCCTGCCGGCCGGAGTCTTGATCCAGGCCGAGACCACTTTCAGTCTGGATACGGAACTTGAAAAAGTCTGCTGGAAGGGGTTCACGGACTGTGCGCCACTGCGCGTGAGCGCTTCAATCACCTCACTGTCGCGCTCGGTGAACCGGCCATCGGCATGCACGTGAACCTCGGCGCTGAACCGCAGCACACGGATGTCGGTCCCGCTATTGCGATGACCTTCCGCCGCGCGCGCGGAGCCTGCCCCGGCCATCAGGACAAAGGCCACCACATAGGCCAACGTGGCCCGCAATACTTTCGCGTTCATGGGCACGCACTTTACCAGGAGAGGCTGGAAGGAAGGATTTTAGCCGCTTTTGGGACCGGGCGGACGAACGGAGTCAGTTCTCACGTTCCAACATTTCGCACCGGCCCGACCTCAGCGCTCCCCAACTCACCATGTTCGTGAAAGGTAGCTCTGATCCTAGCGTTGCGATCAATGGCGTCGCGGCCACCAACCTGAGCAGCCGAATCTGCCTGGAAAATGTTGCAATGTGCGAACTGGCCCTTTGTTCTCCTTGACCGATTACTGCCACCGACAACCGATACCCGAACACTGGCGCGAGAACGTACATCCCTATCTCGGAGTTCCAAGGCATGACGGCGCCTGACAAAGCCATCGGGCCGACGCTGGAGCCTCGCGCGGTTGCCCGCGAGCGTTAGCGTTTGCGCTCCTGGTCCAGATGCTCGGCCAACCAGGTCTTGATCAACGATTGGTAAGGCACGTCCCGCCGGTGGGCCTCGATCTTGATGCTGTCGAGGAGTCCGACCGGGATACGGAGCGAGATCGTCTTCGTAGACGGTTTGAGGTTGGGAAACCGCGCGCGTTGAGCCCGGCTCCAGTCGACGTACTCACTGGAGTCGTGGCTTTCCCAGAACGCGCGCTCCTCAGCCTCGCTCTTGAACTCAGGAGTTGTCTTGCGCTGCTTGTTCATAAGCCGCTCTCTCTTTGCAGTGCATATCCCGAGCCGAGATGATCCGTATCAGAGTTCCCGACTGACGGAGAGTGAAGGTGATGTGTAGCGGCCGTCCCAGGTCGGTTAGCCCCAGCGCGTGGAAGCGCGGCTCGCGTTGACTATGCTTGGGGTCAGGGGCAAGGACGAGGGGTTCGTTGAAGAAGGTCTGCTCTGCCTCGGCCTGCGTCACGCCGTGCTTGCTGGCGCTCTTTAGAGCATTGCCTTCGTCCCACTGGAACCCTGTGACCTTCGCCCAGTCGATCATAGAGTGTATATTACAACCATATACATATGGTGTGGAAGGGCGCTAAACAACACATTGTCGACGACCTGGACCGCTGCAAGTACTTCGTCCAGTACGCTGGCTCGAAGCCGTGCCCATTGAGCCGGCAATCAACGAGAATGGTCTCTTCGGCAGTCAGAACACGGTCTGCAAGCCACGAACCCCCAAATGGCGCACGACCATCGAGCGACTGAAGAAGGCGTTCCCACACTTCGACGACTGAGCGCCTTGTTTAATCTGGTAACGAGGATTCACGGACCCGTCTCGTGAGGGGCATGGAATAAGGAGACGTAGCAATGGCGCAAATTGAGCACGTCGTCGTGCTGATGCTGGAGAATCGCTCCTTCGACTCGATGCTGGGGCGTCTTTACGAGGGGCGGGACGATTTCAACGGCGTGCCGAAGGACGCGGTCAACGTCTGGCAGGATAAGCCCTATCCCGTCTGGACGAGTCCGGTCTCCCTGTCGACAGACTTGGCCCGGATTCCCACGCCGGACCCCAATGAAGATTTTGCCGACATGACCCACCAGCTATTTGGAGCCGGCAAGAAGTCTTCTGCGCCAGCGACCATGAGCGGTTTTGCCGCGAATTACGCCAAGACGACCACCCATCGGCCCGGTGACGTCATGCACGGCTTTACGCCCGAGCAACTGCCGGTGTTGAGCACGCTTGCCAAATCCTTTGCGGTTTGTGACGAGTGGCATGCGTCGGCACCCAATCAGACTTGGCCGAACCGCTTCTTCCTGCATACAGGCACCGCCCACGGCTACGTCAACAACAAGCCCTATCATTTCCCCTACACGATGAAGACGGTGTTCAATCTGCTGTCTGAAAACGAGCGTAGTTGGGGCATCTATTTCCACGACATGCCGCAAGCGGCCACGCTGAGCTCCATTTGGCTCGATCTGCCCACCCATCTTCATGGATACGACGACTTCCTTAAGCACGCGCAGGCGGGACAATT
>DASQZM010000016.1:0-91347 GCA_035638695.1 Gammaproteobacteria bacterium | reverse complement strand
CCACAGCGACGGGTACTCCCCGCGGTGCTCCTGGACCATGCGCACCGCACGCTCGCGGACTTCAGGGGAAAACTTGTTGGACTTGTTCATGGCTCCATTCTCTCAAGAGTTGGAGCCTCCGCAAAACCCGGGGCGGTTCACTGTCCCCTATTTCGTTGTTCCCACTTACTCAATGCGCGGGCTGAGTTCGGTGGCGAAATATTCTCTGACAGCACGACTTTTGTAGAGATAGATACTTATCGACACGGTCAAGACGAGATTGGAAATTAGCGAAGCTATTTCGCCCGAAGGGCGTCCGCCAGTAAGATACGCGACAAGCGGCACAGAGGCACTTATCGCCACCCATCCCGCGATGTACATCGGTCGTCCATGACGAGAACGCTTCAGCATCAATAATGCGGCAGCGGCTACGAGGCCGCCAATCACGATCGTCACCAACCCCGCTCCACTCGACCACCACTCCCAAGCGCTCATCTGCCGTCCGAAGACATTGATTGATCGGGATGGAAATAGCGATGTGACACAAAACATCGGGACTACAAGAGTAGTCGCCGTCAGCAGCTTAAGTAGTAGCGGCATCGCCAAGAAGTTCTTTCCCATTGCCACATAGCCAGCCGTGTAGTTCTAATGTCCAATGACCTCAACGCCAATTGCCCCACCAATACCAACCCCGGCCCCATTACCAAACGCGAACTTGTTGTTCAACGGGCCTTCGTGGTACGCGCTACCGGTGGTTGTATCGTAACCGCCATGAGCATCGATCGGATTCCATTGGTAAGGACCAATGCTCCCACTCGCGCTCATAAAATCACCATAAGTTGTTCCATGGTCACAGTTTGAATCCGCACCTCCCCCAGGTCGCTTGCCTCTATAATCGAAGCTTATGCCCCCGCCGAGACCGATCCCCAATCGGCCACCGTAAAACCATTGGCCGGTCGTTGGATCTTGTCCAATAACAACTGCGCCACCAAGGCCAGCGTATGCTCCAAACGAGAAAGACCAATGGCCGAAGGGATCGCCAAAATCAAGAGGATCGGCTAGTACGTACCGGTACAAATTGGTATCACGGCCATGAAAGAGCACCTGATCCCTAGCTGTCCACCGCCCCGCCTCCGCGTCATAGTCCCTGGCCCCGAACCGCACCAGCCCGGTATCCGGATCATAGATCCCACCGGCAAACCCGAACGGCTGGAACCCCGGATTGGTGTCCTTGAGTACCTTCCCGAAGGGGCTGTAGTCCATCCGCTGCACGACCTCGCCGGTGGACACGTCCAGCACCAGCCGCACGCTGCCCAGGTGATCGGAAATGATCCGGTAGGTCTTGCCGTTCTTGATCATGTAGGCGGGCACGTTCGGCTTCGAGCCATAGACGAACCGGGCGACCACGTTGCCCGAGCCGTCCAGCTCGGCCACCGGGTTGAGCTGGTCCTTGTACAGGAAGCCCTGGACCAGCTTGCCGTCGACCTTCCTGCCCACGCGCCGGTTGCGGCCGTCGATGACGTAGTCGATGGTGCGGCCGTCCGGGAGCTTCACCTCGCGCAGGTTGCCGAGGACGTCATAGTCGTAGGTCCTGGTGCCGGCGGAGCCCGTCTTTTGCGAAAGCTGGCCGCGAGGATTGTACTGGTACGACGCCTGTCCGTAGGTCAGCAGGCGGTCGCGGTCGTCGTAGGTGGCTCTGGTGCCGTTATTCGACAGACGATTGCCGTTGGCGTCGTAGGTGTAGATGTCGGCGACCATGCCGTCAACGCGGACCTGCAGCAGGCGGCCGTTCTTGTCGTAGGCGTACGCGTAGGTGTGCTCCACTCCGCCGATCGTCTCCGTCCTGCTCACGATGCGGCCGGTGGCGTCGCGCTGGTAGTGGGCGCTGTAAAGAGCGGTGCTCTGGTAGCTGGCCGTCGCATCGCTCAGTGCGCCGAACTGGTCGTACTGGCGCGTGCCGGTTATGTCCCCCAGGGCTGTAGCGTCGACCATGCCGTCGGTGGCGTCGCGGGTCAGCGTGAACTGGCCGGCCTTCGTCAGTAAGCCGTCCTTGTCGTAGGCGCGGGCGATGTCGTTGCCGGCGACCGTGATGCCCGTCACGCGGAAGTAGTGATCCCAGGTGAACCCGACGCTCCCACTGACGGCGCCGCTCCAGCTTTGCGTCGTCGGGAGGAAGCCATCCCAGGAGAAGTCGAGCGTCTCGCCGCCACCGGAGATCTCCGTCAGCTGACCGGTGTTCTGGTCGTACTGGTAGCTCTCGGTGCCGCGGGGCGTGTCGACCCCGACCAGCTGGCCGCCGCTGCCGTAGTCGAGTGTCGCGGTGGCGCCGCCCGGGTAGTCCACGCTGGTCAGCCGGTGGGAAGCGTCATAGTGGTAACGCGTCGCCTCCCGGCTGCCGCCGATGGCTGGCGGCGCGTAGGACGCGAGGTCGTCATGGGAATCGTAGTCCAGCTCGTGCGACGGTCGTCCCGGCGGAACGGCGGCCGTGACGTTGCCATTGGCATCGTAGCGGAAAAGGATCTGCGAGCCATCCGGGCGCGTCTCCCTTGTCACGCGGCCCAGTGCGTCCCGCTGGAAGCGCTCGGTGCGCCCGTTCGGGTCGGTAACCGATGCCAGGTAGCCGTTCAACCCATAGCTCATCGACAGCTTGCGGGCACCGCTTCCGCTGCCGCGGGTCAGCGAGATCAGCCGACCGCGCGAGTCGCGCCCGTAGTGCAGCGCCCTAAGGTCGCCGACCTGCAAGCTCATGATTCTGCCCTGGTCGTCCAGGGTGCCATGCACCGTCCTGCCCGTCGGCGTGGTGAGCGACAGGGTATGGTTGGTGACATCCAGAGTACGCGTGTACTGGCTGCCGGCGACCGTAATCGTGTCGGTCTGGGTGCCGAGCGCCAGCGAGCGCGGATCCGGCCTTGTCACCGCGCGCATGACCGTGCGGGTCATCTTCAGTCCGGAGGGGGTCGTCACCGTGGTGCTGGCCGGAATCGGCAGCGCTGGCCCGAAGCGCGGATCCGCTCCCTGCTTGTATATCCGTACCGTGCCGTCCGGTTGATCGACCTCGCCCGACCCGTCTCGGTTGTAGATGCGGGTCTGGCCGGTCCCGTCCGGGAAGGTGTGAATCAGCTTGTCGCCGGCGTTCGACAACGGATGCACCGCGAAGACCTGGGTCAAACCGTCGCCGCCGGTCATGCTCACACGGTAGCCGCCATTGGCCAGAGCCTTTCTGTGCAACGTCCACCGCGTACCGGTGGGCTCCTGCACCTTCGTGAGCCGGCCCCGGACATCGTAGGTGTACTGGTCGAGATTGCCGTTGCGGTCCCGGAAGCTGGTCAGCAGGCCGTTGTCCTCGTAACCGGCCTTCCAGCTTGCTCCAGCCGGGTCGGTCACTTGTACGAGCTGGTCCGACGCATTGATCTGCAGCGTGGTCTTCTCGCCGTCCGGCGCGACGATTGCCGTGGCTCGGCCAGCGCTGTCGCGCCCGATCGTGGTTACATTGTCACTGCCGTCGGTGATGCTGATCAGCCGTCCGGTGTCGTCGTAACCGAAACGGTAGACGAGCGCGCCCGTGGTCGCGCTGGTAGTGCGCAAGTGACGGCCATCGGGAGAAAAGTAGAACAGCTTGCTGCCATCCCGCGAGGGCACGAGAATTTTGCCATTACTTCGGCCGGGGAGTGACGGGCTGATCTTGCGAACCCGATTGGTATAGAGATCCGTGACGTAGATGGCGCCATCCGGCGCAACCGCCAGGCGTCCCGCACCGTCACCGTCGAAGGCGGCATCCAGCGCCAGCCCCCCGTCCCCGCACCCGTCCTGATCATTGAAACACGCTGCTCCGGATCCCGCGATCACCGCGTCGGCCCCATCCGGGCCGACCTTCCATATACGCGATCCGTCCAGCACGTAGACCCAGCCGTCCGGGCCCTGCGCAAAATCCGCGATGAGATTCGGCGATGCCGGGCGAATATTGCTGGTCTTATCGTGCGGGCCCTTCCGTAGGACCGGACCCTCCCAGCCACCGTAGTAGACCCCGCCGTTGCGATCTGCCGCTACCCTGTTCGCCTGGCAGCAGGCGAGCGAGCCACTCCACGCGAGGAGATCGTGCAATGTCCCGTCGGGGGTGATCTCCTTGAGGTGCTGCTGCCTCGAGAAGTGGTCCTCGTGCATGAGGTAGATCGTATCGTCATGGCCCACGGCGATATCCTCGATGTCGAGACTGGCGTCAATCGCGGGTCCGCCGTTACCGCAATCACTGGACGAGTCGGGACAATGGTCGCCGTTGCCTGCGATTGCGGTGATCGCGACATCCGGTTGTAGCCTGTACATCGTATTGCCATCGTAGGACCCGACGTACAGATTTCCGTCCGGCCCGACCGCCACTGTGCTCGGTCCCCGGACGTTGGGGGAGAGCTCGTGGATTCGGCCGTCGGAAGTGACTTCCATCAGCCCCTCGAATGTTGCGATAAACAAGTTGCCGGCGCTGTCGACCGCGAGATCCGTGGGTTGGCTCAGCTTGGCCTCTTTGGCGGGCACGTTGTCCGGGGACCTGGTGCCACCACCCGCAATGGTACTCACCACCAGCCCCACCGACCCGGCGCCGCGATGAGATCCGTCCCCCTTGACCAGCACGTGCCCCACTGGGTCGTATGCATGATGTACGTCCAACATCCAGCCGCCGAGCGCGTTGCTGTCCGGGATATCCGGCTGCAGCTTGATGGTCCAGGTCCGACTCAGGGAGTAGGTGCGACCCGTCGTTAGAAACGTTGGACCTATCTCCTGTCGCTTGCGTGGGGCCATATCAAACGACACGCCACCCGTGAAGGCGCTCAGATAGACCAACGGATAAGTATAGGAAACCGTCACGGTTGCCCTGTAGGCGCCGTACACCTTACGGCGATAGGCGTCCCGGCCGTTCCAGACGAATCCGAAGTGCTGGTCCGGATCCGGCGAAAAATGGCGATGCACGGCCTGCCCGGCAACCCTCACCGTTACATCGGCGCTGAGCAGATAGTCCGGGACCGTGTCTCCCGTAACGGGAATATCGATCGAGCGACCGACCGTATACCCGTTGGCTCGGTCGCCGCTGTAGACGAGCTGCAAATCCGTGCCAGCGATTGGAATGCTCTGGGTCAGGACTTGCGGCTGTGCGTTGATGCGGCAGCCCGGGCACTGGTTATCCCGGTTGCTGTCCAGCTTACCGCGACCGGCGGCGTGCGGAGCTTCCTCGGGTGGCGCGGATCCTGGCGGGAGGGTTATGGGCCAGTTGCTGTCATAGACGGTGAAGTGGCTAACCGACATGCGCCAGAAGCTCTGGCCGGCCGAGTACAGGTGCCCGATACGACACTTCTCGGCGTGATCGATGCCGAGCGACCCCAGCGCGTCGCCGCTCGCAGGCTGACCGCTGCCATCCACATCCAGCAGCGCACAGCCGTCGGTGTCGAGGGAGAGCACACCGACGATGCGGCCGTTGTCCGCGGGCACCCAGTGGGCTTGCGTCGGGTCGTACCAGCCCAGCGGGACGGCGCCACCGACCGGGAAGCCGAGAAAGTTACGCACATAAAGGCGCACTGGTTTGTCGAAGTCGATGCGGGTGGCACCCGCCGTCTGCGCCTGGTCAATGCTCAGGTCTACGGCGTAAGTGTAGCCGCTCATGTCGGGCAGACGGGCCGGCATCGCCTTGCGACCGTTGTCGCCAACCGTGTATTCCGTGATCCGGACGTCTCCTCCACCCAGGCTGCGCGTGCTCCCATCCGGCATTTCCATGGTCGCCTGCGTGCCCGGCGCGAATACGGCAATCGCGCGGCGCCTGCCGGCGGCGTCGGTCTCGAGACTCCCCCCGACCAACTGGGTGACGCTGGTATCACCAAACGACACCGGGGTCACATGCGCGTCTGGCTTCACAAGCGCCACGGTCGGGGACTCCAGGTAGCTCTGCCATTTCGCATGGAGCTGGCGCCTTGCAGTCAGGTAGCCCTGGTGCGAGTAGCGCAGAACCAGCGCCCCGCCGCCGTTGACGGCGAGGTCGTAGCGCCCGTCCTTGCGCGTCAGGGTCTGACCCAGCTCCGGATGCCCCTGGACCGTGACCAGAACGCCGGGGAGGGGCGTGCCGTCCCGCGAAATGACCTTGCCGCGGATGACGGCCGCGCGGCGCGCTTCGATCGCGCCCGAGGCGACACCGGTCTGCACCGGCTCACTCCCCTGGTAGAGGAAGGCAGTGGTCTCCGCCATGCTCGCGCTGACCGTTGGATCGATCTTCGGGGCGACCTTCGCCGGATCCGGCGGGCCGACGTGCTCGGCGAGAGCTTCGCTGAGGTTGCCGGCGCGGTCGACCGCCTGGATCTCCAGACTCTGGCCGGCCTTGGCGGCGATGCTGGCCGAGAAGCTCCCGCCGGCGTTGGCGTCGGTGGTTACGTGATCGCCCGTATCCAGGTTGCTGACAACAACCTCGATCCCCGCGGGCACACTGCCCTTTTCGCCCGAGAGGGTCACTTGGCCGTTGCTCGGCGTGCCAACGGTGAGTGCTGACCCAGGCACGGGATCGGGCGGAACGGTATCCAGGTGGACCGTAAGCTCAGCCGTTCCACGATTGCCGGCGCGGTCGGCCGCGACCAGGTGCAGGGCGTTGCTGCCCTCGGTCAGGTCCAGTGGCTGACGGAAGGCGTGGCGCACGTCCAGGTTTAGTGGGCTGCCGTCAAGCGTGAGCGTGGCCGGCTCGGACACGCTGCCGGCGAGCGTCGGCTGCGGGTCGTTGGTCCAGGCGCCGTCCTCGGGCGAGCTCACCGTGATCTTCGGCGGGATCGTGTCCACTGTGAAGGACACGTGGGCCGGCTGGGACCGGTTGCCGGCAAAGTCCGCCACGGTCACGGCGAGATCCAGCGCCCCGTCGGGAATCTCTCGTGCCGGCATGCACTGCGCGCTGGTCCGGTCCCCGCTGCAGTCCACGGGAAGCGCGTTGCCCGCGCTCTGCGCCCGGATGGACGACGGATCTGCCCCGACACCATTGTCGTCGTAGCCAAGCCGGATCATCGGTCGGTGCGTCGCCAGGAAAGCCCCGTTCGCGGGCGAGGCCACTTCCAGCGTCGGCGGAAACGTGTCCGCATACACTGCAATGCCGCTTAGGCGGTCGAGCAGCCGCGGCGGCATGCTGGAGAGGGTCTTTTGGCCGAGCACCGAGCCTTCGCCTCCGATGTGGCGCACGATCGGCCCGGTGGCCATCCATAACGTGCCGTCGGCGGGGTCGACGGCCCAGCCGCGCCGCCAGCCTCGGCCGCGGACCGGGCGCATCCGACGTACCACCACGACCTGCCCGGCCGGATCGATGCGCCAGAGGGTCCGCCGCGAGAGCGCCCACAAACCGCCTTGTCCGTCTCGCGCGAGGTCATCCGCGTGAACGGACGGATACCGCTGCCGGACAGCACCAGTCATGTCGACCAGGCGCAAGCCGGGGGGGCCCGCCAGCCAGAGCGTCGCTCCTCCGGGTCCGGGCGCGACGGCGCGCACCGGGTGCGGGAACGTGGACAGATGCGCGGCCCTGTTGCCGGCCTGATCGTAGGCCGTCACGGAGAACGGACCCGCGAGCCACAGGCGACGCGTCTCCGGATCGGCAGCGGCGTCGAGCACCCCTTCGTCCAGCTGCTTGCGTGCCTCGATGGTATCGTCCGGAGCGACGAGCACCAGCGACCGGCCCCGCACGAGCCACAGACCGTGATCCGGCCGTAGCGCCAAGTGGAGAAACGGATGCGGCAATGGCAGGCGATCCCACGCGGCCTGGGCGGCGGAGACCACTCTCGTCTGGTGCAGTCGCCTGCCGTCGAAGTCGAAGGCGGCAAGGTTCCCGCCGGTATAGATCCAAAGACGGCCGCGCTCCCGGTCCAGCGCCAGCCGCGAGACAGGCGCCGCGTTGTCGATCTCCAGGTCGCTATCGCCCGCGTTTACGGGCAGCCGAAGCACCCGTCTGCCGCGCGCAAGCCAGAGTGCATGAGCGTAGTTCCGGTCCGGACCGTCATCCGCCGAAACGGCGATCGACGTCGCCGGAATAATCAGGGCGGTCAACGCGCAGACCACCCGTCGTGCGCAGCGCCAAGCATCCATGCCGGCCCCCGAACGTCCCTGTCTGCCTTCCCCAAGCGGGGCCTTATCACGCGAGCGCATTTCCTTTGCGCTAGTCATGATTTGCTTTTATGGAAAAAGCGTAGACAAAGCCCGAGGATTCGTCAAAGTACCCATGCTGGGTGCTGGGACAACGCGATGCGTCCCGTTTCGGCTCCCGACCCCGCCGCTGCTATACTGGCGCGCATTCACTAACCCGGTCCGAGGTAATGCCACGTCTCGGAGAGCGCGTGGCTGGGGAGGACAAGGCGCGGGAGCGAAGGCGTAGCTTTGCCCCGACGAGCGAGCGCAACGCCGTCATCGCCGCTCACGCGCCCTCCCGCAGAGCGCTCGCCTCGCCCCGTCGGGACGGCGTTGCCCGTCGGTCGTGTAGCGCCACTGCACTGCGCTCCTCGCGCCTTGCCAGACAGACCGGCAGGAGCGCTGAGATGCGGTATTACCTCTGACCGGGTCAGTACACCGCCCTGCCGGGCGACCCAGCCTGCATCCGGAGCAGACCTGTGAGCTACGAGACGCTGAAGTACGAGGTCGAAGACAACATCCTCACCCTGACCCTGCACCGCCCCGAGCGCATGAACGCCTTCACCGCGGCCATGATGCGGGAGCTGATCGACGCCTTCGACCATGCCGACGCCGACGACGACGTGCGCGCGGTGATCGTCACCGGCGAGGGCAAGGCCTTCTGCGCCGGCGCCGACCTGGAGAAGGGCGGCGATACCTTCGACCGCAGCAAGCGGGCCGAGGAGGCGCTGGGCAACAGGGATCGCGACGGCGGCGGCATGGTCTCGCTGCGGATCTACGAGTCGAAAAAGCCGGTGATCGCCGCGGTCAACGGCGCCGCCGTGGGCGTGGGCATCACCATGCAGCTTCCCATGGACATCCGCCTGGCCTCGAAGAAAGCCCGCTTCGGCTTCGTCTTCGCCCAGCGCGGGATCACCATGGAGGCCTGCTCGAGCTGGTTCCTCCCGCGTCTGGTGGGCATGCAGCAGGCGGCCGAGTGGGTCTATACCGGGCGCGTGTTCGATGCCGAGGAGGCGCTGCGCGGCGGCCTGGTGCGCAGCCTGCACGAGCCCGACGAGCTGATGCCGGCGGCGCGCAGGCTGGCGGGCGAGATCGCCGGGAAGACCTCCGCGATCTCGGTGGCGCTGAACCGCCAGATGATGTGGCGCATGCTGGGCGCGGACCATCCCATGGAGGCGCACAAGATCGACTCGCGCGCGATCGGTTTCATGGGCCAGTCGGCCGACGCCCGCGAGGGCGTGGAGTCCTTCCTGGAAAAGCGCCCGGCGAGGTTCACCATGAAGCCGAGCCGGGACCTGCCGGACTTCTATCCCTGGTGGGAGGAGCGCAAGTTCTCCTGAGCCGGAGGCGTTGCGGCGCATGAGCAGCGAGCCACAGGTCGTCCCGGAGGAGGAATTCGCCGGGCTCGAGTGGGACTACCCGAACCCGTTCGTGATCCGGGTGCGGGCGAGCACCGACGACATCGACGTGCTGGATCACGTCAACAACGGCGTCTACCTGCGCTGGATGGAGCAAGTGGCGTGGGCGCACTCGCAGTCCTGTGGCATCGACTGGAACGTCTATCACCGCCTCAACCGGGCCATGGTGGCACGACGGCACGAGATCGATTATCTTGCGGCTTGCTTCGAGGGCGACCGCATCCTGGCCAGCACCTGGATCGCCGAGCCCTCGCGCATCGGACTCAAGCGCTATTACCAGCTCATTCGTGAGCAGGACCGGCGCACCGTGCTGCGGGCGAAGACCCAGTGGGTGTGCATGGACCTCAAGCGCGGGAAGCCGGCGCGGATGCCGCCGGAGTTCGTGGAGGCGTACCGGCCGACCGCCTGAAGCGCCGCGAGGAGACGGCCGCTGCGGGTGGGGGAGCCGGAGGAGGCCCGGAGCATTGCTATGCCACGGCCTGCGTGCTCGCATATACTAACCCGGTCAGGGGGAATGCCACGTCTCAAAGAGCGCGTGTGTGGGGAGAACAAGGCGCGGGAGCGAAGGCGTAGCCACACTACGACGAGCGAGCGCAACGCGGTCATCGCCGCACACGCGCTCTCCCGCAGGGCGCTCGCCTCGCCCCGTCTGGACGGCGTTGCGCGTCGGTTGCGTAGCACCCGACCACACTCCGCTCCTCGCGCCCTGCCAGACAGACCGACCGGAGCGCTGAGATGCGGCATTACCTCTGACCGGGTTAGTAATAGCGCCCTGACCGTGTCAGGGTCACCGGGGGGGCCGTCATCCGCCGTTCCCCCGGTCCGGACTCGTTGCATGAGGCCAGCGTCAGCGGGGAGAAATCGCGACCGGGGGGCACACCCCGCCCGCAGGCCGGTCATTTTGCGCAAGCAACGGATTGCCGGGAGCTGCCGGCATGCAAGGTGTCCGCGCAGCGGCCCCCTTCATACCGACCCAAGAGGCTAGGCATGAAAAAACTAAGCATACTGGCGGTTGTCCTCTGCACGGCCTTCATCGGCGTCGCGCAGGCCCATCCCAAGGGCAATCCCGCGCGCGGCCGCAAGCTGGCGGCAACCTGCATGGGCTGCCACGGCATCAAGGGCTACACGGTCGTCTACCCCACCTACCACGTGCCCAAGGTCGGCGGACAGCACGCCCAGTACATCGTCAACGCGCTGAAGGAGTACAAGGACGGCAAGCGCAGCTTCCCGACGATGCACGCGCAGGCATCCGAGCTCACGACGCAGCAGATGTGGGACATCGCCGCCTTCTTCCAGGCCGCCGGCAAGCATCCGCCCGCGGGCGCCCAGAACAGCCAGGGGGGCCAATAAATGAAGCGCCTGATCCTGACCATCACTCTCTTGGCCTGCGCTGCCTTCGCCGGCCAGGCCCTGGCGGCCGGCAACGCGGCCGCCGGCGAGAAGATCGTGGCCAACAAGTGCGCCGCCTGCCACGGCAAGGACGGCAACAGCTCCAGCCCGCAGTTCCCGCGCCTGGCCGGGCAGTACGCGGACTACATCGAACACGCGCTGCACGCGTACCAGTCCGGGGCACGCAAGAACGCCATCATGAACGGCATGGCCGCGGGCCTGAGCGACCAGCAGATCAAGGACGTGGCCGCCTGGTTCTCCCGCCAGACCGGCTTGTCGACGGTCGAGTACAAGACCTGGGACGCGCACCACGGGGGGCGCTGATCCGGTCGCGGCACGGCGGCACGAAAAGCCCGGCCCCGCGCCGGGTTTTTCTCATCCGGCGTGGGCGCGGGGCCTGCTAGGATACTCCCGGATGGGAGACCGGCCCCAGCCGGCAAGACGAACGTCCGGGAACCCGAGGAGACCCATGTACAACACCATCGCCGACATCTTCGAGCAGAGCGTGGCCAAGTGGCCGCGACGCGAAGCCCTGTGTTATCCGCGCAAGAACGTCCGCTGGACCTACCGCGAATGGGACGCGGAGGTGAACCGACTGGCCAATGCCCTGCTGGCCGCCGGTGTGCGCAAAGGCGACCGCGTCTCGACCTTCCTGTTCAACAGCGAGGAGCTGGGCACCTGCTTCTTCGCCTGCGCCAAGATCGGCGCGGTATTCAATCCGATCAACTTCCGCCTGGCGGCGAAGGAGCTGGCCTTCATCGTCGGCGATGCCGGGCCGTCGGTGCTGCTGTTCGAGAACGACCTCGCCGACGCCGTGGAGGCGATCCACGAGCAGTTTCCGGAGACCGCCTTCTGGTGCGTGGACGACGCCGGACCCGGCTGGTCCGCGGACTACCACGCCCGCGTGGACGCCGCCGCCGACACCCGCCCGGCGGTGGAGGTCGACGAGAGCGACCTCTACGGGATCATGTACACCAGCGGCACCACCGGCCATCCCAAGGGGGTGATGCACCGCCACCGCGACATGGTCGATCACAGCGTGATCGTGATCGGCGAGCAGAACATCCATCCCGGGGAACGCGGCCTGACCGCCGCACCGCTGTATCACTGCGCGGAGCTGCACGCCGCCTTCCTGGTGCGGGTGCACGTGGGCGGGACCAGCGTGATCATGCACCACTTCGAGCCGCCCGAGGCGCTGCGCCTGATCGGGGCGGAGCGCATCAACCTCATGTTCTGCGCGCCGACCATGTGGAACATGCTGCTGCAGGAGGACCTGGCGCGCTACGACCTCTCGAGTCTCCGCCTGGGCTTGTATGGCGCCGCGCCGATGGCGCCGGCGCTGGTGCGTGCCTGCCAGGAGAAGCTCGGTATCGGCCTGGTGCAGGCCTACGGCATGACCGAGCTGGGCCCGGCGGCGGTGTTCCTGCATGAGGACGAGCAGCTCACCAAGCCGGGCTCGGCGGGCATGGCGGGGCTCAACCACGAGGTGCGCGTGGTGCGCGCCGGCGCCGAGCGGGCCGAGCCGGAGGACACGCTGCCACCGGGGGAGGTGGGCGAGATCATCCTGCGCGGGCCCTGCCTGATGATCGGCTATTACAAGCGCGAGGAAGCCACCGCGAAGGCCATCCACAGGGGCTGGTACTACAGCGGCGACCTCGGCTATCTGGACCAGGACAACTACCTGTACGTAGCCGACCGCAAGGACGACATGATCATCAGCGGTGGCGAGAACATCTACCCGCGCGAGATCGAGGACGTGCTGTTCGAGCACCCCGGGGTGCTTGACGTCGCCGTCCTCGGCCGGCAGGACGAGCACTGGGGCGAGAAGGTGATCGCCTTCGTAGTCCCACGGGAAGAGAACCTCACCGCCGAAGAGCTGGACCGGTTCTGCCTCGAGGGCGATCGCCTGGCGGCGTTCAAACGCCCGCGGGAGTACCATTTCCTGGAGGAGATGCCGCGCAATGCCAGCGGCAAGACGCAGAAGTTCCGGCTGCGCGAGCAGCTCACGGCCGGGAAGGACTGATCCCCCCCGCCGCCACGGAGGAACAGGCGCCATGTCGGACGCGCTCGAAGACCATTACGGACGGGACAAGCTGCTCGACAGCATCCTGCGCACGCTGCACGAGGCGGGCCGGGACGTCGACGCGCTCACGCGCGACGACCTCGCCGGCTTCGAGGAATTCCATCTGCAGGGCCGTGAGGGCACGCGCGAGCTGGCGCGCCTGGCGGAGATCGGACCGGACGACCAGGTGCTCGACGTCGCCTGCGGCCTCGGCGGTGCGGCGCGCACGCTGGCCGCGGAAATCGGCTGCCGGGTCACCGGGATCGATCTCACCGAGAGCTGCATCGAGGCGGCGGTGGAGCTCACCCGGCGCGTGGGTCTCGCCGAGCGGGTGTCCTTCCGCCACGGCGACGCGCTGGAACTGCCCTTCGACGACGGCGCCTTCGACGTCGTGTGGCTTCAGCATATGCAGTTCAACGTCGAGGAAAAGGCTCGCCTGCTGGCCGGAATCGCCCGCGTGCTGTGCCCGGGCGGACGCGTGGCGCTGCACGAGATCTTCGCCGGCCCAGGGGGGCCGCTGCACTTCCCCGTGCCCTTCGACCCGGACGGCAGCCTCAGCCATATGATCGCCCCGGAGGCGTTCCTGGAGCTGGCCGGACGGGCGGGCTTGCAGTGCCGTCACTGGCGCGACATCACCGCCCGCGCGGGCAGCTGGGTCGAGCGCAGCCTGGCCTCGCTGGAGACCCGGCCGGTGGAAGCGCCGTCCCCGCTGGGGCCGAACGTGGTCATGGGGCCCCGGTTCTTCGACGTGCTGCGTGTTCTGCTGCGCAACCTGCGGGAGGACCGCGCCCGGGTCCTGCTGGGCGTGCTGGAAAAGAGCACCGGCCAGTGACCTCGCGCGGCCCCGGGGAACAGCATTGCTCCGCCCATCCCGGTACCGCTGCAGGTACAGGGACCACAGCGGCGGGCATCCGAGTGTGGCATTCGCGGGGGTCCGCTTAGTAAACTAGGCCCCGCGGGCGGCCGGAGCGGGGCGGAACCCGCCCGGCGGAAACCGCGAGGATGCCGCCGGCGGCTGCAGCGGCTGACCGAACCCCAAGGAGAAACACTGATGGTGATCTTCATCATCGTGGCGGTGGTCGTGGCCATCGTGCTGGCCTACTTCATCATCGACCGCAGCCCGTTCACGCGCCAGCTTCGCAATCGCGTGATTCAGATGGACCAGCGCTCGCGCGATTCGCTGAAGCCGACGAACCCGTGGGAATCCGATTATCAGGGCTGGGAAACCCACCGACCGAACTGAGTTGCCGATCCCCCTCCCGGGCGAGCGCGGTGCACACCGCTTCGCGGCTGGTCTCCGCCAGCGCGCGACGGTCGAGACCCGCCAGCGCCAGCGGCGCGCACAGGTTCAGCCGTGCGTGAATGCGTGGCATGCGAAGCAGCCGCAACAGGTTGGCCACGAAAGCCTCTTCTCCCACAAAGGCCACCGACGGGCCATCGGCGTAGCGCAGCGCCGCCGGCTGCACCGGTACACCCGCGCGCAGCGCCGCCTGGTAGAAGCGCGCGTGGAAGCGCCCGACAGTCTCGCCCGTGCCGGTGGTGCCCTCCGGGAACAGGACCACGCTTTCCCCCCGGCGCAGTTGGAAGGTCATGGTGTCGGCCACGACGCGGTTGGCCTCGCCAACCCCGCGCGCGACGAACAGCGTGCCGGCGCGGCGGGCCAGCCATCCGATCAAAGGCCAGCCGCCCACCTCGCTCTTGGCCACGAAGCAGCCCGGACGCACGGCCCCGATCACGGCCACGTCCAGCCACGAGACATGGTTGGCGACCAGCAGCAGCGGACCGCGGACGGCGGCCCCTGCAACCTCCAGGCGTACGCCCAGCACCGCGAGAAGCTGACGCAGCCAGCGTTGAACCAGGTGCTGACGCACGGGGACAGCGACCCGCAACGGCAGACGTCTTACCAGCGGCAACACCAGCAGCGCCTGCAACATCCCCCAGAGAAGGTGCAGCCCGAGGCGCGCCAGGCGCAGAACGGTCCGGCCGTTCACTGGCGCAGGAACCGGCGGGCGTAGCGCGGCGCCACGTCTTCCCGTGCCAGGTAGATCGGCAGGTCCGCCACCATGAATTCCCGGTCCAGGCAGGCATCGCCGGCGATGCGGGCGCCGAGCCGCAGGTAGGCCGCGATCAGTGGCGGCAGCGGGCAGGGCTTGCAGGCCACGCCGTCGTACGTAGGCAGGGGGTCCAGCGGGCGCACGCGGCAGGCTGGCTCGACCAGGGCCCGCGCGTGGATGTTCCGGATCAGCGCCCTGACCGGGCCGAGCCCCGGACCCATGGAGATACTGCCGCAGCCGATCAGGCCGTGGTAGCGGCGCTCCAGCAGGAAGCCGGCGATCCCTGCCCACAGCAGCCCGATCGCCGGCCCCTTGCGGTAACCGGCCGCGACGCAGGTGCGCCCCACCTCCATCACGCGGCCGGCCCGCGCGAGCAGCGGCGCCAGGTCGAACTCGTCCTGGCTGTAGAAGCCGCCCGCCGCCGGAGCCGTCTCCGAGGTGAGGATGCGGGTGCAGGCGACGGCCCGGTCGGCGTCCCACACGATCAGGTGCTGGCAGAACGGGTCGAAGCGGTCCCGGTCCAGGCCGTCTTCCGCGCCGTGCATGTGGGCGCCAAAGGCCTCGCGGAACACCTCGTACCGCAGCCGCTGGGCCGCGGCCAGCTCGGCGGCGTCACAGGCGAAGGCGACGTGCAGCGGGCGCCGCACTGGCGCCGCGGCACCGGTCTCGAAACGGGCGGTCAGGGTCATGGTCTTGCCCTCCTGCGGTTGCACTCGGCGCGAGTCTGCGCAGGAATCTTGACCGCCTCGTGACGGGGCCATGACCTCCCGATGCCCTCCCCGTGACAGGCGTGTTACGCCCCGGCGCCCGGACAAGGCGAGTCTCCCGGGCAGCGTGGGCGGCATCGCCGGTGCTACACTAATGCGCCACCAGCTTTTGCCTGCACGGACGGGAACGAGAGTATGAGTGATCCTGTGGTTGCCGCGGTCACCGAAGTGCTGGAGCACGGTATTCCGCTAACCGGTTTCATGGGGGTGCGCGTGGCCGCGTGGGACGGCCAGGAGCTGCGCCTGGAAGCACCGTACGACCGTAACCGAAACCACAAGGGCAGCGTGTTCGGCGGCAGCATCGCGGCCCTGGCGACGGTGACGGGCTGGACTGCCGCCGAGATGTTGTTGCGCAGCAACGGCCTGGACGCGGGCCTGGTCATCTACCGCTCGGAGCTGCGCTACCGCCTGCCCGTCACCGACGCGGTCGTGGTCAGCCGGTGCCGCCTCCCCCCGCCCGCCGATGTCACCCGCTTCCTGCGGGACTTCGGGCGGCTCGGGCGCGCCAGCCTGGAGCTGAAAGTGGAAGTGTTGCAGAACGGACGGGCCGCGGTCCGCTACAGCGGCGAGTACGTCGCGCGACGCGAGGGAAACAGATGACGAGTGACCCGCCCGGCCCCGGGCCGTGGCAGGCCGGCATGGTCCGCCGCGTGCCGCGGCGCTGGCTGAACCTGGCCGGCTTCCTGGTGTGCCTCGGACTGCTCGCCTATGGCTACTATCTGCAGACCGTGCGCGGCCTGCAGCCCTGCCCGCTGTGCATCATGCAGCGCGTGGCGTTCATGGGCCTGGGCCTGGTCTTCCTGATGGCCGCGGTACACAACCCGCGCCGCTGGGGCCGGTACCTGTATGCCGTGCTGCTGCTGCTGATCGCCGGGGCCGGCGCCGGCGTCGCCATCCGCCACGTCTATCTCCAGCACCTGCCGCCGGAGATGGCGCCCTCCTGCGGGCCGGGCCTCAGCTACATCCTGCAGAACTTCTCGCCCGGGCGCGCCATTCCGCTGATCCTGCGCGGTTCGGGGGAATGCGCCGCGATCCACTGGCGCTTCCTGGGCCTGACCATCCCCGGCTGGTCGCTGGTGATGTTCGTACTGCTGGGCATTGCCGGTGTGGTCCGCAATGCCTTGCCGGGGCCGGCCCGGTGAGCGGCGGCCGGAACGCCGGCTTTGGCGACCACTTTTCCGCCCAGGCACCCGACTACGCGCGCTACCGCCCCGGCTATCCCGAGAGCCTGTTCCGCTTCCTCGCCGAGGTCGCGCCCGGCCGCGACACGGCCTGGGACTGCGGCACCGGCAGCGGCCAGGCGGCGCTGCCGCTGGCGGCGTACTTCGACCAGGTGATCGCCACCGACGCCAGCGAGCGCCAGCTGGCGCAGGCCCCGGCGCATCCGCGCGTGCGCTACCGCGCGGCACCGGCCGAGGGCAGCGGCCTTGCCGGCCACAGCGTGGATCTGGTCACGGTGGCCCAGGCGCTGCACTGGTTCGACCGCGACCGCTTCTACGCCGAGGCCCGCCGGGTGCTGCGCGCCGGTGGCGTGGTCGCCGCCTGGAGCTACCTTCTGGCGCAGGTCGATGCCCCGATCGACCGCGAGCTGGCAGCCTTTCATGCCGACCTGCTGGGCCCGTTCTGGCCACCGGAACGCGTGCACGTCGACCGCGGCTACGCCGACCTGGAGTTCCCCTTCGAACCGCTGGCAGCGCCCGCGCTCGAGATGGCCGAGCGATGGGACCTGGAGCGCTATCTCGGGTATCTGGGGACCTGGTCGGCGGTGCGCCGCTACCGCGAGGCGCGCGGCGAAGACCCGGTAGCGCAGCACCTGGCGCCGCGCGTGGGCACGCTGTGGGGCGAGCCGAAACGGCACCGCACCGTGCGCTGGCCATTGCGCCTGCTCGTGGGGCGCGCTTGACGCGACATCGCGTGACGCCATCGGCCGACGTGGTCTACGATACGCTTATGGGTCCGACCCGACAGGAGACGCGGGTCGCATTGCGATGCCGCCCGCGCTGGCCGCGGACCGGATAACGTCCTGAAGGTCGATATAGTAAAGCGTCGGCCGATGGCGTCGACGGTGTCACACAGGCGGCGGCCGGGTGCCGCATCCCGAAACTGGCCTGAGATGCAGAACCGAACAATCGTCCTCGCCCTCGCCGCGCTGGCGGTCCTCGCGGCGGCGCTGGTTTTTATCGTTCCCGAGGTGCGCCAGACCGCCTCCGCGGTGGCGGGCCAGACCGGGGACTTCCTGGGTGCGCAGTACACGCTCCGAGGATGGGAGCTGGCGCTGGTCCTGCTCGCGTTCCTGCCCACCATCGGCAGCGGCCTGCGACGCCTGGTCGACATGTGGGCCGGGGGCCGGCAGCGCTATCGCCAGGACGACTTCCTCGGCCTGCGCTGGCGCTGGCGCTACCGCCATGGCACCCCGACCGGGATCTGGTGCTATTGCCCCCGGGACGATACCCAGCTGATTTACAGCTACTCGCAGACGGACAACGAGGTCACGTTCCACTGCGAAACCTGCGGCAAGCGCTACGGCAGCTTCGCCGGGGATTACAGCTACGTCCGCGGCCTGATCCGGCGCCAGATAGACCGCAAGCTTCGTACGGGCGAGTGGCGCCAGGAGAACGCGGCCGGCTGAGCCGGTCGCGATACGAGCCCGTGCGACGGGTCGCTCCTCGTGAGCTCCTCCCCGACTGCTCCAAACAATACGGTGGCTCCCCGGACCCGCTGCGCTGCGGCAGGGCCGCCAGGTGCATTTCCATGCGCTCGGCAGTGAGGAGCCCCACCCCGTTCCGCTTCGCCCTGGCACAGGCGTAGGCGAGCCTCCCGGCGCGGCGCACGTGCCCCCGGACATGATATGATCCGGACCTTTTCCGGGCCATCACCACCACCGCGATGAGCATCCTCACGGTCATCCGACACGGACAGGCGTCCTTCGGCGCCGACGACTACGACCACCTGTCCGAACTCGGCGAGCGGCAGTCCCGTGCGCTGGCGCGCCACTGGCTCGCCACCGGGTTCAGCTGCCAGCGCGTGTTCGTCGGACCGCTGCGCCGCCACCGCCAGACCTGGGAGGCGGTGGTCGACGAGCTCGGCGCTGGCGCAGGCCGCCTGCCCGAGCCCCAGTACCTGCCGGAGCTCGACGAGCACAAGGGCGAGTTCGTGTTCCGCGATGCCCTGCCGCAGCTAATCGCGGACAACCCGGAGCTGGCGCGGACGATCGCCGAGGGCGCGGCGCCCCGGGAATACCAGCGGCGCTATATGAAGCTGTTCACGCGCTTCGCGCAGGGCTGGGCCGAGGGCCGGCACGTGGACCCCGAGCACGAGAGCTGGCAGGCTTTCCGCGATCGCATCGGGCGCGTGATCCGGCGTATGCTCGGCGATGCGCGGCCCGACGATCAGGTCGTCGTGTTCGCCTCCGGCGGCACCGTGGCGGCGGTCACCGGCGAGGCCCTCGGGCTCGGCGACGTCAAGACCATGGAGCTCAACTACATGGTCAAGAACGCCTCGTTCAGCGAGTACCTGTATTCTCCGCGACGGTTCGCGCTGAGCACCTTCAACGCTGTGCCCCACCTGGCGGGCGACCGGGCGCTGATCAGCTACGTCTGACGGGGGCATGTCCGATACCGGGGGCTCCATGTGGGAGGACGACGAACCAGATCCGCTCGAGGCGATCAGCGCGGTCACCCTGGCGGTAACCGACATGGCGCGCAGCGTGCGCTTCTACCGCAGGCTGGGTTTCCGCATCCGCTATGGCGGCGAGGGCGCGTCCTTCACCAGCTTCCACGTCGGTCCGGGATTCCTCAACCTCCAGTTGGTGCCCGACGCCGACATCCGCCCCTGGGGCCGGCCGATCTTCCACGTCGATGACGTCGACGCCATGCACCGGCGCGCGGTCACCGCTGGTTTCATGCCCCACGCCGAGCCGCGCAATGCGCCGTGGGGGGAGCGTTTCTTCCACCTGACCGACCCCGACGGGCATGAGCTCAGTTTTGCCCGGCCGCTGTGAATTCCGGCACCAGCCCTGAGGTACCTCGGGCGAAGTGGTTACAGGCTCCCCGCATCTTCGGCCAAGCGACCGAAAACTCAATACTTACTGCCCCAATCACGGCTTTATCCGCGCCGTCCCCGTCGAGACCTGGAACTTCTGCTTCGCCATCCACCTCTTCATGCGGTCGAAGCCTTCCTCGATCTGGTCCATGGAAGTCGAGTAACTGATGCGGAAAGCGTTCTGACAGCTCTCGCCGAAGGCGTCCCCGGGAACCACGCAGACCCCGGCCTCCTCCAGCAGGCGGTGTGCGATCAACGTGCCGTCGGTCTTGGGCGGTAGCGACGGGAACACGTAGAACGCCCCCTGCGGCTGGTAGCCCTGGATGTGCGGGGTCTCGCCCACCAGCTGCACCACCCGGTCGCGCCGGCGCCGGTACTCCGCGACCATCTCGTCGATGCAGCTGCGGTCACCGCGCAACGCGGCCACCCCGGCCCACTGTGCCGGGGTGTTGGCGACCGTGGTGGTGAACATGTGCAGGCGACGCAGCATCTTGATGGCGCCCTGGCTGGAGATGATCCAGCCGAGGCGCAGGCCCGGCATGCTGAAGGTCTTGGAGAAGCTGCTCACGCACATGACATGATCGAGGTCGGCGGTGCAGCGGATCACGCTCGGATACTCCATGTCCTCCAGCACCAGGTGATCGTAGACCTCGTCGCTGAAGACCTTGATGCCGCGGTAGGCCGCCTCCTCCAGGATGGCCTCGACGGTCTCGCGCGGATACACCGTTCCGGTCGGGTTGCTGGGCGAGTTGAGCACGATCCCGTAGGTGCGCATGCCGATGTTGTCGATTACTTCCTGCGGGTCGAGCTGGTGGCCGTTCTCCGGGCGCGTCGGGATCATGCGCACCTCACCGCCATTCATACGGATCAGCGGCGCGTACAGGTGGAAGGTCGGGTCGGTGACCAGGAACTGGCGCCCGGGGGCCGCCGTCGCGGTCAGCGCCAGGTACATGGCCTCCGTCGCGCCGGTAGTGACCAGGAAGTTCTCCTCCACCAGAGGCCGCCCGTAGCGCTCCGTGTAGTAGTCCTTGAGCGCCGTGAGCAGCTCGGGCAGCCCGGCGTCCATCGTGTAACGGGTATGGCCCGCCTGCAGCGCCTCGATGTGCGCGTCGATGATGTGCTGCGGCGTGGGGAAGTCCGGCTGCCCGATCGAGAGATGAACCACGTCTTCCATGGTCGCCGCCAGATTCACCATGCGGCGGATCCCGGCCACGGGAATCGCCTGAAGTGACGGTGTCCAGACTTGGCTGGCCGCGTCCACCTGATCGAGATCGAGCTGTGTCGCCATGGGTGCGTCTCCGTGGGTCGCGGGCGAAGCCGGCGAGCCGCGCCCGGTATTGCCTGGCGTTGGGTCCAGAAGGCCACTTTTTGGCCACGCGGTCAACCGTCGCCCGCTTGACGGGTGTTCGCGGGCGCCGGTACCGTCAACGCAGGACCGACCGGGACGTCGCCGGAGCGTCGGTGGCCCGCTCCGGGGCGCCGCCGCCCGCGGTGATCCCGACCCTTCCGGAGGTAGCGATGCCCGAGAGCGAATCGGCCAGGCCCGTGGTGGCGGTGCTCACCGCCCCGGACGAAGGGCGTCCGCCCGGGCTCGAGCCGCTCGAGGCCAAGACGGAGATCGTCCACGCAACCGACGCGGACAGCCTCCGCGACGCGCTGGAGCGGGCGGACGTGCTGATGGTGACCGACTTCCGTAGCACCATACTGCAGGAAGCCTGGCCCCACGCCCGCCACCTGCAGTGGGTGCACGCCACCAGCGCTGGCGTCGACGCGCTCATGTTTCCGGAGCTGGTCGAGAGCGACGTCCCGGTCACCAACGCCCGCGGCATCTTCGACCGTGCGATTGCGGAATTCGTTCTCGGCCTGATCCTCGCCTTCGCCAAGGACCTGCCGGCCAGCCTCAAGCTGCAGCGGGAACATCGCTGGCAGCACCGGGATACCGAGCGGGTCACCGACAAGACCGTTCTGGTGGTCGGCGCCGGGGCGATCGGGCGCAGCGTCGCCCGCATGGTCCGGGCCGCCGGGATGCAAACGCTGGCTCTGGCGCGGCGCGCCCGCGCCCACGATCCGGACTTCGAGCGCGTCTACGCCGCGGAGTCGCTGCACACGGCCCTGCCCCGCGCGGACTTCGTCGTAATCGCTGCGCCGCTGACCGAGGCCACCCGCGGCTTGTTCGGCCAGGCCGCGTTCCACCGTATGAAACGCAGCGCGCGCCTGATCAACGTCGGGCGCGGTCCCGTGGTCGAGACCGGCGCCCTGGTCCAGGCGCTGCGCGACGGTGAGCTCGCGGGCGCCGCGCTGGACGTCTTCGAGCAGGAGCCGCTGCCGGATGACCATCCCCTGTGGGGCCTCGACAACGTGATCCTGACCGCGCACATGGCCGGTGACTTCATCGGCTGGCGGGAGGCGCTGTCCACCCAGTTCCTCGAAAACTTCCGGCGCTGGGAGGAGGGCCGTTCGCTCGAGAACGTGGTGGACAAGACGCGCGGCTACGTCGTGGACCAACCGGAACGACGCCACGCCTGAACAGTCTCAGGCAACAGGCAAGGTAGCGCTGTCCCGGGAGCCGTCCCGGCCGGCAGCCGAGGCATCGGACAGCACTGCGTCGCGCGTGCGCGCGGCGTGCGGACAGACACGGAGACCAGGCATGATCGAGTCACCCCTGCTCACGCACCTGAAGGGCTACATCGACGGCAGATGGGTCGACGCCGACAACGGCAAAACCCTCGCGGTCACCAACCCGGCAACCGGCGAGACCCTCGCCGAAGTGCCTTCCATGAGTCGCGACGAGACCAACCGCGCGGTCGCGGCGGCGAAAGCCGCGCTGGAGGACGCCGCCACGCTGGAAGAGCGGCGCGCGTGGTTGGAGCGTATCGACGAAACGCTGGTGGAGAACAAGCGCGAGATCGGGCGCATCCTGACCATGGAGCACGGCAAGCCCTGGAATGAAGCCCAGGGCGAGGTCGAGTACGCGGCCGGCTTCTTCCGCTTTTGCGCCCGGCACATCGACGCGCTGCGCTCACGCACGCTGGAAGAGCGGCCGCGCAACTGCGCCTGGACGGTCTACAACCGGCCCGCCGGCGCCGTGGCGCTGATCACGCCGTGGAACTTCCCTATCGGCATGATCGCGAAGAAGCTGGCACCGGCGATCGCCGCCGACTGCACCAGCGTGATCAAGCCCTCCTCCAAGACGCCCCTGACCATGCTGGCGCTGTTCCAGCTACTGGAGGAGAACGTGGGAATGCCGCGGGGCAAGGTGAATCTGGTCACGGGCCCGGCCGGTCCAATCGGTGACGCGCTGTGCGAGCACCCCGACATCAGCGTGGTCAGCTTCACCGGCTCCACCGAGGTCGGCCGTGAGCTGATCGGCAAGACCGCAGACCAGGTCAAGAAGCTCACCCTGGAGCTGGGCGGCAACGCGCCGTTCCTGGTGTTCGACGACGCCGACCTCGACCGCGCCGCCGACAACCTGATCGCGAACAAGTTTCGTGGCGGCGGCCAGACCTGTGTCTGCGCCAACCGCATCCTGGTGCAGAAAGGCGTCGCCGGCGCGTTCGCCGGGAGAGTCGCCGAGCGCGTGGCGCGGATGAAGCTCGGCAACGGCCTCGAGGATGGCGTCGACCTGGGTCCCCTGATCGACCGCAACGGTTACGAGAAGGTCCGTCGCCACGTGCAGGATGCCCTGGACAAGGGCGCGCAGCGGGTCGCTGGCGAGGACCCGGGCGAGCTGGACAGGGACTGGGGCGCCTTCTTCCCGCCTACGGTGTTGCGTGGCATCACCGGCAAGATGGCCTGCAGCCGCGAGGAGACCTTCGGCCCGCTGGTGCCGATGCTGGAGTTCGAGGACGAACCCGAGGCCGTGCGCCTGGCCAACGACACCGAGTTCGGCCTGGCGGCCTACCTCTTTACCGCCGACGAGGAGCGGGCCGACTGGATCATCCCGCGGCTGCACTTCGGCCACGTGGGTTACAACACCGGGACCGGCCCCACTCCGGAGGCCCCCTTCGGCGGGATGAAGCAGTCCGGTTACGGCCGCGAAGGCGGACTCGAGGGGCTGTTCGAGTTCGTGGAGGTGCAGACCGTCCCCCGGGGCGCATGAGCGCCCCGGGGGCGGTTTCAGGTTTACCTAAAACCGCCTATTCTTGTTCTTGCTCTTCCGCCACCAGCCGTGCCAGGAAATCGAGGTCCGGGATGATCGCCTCGGTCGTGCCGATCCGTACCCGGCACAGCACCGGGGAGTCGACGCCCGGCTCTTCGCGGCCCTGTTGCAGCAGGCCGCGCTCCACCTTGACCAGGTGAGGATGGCCCTGGACGACCAGGGCCAGGTAGTCCTCGTCCAGTGACTCGTCGATATTGTAGAGGATCGCGACGCGGGCCCGCGGGTTCGGCGGCGGCAGCGCGTCACCGTCGGCCGCTTCGAAGCTGATCACGGGCAACCGCCGATCCCCCCATGCCACCATGCCCGCCTGCCAGGCGGGGCCGTCCTTGACCGGATCGATCGCCGTGTGACCGATCACCTCCACGATCGCCGCATTGGGCAGCAGCAGCCGGCGGTTGCCGTTCAGGGGCAACAGCAGGCTGTAGACGTCGTTGGCCGCGCCGCCGTTGCGCTCAGCCATCCCGGGCGCTCTCCGTCACTTGGCGGCCTCTGCCGTATCTTTTCGGCGGTGGCGTTCCAGCACCGTATTGATGGTCTCCAGCAGGTCCGCCTCCTGATAGGGCTTGCCGAGGTATTCGTCCACCCCGATCTCCAGGGCCCGGCTACGGTGCTTCTGGCCTACGCGCGAGGTAATCATGATGATCGGGATGTCACGCCATTCCTCGTGTCCCTGCATGTGGTTGGCCAGTTCGTAGCCGTCCATGCGCGGCATCTCGATATCCAGCAGCATGATGTCAGGATGGTTCTCCTGCAGCAGGGCCACCGCGTCGACCCCGTCCTTGGCGGTCAAGACCTTCATCTGGCGGCTTTCCAGCAGCCGCGTGGTGACCCGCCGCACGGTGATGGAATCGTCCACGACCATCACGGTCACGCCGCGTTCCGCCTCGGCGTCCGTCTTTTCGTAGGCCGCGCCGGTCTCTCGCGCGCGCTGCATGATGGCACCGGAGCGCACCAGCGCGACCAGGTCCAGGATGAGCACAACGCTGCCGTCACCCAGGATCGTGGCGCCGGAGATGCCCCGGATACCGCCGAGCTGGGGACCGACCGACTTTACCACCATTTCACGGCTACCGATCAGGCTGTCCACGGTCAGGGCGACGCGCTCCTCGCCCGCCCGCACCAGGATCATCGGCACCGTCTGGGCGTCGTCCGCCGGCAGCCGGCTGCCGGCGCCCATGAGCTCCGACAGCGGGCGGACGGTGAATGTTGTGCCCCCGTAGCGGTAGTGGGTCTGGTGTCCGGTGAGGTACTCATGCGCCTCCTGGGGCGCCAGTCGCGCCACGCCCTCGATGGCGTTCAGCGGAACCGCGTAGGTCTCCTCGCCGAGGCGCACCAGCAACCCCTGGCTGATGGCCAGCGTGAACGGGAGCCGGATGGTGAAGCGTGTACCGGTGCCCGGGCCCGAGTCGATGGCGAGGGAGCCGGACAACTGCTTGATCTCGGCGTCGACCACGTCCATGCCGACACCGCGGCCCGAAATCTGGGTGACCTTGTCCGCGGTGGTGAAGCCGGGCTCCAGGATGAACTGGATGATGTCCTGGTCGCTGAGCTCGACCCCCTCGCGCGTCAGGCCTTTCTCGATTGCCTTGCGTCGGATCGCCCCCAGGTCCAGGCCGGCGCCGTCATCACGCACGACGATCACCACCTGGGCGCCCTCGCGGTGCAACGCCACCGACAGCGTGCCCGCCTCAGGCTTGCCGCGCCGGCGCCGTTCCTCGGGCACTTCCAGCCCGTGCGCGATCGCGTTGCGCAGCATGTGCTCCAGCGCCGGCATGACCCGGTCCAGCACCGTGCGGTCCAGCTCTGCCTCGCCCACGACCTCAAGATGCGCGCGCTTTCCCAGCTCCGCCGAGACCTGCCGGACCATGCGTCGCAGCCGTGCCGCCTGGGTGGTGAAGGACACCATCCGGGTGCGCATCAGGGTGTCCTGGAGCTCCGTGGCCACGCGCGACTGCTGTAGCAGCAGGCTCTCGGACTCGCGGCGAAGGTTTTCCAGCAGCTCCTCGACGCTGGTCAGGTCCGACACGCTCTCGACCAGCGCGCGGGAGAGCTGCTGCACCCGCGTGTAGCGGTCCAGCTCGAGCGGGTCGAACTCCTGCCGCAGCCGATCCTCTTCCTCAGGGCCGTAGTGGTGCAGGATCTGCGCTTCGGTCTCGATCTCGAGCTCCCGAAGCTGGTTGCGCAGGCGTTCCACCGTCTGATCCAGCTCGGTGAGGTTGAAGCCCAGCGAGCTGATCTGCTGTTCCAGACGGCCGCGGTAGATGCTGACCTCACCGGCGTTGTTGAGCAACGTATCCATTATTTCGGCCGGCACCCGGATCAGGTCCGAACCGGCGGACCGGGCAGCGGGAGCCCCATGCTCCTCCGCCGGCGCGGCAGCACGCACCGGCGCGGATTCATTCTCTTGGCTCTCGACGGCCGGCGGCTCGTCGCGGCCCTGCACGGCGGTTTCCGCGGGCTCCTCTCGCGACCGGGCCGGCCCCTGGCGCGCCGCGGCGGAGGCACCGTCCTCCCCGGCGACTCCGGTTTCATCCCGGGCCGCTTCCGACGTCTCCCCGGATGCCGCCTCGCCACTCTCCCGCTCGTCCTGCGGTTCCACCGGCGCCTCCGGCTCTCCGGAGGCCGCCTGTTTGGCCGCTGCCTCGTCCGGGCCCGTCTCCTCCGGGGCCGGCGGGCCAGCCGGCGCGCTGCGGGCCGGCTGCAGCTCATCGAGCAGCGCCTGCGCCGGTTCTACCGGCTGCCCGGAACGGGTGCGGTCGAGCATGGTATGCAGCTGATCCACGGTGCGTACCAGCAGGTCAATGTAGTCGTCGCTGCGGCTGATGCGACCGCGCGCGAGCAGCGATACCGCCGCCTCCAGCTCGTGGGTCAGGTTGCTCATGTTGCGGGCGCCCGCCATGCGGGCGCTGCCCTTGAGCGTATGCAGCTCCCGGAGCAAGGCGTCGACCTCTTCCTGGTTCGCCGGCTCGGTGCTCCAGTCGTGCAGGATCTCGTCGGCCTTGGCGAGAATTTCAACGCCCTCGTCGAGGAAGATCTCAGTCAGCGCCGGATCCATCGTCTCGGGCGTGTCGAGCTCGTCGCGGCTGACCTGGCGATGGCCGACGTCGCGCTCGAGCAACTCGCGCTCGTAGGCCTCGATCCGCGCCCACAGCTCGCTGTGATCCGGCATCGGCACGGAGCTGTCGCCCAGCGCCGCAAGGATGTCGCGGACCGCGTCGGTGCTGGTGCGAAACAGGGACTCCGTCTCCCCGGCCAGCGTCATGCGCTTGTTGTGCATCGCCTTGGCCAGATGCTCCAGCCGGCGGGCAAGCTCGGCGATCCCCGTGGCCTCGGCCATGTTGGCGCTGCCGTGCAACGTGTGCAGGGCGCGGATCAGGTCGTCGCCGACCGTATCCGCCTCCTCGCCCTCGCGGGCAGCCTGCAGGCAGGCGTCGACGGTCTGGAGGTGCCCACCGCATTCCTTGCTGAAGATCTCGTACAGCACGGAGTCCATGCGGGGCCCGCCGGAGCCGGTCTCCGGCGCCGCGGCGGCCTCCTCGCCGGTTTCTGCTCCTGGCTCCCGCGGCTCCGTTGCGGTGCCTTCCGTCTGCTCCACTCCCGGCTCTTCCCGGGGCGGCTCTCGCGCTTCCTCGCCCGCCTCCGCGCCGATCTGCGTGGCCCCGGGTTCCCGGGCAGGCTCTGCTTCCTTGTCTGTGACGCCGGCGGCTTCTTCTACGGGCCGCTCCTGCCCCTCGGGGGGCTCCGGCGGTTCCTCACCAATGTCCACGGGCGCGCCGGCTTCTGCCGGCCCGGTGCTCCCGGTTCCGTGCAGAGCCTTGCCCGCAGCCTCGGCAGCGCGCGCGGCCTCGGCGCTTCCCGGCTGGGCGATCTCGTAAGCGCGCGCAATGATTCCCAGCACGTCCGTCTGCGGCGGCGTCCCGTCGCGCAGCTGCTGCAGCAGCTCGGGTAGGGCGGCCACAGCCTCGCCGATGAGCGCGACGATCTCGTCGCTGCGCTGCACGGTCTGATCGATCACCCGGTTGAGCATGTTCTCGATCGACCATGCGAACTCGCCCATGAACTCGGCGCCAACCATGCGGCCGCTGCCCTTGAGCGTGTGGAAACCCCGCCGCACGGTGACCAGGGCCTCGTTGTCACCAGGGTTGTTGCGCCAGCGGGGCACGAACTCCGAGAACGTTTCCAGGACCTCTTCCGCCTCTTCCAGGAAGATGTCCACGATCTCCTCGTCGACGTCGTCCTGGGGCGGCGTCACCGGCGGTACCCGGTGCGTATTCTCCTGCCCCTCGGCGACGGCGGGGCGCTCTTCCCGGGAGGACGGCTCCTCCCCGCCGGCCTGCTCCGGCGGCTCCTGGTGGCCCTGTTCCGGAGCCGCGTCTGCCGGTACGCCGATGCCCGCTTCGACCGCCGTGGCGGTCCAGTCTCCCGTGGGCTCCTCCTGCAGCAGGTCGACGTAGCCCTCGGTAGTGTCAAGAATGCTCTCGGGGCTGGTGCGGCCCTCCCGCAGGGCCTCCAGGTAATACTCGACGCTGATGACGGCGTCCGCGATGATCTCCAGGGTGGCACTGCCGGGCGTGTGCCCACGCTCGAGTATCTCGTATGCCAAGTACTGGCGCAGGGCTCCGAGCAGTTTTCCCGGACGGTCCAGCTCCAGCATCGCCAGGCTGGCCTCGATCTCGTGCAGCAGCTGGATCGCTTCCCGCACGAGGGAAACGTCTCCTTCCTGCTCGAGAAACTCTGTCAGGCTCTCCTTGACGCGCGCCAGGTTGCGGATCGATTCGCGGAACACGGCCCGGCCGATTTCGAGATCGACGCCGTGCGGCTCCTGCGAGTCGCTCTCGCCGGGCTCGATGTCACGGAGCACGTCGCTTTCCAGGCGGCTCTCGACGTTGAGCAGATTGCGCGCAATCTCGAGCAGGCCGGCGTCGCTCGCCTCTTCCTCCCCGTCGGTGATGGCCTTAAGCGCGGCGGCCTGCTCGTCAACCAGCTCCTCCATGCCCCGCATGTTGATCATGCCGAGGGTGTTGGCGACGCGTGCGAGGGTTTCCACCAGCGGCGCCAGCTCGTCCGTGGGGGCGGCCTCGACGCGCAGGAACACGTCCAGTGCCTCCTTGACGCTTACCAGGTCTTCCCGGATCGCGCGCGAGACGCTGCCGATCAGCTCCGCGTCGGGCCCCGCCATGGCCTGGCGGGCCCGCTCGAGCTCCTCGGGATCCGGGACCAGCTCGGCCAGCCCGAAGGCATCGTACAGATACCGCAGGCGCTGACCGCTCGAGCGGGCCCGGCCGGCAAAGTAGAGCAGGGACAAAAACAGCCGCTCGGGCTCGTGCGCCCGCCCCGTATCGGCGACCTGCTTGAGCTGCCGATCCACCCGGCCGAGCAGCTGCTTGAGCGTGTTGTCCGCTTCCAGCCCCCGGTCCTTGAGCGCCTCGATCACCGCCGCGGCGGCACCCCAGAGCCGGTACGCGTCCTGATCGGCGGTCACCCCCTGCATCCGCGCCATGGCGTCCAGCATGCGCTGCAGGTGCTGCTCTGCGGTGGGGTCCTTCATCCACCGCAGGAGAGCGGACTGGAACACCCCGCGCTGTCGCCGGGCCTCTGCCGCGGGATCGCCGCTGACGGCCTCGGGTGGCAGGTAGTCATTGTCCGGCAGGCCGGGCAGGGTCTCGATGAACAGGTCGATCTCGGAAAGCGCGCGCTTGCCGGCAGCCGTGCGCAGCCCGTTGAGCTGGGGCAGCAGCAGCAGCGGCAGATCGGTCTGGCCGTGCAGCAGCCGGTCGAGGTAGTGCGGCAGCACCATCAGCGCCGCGAGCATCGGCTCGTAGACCGTCTCTGGCGCGTTGCCGCCACGCAGCTGCTGCAGCAGAAACTCCAGCTCCCGCGTGATCAGGAGCGGACCGGTCAGCTCCAGCATCGCGAGCGTTCCGGCGACCTGGTGCAGCTCGTCGGCGCAGCGTTCCAGCGGCGATGCGTCCTCGGGCGAGTCCACGTACGCCTCGAGCTCGTTGCGGGCCGCCAGCAACGACTGATCGAGCTGCGTTTTGACCCATTGCAGGGAGTCGGAAACCGACTGCTTCATCATAGGCCCTAAACTCCGGTCCACCCCCGGCGGGAAGCGGGCCCGATCGCCTCTTACGTTGTCCGGCGCGCACCGGCGCTCATGGCAGCTTGAACCCTGCCACGGACTCGCGCAGCTCCGTAGCCAGCTCCGCAAGCCGGCCGATTGCGTCCCCGGTCTCGCGGGTGCCCTCTGCCGTCTCCTGCGTAACCTTCTGGATCTGGGTCATGTTGCTGGTCACTTCCGCGGCCTGCCGGGACTGCTGGCGCGCCGCATCCGAGATACTCTGTACCAGGCTCGCTATCTGGTTCGACACCCTTTCGATCTCGTCCAGCGCGTTGCCCGCATCCTCGGCCAGCTTGGCGCCGGCCACCACGCCGGAAGTGCTGTTCTCCATCGAGGTCACTGCTTCGTTGGTATCCGCCTGGATCGTCCGGACCAGTGCCTCGATCTGCTTGGTCGCATTGGTCGAACGCTCCGCCAGCCGCTGGACTTCGTCGGCCACGACCGCGAATCCGCGACCCTGCTCCCCGGCAGCCGACGCCTGGATGGCCGCGTTCAGGGCCAGGATGTTGGTCTGCTCGGCGATGTCGTTGATCAGCTCGACGATGTTTCCGATCTCCTGGGAGCTCTCGCCGAGGCGTTTGATGCGCTTGGAGGTCTCCTGGATCTGCTCGCGAATGCTGTCCATGCCCTCGATGGTGCGGCGTACTGCGGTGCCGCCCTTGGCCGCCGTCTGCACCGACTGCTGCGCCACCTTGGCCGAGCGCTGGGCGTTCTCGGATACCTGGCCAATGGAATGCGCCATGTTTTCGATGGCGCCGCTGGTGGCGTTGATCTGCCCGCTCTGCTGCTCGCTGGCCCGAATCAGCCGGCTGGCGTTGTCCCGGGACTCGGAGGCGGCGGTCGCGACCCGTTCCGCCGTCGTGTTGATGGTCGTCACCAGGTCGCGCAGTGCTTCGATGGCGTAGTTGATGGAGTCGGCGATGGCCCCCGTGATGTCCTCGCTCACACTCGCCTGCACGGTCAGGTCGCCCTCCGCGAGGGTGCCCATTTCGTCCAGCAGCTGCAGGATGGCGTCCTGGTTACGGCTGTTCTGCTCCCGCGCGTTGCGCAGCAAGCGGCGGATCTGCGACGTCATGCTATAGATGGCCATGACCAGAAGCACCGCGGCCAGCGCCGCCAAAGCCAGCCCGTAGGTCGCCTTCACGGGACGATCCCGCATCACCTCGCGGAACGCCTGTTCCTGCTGTGCCAGCGCGTTCTGCAGGGGCTCGATCGCGAGCCCCGCGAGCGCCTGCTGCGCCTTGACCAGGCCATCCGCGTGAGCAGCGATGTATCCTCCCTGCCCGGACAGCTTCTGGTAGTCCCCGAGCAGAGCATCCAGGGCCTGACGCTCCCGGGCGCTGGCGGGCGCCGTGAGTTCCTTCGAGGGATTCCCGTGGCTAAGCTCCTGGAGCGAGGTGCCGAGAGTGCCGATGGACTGCTTGAGCTGCTTGCCGGACGGTGTGCGGCCACCCCCGGCGTGGACCAGCGCGTCGATCTGCTGGTTGATCCGCTGCACCCGCACTACCTGCCGCTCGAGCACGCGGGCGCGACTGCCGTGGGCCTGGCCGGCCAAGCCCAGGAGCTTTGACCCCATCCCGGGCAGCAGCTTGTCCAGCGTCGCGGCGTAACCGTGCGCCTTGGGCAGGTAGCCGCGCCCACTCAGGATGACCTGCAGATGCCGGTCGAGTTTTCGCCAAAGCCCGCGCACCTTCCCGATGGCGGGGCGTGTCGCTGCCGGCGCGGCGGGCAGGCCCCGGGCGGGATCACCGTGCTGCAGAATCACCATGTCGTGACTGAAAGCGGTCTTGGCGCTGAGCAGCGCCTGGAACGGGCCGGTGCCCGCATCCGGATCGGAGACCCGACCGCGTACTGCCAGCATCGCATAACGGCTGATGCGGTCGCTCAGGCGGCTCTGCTGGCGCGTGATCTCGAGGTATTTCTTATCATGGCCCTGGACCGACCCGAGGTAGGCAAAGATCACGGCGCTGCCGGCGACCGAGAGCGCCAGAAGGACCAGCAGCACGATAAACCGCCGGTTGGAACGTCCCCCCGCACCGGTTTTGTTCTTCTTCGCGGTTGCCATTGCTTCTCCTTACCCGACGACCCGCACTCCGCCGTGGCCTGGTCCACGGCACGGCGCGCGATCACGAAGCCCACCCCCGGTCCGGTCCCTCGTGTTCGTCACATCAGGTACTCCCGGTCTGCCGCGTTCTGGAACGCCGGGCTGTCCGCCAGCGCGTGCAGGCTGATGACCGGCCAGACGTTCTCCTGGCGATAAGCCCCGGTAACGAACTCGCGACAGGGCTCCGGCAGGTCCGCCGGCGGCTCCACCGCCTGGTCGGCGATGAACTGCTGGAATCCGAACACTTCCTCCACCAGGAAGCCGGCGGCGAAGGACGGATGCCGCAGCACGATGACCCGGGCGGTGCGCCCGCGCAGAGCGGTCGCCCGTCCCTCCGTGAGGTACGCGAGGTCGGTCACCGGGAGCAGGGTACCGCGGAGGTTTCCCACGCCCCGCAGCCACGACTTGGCGCCCGGGACCCGGGTCAGCGGCGGGCAGACCAGGACTTCGCGGACCTCGTCCCGTGGTGCGGCAAAGCGGTACCTGCCAAAACGGAACCCCAGGCCAACCCATTCGCCGCGCGCGCCCGCAACGCTGCTGCCGATCCGTCCGGACACCTGCCGGCTCCGGTGCTCGATCTCCTGCAGGGCACGAAACGGATCGTCGGCGAACCGGGCCAGTCCCGTCATGCGCGCAGCACCTCAGCCGATCGCGGCGCGCAGCTTGTCGACGAGCTCCTGCTCCTTCACCGGCTTCATGATGTAATCGACGGCGCCCTGGCGCAGGCCCCAGATCCGGTCGGTTTCCTGGTCCTTGGTCGTCACGATGACCACGGGAATATTGGCAGTCTGAGCGTCCTTGCTCAGGCGCCGGGTGGCCTGGAAACCGCTCATTCCCGGCATCACGATGTCCATGATGATCGCGTCAGGCCTGGTTTCGATCGCCTGTTGGATCCCCTCCTCACCGCTGTTGGCGACCACGGTTTCGAAGCCGTGTTTCTCCACCATGTTCTGCAGGAGGTAGACCTCGGTGGGCGAGTCATCGACTATTAGTATTTTTGGCATGGCTGGATCCCCCATCAAAGAATCTGCCAGACCGCCGTTTTCTCGGCACCGCCCGGGGACACCGGGGATCCCGGGGAGACCTCGGCAGTTCTACTTCCGTATGTAGTTTCGGATCGTCTCGATCAACTCGTCCCGCGTGAACGGCTTGGTGAGATACTGCTCCGATCCGACGATGCGCCCGCGGGCGCGATCAAACAGGCCGTCCTTGCTCGAGAGCAGGATGACGGGAATGCGACGGAAGGCCTTGTTCTGCTTGATCAGCGCGCAGGTCTGATAGCCGTCGAGCCGCGGCATCATGATGTCGACGAATATCATGTCCGGTCGATGATCCGCGACCTTGGCCAGGGCCTCGTAACCGTCGCTGGCCGCGACGACCTCGCAGCCCTCCTTCTCCAGGAGGGTCTCGGCCGTGCGCCGGATGGTCTTGCTGTCATCGATGACCATCACCTTCAGCCCGTGCAGGTCGCCGGCACCACCAGTGCCGTTGGCGGGGGGCACGGCCGCGCGACCCTCGTGCAGCGGCGCGCTACTGATGGCTCGTCGCGCAACGACCGAGGCGGCCTGCGCGGAAGGATGTTCGGCGTATGCGGCTAGCTTCTCCAAGACCTTGACCCCTTGCGCGTGTGGCGGGCACTTATCGGGCAGCCGGGCGATCCGAAACCCCGGCGTCCCTCCATACGGGACGCGCCTGCCCTGCATTCCTTGTCAAAGCACCTCAACTGGTGCCCATAAATGCCGGGTTTTCTCAAAGTTTCGAATCTTGTACCACACCTTGAGTTCGAGTTCCATGCGTCCGGACACCTGCGGACGCTTTTATGATGCCGGTTATTACCATACCTCTCCCGGCGAGGTTTATGATACCCCCCGAATACACCGGTCAAGCACCGTCCGAGGCGCATTTGGGCGCCGGCGGTCGGACCGCGCGACCGAGGCACTGGAGCGGTTCCTGACATGAGCATCACGGTCGGGGTGGTAATGGATCCCATCGGCGGCATCAAGCCGTGGAAGGACACGACGCTGGCGATGCTGCTCGAATGCCAGCGGCGGGACTGGATAATCGAGTATATGGAGCCGGCTGACCTGTACCTGCGGCACGGCGAACCCAGGGCGCGCCGGCGCCGGCTGTCGGTGGCCGACGACAACGCCAACTGGTTCTCCTTCGGGGAGGAATACGACGGCCCGCTCGCGGAGCTCGGCGTGATCCTGATGCGCAAGGATCCACCCTTCGACCTGGAGTACATCTATTCGACCTACGTGCTCGAACGCGCCGAGGACGAGGGGGTGCTGGTGGTCAACCGTCCCGCGGCCCTGCGCGACGTGAGCGAAAAGGTCTACACCGCCTGGTTTCCCCAGTGCTGCCCGCCCACGCTGATCTCCAGCAGCATGCAGCGTATGCGCGAGTTCCTGGGCGAGCACGGCGACATCATCGTCAAGCCGCTGGACGGGATGGGCGGAACCTCGATATTCCGGGTCCGCACCGGGGATCCGAATACCAGCGTGATTCTGGAGACCCTCACCGGCCGCGGCCAGCGTTTCGCCATGGCCCAGCGCTATCTGCCGGAAATCACGGACGGCGACAAGCGCATCCTGCTGATCGACGGCGAGCCGGTACCCTACTCACTCGCCCGCATTCCGGCGGCCGGCGAATTACGCGGCAACCTGGCCGCGGGCGGACGCGGCGAGGGACGCCCGCTCACCCGGCGCGACCGCTGGATCTGCGAGCAGGTGGCCCCGATTGCACGTGGCAAGGGCCTGATGTTCGTCGGGCTCGACGTGATCGGCGACTACCTCACCGAGATCAACGTTACCAGCCCCACCTGCGTGCGCGAGCTGGACACCCAGTACGACATCAACATCGCCGGTACGCTGATGGACGCGGTTGCCGGCCGGCTCGCCCGGGACCGGCGTGAAGGCTGACATGGCCCGGGCCGCCACGCGGCGCCGTATTGACGACGCGCGGTTCCTGCGCGGCCTTTGCAGAGTATAGACTTTGTGGCAGTGGACCCGGGGGATCGCATGAACAGTCCGTCGCCCGCCATGGCGGATGGCGAGATCACCAGCCGCGACCGGCTGGCGACCACCCTGTTCTTCGCCGCGCTGGTGCATGGCATCATCATCCTCGGCATCGGGTTCTCCTCGAAGGTCTTCGACCGGCCACTGCAGTCACGGCTGGAGGTGACACTGGTGACGGGCAGACAGACCACGCGACCCAGCCATCCCGATTATCTCGCCCAGATCGATCAGCGCGGCAACGGCAATACCCGGCGGCACGTCCGTCCACGCAGCGCCATGGCGACGCTGGCAGCGATGAACCACGCCGGCCTGCCCGGCGCCGCGGACCTGGCCTTCGCCACCCCGGCGAACATCCCCCAGCTCGACCCGGACACCACGCAGGCCTCGCCCACCCACGTGGCGCGGCAACTGGTGACGGCGCTGCGATCATCACGCTCGGCGCCCAGCGCCGCCCGCGCGGTGAGCAGCACCGGCCCCCATGTGCTCCACTTGTCCCGCCTGGTCGAGCGCAGCCGTCCGGATCGGCGTTCGACCGACGCTCGCACCCGGACCGCCCGCGCCAGCAGCCGCGACCCTCGGGACAAGTTCGTCTCGGTCAACACCCGCTCCAGCGTGTACGCCCCCTACCTTTCGAGCTGGCGGCGGAAGGTCGAGCAGGTGGGCAACCTTCACTTTCCGGACCAGGCAGCACGCGAGAGACTCTCGGGCGCGGTGACGGTCGAGGTGGCCGTGAACGCGGACGGGAGCCTGCGCAGCGTGCGGATCATCAAGCCGTCGCAGCACAAGGTGCTGGACCGCGCGGTGCTGCGCATCCTGCACCTGGCGGCGCCGTTCGCCCCGTTCTCCCGAGCCATGCGCAAGGATGCCCGCACCATCCATTTCGCCTACGAGTGGCGCTTTCTCGCGGGTGATGACCAGGCCTCGGCGAAGGGCACCGTCTATGCCAGTCCCGGCCAGGGGTCGTGATACCGCGCGGGTGCCCGACCAGCCGTCGGCTCGAGCTGGCATTCCCACTGATCGGGTTAGTATGATCTCCTTATGAGCGCCAGCGGCTATCTTCACAACCAGTGCCTCATCGCAATGCCCACGCTCGCGGATCCGAATTTCTCACATTCCGTCACCTGTATCTGCGAGCACAACGACCAGGGGGCCCTGGGGCTGATCATCAACCGACCCAGCGAGCTGCACCTGAGCGATATCATGGCGCAGATGGAGCTGGACGCGCCGGTGCGCGCGGAGCTGGACGCCCTGCTGTTCTTCGGCGGTCCGGTCAGTCCCGAGCGTGGCTTCGTACTGCATCCGGCCGACGCGGGCTGGAGCGCGACCCTGCAGGTGAGCGACGAGATCAGCGTTACCAGCTCGCGCGACATCCTCGGCGCGCTCGCCCGGGGCGAGGGGCCGGCCGACTTCCTGATCGTGCTGGGCTACGCCGGTTGGGGGCCGGGACAGCTCGAGCAGGAAATGCTGGACAATGCCTGGCTGAGCCTGCCGACCGACAGCGAGCTGCTGTTTCGAACCCCGTGGGAACGCCGCTGGGAGGTCGCGGCCGGCCTGCTGGGAGTCGACCTGACCCGCCTCAGCGGCCAGGCGGGGCATGCCTGACCGCCCGGCCAAGGGGCACGGCACGTTGCTGGGATTCGACTATGGCGATCGCCGAATCGGCGTTGCCGTGGCGCACCCTGCCGCCGGTTCCGGCCGGCCGTTGACCACGCTGACCCAGCGTTCCGGCGACGCGGTCCTGCGTGCGGTAGCCGAGCTCATCGACGAGTGGCGGCCGCAGATGCTGGTGGTCGGTCTGCCGCTGTCCCTGGACGGCACGCCGCATGCCCTCACGGCGGCCGCGCGCCGCTTCGCCAACCGGCTGCACGGCCGCTTCGGGCTTCCCGTCCGCCTGGTGGACGAGCGCCTGAGCTCGGTCGAAGCCCGTGACCGCCTGCGTCGGGCGCGGGAGGCGGGGCGGCGTCGCCGCGTCCGGCGTGACGAGGTCGATGCCCTGGCGGCCCTCCTGATCCTGGAGACCTTCATGGAGCAGCCCGATGAAGCTCATGGATGAGGCGGCGATCGAGGACGTGCTCGAGGCGCTCGCCGACGAGCTCTCCGCATTGCTCCGGGCGGATGCCGCACGGCCGCCGGGCGTCGTCGGCATCCATACGGGAGGATTCTGGCTGGCCCACCGCCTGCACCCCCGCCTGACGAACCGCATGGCCGTTGCGTCGGAGATCGGCATGCTCGATATCAGCTTCTATCGCGACGACTTCAGCCGCGTCGGCATGCAGCCCCGGGTGCGCCCTTCCCGGCTGCCGTTCGAGGTCGAAGACCGAGAGATCGTCCTGGTGGACGATGTGCTCTATACCGGGCGCACCGTGCGCGCGGCGCTCAACGAGATCTTCGACTACGGGCGGCCCGCCGCGGTGCGGCTGGCCGTGCTGGTGCAACGCAGCGGACGGGAGCTGCCCATCAGTCCCGACGTCGTCGGCAGGCGCTGCTCGCCGGGCACCGGCGAACACATTAAACTGTACGGTCCGGACCCCCTGGAGCTCCACCTGGCCGGCGGATCCTGACGACCGCCGGCGACTACCGGCGCGGAACACCGAAAACATGGATCTACAGGTAGACGAATCCGGACGGCTGCGGCACCTGCTCACCATCGAAGGCCTCGCCCCCGACCTGATCACCGCCATTCTCGATACCGCCGGATCGTTCACCTCCGTGACCGAGCGCTCGGTCAAGAAGGTCCCGCTGCTGCGCGGCAAGACCGTCGTGAACCTGTTCTTCGAGCCCAGCACCCGCACGCGCATGACCTTCGAGCTCGCCGCGAAGCGCCTGTCCGCGGACGTTCTCAACCTCGACACCGAGCACTCGTCCACCCGCAAGGGGGAAACGCTGCTGGACACGCTGCGCAACCTCGAGGCGATGCAGGTGGACATGTTCGTGGTGCGTCACAGCCAGAGCGGTGCCGCGCATTTCTTCGCCCAGCACGCCGCGCCCCACGTCAGCGTGCTCAACGCCGGTGACGGCTACCACGCTCACCCTACCCAGGCGCTGCTGGACGTGTTCACGATCCGGACCCGGCGACCGGACCTGGAGAACCTGGTCGTGACCATCGTTGGCGACATCCTCCACTCCCGGGTGGCGCGCTCGCAGATCCATGCGCTGCGCGCACTGGGCGTGCCCGAGATCCGGGTCGCCGCGCCGGCGACCCTGCTGCCGCGCAACGTCGAGGAGATGGGCGTACAGGTGTATCACCGCCTGGAGCCCGCCCTGCAGGGCGCGGACGTGATCATCGCCCTGCGCCTGCAGCGCGAGCGGATGCGGGGCGCGCACCTTCCCAGCGAAGCGGAATACTTCCGTTATTACGGCCTGACCCCCGAGCGCCTGGGGAAGGCGCGCGACGACGCCATCGTGATGCACCCGGGACCGATCAACCGCGGCGTGGAGATCGCCTCCGAGGTTGCCGACGGGCCACGCTCGGTCATCCTGCAACAGGTCACCAACGGCATCGCGGTGCGCATGGCGGTCATGGCGATGACGCTGGGCAGTCGCGGCGGGGAGCCACGATGACGCGCACCCGGATCCGCGGCGGCCGCCTGATCGACCCGGCCCAGGGCCGGGATGACGAGCTGGATCTGTACCTGGACGCGGGGCGTGTCGCCGCCGTCGGACGTGCGCCTCGCGGTTTCCGGGCCGAGCGGGAGATCGACGCGCGCGGGCACCTGGTGCTGCCTGGGCTGATCGAGCTCAGCGCCCACCTCGGCAGCGGCAACCCCGCGGACGCACTGCGTCGTGAAACCTTCGCAGCGGCGGCCGGCGGGATCACCACGCTTTGCACTCCTCCCGACCTGGACCCGTGCATCGATACACCGGCCGCGGCCGAGCTGATCCACCTGCACGCCGCCCGCCACGGCCGCGCGCACGTGGTCACGCTGGGCGCCCTGACCCGCGGCCTGGACGGCGAACACCTGACCGAGATGGGGGCGCTACGCGAAACGGGATGCCCCGCGCTGAGCAACGGCCGCCGTCCGGTCCCGAACAGCCTGATCCTGCGGCGCGCACTCGAGTACGCATCCAGCCATAACCTGACCGTGCTGCTGCACCCTCAGGACCCGGGGCTTTCGGAAGGCGGCTGCGTGCACGAGGGCGAGGTCGCGACCCGACTCGGGCTGCCGGGGATTCCGCCGGCCGCGGAAGTCATCGGTATCACCCGCGACCTGGCGCTGATCGAACTCACCGGCGCCCGAGTGCATTTCTGCCGGCTGTCGGCGGCCGCCGCCGTCGACCAGGTGCGCCGGGCGCGGGAGCGGGGGCTGCCCGTGACCGCGGACGTGGCGGCCCACAACCTGCTCCTGACCGACCGCGATATCGACGGCTTCGACACCAGCTGTCACCTGGTTCCGCCCCTGCGCGGCGAGGCCGATCGCCAGGCCCTGCGTGCGGGCGTGGCCGACGGCACCCTGGGGATCGTGTGCGCCGATCACCGCCCTCTCGGCGGCGACGCCAAGCGTGCGCCGTTCGGCGCCACCGTGCCCGGAGCTTCCGGGCTCGACACGCTTCTGGGCCTGGGATTGACGCTGGTCGGACAGGGTCTGCTCGACCTTACGGGGCTGGTCGAACGCTTCAGCCTGGGTCCGGCGCGCCTGCTGGGGTTGTCCGGCGGGCGTCTCGGGCCCGGTGCCCCGGCCGATTTGTGCGTCGTCGATCCGGATTTCCGCCGCGTGCTGCAGGCCCGGGACATGCGTAGCGGGGGCCACAACTCCCCGTTCGTGGGACGCGAGCTCCCGGGCCGCGTGGGCCACACCCTCGTCGGCGGCGAGCCGGTCTGGGACGCGGACGGGGACGACGCATGAGCGCGGAGAGGGGAACCACCGGGTCGGGAACCGGGAGCCACCGTGGCAGCATCCTGGTGGAGGAGGCGAAGGTGCTGGGGCACCGGCCCTATCCCGGCGCACAGTATATCCTGCGCGTGCGCGCGCCCCGCTGCGCCGCCGTCGCCCGGCCGGGAAGCTTCGCCCATCTGCGCTGTGATCCCAGCCTGCCGATGCGCCGGCCCCTGTCCATCATGCGCGTCTCGCCGGATGAGGGCTGGGTGCAGTTCCTGTACAAGGTGGTGGGCGAAGGCACGCGCCTGCTGGCACAGCGCCGTGTCGGTGAGGAGCTCAGCATGATGGGACCCATCGGCACGCCGTTCTTGCCCGACCCGGCCCGCCGCCGTCCCCTGCTGCTGGGAGGTGGGGTCGGCATCCCGCCGATGGTGTTCCTCGCTGATGCCATGCGACAGGAGGGGGCGGCTGGCTGGCAGCCGCTGGTGATCATGGGCTCCGAGGTGCCGTTTCCGTTCCGGGCTCGCCCCTCGGCGCTGATGGTCCCGGGCATGCCGGACGGGGTTATCGCGGCGATGCCGCTGCTGGAAGACTGGGGGATCCCCAGTCGCCTGGCCAGCCTGCAGGGCTTTCCCGGCTGCCACGAAGGCTACGTCACCGACCTCGCGCGCTGCTGGCTGGCCGGCCTGGAGGCCGCCGCCCTGGCACAGGTCCAGGTGTTCGCCTGCGGGCCCGAGCCCATGCTGGCGGCCGCGGCCTCGCTGGCGCGCGAATTCGGCCTGCCCTGCCAGCTCTCCCTGGAAGAGTACATGGCCTGCGCCGTCGGCGGCTGTGCCGGCTGCGTGGTCCGGGTCGCCACCGCTAACGGGCCCGCCATGAAACGCGTCTGCGTCGACGGCCCGGTGTTCGACGCCGACGCCGTGTATCCCGCCTGAGCCGGAATCCGCCGCCCACCCCCGGGAACCGGACCGGCCGTGTGCGAACATCGATTAATTAGAATATACTTATATTCCTAGCGGCATCGCCAGGCCGCCGATGCCGAACCACCCGCGAGGGCCCATGCTACTGCCCATTGTCTACGGGACGATCGTCGGCTTCTCGCTTGGCCTGACCGGTGGCGGAGGCTCGATCTTCGCGGTCCCGCTGCTGGTCTACGGGCTCGGCGTACCGGGGCACGAGGCGGTGGTGATCTCGCTGGCCTCGGTCGGGGCGACCTCCGCGATCGGTGCGGCCGAGCGGATCCGGCGCCACGAGGCGGCACTGGTGGTGGGGCTGCTGTTCGCCCTGGCCGGGATCTTCGGCGCACCGGTGGGTGCGAGGATCGGCGCGCGCCTGCCGGACGCCGTGCTGCTGTCCGGCTTCGCCGTCCTGATGGTCGTGGTCGCGCTCTGGATGTGGCACCGGGCCGGACAAACGGGCCGCCCGGACGGTGCGGCGGAAAACCCGGCACCGGCGGCCACGATCCGCGAGCACCTGCGTCACCCGGCGAACCTTCTGCGGCTGGCGGGGATGGGTCTGGCGACCGGCGTGCTCTCGGGCCTGTTCGGCGTCGGCGGCGGCTTCCTGATCGTGCCGGCGCTTATGGTCACCACCGGCATGTCCATCCACCGGGCCGTGGCCACCTCGCTGCTGGCGATCGCGATCATCGCCGCTTCCGCTGTTCTCTACAGCAGCCTCCTCCTGCACGCCCCGGATCCGAGGATTACCCTGTTGTTCATCGCTGGCGGCGTCCTCGGTCTCGGTGGCGGCATCACCGCCGGCCGCCGGATCGGCGGGCCGCAGATGCAACGCATATTCGCGGGGTTCATCCTGGTAACCGGGACGCTGATGCTGGTAGCCAACCTGGCCGGCTGATGGCAGGCTCTCGGCCGCCACCGGCAGGCCGGACTCGCAGCTCAGGGCTCTTTCTTTTCCGCCGCCGCCAGTCCCAGTCCGGCCTCAAAGGCCTCGTGGCTGGCATCGTTCTCGCCCAGGCGACGCAGGAGACGGCCGAGTTCCTGGTAGGCCTCGACCACGGGGCCGTTGTGGATGCTGCCTTCCAGGTACTGGCGCGCCTTGCCCCAGATCTCGCCCCGCATACACAGGCGGGCAGCCGCCAGAAGCAGCGCCGGCTGGTCACCGTAACGCCGGATCCAGCCCTCGGCCTGGGTCAGACGGCGGGACGAGTCATCCTCGGTATGCAGCTCGCCGTAGAGGCGCACCAGCTCGTCGTCCAGCTCGCGCTTGAGCTGCTGCTCGATGAAAACGGCGGCCTCGGCATCCTGGTCCAGCGCGTGCAGCGAGCGAGCGTACCCGCGGACCAGCTCCGGACGCCGCTGCAGCGCCCGCGGGAGCTCCCTCCACAGGCTCCGCAGACCCGGCGCGTCGCGCCGCCGGACCGCGCTCTCCAACAACTCGACATAGGCCTCCGCGGCCAGCTCGTCGAGGCGCTGCTCCGGCAGCAGGTGCCGCTGGCGCAGTCGTGGCAGGAGCCGGCGCAGCTGGTTCCAATCGCGCAGCGCCACGTAGCACCGCATCAGCAGTGTCAGGACCTGGGCGTTGGACGACCCCCGTTCCTGCAGGTTGGTCAGCGTGGCCAGCGCCTGTTCGTACTGCTGGTGGTCGATCTGCAGCTCGGCCTGGGTGATCAGGACCGCCGTGCGACCTTCGATGGTGCACTCGTACGCCTTGCGCAGGTACAGGTCACGGCGGCCGTCGGCGCGCTGGAGCTGGGCCGCACGGGCGGCGGCGAGGTAGTTCACCAGGGGCGTCTCGGCACGCTCCGCGCCCTGGGTCAGGGTCTTTTCCGCGTCGCGCCAGTGCCCCTCGTTCATCTGGATCAGGCCGCGATTGAGCGCCCGACGGGCGCGCCTCTGGCGGCGCGCGTCGCGCCAGGCGCCGAATCGCCCGGGCAGGGCGGCGGTTCCCGCCAGCAGATGCCAGGCAATGTGCCAGGCGCTGTACAGCAGCAGGATTCCGGCCACGAACACCACCAGCGAGGTTTCCAGGCTCCAGTGACCGTAGCTGAGCAGGACATAGCCGTTGTCGTGGTGGAGCACGAGACTCAGCACGACGCTGGCCGCCAGCACCACCAGGATCAGCAGCGCGGTTCTCATTGACCCTGCCCCCGTCCGCCCGGCGGGGGTATCTGCTCCAGCTTCTCCAGGGAGCCGGAGATGTCGGGCAGCTTCGGCGCCAGCTTCGCCTGCCGCAGCTTCTGCAGCTGCTTGAGAGCCGCCTGCACGGAAGTCGCCTTGTGATCAAAATAGCGCTCGATCCAGCTCCGGGCGGACTCGAGCTGGATATCGTACAGTCTGGCCTCGCCGCGCAGCAGAGCGCTGCGTGCGGAGTCCAGCCGCAGGGCCGCGATGCTGCGCACCAGCTGGGCCTCCTGGGGCGGCACCAGCGGCTGGATCGGCTTGGCATGGTGGCGGATCACCACCATCTGCCGGAAAACCGCCGCGACCGACCGCCAGGCCCGCCGCCACCATGGGCCGGCGGCGGCGGGTGCCGAAGCCGGGCCGGCGGCGGGTGGCCGGGGCCGCGAGGGGTTGGCCAGCGGCCAGTCCTGCGCCTGCCGGGACAGGCTGTCGAGCTGCATCGCCATGCCCGTCACGTCCGGCTGCGGGACCGCCCGGAGCGCGGTCATCTCGTCGCTGATCGCCTTGCGCACCGGCAGATACCGCGGGTCGCCCATCTGCCTGAGCCGCTGCTCCGCGAGCCGCAGTGCCTGCAGGGCGGTGGCCGGATCGTGCCGCAGCTGCAGGGTCTGGTTGGCTGTCCGGAGCAGGTAGGCGACCTCGTCGCGCTGCCAGGCCTGGCGGCCGCCGTTGGTCAGCGCCTCCAGGTTCTGCAGCTTGTCCCGGGTCGAGCCCAGCTTCTGCTGTAGCTGGTCCACCTCGTTCTGCAATGCGCCGGTTCTGCTGCTGAACTCGTGGCGGGTCACCAGCGCTTGCTTGCTCCGCTCCAGGGCGGCACTCAGCTGGTCCAGGCGGTGATCCATCCGGGCCTGCTGCTGCAGGGCGGTGCGCCCGCGGTAGTAGAGATAACCGGCCGCCGCCAGCGCGGCGAGCGAGAGCAGCAGTGCAGCGGCGGCGAGCGTCGCCACCGGCGACCCCCGGCGGCGCCTTCGTCCGGGTCCGGACTCTTTGCCGGAAGCCGGTTGCGGCGGCGGTTCCTTGCCGTTCTGTTTATCCTTCCCCTCGGTATCCGGCATTCCGGCGTCTCCGTCCAGGGTCGGCGCCCATCCGGATGGACGGGCCCGCTTCACACCCGCGGCCCAGCACCGGGCCCGGGGCTCCCGCCCGGATCCGGCCCGCCCTTCCGCCAGCGTACGATCGCCGCCACCAGTGCATCGTCAGACGGGGCATCGGCCAGCAGCGGGGGACGCCGGAAGCCCAGCCTCCGCGCCAGTTTTATCATACGCCCGCTCACGACAACCAGTTGCGCAGCGCGCAGCGAATCGCGCAGGCGCCCGGCCGGGAACATGGCCACGAGATTCTCCAGGAGCGCACCGCTGGTGGCCGTCACGACCTCCGGCACACCACCGGCAAGCAGCGCCTCGAGCTGCTGCCGGGTCGGGCACGGCCGGCGCCGCCGATAGACCTCCGCGTAGTCCACCCGGGCCCCGCGAGCCGCCAGCGCCCGGGCGAGCAGCTCGCGGCCACCCTCGCCGCGCACGATAAGCACCGCGCGTCCCCGCAGCGAGCGCAGCGCGGGATGTTCGAGCAGGGCCTCGCTGCCACCTCCGCGGGCCGGCACCACGGCCGCCTCGCAGCCGAGTCGCGCCAGCGCGGTCGCGGTGCCGCGGCCCACGGCCGCCACGCGTGGTGCCAGCTGTGCCAGGGGCGCGCCGAGCCAGGGCACGGCCTCGGCCACGGCGTTGCGACTGACGAAGATAACCCAGTCGTACTCGGCGACCCGCCCCAGCTGCCGCCGCGCCGCGGCGGGGTCGCCCGGACCGGCGATCTCGACGGCCGGCAGGGTCACCGGACGGCCGCCGGCGGCCTCGATCGCACGGCACAGGCCTTCCGCCTGGCGGGGAGGGCGGGTGACCATCACCCGCAGCCCGACCAGCGCCCCCCCGGGGGTCATCACGCCCCCGCCGCCGGCGGCTCCACCCCCAGGCTGCGCAGGATGTCCCCGGCACCCCGGACGAGCAGATCCTCGGCCAGGCTCACGCCCAGCTCCGTTGCGCGCCGGGCGGGACCGCGCACCTCCCCGCGCACCACCTCGCCGCCGTCGGGGCGACCGACCAGGCCGCGCAGCCACAGCCCGCCGTCGGCCTGGACCGCGTAGCCGGCGACCGGGACATGGCAGTCGCCGTGCAGGCGCGCGTTCATGGCCCGCTCGGCACTCACGCACACCGCGCTGTCGCCGTGCTCGAGCACCGAGACCAGACGGTTGACCCGCGTGTCGTCGCGCCGGCACTCGATCCCGAGCGCGCCCTGGCCGATCGCGGGCAGACTGGTCCCGGGCGGTAGGCACATGGTGATGCGATCGGTCATACCCAGCCGCCGCAGGCCCGCGGCGGCCAGGATGATGGCGTCGAACTGCCCTTCGTCCAGCTTGCGCAGGCGCGTGTTCACGTTGCCGCGCAGGTGACCGACCTCGAGATCCGGGCGCGCGGAGCGCATCTGGCATTGGCGGCGCAGGCTGGACGTCCCCAGGCGTGCCCCGGGCGGCAGGTCGCCGAGGTCTGCGTAGCGCGCGGACACGAACGCATCGCGGGCGTCGCCCCGCTCCAGGATGATCGGCAGGTGCAGCGGCTCCGGCAGCTCGGCCGGGACGTCCTTCATCGAGTGCACCGCCAGGTCGGCCCCGTCTTCCAGCAGGGCCCGTTCCAGCTCCTTGATGAACAGCCCCTTGCCCCCCACCGCCTGCAGCGGCCGGTCCTGGATCCGGTCGCCGCGCGTGGACAGCGGCACCAGCGACACCTCCAGATCGGGGTAGGCCCGGCACAGCAGGCTCTCCACGTGCCTGGCCTGCCACATGGCCAGGTCGCTGCGGCGGGTTGCGATGCGTAGTGTCTGTGTCATGGTGAGATTGCGGAAGTTGCGGACGAGGCGGTCATCCTATTGACGCCCGCCGTGGGCGGCAAGCGGTGTGGCGGGACCTTCCCCGGCCGCCGCCAGGCCGTCGCCTCAGTAGCCCATCTGCCGGAGCTGGCGTCGCACCTCCGCGATATGGCGGCGACTGATCTCGAGGGTGTCCTGACAGCCCCGCATTCGCAGCCGCGCACGCCCGTCGGTGCCTTTCTCGAGGCCGTCCAGATGGGTCAGGCTGACCAGTGCGTTGCGATGCACGCGGATGAACTGCGCGCCGAACTCCTGCTCCAGCTGCCTCAGCGATTCCTCGATCAGTACCTCGCCTTCCGGGTGGCGCACGGTGACGTACTTCTGGTCAGCCTGGAAATAGATCACTTCCTGGATAGGCACCAGCTTCAAACCCCCGCGCACCCGCGCGCACACGTGCGTGCGCGCGGATTCGGCCTGCCCGGCGGGGTTGATCGCCGAGAGCTGGGCCCGGGTGACCCGCGATGCCGCCCGCAGCGATTCCTCCAGCTGGACCTTGCGCACCGGCTTGAGCAGATAGCCGACCGCCTGCGTCTCGAAGGCTTCGAGCGCGTGCTCGCCGTAGGCGGTGGTGAAGATCACGGCCGGAGGCTGCTCCAGCGTGGTGAGATGACGGGCCGCCTCGATGCCGTCCATGCCCGGCATCCGGATGTCGAGCAGGATCACGTCCGGCCGGGTTTCGCCCAGCTGGCGCAACAGCTGCTCGCCGTTGGCGGCCTCGCCGCACAGCTCCGTGTCCGGAACCTGGCCCAGCAGTGACTTCAGCCGCTCGCGCGCGGGTTGCTCGTCGTCGACCACCATTACCCTCATGACGCCATCCCCGTACTGGTCTGTGGTTCGTTCCTTCGCCCGGCCTCGGCCGGCACATAGGGAAAGTGCAGGTGGACCCGGTAGTAGCCCTCACCCTGCTCCTGCAACAGACGGCCACGGCGTCCGTACGCCAGGGCCAGGCGCTGGCGGATGTTATCCAGCGCGATCTGGTTGCCCGCGCGGCGCCGCCGCTCCTTCCCGGTCGGAAGGGGGTTGCAAACCTCAATCTCCAGCTCGTCCCGGTGGCGCCGCCCGGTGATGTGTACCGTGCCGCCGTCGGAACGCGGCTCGATGCCATGGTAAATCGCATTCTCGACCAGGGGCTGCAGGCACAGCACCGGCACGGTCGCGTCCTCCGGGATCTTGGCGAGCGTCCATTCCACTTCCAGGCGTTCGCCCAGGCGCAGGCGCTCAATGCGTTCGTAGAGGCGGCAGATGCCCAGCTCCTCCGACAGGCGCACCTGGCTGCGGCTGTCCCGCAGACTGGCCCGAAACAGGTCGGCAAGGTCCTCCACCGCCTGCTCCGCGGTTTCCGGCTGGCCGCGGATCAGGGCGGCGATGGTGTTCATGCTGTTGAACAGGAAGTGGGGGCGGATTCGCGCCTGCAGCGCCTGGATCCGTGCCTCGGCCTTGTTGCGCAGGTTGACCCGCCACTGGTGCTGTACGTAGAGGTAACGCAGCACCAGGGCGCTGACGATCGCCCCGATACCCATGGTGCGCACCAGGAAGATCAGGTGACCGTGCTCGGGCGAGCTCCCCGGCAGGTTCACCATCGACCACTGGGTGAGCCGCCAGCCCAGCTCGCTGATACCCAGGCAGGTGAACAGCACCAGTAGCAGGCTGAGCGAGGCGGCCTGCCGCATGCCCAGCCGGCACATGACCGGTCGTGCCAGGCACAGGATCCCGGCGCTCGCCAGCGCGGTCCACTGCACCAGCAGGGACACCAGGCTCAGCCGCGTGAGGAAATCGCTCGCCCCCGGGGTCGCCGCGAGCACCAGCACAAACGCCAGCAACTCGCCGACGAGAACCACCACGAACACGGCGCGGACGCTGCAGAAGTCCGGCAGAAAGACCTGGTCCGACGCGCGGCGCCCCCTGGACGGCTCCCCTCTCATGCTCCCCCTCATGTCCCAAGTCTTCAGTATATGTCATGTGCGGATCAAGCACTTACTGCCGCCCGCGGGCCACCGTGCCCGGGCCGCGCCGCAGGGCGGGGCGGTGCCCACCGCGCGGAGGGGCCACCAAACCTGGCAAAGGCGATGCCGCCCCAGAGGAGGATCGGGCAACGGCAAGGCACGGAGGCGACGTAAGACGGCGCCACCCGGCCGGCGAGCAACACCGTCCGGACCGACCGACAGTAAATGCCGGGATGAGGCATTGCTGCCGGCCGGGCTAGTATAATGCGCGTCCTGACCAGCAGCCGTGGGACGCCGGATGACGCAAGACAAGACGACTGACAAACCCTGGGGCGGGCGCTTCTCCGGACCGACGGACGCGTTCGTCGAGCAGTTCACGGCTTCGGTGGGCTTCGACCGGCGACTCTACCGCCAGGACATCCAGGGATCGATCGCGCACGCGAGGATGCTCGCCAGGGTCGGCATTCTGACCGCTCGTGAGCGCGACCGGATCATCGAGGGGCTGGAGACGGTGCGCGGGGAAATCGAGCGCGGCGAGTTCGACTGGTCGGTCGCGCTCGAGGACGTGCACATGAACATCGAGGCCCGGCTCACCGAGCTGATCGGCGAAACGGGCAAGAAGCTGCACACGGGGCGCTCGCGCAACGACCAGGTCGCCACCGACATCCGGCTCGCCCTGCGCGAGGCGGTAGACGCGATCTGTGCAGAGCTGACGCGCTTCCAGCGGGGCCTGCTGGACATCGCCGAGCGCGAGGCCGACACCATCATGCCGGGCTTCACGCACCTGCAGGTGGCGCAGCCGGTGACCTTCGGTCACCACATGCTCGCCTGGTACGAGATGCTCGAGCGCGATTACCAACGGCTGCAGGAGTGCCGCCGGCGGGTCAACGTACTGCCGCTCGGCGCGGCCGCCCTCGCCGGCACGACCTACCCGGTCGACCGTGAGTACACGGCCTCGCTGCTGGGCTTTGAGGGCGTGGCGCGCAACTCCCTGGACGCGGTCAGCGATCGCGATTTCGCCGTCGAGTTCACCGCCGATGCCAGCCTGGTCATGCTGCACCTGTCACGCTTTGCGGAAGAGCTGGTGCTCTGGACCTCGGCCCAGTTCGGCTTCATCGACCTGCCCGACGCGTTCTGCACCGGGTCGAGCATCATGCCCCAGAAGAAGAACCCCGACGTTCCGGAGCTGGTCCGGGGCAAGAGCGGACGGGTCTACGGACACCTGGTCGCGCTGCTCACGCTGATGAAGTCCCAGCCGCTCGCCTACAACAAGGACAACCAGGAGGACAAGGAGCCACTGTTCGACACCATCGACACGCTGCTCGGCTCGCTGCGCGCCTTCGCCGACATGATCCCGGCGCTGACGGTCGACCGCAAGCGCTGCCGCGCCGCGGCCAGGGCCGGCTTTTCCACCGCCACCGACCTGGCGGACTACCTGGTGCGCAGGGGGCTGGCTTTCCGCGATGCCCACGAGGTGGTCGGGCGAACGGTGCGCTTCGCCCTGGAGCACGGCCGGGACCTGTCGGAGCTGAGCCTGGAGGAACTGCAGGGCTTTTCGAACCGCGTCGGGGAAGACGTCTTCGAGGTGCTGACACTGGAAGGCTCGGTGGCAGCCCGGGACCACGTGGGCGGCACAGCCCCGGTGCGCGTGAAGGCGGCGGTGGCGAGCGCCCGCGCGGCTATCGATACGCGAAAAGCAGGCTGACCGACGTCACATCCAGCACGACGTCGCCGGTGCCGCTGCGGAAGAAGTCGTAGCGCCGGCGCGAGACGGTCAGAGACACACCGCCGGCCAGGCGCAGGCGCACCCCGGCCTCGCCCCAGGCAGCGGCTGAGTCCGCGTGATTTCCCGCGGTGCCCGCGCTGGTGCTGGTGGTACGGCCGCTCTGCACCGAGGCCGTTGTGATCCCGCCCATCAGCCCCACGCTGATGTACGGCGAGATGCGCTCGGGCCAGATCAGGCCCGAGCTGGCGCCAATCATCAGCCTGCTGTTGACCCGGTCGGACGTGACCTGGGTCACGCCGGCGCCGATGAACTCGCGCCCACCCAGGAACCGCACCCCGGTGTCCAGCTGACCGTCCACCGCGTAGACGTTGGTGCCGGGACCGGCTTCGTAGCGGAGACCCACGCGGGACAGCCCGCCGTAGCCGGTCTCGCCGGCCCGCACGGGGATCGCCACCGCGGCCAGCAGCACGGGGACCAGCGCCAGGATTGTCCAGCGGGGCATGCGCACGCGCCTCCTCCGGTACCGCCGATGCCGCAAGGTTACTCACCCGGTCCGAGGTAATGCCACGTCTCAGAGAGCGCGTGGCTGGAAAGGAAAAGGCGCGGGAGCGAACAAGTTGCTTTGCCCCGACGAGCGAGCGCAACGCCGTCATTGCCGCTCACGCGCCCTCCCGCAGGGCGCTCGCCTGGCCCCGTCGGGACGGCGTTGCCCGTCGGTCGTGTAGCGCCACTACACTGCGCTCCCTCGCACCTTGCCGGAGAGACCGACAGGAGCGCTGAGATGCGGCATTACCTCGGACCGGGTTAGCACTATCGCCGCCACCGGAACACGGCCGCTGGCAGCTGTGCCAAACTGCACGGGAGGGCGTGACCTGCGGGACGGACGTTCGGTAACGCCCCGGGGATGGTCGACGGATCGGGAGGAAAGCTGATGCGCATAGCCGACAAGCTCGGGCGCGGCGACGCCCTGTTCCTGGTGGATGTGCAGAACGACTTCTGTCCCGGCGGCTCGCTGGCGGTGGCCGGGGGCGCCGAGATCATCCCGGTCCTGAACCGCTGGATCGGCGCAGCGCGCGAGGCCGGCGTGCCGATCTTCGCCTCCCGGGACTGGCATCCGGTCGACCACGTCAGCTTCCGGGAGCAGGGAGGGCCCTGGCCGCCGCACTGCATCCAGGACACGCCCGGGGCCGCATTCCATCCCGATCTGGCGCTGCCCGACGACGCGATCCGCGTGAGCAAGGGCACGCGCTTCGACCAGGATGCCTATTCGGCCTTCGAGAACACCGGCCTCGACAGCTACCTCGAAAAACGGGGCATACGCCGGCTCTGGCTCGGCGGCCTGGCCCAGGACGTGTGCGTGCGTGATACCGTGCTCGCGGCGCGCCGACAGGGCCTCGAGGTGCACCTGATCCTGCCTGCGACCCGCCCGGTCGAGGCGGAGGCGGGCCACCGGGCGCTGGACGAGATGCGCCAGGCCGGCACCATCGTGGAGACGGAGGAAAGCGAGTGAGGCAGCCGCAACCCTGGGTCAACGAGGCCAATGTCGCGCTGGTCACCGACCTGTACGAGCTGACCATGCTGCAGGCGTACTGGCACGAGCGGATGCAGGGTCGTGCCGTGTTCAGCCTGTTCTTCCGGCGCCTCCCGGCACGACGCAATTACATGGTCGCCTGCGGCACCGGCGACGTGCTCGACTACCTGGAGACGCTGCATTTCTCCTCCGAAAGCCTGGACTACCTGGCCGGGCTGGGCCGGTTTTCGCACGACTTCCTGCGCTGGCTCGCGGATTTCCGCTTCACCGGCGATGTCCACTCGGTACCGGAAGGCACGCCGGTATTCCCGAACGAGCCGCTGCTGCAGGTGGAGGCCCCGATCGCCCAGGCGCAGCTGGTCGAGAGCTATCTGATGAACCAGGTTCACCTGCAGACGGTGCTCGCGTCCAAGGCTTCGCGGGTGATCACCGCCGCACGGGGGCGTCCCGTGGTGGATTTCGGGCTGCGCCGCATGCACGGCTCCGACGCCGGCGTTCGCGGCGTGCGCGCGTATTACGTCGCCGGCCTGGCGGCGACCAGCAATGTGCTCGCCGGACAGATCTACGGCATGCCGGTGACCGGCACCATGGCGCACAGCTATATCCAGGCGCACGAGGATGAGTTGCATGCGTTCCGCGCGTTCACGGAGCTGTATCCGGACACCACGTTGCTGGTGGACACCTATGACACCCTCGAAGGCGTGCGCCGGGTCATCCGGCTCAAGGAGGAGCTGGGCGAGGCCTTCCGGGTCTCCGCGATCCGGCTGGATTCGGGTGACCTGGCGCAGCTTGCCGCCGAGTCGCGGGAGCTGCTCGACGCGGCCGGGCTGACGGATGTGCAGATCGTGGTCAGCGGCGGGCTAAGCGAGGAGAAGGTGGCCGAGATCCTCGACCGCGGCGCGCCCGTGGACGGCTTCGGGGTCGGCACCCACATGGGCGTCTCCGAAGACGAGCCGACCCTCGACCTCGCCTACAAGCTGACCGAGTACGAGGGCGTCGGGCGACTCAAGCGCTCGCCGGGCAAGGCGACGCTGCCCGGGCGCAAGCAGATATTCCGGATCGAGCAGCACGGGCGCGCGCTGCGCGATGTCATCGGCCGCCATGACGAGGAGCACCCGGGACGCCCGCTGTTGCGCACGGTGATGCGTCAGGGGAGGCGCACGCCGGAGGGCGAGGCATCACTCGACGCCGCCCGCGAACTCGCCGCGGACGAGCGTGGACGCCTTCCGGACCGGATCCTGGCGCTACCAGCGGCGGCCAAGCCCTATCCGGTGGAGATCAGCTCCGCACTGCAGGCCTACACCGACCAGACGCTCCGGCGCCTGGAAGCGGCGGAAGCGCCCGATCCCTGACTTGGGCGCCACTCACCCTTCCAGATGGCGGTTCCAGAACGTCAGGCAGCGATCCCAGGCCTGGCGCGCGGCCGCCTCGTCGTACACATCGCGCTGTTCGTTCATGAAGCCGTGCTCGGCGCCCGGATAACGGTACAGCTCGTACTCCCGGCCGGCGCTCTTCAGGGCTGCCTCGAATGCGTCCACCGCCTCCGGGGTGCACCAGTCGTCCTTCCCGGCGAAGTGGCACTGGATCGGCACGCGGATGTCCCCGGGCCGGCCCGCTTCCAGCGGCGGGATGCCGTAAAAGCACACCGCAGCGGAAAAGTCCGGGATACGGATGGCGCCCAGCACCGTCACGGCGCCGCCCAGGCAAAACCCGGTCAGGCCCACCCGCACACCGTCCGGGGCCAGGTACTGCGCGGCTCCGCGCACGGTGTTGTCCGTGGCGTCCAGGAAATCCAGCGACTGCATTTCCCGGGCGGCCCGGTCCGTGTCGTGGTAGGGAACCACGACGCCGTCGTAGAGGTCCGGCGCCAGCGCATTGTAGCCGGCGTCGGCGAAGCGGTTGCAGATACCCTTGATCTGGCCCTGCAGCCCCCACCATTCCTGGATGACCACCACGCCCGGCGCATCGTCCGCCGCCCTCGCAAGGTAGCCGGTGGCAGACTTGCCGTCCGGCCGCTCGAATCGGATCGTCTCGCCCATGTCGCCCCCTCCCCGGTACGCACCGGTCACTGTCCCCGGCATATGATCGGGATTCCGCCGTCCTGCGGCAAGGCCCCGCAGGACCCGGTCGCGCCGCGCCTCAGGCGCCGCCATCGCGTGGATCCTCCGCCAGCAGGCGCTCCAAATCGAGCGCGCGGACGGTGTCCACCGCCAGCTCCCAGCGGCCCTCCGCGCAGAGGCCGGCGATGCCCCCTTGTTCCCAGGCCTCAAGCGCCGCCCGCAGGCACTCACGACGTATCCGCTCGGCCAGCCGGCGCGCTTCGGCGGTATCGTTCCGGTTCATGCCCGCCTCCCGCGCAATGTGTCTTGTGGCACTGTATCATCGCCGGAGGCTATGCGACCCGGACTTTTCCCGACGCGTTACAATGGGTTCTCAAGATTGCGGAATCCCCGTGCACGGCCCGGAAGGATCGTCCATGGACATCCGGATCAAGCGCGTATACGAGCCCCCTGGCCCGGAGGACGGCTGCCGGGTGCTGGTGGACCGTCTCTGGCCGCGGGGGCTGCGCAAGGCCGACGCGGCCATCGAGGCCTGGGTGCGCGACCTCGCGCCGAGCCGCGAGCTGCGCAAGTGGTACGGGCACGACCCCGGGCGCTGGCCGCGGTTCCGCGAGCGCTACCTTGCCGAGCTCCGGGAGGGCTACGGCGTCCCCGAGTGGCTGCTCGAGCGGGCCCGCGCCGGTACGGTCACGCTGCTGTTCGCGGCCCGGGACAGCGAGCGCAACAACGCGGCGGTGCTGCGCGAGCACCTCGTCCGGCACCTGACCGGCGAAGACCGTTGACCGCGATCAGCTTTGGGCCGTGGGGCTTCACTTTTCACCGCATGTCTCCGATCATGGTTGCGGCGAGCGGCCTTCCTGTCCGCACCCGGGGTGCGGCGCCATACAGACGGGCAGAGCGATGAGCGAGACCAGACATGCACGACTGATCATCCTGGGATCCGGCCCTGCCGGCTACACGGCGGCCGTCTATGCCGCACGCGCGAACCTGCGGCCGCTGCTGATCAGCGGGGTCGAGATGGGTGGCCAGCTTATGACCACCACCGACGTGGACAACTGGCCGGGCGCGGAGGAAGGCCTCCAGGGTCCCCAGCTGATGGAGAACATGCGTGCACACGCCGAACGCCTGGGCGCGGAGATCCTGTTCGACAATATCAACCAAGCGGCGCTGGGCGAGGCCCCCTTCCGCCTCGAGGGGGACAGCGGCAGCTACACCTGCGACGCGCTGATCATCAGTACCGGCGCAACCGCCCGCTATCTCGGCCTGGATTCCGAGCAAGCGTTCATGGGCAAGGGCGTGTCCGCCTGCGCAACCTGCGACGGGTTCTTCTACCGCGGCCAGAAGGTGGCCGTCATCGGCGGGGGCAACACGGCCGTGGAGGAGGCGCTGTACCTGACCAACATCGCCTCGCATGTGACGGTCGTGCACCGCCGCGATCGCTTCCGCGCGGAGAAGATGCTGCAGGACCAGTTGCTGCAGAAGGTCGCCGACGGCAAGGCCGAAATTGCCTGGAACTGTGAGCTGGACGAAGTCCTGGGCGACGCCAGCGGCGTGACCGGCGCGCGTATCCGCAACAACAGGTCGGGCGAGACGCAGGAGCTGGACCTCCAGGGCGTGTTCATCGCCATCGGCCACACGCCGAACACCTCGATCTTCGAGGGCCAGCTGGAGATGCAGGGCGGCTATCTCCGGGTGCACAGCGGCCTGGACGGCAACGCCACCGCCACCAGCGTCCCCGGGGTATTCGCCGCCGGGGACGTCATGGACCACGTGTACCGCCAGGCGATCACCGCCGCCGGCACGGGTTGCATGGCCGCGCTTGACGCGGAGCGCCACCTGGATGGCCTGGAACAGGCACAGCGCAGCGGCAGGCGCAGCAACGCCATCGCCTGAGCCGGCCGCCCTTTACGGGCCGCGTTCTTCGCCGGGGAGGCGGTCGGGCAGCTCGTGCTGCATGTCCCGGGACGGACGCCTGCTCCCCGGCCGGCCGATCACCCGCGCCGGCACGCCGACCACGGTCGTGTGGGGTGGCACGTCGCGCAGCACCACGCTGCCGGCGCCCACCTTCGCGCCCTCGCCGATCTCGATGTTTCCGAGCAGCTTGGCGCCGACGGCGATCAACACCCCGCTGCGCACCTTGGGATGCCGGTCCCCGCTCTCATTGCCGGTGCCGCCCAGAGTCACCGAATGGAGCATCGACACGTCATCTTCGATTACCGCCGTCTCGCCGACCACGATGCCGCTGGCATGGTCCAGCATCACCCCGGAGCCGATCCGCGCCGCGGGATGGATGTCAACGTCGAAGGCCCGCGAGATACGGTTCTGCAGGTACAAGGCCAGCGGCCGGCGCCCCTCGCACCAGAGCCAGTGCGCGACGCGGTAGGACTGCAGCGCGTGGAATCCCTTGAAGTACAGCAGGGGCTCGCTGTAGTTGCAGCAGGCCGGATCCCGCTCGCGCACCGCGCGGATGTCGGCGCGCACCGCGCGGCCGATCGCCGGATCGGTTCCCAGCGCCTGATCCACGATCTCGCGCACGACCATGGCGGGCACTGTGGCGCTGTTGAGCTTGTTTGCCAGGTGAAAGCTGAGCGCCGCCTCGAGGCTCTCGTGATTGAGGATAGTGGCGTGGAAGAAGCTCGCCAGCACCGGCTCCGCGTCGGCGTGGCGGCTCGCCTCGTCGCGAATCGCTTCCCACAGGGGGTCGGCCGAGGTCGGCCGCCCGGCTTTACGACTCGGTGTGCCCATCGCGTACTCCTGGGGTCGGGGGCGCCATGTGCGAAATGTCCACCTTCTCGGCTGGCAACAGGATAGCAGCCTACGGTCGCCGAACCCCAACCGAACCGCGGTTGGGTCCGAGTCGCCGGCCGGCGCCGATGACTTGCGGCGGCTTGAACCAGAACAGTAGTCAATACATACCCTACCGAACCCTCCCCGGCCGGCCGCTGAACCCCCTCCCCGCCAGCCTGGCGAGCGATGCGCGAGGGCACATGACGCACTCCAGCCGGTCGATCGGCGGAGCCGCGGGGCTCGGCGTGGATTAGGTCCAGGGCTACGGCGTGGGCACGCCCCCGCGCGCTGGACGAGCTCAGCGCCGCCGGCGGCGCCAGATCCAGAGATAGATCGCCAGGTTGAGCGCCACCACGAGCGCCGCCAGCCACAGTTGCAGGTGCCGCGTCAGCCCGGTGGGATAGAGTACCGGCAGCAGGAAGTGGCTCACGAAGTCGTTGTGCCAGGCGGCCTCGCCGGCACGCTCGCGCAAGGCATACTGCAGTCGCGTGAGGGGACAGATCCAGCCCTCGACCTCCACCAGCGCGGCCCAGATCACGGCCGGCAGGTGCAGCCAGACCAGACGCCGCCAGCGCAGCACCAGCAGGCCGCCGGCAACCGCAAACACCACGAACGCCAGATGGACCACGGCCACGGCGTCCGCGAGAGAGTGGTACGGCATCGCGGCCACTCCCGGCCGTCAGCCCCGGGGTGCGCTGGAGCCGAAGTGGCCGGGGGACCCGTCTCTCTCGCGCACCGCCTGGCGGAAGCCGACCCCGGCCGCGCGCTGCTGGAAGGCGTAGCCCTCGGGGACCTGGCGCGCGATGCGTCCGTCGACCTCGTGGGTGATGGGGTTCAGCTGGTCCAAGGCATGCTCCTCCCGTTTCATGCGCCGCCCAAGCGTTCCTCACTGCCGGCCCGATCCGCCGGCGATCCAGTGTATGCTCGGCCGATCCGGTACGGCACGCCGGTGGCGACGGCGCCGGGGAATTGTCCGGGTGACGGCCGGTCGAACGGCGATCAGGCCGGGCCAGGCCGATCCCGGCTACCGCGCCGAGCCGCAACCCCAGTCTAAGGAGACCCGCATGAGCCGACACACGGTGTCCGACCTGATCCTCGAGATCCTGGCCGAGACCGGGGTCCGCCAGATCTTCGGCATCCCCGGGGACGCGATCAACGGCCTGGTCGACGCAGTGCGCCGCCAGACCCGCATCGAGTTCATCCAGGTGCGTCACGAGGAGGCCGGTGCCTTCGCCGCCTCGGCCCAGGCCAAGCTGACCGGCAATCTCGCGGTCTGCGTCGGCACCGCCGGGCCCGGCGCCATCCATCTGCTCAATGGCCTCTACGACGCCAATCGCGACCATGCCCCCGTGCTCGCGATCACGGGTCAGGTTGACACCACCGAGGTCGGCACCGATTACCACCAGGAGGTCGACCTGTACACCCTGTTCAAGGACGTGGCCGCCTTCAACCAGGTGGTAATGCGCCCGGAGCAGCTCCCACGGCTGATCGTGCAGGCCTGTCGCACCGCGCTCGCCCACCGCACCGTGGCCCACCTCAGCCTGCCGGTCGACGTCGCGAAGCAGCCAGGCCAGGGCAAGCGGCGCCACGCGCCGGTGCAGATGCACCGACCGGCGACACTGCCCGCGAGCGAGGACCTGGACGCGGCAGCCGGGCTGCTCAACCGCTCGCGACGCGTGGTGATCCTCGCCGGCATCGGCTGCCGCGGGGCACGCGAGGAGTTGACCGGCCTGGCCGACCGCCTGGGCGCGCCCATCGTGCGCTCCCTGCGGGCCAAGGACGTGATCCCGGACGAGCACGAGCTGAGCGCCGGCGGCATTGGGGCCCTGGGTGGACGCCCCGCGGTCCAGGCGATGGCCGCCTGTGACGCGCTGCTGCTGGCGGGCACGGACTTCCCCTACCGGGATTTCTTCCCGGACGAGGCGCCCGCGGTCCAGATCGACCTCGACCCCACGCGGATCGGCAAGCGCTACCCCGTCGAGGTCGGGCTTGCCGGCGACGCGGCGCTGACGCTCGCGGCCCTGGCCGGGAAGGTTCAGCAGCGCGAGGACCGCAGCTTCCTGGAAAGGACACAGGCGCGCATGCGCGAGTTCCGGGAGGACAACCGCAAGGCGGAGCGCAGCGACCACAGCCCGATCCGGCCGCAACGGCTCGCCGCGACGATCGGCGCTCTGGCCCGCGAGGACGCCGTGTTCACCTGCGATACCGGCACCGTCACAATCTGGGCGGCCCGGCACCTGCCTCTGCGCGCTCAGCAGCGCTTCACGCTCTCCTCCTCGCTTGCGTCCATGGCCTTCGCCATGCCGGCCGCCATCGGCGCGCAGCTCGCCTGGCCCGAGCGCCAGGTGATTGCGCTGGCGGGGGACGGTGGGCTGGCGATGCTGATGGGCGACTTCGTCACGGCGGTGAAGTACCACCTGCCGATCAACGTGGTGGTATTCAACAACAGCAAGCTGGGACTGATCCGCATGGAAGAGGAAGCGGAGGGGATCCCGGATTTCCAGACCGACCTGCTCAACCCCGACTTCGCGGCCTTCGCCCGCGCCTGCGGCGGCGCCGGCTTCGCGGTGACCGAGCCCGCGGAGCTGGAGGGCACCCTGCGCCAGGCGTTCGACAGCAACGCGCCCTGCATCGTGGACGTGGCGATCAACGCGGACGAGCTGCCGCTGCCGCCGAAGATCCACCCCTCCCAGGCGCTGGGCTACGGCATCGCCCGGACCAAGGAGCTGTTCGGGGGCTGATCAGCCCTGCCCCCGGGCAGCGGCTGCACAGGCCGCGCACAACGCGGCCTCCGGCAACGCCCGCAGCCGCTCCGGCGCAATCGGACGCCCGCATGCCAGGCAGCGGCCGTACTCGGCGGCATCCAGGCGGGCCAGGGCGGCCTCGATGGCGCGCAGGCGGTCGATGGCGCCCTGGTCGAGCGCATCGAGCACCTCGTCATTTTCCTTCTGGATCGCCGCCTCGTGCCAGTCGCCCTCGAGCGCCTCGCGCTGGCGCCGGCGGTCGCGCTCCAGCAGCCCGTGCTGCGCCAGCAGCTCGTCGCGGCGTCGCAGCAGGGCCCGGCGGACGGGCCCGCGCGAGCGCCTCGACGTCACAGGCGCTCCAGCACCGCGTCGGTAAAGCCGGTCGTGGTGCCCTCGCCGCCGAGGTCGGGCGTGGTCCGGTCGCCCTCGCCGATGGTCTTGCGCAGGGCGTAGCGGATGCGGTCGCCGGTGGCCTTGTCGTCAAGGTAGTCCAGCATCATCGCCGCGGCGAGGATCATGGACGTGGGGTTGGCGATGTTCTTCCCCGCGATGTCCGGCGCGCTGCCGTGGACCGCCTCGAAGATCGCCCGGCCGTCGCCGATGTTGCCGCCCGGCGCCATGCCCAGACCCCCCACCAGCCCGGCGCAGAGGTCGGAGATGATGTCGCCGAACAGGTTGGTGGTGACGATCACGTCGAAGCGGTGCGGATTCATCACCAGCTGCATGCAGCAGTTGTCGACGATCATCTCCTCCAGCTCGATCTCCGGGTAGTCGCGGGCGACCTCGCGCCCGCAGCGCAGGAACAGCCCGGAGGTGGTCTTCATGATGTTCGCCTTGTGGGCGATGGTGATCTTCCTGCGCCCCACCCGGCGCGCCATCTCGAAGGCGAAGCGGATCAGTCGCAGCGACTCGCGGCGGGTCATCACGCTCAGCGCCTCGGCACGCTCGCCGTCCTCGCTCAGGGTCTGGCCCTGGCCCGAGTACATGCCCTCGGTGTTCTCCCGCACCGTGATGATGTCGATACCGTCGTAGCGGGACTTGGTGCCGGGGAAAGAGATCACGGGACGCACGTTGGCGTACAGGTCGAAGTGCTTGCGCAGGGTGACGTTGACCGAGGTGAAGCCCTCGCCGATGGGAGTGGTCACCGGACCCTTGAGGGCGAGACCGCTGGACTCGATCGAGTCCAGCGTCTCCCGGGGGATCAGGTCACCCCCGTGGTCCAGCGCGGTCTTGCCGACCTCGTGGAAGTCGTATGCGAAATCGCAGCCGGCCCGGTCCAGGATCTTCAGGGTCGCGTCGACGATATCGGGTCCGATGCCGTCGCCCGGCAGCACGGTAATCCTGCGCTTTGCCATTCAGTCCTCCAGGTGCTTCACGAACCATGCGCCGGCAAGGCGCGCGACGCTCTCCAGCGCTCCGGGCTCCTCGAACAGGTGTGTCGCTCCCGGCACGATCTCGACGCCGTGGGCTGCCCCCAGGCGCGCGGCTGCCTCCCGGTTGAGGGCGATCACCTGCGTGTCGAGCCCGCCCACCACCAGCAGGGTGGGGGCCCGCACCCCCTCCAGCCGCTCGCCGGCGAGGTCGGGGCGACCGCCGCGCGAGACCACCGCCCGCACCCGTTCCGGCCGCAGAGCGGCCGCGCCCAGGGCCGCCGCCGCTCCCGTGCTGGCGCCGAACAGGCCAAGCGCAAGCCCGGCCAGTTCCGGCTGCCGGTCCAGCCAGTCAATGGTTCCGACCAGCCGTCCGGTCAACAGTTCTATGTCGAACCGGTGCTCGCGCGTAACCTGGTCGACCTCGTGCTCGGCGGCGGTCAGCAGATCGAACAGCAGGGTCGCCAGCCGCTCCCGGTTGAGAAGCTCGGCCACGTAGCGATTGCGCCGGCTGAAGCGGCTGCTGCCGCTGCCATGGGCGAACACCACCAGCCCCCGTGCCCCGCGCGGCACGGCCACGTCCCCGGGCAGCGTGACACCACCGGCTTCCACGCCCACGCTGGCGACCGCAACTCCAGCGCGGGTCATGACGCGCCACCTTGGGGGTCCGTTCCCCACGCCCGGGCCAGCGCGGCGCCGACCTCGGCGTCACTGGTCTGGCCAAAATCACGGTACCAGCGTCCGACCGCCAGGAATGGCTCGGGCGTGGCGAGGCACACCACTTCGTCGGCCTCCTCGCGCAGCCGGGCCACCGCTTCGGCCGGGGCCACCGGCACCGCAACGATTACCCGGGCCGGTCCGAGGCTGCGTACCGCCGCAACCGCGGCCCGCATGGTGGCACCCGTTGCCAGCCCGTCGTCCACCAGGACGACGTCGCGACCCTTAATGGCCGGTGCCGGGCGATCCCCTCGGTAGAGCTTCTCGCGGCGCTCGAGCTCGCGCCGTTCGCGCGCCTCGACGCGGGCGATGTCCGCCTCGTCGAGGTGCAGCATCTCCGCAAGGTCCTCGTTCAGGGCCCGGCCGCCCCCGCTGGCGATGGCCCCCATGGCCAGTTCCTCCTGCCCCGGGAGACCGAGCTTGCGTACGATGATGATGTCGAGCGCCGCGCCAAGCGCCTGGGCCACCACCTCGGCGACTGGTACGCCGCCGCGAGGCAGGCCCAGCACGACCGCCTCGCTGCCCAGCCGGTAGCCGCGCAGCGCCTCCGCGAGCCGCCTGCCGGCCGCCGTGCGGTCCGGAAATGGCAACTGCATGGGCCCGACCTCCCGCCGGTCGTGGATCATAGTCGATGCCACGATTCTAGGACGCCGGCCGAGCCGGGGGCCATGACCGGCATCAGCCGGCCGGGTCATCGGCGGGAGTTCAGCCGTCGAACAGCGCGCGCTTGGCCCGGTACAGAGCCGAGATGTCTTCGTCGCCGTGGCCGTCCTGGAGCAGCCGGCGATAGTGCAGCCGCGTCATCTCGATCAGCGGCAGCTGGACGCCCTTCTCGGCGGCCATCTGCTGGCAGATAGCCAGGTCCTTGTCATGCAGCGCCAGCTTGAACCCCGGCGGGTAGCTGCCACGCACCATGCCCGCCCCGCGGTTGCTGAGGAACCAGTTGCCAGCCGCGCCGCTTCCCACGACCTCGATGGCCCGGTCCATCGGCAGGCCCTGCGCTTCACCGAAGGCCAGCGCCTCGGTGACCGCCTGGTTGATCCCGGCGACCATGATCTGGTTGACCGCCTTGGTGGCCTGGCCGGCGCCGACCGGGCCCATGTGCACGATGCTGCGCCCCATCGCTTCCAGCATCGGCATCGCGCGGTCCAAGGCGTCAGCGGCGCCACCGGCCATGATTGCCAGCGTGCCCTGGGCGGCACCCTCGGTGCCGCCGGAGACCGGGCAGTCCAGGAACGCAGCGCCCCGGGCCCCGGCGATTTCTGCGGCTTCCGTGGCAGTGGAGGCGGCGACCGTCGAGCAGTCGACCACGATGCTGCCGGCCTTCAGCCCGGGCGCCATGACCCCGAGCACCTCCAGTACGTCCGCGTCGGCCGACACGCACAGGATCACCACCTCGCAGCCGGATGCCAGGTCCGCCGGGTCGCGTGCGACGGTGCAGCCCGTCTCGCGCGCGAGATCCTGCGCTTTGCCGGGCGTACGGTTCCAGACCGCCGCGAGTAGCCCTGCACGATGCAAATTGCGGGCCATGGAGACGCCCATGGCACCGAGCCCGATGAATCCTGTCTGCATGCCTCGGCCCTCCGCCGAAATGGTCCCCGTCATCGCTTGAGATAGGTGTAGCCCTTCAGACCGGCGGTCAGCTCCGCCAGGTAGCGCCGGCTTTCCTCGAGACCGAGCTCCGCCCGCTCGACCTTGGCCTGGTAGATCCGGAGCAGGTCCTCCGGCCGGAAGTGCACGTACGAAAGCAGCCGGTCGGCGGTATCGCCGTTCTCCGGATCCACCAGCCGGTAGCCGCCGTCCGCATCCAGCTCGACGTTGACCGCGTCGGTATCGCCGAACAGGTTGTGCATGTCGCCCAGGATCTCCTGGTAGGCGCCTATCATGAAGAACCCCAGCAGGTAGTCCTCGCCCCGGCGCAGCGGGTGCAGGGCCACGGTGGGCGACAGCCCCTGCTGGTCCACGTAGTGGTCGATACGCCCGTCCGAGTCGCAGGTCAGGTCCTCGATCACCCCGCGCTCGGCGGGATGCTCCTGCAACCGGTGCAGGGGCACCACCGGGAAGACCTGCTGGATCGCCCAGACGTCGGGCAGCGACTGGAACAGCGAGAAGTTGCAGAAGTACTTCACGGCGAGCCGCTCGTCGAGCTGGTCCAGAGCCTCCCGGTGCGCCCGGCGCCCCGGTTCCAGGGTGCGACGCACGTGCTGACAGATGGCCGTGTAGAGCTGCTCCGCCTGGGCCCGCTGCTGCAGGCTGAGCAGCCCGTGAGTGTACATCGAATGCGCCTCGGAGAGCCAGTAGGCGGCGTCGTGGTACAGCTCGAGCAGGGGCCGCTGCTGCTCGTTGCGAAAGCCCTGCCACAGGTCATGCAGGATCAGCGGGGCGTCGGGCGCGGGCGCCGGCGGATCGCCGTCGGTGCCCAGCGGCATTTCGACGTCGGTCACCTGGGTGATCAGCACTGCGTGATGCGCCACCATCGCCCGTCCCGCTTCGGTGATCAGGCCGGGCTCGGGCAACGACTGCTCCAGGCACAGCTCGCGGATGCCGCGCACCACGGCGTTGGCGTATTCGCGCATGCTGTAGTTCATCGAGCAGAAGCTGCGCGAGCGCGTTCCCTCGTAGTCGACCCCGAGGCCGCCGCCGACGTCGAGCCACTCCACCGGAAAGCCCATCGCCCGCAGCTCGCCGTAGTGGCGTACCGCCTCGCTCATCCCCCGCTGGATGTCGCGGATGTTGGCAATCTGCGAGCCCATGTGGAAATGCAGCAGCCGCAGGCTGTCCTTGAGCCCGCTCTCCTGCAGGCGCCGCAGCGCGTGCAGGAACTGCGTGGCGGACAGGCCGAACTTGGACTTCTCTCCGCCGGTGTTCTGCCACTTGCTGGTGCCCAGGCTCGCCAGGCGCACGCGCACGCCCAGCAGTGGCGCCACGCCGAGTGCGCGCGACTCGGCCAGGATTTCGTCCAGCTCGGAGAGCTTCTCCACCACGATGAACACCCGGTGGCCGAGCCGGCGGGCGATCAGGGCGCGGCGAATGTACTCGCGGTCCTTGTAGCCATTGCACACGATCACGCCATCGTCCGCCGACAGGCCCAGCACCGCCATCAGCTCCGGCTTGCTGCCGGCCTCCAGGCCCACGCGGGCGCCACCGTGGCGCACGACCTGCTCCACCACCGAGCGCTGCTGATTGACCTTGATCGGGTAGACGGCAGTGTATCCGCCCGCGTAGCCGTGCTCCGCACGTGCCTCGGCGAAGGCCCGGCAAAGCGCCTCCACCCGATCGTGGAGAATATCGGTGAAGCGCACCAGCACCGGGAAGCTCAGCCCGGAGCGAGCCAGGCTCTCGGCCAGCTCCAGCAGGTCGACGGCACCCCTCCCGGGATCCCGGAACGGGCGCGCCACCAGGTGTCCCGAGGCGGCCACGTCGAAGTAGCCCTCGCTCCACTCGGCGATGTTGTACAGGCGCCGGGATTTGTCGATGCTCCAGTCGGACACGGGACCTCGGCTCCGGGATGGACGCGTTACAGTATGCGACTCGTGGCGGCCTGAAAGGACAGCCCTATGGGGCCGGCCGCGGCGCTTCGCTATAATGCGGCCATTCGCGCGAGGAGTGAAGGCATGGTACCTGACGGCAACTGGTTCACCGAGATCGACGAGGCCGGCGGCACCGCCTTCTCCCTGCGGCTGGCGGAGCGGCTCCACCTCGAGCAGAGCCCCTACCAGAAGATCGAGATTTTGGAGACCACCCGTTTCGGCACGCTGATGGTCATCGACGACTACATCATGCTGAGCGACCGCGACAACTTCCTCTACCACGAGATGATGTCCCACCCGGTGCTGTTCAGCCACCCGGCACCAAAGCGCGTCGTGATCATCGGCGGTGGTGACTGCGGCACGCTGCGCGAGGTGCTGCGCCATCCGGAGGTGGAGCATGTCCTGCAGGTGGAGATCGACGAGCGGGTTACCCGTCTGTCCGAGCGTTTCTTTCCGGAGCTTTGCGAGGCCAACGACGATCCCCGGGCGGAGCTTTACTTCGGCGACGGCCTCGCGTGGATGGCCGACGCCGAGTCCGGCAGCGTCGACGTGGTGATCGTCGACAGCACAGATCCCGTGGGGCCGGCGAAAGGGCTATTCACGGAAGACTTCTACCGGGACGTGCACCGCGCCCTGGGACCGGACGGACTGGTGGTGCAGCAGAGCGAGTCGCCCCTCTACCACATGCACATCCTGGCGCCGATGCGGCGTGCGATGCGGGCCGGCGGCTTCAGCGCCGTGCGCACGCTGTGCTTCCCGCAACCGGTGTACCCGTCCGGCTGGTGGAGCGCGACCATGGCCGGCAGGGGCGGGGAAATCGCCGTCGCCCGGGCCGCGGAAGCGGAGCAGGCGCCGTTCGAGACGCAATACTACAGTCTGGATATCCACCGCGCCGCGCTGGTGGCGCCGCCGTTCGTGCGGCGGGCGCTGGAGAATGCCGACGCCGGCGGCTAGGAGCTGGAAGCGCCGCCCGGCGTGGACCCGGCAGCGCCTTCGCCCGAGCAGTTCCACTTCATCTGGACCTGTGCGTGGCGCAGGCGCTGCCGACGTTGCTTTGGCGTCAGCTTGACCCGGCCGCCGCCCTTCTTCTTCAGGTAGATCTGGTCGTGGTTGCGGATCAGCGCGACGCGCTTGCGCCACTGGTCGCACAGGCTCGATCCGGGGCTGCCAGCGGCGGTCTTGCCGGCGGTGCCGTGCGGGTGCCCCTTCGATCCGGTCCGTTTGGACGTCCGGGCGGCGGGCGCCCCGGCACGGTCCGGCTCGTCGATTTGAACCTGCCTGGCATTCGGGCTGGAGGGCGTGTCGCTGTAGACCACCGTACCGTCCGGCTTGACCCAGCGGTAGACGGGCGTCTGGCCGGCCAGGGCCACGCCGCACACGAGCAGCAGCAAACTGAACAGCACAAGCCTGGGATACATGCGCCCCCTCCGGTTCCTCCGGGCCCCGTGGGCTTTGCCCCAGTATTCCGCCTGTGGCCGATCCCCGCAAAGGCCCCCCCGGCTGATTCAGATTACCGGTGCTTCGGCGCCGACAGGCGATCCAGGCGCAGCCGCTCGCGCTGGTCGAACAGGCGGCGCGAGCCCAGCCAGACAGCCACCAGCGCGCCGAAACCGGTCCCCGCCGAGATCAGGAACATAATCAGGATCTGGTACTTGACCGCCTCCATGGGCGGCGCGCCCGCGAGGATCTGGCCGGTCATCATGCCGGGCAGGCTCACGACGCCCGCCGCCGCCATCGCATTGATCACGGGTATCATGCCGCTGCGCCCGGCGTGGCGCCGGATCCGGGCGACCGCCTCCATCGCGGTCTCGCCCAGCATCAGGCGCTGCTCCAGCATCCGCCGCTGATCCCAGGCCGTCTGGGTGAGCCGGTCCAGCGCGAGGGAGATGCCGGTCATGGTGTTGCCGAGGATCATCCCCAGCAGCGGAATAGCGTATTGCGGCTGGTACCACGGATGCGTCCGGATCACCGTAAGCAGCGCCAGCACGGTGAGCGCAAACGACGAAACGAACATGGACAGGGTGCCCAGGCCATAGCCCCACCACCCCTGGAAGCGCCGCTCCTGGCGCATCATCGCCTCGCGCCCGGCCACCAGCACCATCGCGGCCGCCATCAGCGAGATCCACAGCAGGTGCACGTGCGCGAATACCGCCTTGAGGACCAGCCCGATCAGGCTAAGCTGGACCACGGTGCGGGCCCCGGCGATGAGCAGCTCCCGCTCGACCGCGAACCTCGCGGCCCAGGAGAGCGCCGCCAGGACCACGATCAGGACCGCCGCCAGCGCCAGGTCCAGCGGGCTCAGCGAGACGAACTGCATGCCTGCTCCGTTTCCGCGACCAACCGCCCGCCGCGCAGGATGAAGCGCCGGTCCGCGACCCGGGTGAGCTGGCCCCGGTCGTGGCTGACCCAGATCACGCAGACCTGTCTCGCTTCCCGGGACTCACGGATCAGCGTCTCGGCTCCGGCGACGTTGTCGGCATCCAGGTTGGCGGTGGGCTCGTCCAGCAGCAGGACGTCCGGCTCGCGAGCCAACGCCCGCAACAGGGCCAGCCGCTGGCGCTCGCCGCTGGACAGCCGCTCCGGCGGCCAGTCCCAGACCCCGTCGGGCAGCTGCAGGCGGCGCGCGGCCTCGACCAGTCGGCGCGGGAAGTGGTCACCCACGCGGGCCAGCCACCACTCGGGGTCGGCCGGCAGAAGCTGCACGCGCCGGCGCCATTGCGCCGGCGTGAAGCTGGTCATGTCGCGCCCGTCCAGGCGGGCCGTGCCGGCGTGCGGGTCGAGGTCCGCGATCGCCCGCAGCAGCGAGCTCTTGCCCGCGCCCGAGGGTCCCGCGATGCCGACGCATTCGCCGCGTGTTAGCGTAAGACTCACGGGTCCGAATAGCGGCGTTTGCAGCTCCAGCAGCTCCAGCATCGAGCTAGCCCGGTACCCAGCGCCGGTGGCCCGGCCGAATCTCCTGCCTACAACCGGACGGAAACGGGGGACGACGATGGCGGAAGCGAAGATCGCGCAGCGCGCACCCTATGCCGTTGACCTGCAGCCCGGTGACTACGCCTGGTGCCGCTGCGGGCGTTCGCGCAACCAGCCCTTCTGCGACGGCTCCCACAAGGGCACCGGCTTCGAGCCACACCGCTTCCACCTCGAGGCGGCGAAGACGGTATACCTGTGCGGCTGCAAGCGCACCGGCAACCAGCCCTTCTGCGACGGCACCCACAAGACCCTGGGATAGCCCGGGCCGGCGGGTCAAAGTGCGTCCGGGCCGGTCTCGCCGGTACGGATGCGCACGCACTGGTCCAGGCTGTAGACGAAGATCTTGCCGTCCCCGATCTTGCCGGTGCGGGCGGTGCTGCTGATGGCGTCGATGACCTTCTCCAGGATCTCCTCGGAGGCGGCCACTTCGATCTTGACCTTGGGCAGGAAGTCCACCACGTACTCGGCACCGCGGTACAGCTCCGTGTGGCCCTTCTGGCGGCCGAAGCCCTTGACCTCCGTGACGGTCATGCCCTGCACGCCGATCTCGAACAGTGCGGTGCGCACGTCGTCGAGCCGGAAGGGCTTGATGATGGCGGTCACCATTTTCATGCCTTGTTCCCCCGCGTTGGTTGCATCGGGCCTGCGGCGCGCAGGCCCTCTTCAGGGCCACCAATTATGGCCGACCCACGCAGCCCCGGGGAAGCCGGAGCGCGCACGCCCGGCCTCCCCGTCGCCGCGGTGTGCCTTACCCGGGCCGCTACAGGCTGTAGCCCCGCTCGTCGTGCAGCGCCAGGTCCAGGCCCTCGGTTTCCTGGTCCCGCGTGACCCGCAGCCCGAGCAGCGCGTCCAGCACCTTCAGGATGATCCAGGTCACCGCCAGATCGTAGACGATGGTCACCACGACCCCGATCAGCTGATGCAGGACCTGGGTGCCCATGCTCACCCCCTGCGGCAGACCGGCTCCGCCCAGTGAGGCCGCCACGAACACCCCGGTGAGCAGGGTGCCGATGATGCCGCCCACCCCGTGCACACCGAAGCAGTCCAGGGTGTCGTCGTATCCCAGCCGGGGCTTGATCCGGACCACCGCGTAGAAGCAGCCCAGGCCCGCGGCGAAGCCGATCACCAGCGCCCCGGGGGGCCCGACAAAGCCGGCCGCCGGGGTAATCGCCACCATGCCCGCGACGGCGCCCGAGGCAATGCCCAGCGCGCTGGGCTTGCCGTGCAGCAGCCATTCGCCGGACATCCAGGTCAGCGCCGCGGTCGCGCCGGCGACCTGGGTGGTGAGCATCGCCATGCCGGTGACGCCGTTGGCGCCAAGCTCGCTGCCCGCGTTGAAGCCGAACCAGCCGACCCAAAGCATGCCGGCGCCGGCCACGGTCAGGATCATGTTGTGCGGCAGCATCGCGGTGGTCGGATAGCCCTTGCGCCGGCCCAACACGACGGCCGCGACCAGCGCCGCGATGCCCGAGTTGATCTCGACCACGGTGCCGCCGGCGAAGTCCAGCACCCCGAGGCGGTGCATCCAGCCGCCGCCCCAGATCCAGTGGGTCACCGGCGCGTAGACGAAGGTCACCCACAGGATGCAGAACCACATCAGGGCGGAGAATTTCATGCGCTCCGCGAACGCGCCCACGATCAGCGCCGGGGTGATGATGGCGAAGGCCAGCTGGAACATGGCGAACACCGTCTCGGGGATCGAGCCGTCGAGCTTGCCGATGCCGATGCCGGCCATGAAGGCCTTGCCCAGCCCGCCGACCCAGGGCTGCAGGCCGCCGCCGCTGCCGAACGCCAGGCTGTACAGGTACACCACCCAGAGCACGGTCACCACGCAGGTGATGGCGAAGCACTGCATCATCACCGACAGGGCGTTCTTGCTGCGCACCATGCCGGCATAGAACAGCGACAGGCCGGGGATGGTCATGAACAGCACCAGCGCGGTGGCGGTCAGCATCCAGGCCGAGTTGCCGGTATCCAGCGGTGTCGTGCCGGCGGCGAATGCGGCCGGCGCAGCCAGCGCCAGGGTCGCGGCGAGCGCCCGTCCGGGCAGGCGCATTCTCGCGTGAGCCATCTCGATGTCCTCTCCTCGAAGGAAACGCAAAAAGCGCGACGGCACCGGACGGCCCCGGCACGCGCGCGCACCCGATGTGCTACCGCCGACGTTCCCGTCGCCGGCACGGCCCGCGGGGCCGGTGGCTCGTCGAACCGGTCTCCCGGACCCACCACCCGGCGATCCGCCGGCGGCACTCCCCTGCTGCGCGAATCGGGCCCCGCGGGCACCGGCCCCTGCCCGGGCCCGGTCCGATCCGCAACTGCACCTTCCCCTCGCGAAACGACGGAGGCGGCGGACACCTCGAGGGCATCCGCCGCCGGTTCCCGCGCGCCGTCATCGATGACGGCGCATGGTCTTGCCAGCCCCGCGCCTCAGAGGCTGTAGCTGCGCTCGTCGTGAAGGGCCAGATCGAGCCCCTCGGTTTCCTGCTCGTCGGTCACGCGCAGGCCGATCACGGCATCGATGACCTTCAGGATGATGAAGGTCAGCACCGCGTCGTAGACCAGGGTCACCCCGACGCCCAGGCATTGCTTGAGGAACTGGTCGCCCATGCTCACCCCGTGGGGGAGGCCCGCGCCGCCGAATCTCGCGGCGACGAACACTCCCGTGAGCAACGCCCCGATGATCCCGCCGATGCCGTGCACGCCGAAGGTATCCAGCGAATCGTCGTAGCCGAGTGCCGGCTTGAGGCGCGTCGCCGCATAGAAGCAGCCGATGCCGCAGGCGATCCCGATGAGCAGCGCACCCATCGGCCCGACGAAGCCGGAGGCCGGCGTGATCGCGACCAGCCCGGCCACCGCGCCGGATACGATGCCCAGCGCGCTGGGCTTGCCGTGCAGCAGCCACTCGGCGAACATCCAGGTCAGGGCGGCGGTTGCGGTGGCGATCTGGGTAACCATCATCGCCATGCCCGCGACGCCGTCGGCCGCCAGCTCGCTGCCGGCGTTGAAGCCGAACCAGCCGACCCAGAGCATGCCCGCGCCGATCACCGTGAGCATCATGTTGTGCGGCGGCATGGGAGTGGTCGGATAGCCTTTGCGCCTGCCCAGCACGAGCGCGGTGACCAGGCCCGCGACGCCGGCGTTGATATGCACCACGGTGCCGCCGGCAAAGTCCATCACGCCGAGGCTGCCGAGCCAGCCGCCGCCCCAGACCCAGTGGGCGATCGGCGCGTAGACCACGGTGACCCAGATCCCCATGAACCACATCATCGCCGAGAACTTCATGCGCTCGACGAAGGCGCCGACGATCAGCGCCGGCGTGATGATGGCGAAGGTGAGCTGGAACATGGAGAACACGGTCTCCGGGATGGTCCCGCTCAGGGTGGTCCTGCCCATGCCGGCCAGAAAGGCGTTGCTCAGGCCCCCGATCAGGGGCTGTGCGGCGCCCCCGCCGCTGAACGCCAGGCTGTAGTCGAACAGCATCCACAGCACGGTGACCAGGCAGGTGATGGCGAAGCACTGCATCATCACCGACAGCGCGTTCTTGCTGCGGACCATGCCGGCATAGAACAACGACAGGCCGGGGACGGTCATGAACAGCACCAGCGCGGCCGAGGTAAGCATCCAGGCGGTATCGCCCGCGCTCAGTGTCGGGGGCGAGCCGGCGGCGAAGGCCGCCGGTGCTGCCAGCGCGAGGAGCGCGACGGCGGACGCCCCCAGCATGTATCTGTATCGACGAGCCATTTCGGTATCCCCTTTTTGCGAGGTCAGAGCGCGTCCGCGCCGGTCTCGCCGGTGCGGATGCGTACGGCCTGCTCCAGCGCCGTGACGAAGATCTTGCCGTCACCGATCTTGCCGGTGCGGGCCGCATTGGTGATGGCCTCGATCACCTGATCGGCCGTCTCGGCCGAGGCGGCGACCTCGATCTTCACCTTGGGCAGAAAGTCGACCACGTACTCCGCGCCCCGGTAGAGCTCGGTGTGGCCTTTCTGCCTGCCGAAGCCCTTCACCTCGGTGACGGTGATGCCCTGCACCCCGATGTCGGAAAGTGCCTCGCGTACGTCATCGAGCTTGAAGGGCTTGATGATCGCGGTGATCAGCTTCATTTCAGGCTCCTTGGTCCGGCCGCGCCGGAGCGGCTAGAAGTTCTTGCCCACCGACAGCACGGCCTCGCCTTCACAGGCATTCGAGCCGCCGAAACACTGACTCTTGCTGAGGTTGGTGTCCGAGTAGGCGACCTTCCAGGTCAGCCCGGCAAAGTCTTTCGACACGCTCAGGCCGTAGTCCGTGTAATCGGGCGTCCCCCAGAGCGCGTTGTTGGCGATCCACTGGTGCCCGGCGTGCACGCTGACCGAGAGACCGGCCGGGAGACTCACCGGGATGTCGTAGTCGGCCGAGAGGTAGTTGGAGGTCCCGGTCCCGCCGAAGTAGTCGTGGCTCCAGGCATTGCCCAAGGTCAGGCCCTGGTAGCTGACCTTGCCGTACACCTCGTAGAAGTTGTCGCTGTTGGTGCCCCCGGGGTAGTTGTAATAGATCACCCCGACGTCGTAGCCGATGGGTCCGGCGCTGGCGCTGTAGCCGGCGTAGGTGTCGAGTTCCTGGCTGGTCCCGTCGGCCGGACCGAAGTTCACGTTGGAACCCCACAGGCCCGCGTAGACGCCGATCTTGCTCGAATAATCCAGGCCGCCCTGGATGGCCGGCTTGTGGTTGGCCTGGGTGATGCCCCGGAAAAGATAGTCCGAGGTCAGGTCCACATTGCCGGTCACCTGGTCCTGGGCCTGGGCAACGCCGGCGAAGGCCACCAAGGCGGCGGCGGTGCCCATGAGTACCAGTTTGCGCATGGTCGGTTGCTCCCTGAGTGGGTCGTTTGCGTTACGGTTCGCGGCGCTGCCGCCTCCGCAACGTCCTGCAAGCAGGAACCGTGCCAACCCCTGATTCCCGCCTGCTGCGGTGCCTCAGGCAAAAAGTAGCAGCCTGCCGCGCGACTGCCTGCACCGAAACGGGGAGCACCCCGGGCGGCTGCACCATCCTGGTGCGGCGTGATCGTGCCGGTGGTGTGCATCGCCGGCCGAGAGGCCCTAGACTGAAGGGCGGAACCCTTCATCGAGGATCAGGACATGGACCGGGACCGATTCGCAGAAGACCTGAGCGACCGCCTGTCCTCGCGGCTGCCGCCCGGGCTGGACGCGCTGCGCGAGGATCTGAGACGCAACTTCCGGGCGATCATCCAGAGCAGCCTTGACCGCCTCGACCTCGTCAGCCGCGAAGAATTCGAGGTACAGAGGGCCGTGCTGGAGCGCACCCGCGCGCGCCTGGGCGAACTCGAGCAGCGGATCGCGGAGCTGGAAGGGGGCAGGAAGGGCAAGCGCGGCCAGGGCTGAGCCGCCGCGCGCCGGAACGCAGGAAGCGCCCGGCACGAACCCGGCACGACCCCAGGGAAGGGAGACATGACGCTCGCAACCGTGCACAGCCGGGCCCAGCTCGGCCTGGAAGCGCCACCGGTGACGGTCGAGGTGCACCTGGCCAACGGCCTGCCGTCGCTGTCGATCGTCGGCCTGCCCGAGACCGCCGTGAAGGAGAGCAAGGACCGGGTACGGGCGGCGCTGATCAACAGCGGCTGCGAGTTTCCCGCCCGGCGGATCACCGTGAACCTGGCTCCCGCCGATCTGCCCAAGGACGGCGGCCGCTTCGATCTGCCCATCGCCGTGGGGATCCTGGCTGCCTCGGGCCAGATCCCCGCCCATGCGCTCGGCGGGCTGGAGCTGGTGGGAGAGCTTTCGCTCAGTGGCGCCCTGCGCCCCGTCCGGGGCGCGCTGCCCGCCGCGGTCCATGCCGGGCGCGCGGGCCGCCGCCTGTTGCTGCCATCCGAGTCAGCAGCCGAAGCCGCGCTGGCGCGTGCGGTGCGCGTGCACCCGGCATCCCACCTGCTGGAAGTCTGCGGTCACGTCACCGGCGACCGGGCCCTGCCGCCCCTGGCGGCCGCCCCGCCCGACCCCGGGGCGGATCCCGACCCCGGTCCCGACCTCCGCGAAGTGCGCGGGCAGCCGGCCGCCAAGCGGGCGCTGGAAGTCGCCGCGGCGGGCGAGCACAGCCTGCTTCTGATCGGACCGCCCGGCACCGGCAAGAGCATGCTGGCGCGGCGGCTGCCCGGCATCCTGCCGCCGATGCGGGAGGAAGAGGCCCTGGAGTGCGCCACGATCGCCTCGATCAGTGGCAGCGGCTTCCGCGCGCAGAGCTGGGGCCGGCGCCCCTACCGCGCGCCGCACCACACCGCATCCGCCGTGGCCCTGGTGGGTGGCGGATCGGTGCCGCGGCCGGGGGAAATCTCGCTGGCGCACCGAGGTGTACTCTTCCTGGACGAACTGCCGGAATTCGACCGGCGTGTGCTGGAGGTCCTGCGCGAGCCGCTGGAGACCGGGCACATCAATATTTCCCGGGCCGCGCGCCAGGCCACCTACCCCGCCCGTTTCCAATTGGTGGCCGCGATGAACCCCTGTCCGTGCGGCCACCTGGGGGACGCGCGCAGCGGCTGTCGCTGCACCGCGGAGCAGGTGCGGCGCTACCGGGCGCGCGTGTCCGGGCCGGTGCTGGACCGGATCGACCTGCACGTCGAGATGCCGCCGGTTGCGCACCGCGTGATGCTGGAGCAGGAGCCGGACGGCGAGCCCAGCCGCGTGGTTCGCGACCGCGCCCGCGCCGCGCGCCGGCGCCAGCTGGAGCGGGCGGGCAAGCCCAACGCCCGGCTCAGCGGAAGCGAGGTCGAGACCTGGTGTCGTCCCGATGCCACAGGGCGGGCCCTGCTGGAATCCGCCCTGGAGCGGCTGGGCCTGACCGCCCGCGCCTATCACCGGGTGCTGCGCACCGCCCGCACCATCGCCGATCTCGCCGGGGACGACCTCGTCGGCGCCGCGCACGTGGGGGAAGCGGTGCAGTATCGGCAGCTCGACCGTCGTCTCGCCGAGCGCTGATGACTGCCGTCCCGCCACTCGCGGCCAGCCGCGCGCCGTCGTATGCTAGCCTCCTGACGTCCGGCGCCACGCGGCCGGCTGCGCACGCATTCCCGGGACGGAGACAGATGCTCCAGGCAATCATTCGGCATCGCGGCCGCCAGCGCCGCGACCTGCGCCGGGACGAGGTCACGTCGCTGGTATTCGGCGGCCTCGCCTACGTCCCGGCCGCGGACGCGTGGCCCGTGTTCCGCGACCTGCTGGCGGCCGGCGGCGGGCGGACGCCGGCACCCGGATGGCGACCGGACGGTTGGCGCCTGGAGTTCTGGCCCCACCAGGGGCCGGGTCAGGGCCACGATCTCGCGGCCACGTTCCGGGACCCGGCGGGGGTCGCTCTGGCAGTGCTCGCGGACATCGCCTGGGGCCCCCGCACCGGCCGCGCCCGGTTGCCGGCGCCAGGCGGAGACCGGATCGACCGCTACCTCCTGGTGGTCGGCGACAGTGGCCCGGTGCTCGACATCGCCGCCGAACGCGGCGGCGCGCTGAGCTGGGCCCGCTTCGCCGAGGCGCTGACCTGCGGTCGCCGGCATTGGCCGCGGGGAGGGTCGCTGTGGGCCGCCGACGTGCTGGAGCTGCTGGCCTGCCTGAACGTGCAGCCGTTCTCCGGCTTCGGCGGCATCCGGACCGGGGCGGCCCTGCGGCCCGGACGGCGTGTCTTCTGGCATCCATTCACGGGCTTCGCGGCGCTGAGCGGCCGATATCCCCTGACCCCGCAACGGCGCCATACCGTCTTCTTCCATCCCATGAGCCATCGCGGTGACCGCACGCTTCACTGATGCGGGCGCGGTCACGAGCAGGAAGGAACCAATGAGCAGCGAGACCCCTCTGGGCAAACAGATCTTCTGGGCCACCCGGCTGCTGGCCGATGTTACCGCGCAGACCACGAGCCTGCTGGACAGCATCCAGGACCGGCTCGAGAGCCTGGGTGAGCGCCTCGGCGTCGGCTACCTGCAGTTTGTCGAGGACGACGTCTGCACCGACCCCGGCAACTGGATCCCGTTCGGGTGGGTGTCGAACTTCGAGCTGGCGCGGGACCGCCAGAGCCCGCGCGAGTACGTCGCAATCCAGGTCGACTTCGGCAACGAGCACGACGCGCATCCCGCCGGCACACAGGCGCTGCTCAGCGTGCTCTACGCCAGCGACGGCCCCTGGGGGTACCGCGAGCCGGAGGCGCGCTTCGACCTGCGGGACACGCTGGAGCTGTGGGAGGGGCACTGGTTCGAGCTGCTCGACTCCCGCCTGTTCCTCTGGCAGGGCGACTCGGACACCTATTGGGCTTACGTGCTCCCGCTGACCTCGCTCAACAGCCTGGAGGACGTGGACCGCCAGGTCATGGGGCCGCTCGGCACGCTGCTCACGGTCGCGCCCGGAGAGGCCCTGGTTCCGGCCATCGCCGCGCGCGCTTTCCGCGCTGCCGACCGCGTGCTGCGGTTCGAGGCCGACGACGGCGCGGTGCGTCTGGCCGGCGGTAACTGACCGCGCACCGCAGTGCCCGTTGCGCTTTATCTCCAGGCCTGCCGATGCCCGCCCTGAACCCGCAACAGCAAGCCGCCATCCGCCACGTCGACGGGCCGGTCCTGGTGCTGGCCGGCGCCGGCAGCGGCAAGACCCGCGTCATCAGCCACAAGATCGCGCACCTGGTACGCGAGTGCGGGATCCTCCCGAGACGCATCGGCGCCGTCACCTTCACCAACAAGGCCGCGCGCGAGATGAAAGAGCGCGTGGCGGCATTGCTGGGGCCCTCCGGGAGCCGCGGCCTGTTGGTATCCACCTTCCACAGCCTGGGTCTGCGCATGCTGCAGCAGGAGGCGGCGGCGACCGACCTGCGGCCCGGGTTCTCGATCTTCGACGCCGAGGACAGTGCGGGGCTTCTGCGCGAGCTTGCCCGGCGCGAGGGGGACACTGACGTCCGGGCCATCGAGCCGGTGCAGCAGCGCATCTCCGGCTGGAAAAGTGCCCTGGTCCGTCCCGCCGTGGCGCGTTCCCGCGCCGACGATGAAACGGAGGCGGCCGCCGCGCGCCAGTACGCCGAGTACGAGCGCCACCTGCACGCGTACAACGCCGTGGACTTCGACGATTTGATCGCACGGCCGGTGGCCCTGTTGCGCGCCGACCCGGCGCTTCGCGAGCGCTGGCAGAACCGGCTGCACTACCTGCTGGTGGACGAGTACCAGGACACCAACGAGGCCCAGTACCAGCTGCTCCGGGAGCTGGCCGGGGCGGCCGCGCGATTCACGGTGGTCGGTGACGACGATCAGTCCGTCTATGCCTGGCGCGGGGCACGCCCCGAGAACCTGGCCCAGCTGGGCCGCGATTACCCGCACCTGAAGGTAATCAAGCTGGAGCAGAACTACCGCTCCACAGCGCGCATCCTGCGCGCGGCCAACCGCCTGATCGAGAACAACGGCCACCTGTTCGACAAACGCCTTTGGAGCGAGCTGGGCAACGGCGACCCGGTACGCGTGATCGCCTGCCGGGATGCCGCGGGCGAGGCCGAGCGGGTCGCCGCCGAAATCGTCCAGCACCGGTTCCGGTACCGCACGCGGCCGGGCGACTACGCCATCCTCTACCGCGGCAACCACCAGTCGAAGCCGTTCGAGAAGGCGCTGCGCGAGAGCCAGATCCCGTACCGCATCAGCGGCGGCGGCTCCTTCTTCGAGCGCCGCGAGATCAAGGACCTGCTGGCCTATCTGCGACTGGTGTCGAACCCGGACGACGATGCCGCCTTCCTGCGCGTGGTCAATGTGCCGCGCCGGGAGATCGGTGCCGCCACGCTGGAGCGTCTCGGCAGCTACGCCCGCGAGCGGAGGGTGAGCCTGCTCGCGGCGTGCTCCGAGCTGGGCCTCGGGCAGCACCTGCCGGGGCGCTACCACCAGCGCCTGCACCGGTTCGCGGCCTGGTGCGAAGAGGCGGCCCGCCGGGCGCGGACTGCCGCCGTCCCGCAGCTCCTGGAATGGCTCCTGGCGGACCTGGACTACGAGGCATGGCTGCACGAGACCTGCCGCGACAGCCGTCGGGCGGAACGGTGCATGCGCAGCGTCGCCGAGCTGGTGGAGTGGCTCACCCGGCTCGCCGGACAGGACGACGGGAACGGAGAGCTGGCCCCCCTGGTTTCGCATATCAGCCTGATGGGCATCCTCGAGCGCAACGATTCGGACGATGCGGACGACGCGGTCCAGCTGATGACACTGCACGCCGCCAAGGGACTGGAGTTCGATCACGTATTCCTGGCCGGCATGGAGGAGGAGCTGCTGCCACATCGCGCCAGCATCGAGACGGACGCCATCGAGGAGGAACGGCGGCTGGCCTACGTCGGGATCACCCGGGCCCGCCGCAGTCTGACGCTGACCTGGGCGCGCCGGCGGCGGCGTGCGGGCGAAGAGGTGGAGTGCCAGCCCAGCCGCTTCCTGGACGAGCTTCCAGCCGACGAGCTCGCATGGGAAGGCCCCGGCCATACCGTCGATCCCGGGACCCGTATCGAACGCGGGCGCGCGCACCTGGCCAACCTGCGGGAGATCCTCGGCGATTGACCCCGAGCAGCGGGCCCCACGCCGGAACATGAAGCTCTGACGCCGGGGCGCAACGGGGATCCGGCGATGGCCGGCGTACGCCCCGTTTTTCTCTCCGACCGGGGCCGCGAAAGCGGAGTGATGCTCAGCGTGGCGCACCCAAGAGGCTGCGGGAAAACACTGTTTTTCGGCCCCCCGGGCGCCACCGGGATGCAGCGCCATTTGCATGTACTGCGAGTGCTCCAAAACGCCGTAACCGGGAAACCGCGTTTGCCGGTTGCGCCGCGGAAAAAGGCCATGGCCGGACTTTTTCCGCAACGCCCTGGGCCGCGCGCACGGCCGAGACGGTGAGCGCCGATCCGCGCGCGACCGGAACCACGGACTGAGCCCGGCGCCTTTCGCGAATCTTGACCCATATCAACCTGCGATCCGCCGCTAGCGGCGACACTGATACCCGAAAAACCCGGAACGACAAACAGCGGCAGAAAGGCCCGGAGAACCAGCCATGCCCAACAAAGCAACCAGGATCTACCCGCCCCAGGCGAAGGCGGAAAGCGGCGCCGGCGGCGCCCTGTCGGGGCCCGCCGGAGGCGCACTGGCCCACGCCGAGCCCCTGCCGGGCTACGACGCGGTCGGGCAGCAGGAAATGCCCGAGTACCTCGCCCGCTACTACTGGTGGGCCTACCTCTGGTACCCGGCAGTCTCGATGTTCGACCACCAGCCGATCATCAACGCCATCCTGTTCGGCAACTACCGCCGGATCACGGAAGAAACGCTGGCCATGATGCTGGAAGACGACCCCGGCCGCACGCTCCAGGTGGCGTCCGTCTACGGCGTCCTGGTACCGACCCTGGCGCGCCATTTCAGCCACACCAACCCGCTGCACCTGATCGACATCGCGCCGATCCAGCTGCGCCGGGCGCGCGCGAAGCTCGCCGACGCAGGGATCGTCGACCGCGTGCGCCTGTTCCGGATGAACGCGGAGGCGCTCCGCTTCGACAGCAACAGCTTCGACTCGGCGCTGCTGTTCCTGCTGCTGCATGAAATGCCGTCGGAGGCGCGCCGGCACGCGCTGTGCGAGGCGCTGCGCGTGCTCGCCCCCGGCGGCCGCCTGGTGCTCGCCGAGTACGGTGCGTTCACGCGCAGCCACCTGTTCCACCGCCGGCCCCTGCGCTGGATGTTCGGCGCGGCCGAGCCGTTCCTGCCGAGCCTGTGGCACGCGGACCTGCCGGCGCTGGTGCGCGAGTGTGCCGCGGCCGTGGACAAGCAGGCGACGCTGGACCGCGAGGTCACGCTGTTCCGCGGGTTCTACCGGGTACTCCGCTTCCGCATCGGGGAGGTCTGATCGTGCGCACGGTAGCGACGGATATGGTCATCATCGGTGCCGGCGGCGCGGGGCTGCAGGCGGCCATCGCAGCCGCGGAAGCGAATCCCGCGGCAGACATTGCCCTGATATCCAAGGTCTATCCCATGCGCAGCCACACGGTCGCGGCCGAGGGCGGCGCCGCGGGCGTGATCAAAGACAACGACAGTCTCGACGACCATTTCCACGACACCGTCAGCGGGGGCGACTGGCTGTGCGACCAGGATGCCGTGGACGCGTTCGTGGCGGAGGCTCCGAAGGCCTTGCTGCAGCTCGAGCACTGGGGCTGCCCCTGGAGCCGGGAGAGCGACGGGCGCGTGTCCGTGCGTCCGTTCGGTGGTATGAAGAACGAACGCACGTGGTTCGCCGCGGACAAGAGCGGCTTCCACATCCTGCACACCCTGTTCCAGACGTCGCTCAAGCATGCTTCGATCCAGCGCTTCGACGAGTACTACGCCCTGGACCTGATCGTGCAGGACGGCGAGTGCCGCGGCGTGGCGACGCTGTGCCTCGCCACGGGGGAAGAGGTCGCCTTCCTGGCACCCGCGGTGATCCTGTGCACCGGCGGCGCCGGGCGGATGTTCCCGTTCACCACCAACGGCGCCATCAATACCGCCGACGGCATGGCCATGGCCTACCGCGCGGGGGCCCCGCTCAAGGACATGGAGTTCGTGCAGTACCACCCGACCGGGCTGCCCCGCACCGGCATCCTGATCACCGAGGGAGCGCGCGGCGAGGGTGGAATCCTGCTCAACAAGGACGGCTACCGGTACCTGCAGGACTACGCGCTGGGCCCGCCCGATCCGTGGCCGCGCAAGAAGGCCATGGAGCTCGGCCCGCGCGACCGCCTCAGCCAGGCCTTCTGGCACGAGCAGCGCAAGGGCCGGACCATCAGCACGGCCGACGGTGAAGTGGTCCACCTGGACCTGCGCCACCTCGGCCAGGCCAAGATCGACGAGCGGCTGCCGTTCGTGCGCGAGCTCTCGCGCGCCTACGCCGGGGTCGATCCCGTCACGGAGCCGATCCCGGTGCGCCCGGTGGTGCACTACACGATGGGCGGCATCGATACCGACATCCAGTCCGCGACGGCGCTTCCCGGCCTGTTCGCCGCCGGCGAATGCGCCTGCGTGAGCATCAACGGCGCCAACCGCCTCGGCTCCAATTCCCTCACCGAGCTGCTCGTCTTCGGCGCCCGTGCCGGACGCAGCGCGGCGGAGCGGGTTCGGTCCGCGGGGCACAAGGCAACTCCGGTGAACACGGACGCCTGCGAGGCGGCGTTCGGGCGCACCACCCGCCTGCTGGGCGAGGTCCGCGGTAACGAGACGATCGCCGGGCTGCGTGACGGGCTGCACGAAGTGATGGAGCGCTGCGCGGGTATCTACCGGGACGAGACCCTGCTGCGCGAGGCGTGCGAGAAGATCGGCTCGCTGCGGGAGCGCTTCCCCGCCCTGGCGATCCAGGACCACAGCCGCGTGTACAACACGGAGCTGATCTACGCGCTGGAGCTGGGCTCGATGCTGGAGGTCGCGCAGGCGATGGTGCACTCCGCGCACGGGCGACAGGAATCCCGCGGCGCGCACCAACGTCTGGACTACCCGGAACGGAACGACGAAAGGTTTCTCCAGCACAGCCTCGCGACGTTCCGGGGCAGCGACCCGCCGGCGATCGATTACCGTGCGGTGGTGATCACCCGGTTCCAGCCGGGCGAGCGGGTCTACGGCGGCGTGCCCGGAGCCGCCGACTCGAAGGCATGAGAACGTCCGCCGAGGGACACAGGCAATGACAGAAAGAACCCTGCGCATCGAGATCCAGCGCTACCAGCCGGAGGACGACGAGCCGCCCTATTGGCAGGGCTACAACGTGCCCTGCGAGGAGCACTGGGTGCTGCTCGACGCGCTCAACCACATCAAGGACCATCTCGACGGCACCCTGAGCTACCGCTGGTCCTGTCACATGGCCGTGTGCGGGAGCTGCGGAATGGTGGTCAACGGCGACCCGATGCTGGCCTGCAAGACCTTCGTGCGCGACCTCCCGGACACCGTCCGCGTGGCACCGCTGTCGAATCTGCCGGTGGAACGGGACCTGATCGTGGACCAGGAGCGGTTCATGACCAGCCTGTCGGAGGTCAGTCCGTGGGTGATCCCCGCCGGGACCCCGCCTGAGGACGCCGAATACCGGCAGAGCCCGCAGGAGCTGGCGCGCTTCCGACAGTACTCGATGTGCATCAACTGCCTGCTGTGCTACGCGGCCTGCCCCCAGGTCGGCCTCAATCCGGGCTACCTGGGGCCCGCGGCCCTGGCCCTGGCGCACCGGTACAACCTGGACTCCCGGGACGACGGGCGCCTGTGGCGCGCGGAGGTGACCGGCAGCGAGAACGGCGTCTGGGAGTGCACCTTCGTCGGCGAGTGCTCGGAGGTCTGCCCCAAGCACGTGGATCCCGCCGGTGCGATCCAGCAGATGAAGCTGGCGAACTCGCTCGACTGGCTCACCGCGCCCCTGCGGCGGAAGGAACGCTCATGAGAACGCACAGCCATACCCCCCGCATGCCGCTGTTCTGGTGGCTCCGCCGGGCGAGCTACCTGCGCTACATGCTGCGGGAGCTGACCTGCGTGCCGATCGCCGCCTGGATCGTCGTGGCGACCGCCGGCCTGGTTGACCTGGTGCGTGGACCGGCGGCCTGGCAGGGCTTCCTGCACGGCATGGCATCCCCGGCCGGCTTCACGTTCCAGCTGATCGTGCTGATCGCGGGCGTCTACCACGCCGTCACTTGGTTCGCCCTGGCACCGCGCACCATGCCGCTGAACCTGGGCGGGCGACAGGTTCCGGGCAGCTGGATCCAGGGCGCTCATTATGCACTGCTGCTGGCGATCCTGGTCGCGGTATTCGTGCTGGTGGAGATCTGAAATGACGATGTCGAACAAGCCCGTGATCTGGCTGCCCTTCGCCGCCGGTGGCATGGTGGCCGCCCTGGTACTGCCGGCCCTCATGCTTATCGTGCTGCTGTCGACCGCCGGCGGGATGCACCCGCCGGGGCTGGAGCATGCCACGCTGCTGGGCTTCCTCCACAATCCGGTGGCAGCCGCGGTCCTGTTCCTGGTGCTGACCCTGCCCCTGTGGCACGCGGCACACCGCCTGCGGATGACGCTCCAGGATCTCGGCGTACGCACCAGCGCCTCCCGCCGCGTGGTCGTGTGGCTTTGTTACGGTGGCGCCGCTGCCATTAACGTGGTGCTGATCTGGGCCCTGGCGAGCGCCGTACTGGTCCACGCGTGAATTCCGTTCATCATCGTCCCGACGTACGCCCGAACCGATCCAGGCACACCAGCTGAACCCGAAGCAGTGTGTACGAGCTGCGCCGCGTCCGCGTGGCCAAGGCGTCCCTCCAGTAAGGACGCCGGCGAGCTCTCCAGCAAGCGAGTGCCCCGCCTCGACGGGAACCGCAGGGGCACCGCCCCGGCCGACTGGCACCACAGCCGCGGCGATCTGGAGCCCACGAGCCAAGGCGATCCCAAGGTCTACTGCGAGACCCCGGAAACCGGCCACACCGTGGCCTGCAGCTCCGAGCCGGGGCGCCGGGTGCGCCCGCTACTCGAGCCCGGCCTGCTTGAGCATGTAGTTGACCGCCGCCTTGATCTCGGCGTTGCTGTAGCTGGAGTGCCCGCCGCGCGGCGGCATGGCCTTGAAGCCGTTTTCCGCGTGCTGGTATAGAGTCTGCTTGCCCTTTTCGAAGCGCGGCTTCCAGTCCTTCTTGCTGCCGATCTTCGGCGCGCCCATGGCACCCGTGCCGTGACAGGCGGAGCAGGTATTCTGTACCACCTGCTTGCCGGTGAGCTGCTTGTGCTGGCTTGCCCCGGCAGATGCCTGCTTCTGCTGCTGCGGTGCGGGGGGCTTGCTCTTGCCGGCGATGTAGTCCTTTCCGACCGGGGCGATCCGCTGCTGGATCTGGGCCTGCGTCATCTCGTCGACGGACTGCGTTCCGCCCGTGAGACTCACGATCACCTTGGCAAGGATCAGCAGGACGACAGCGAATGCCACCATCCCCCCGAGAAATATCAGCAGACGACGCACGGACTTGGCTTCGGACTCGGACACCTTGATTCTCCCCCTGTGTTCTTATGGCAAGGCGACGGGCCACCCCCCGGAGCGGTCATCGACGGCTCCTGCATGCCGCGGCCGGCGGAACAGGCGGATGGACACCCGCCCATAGGAAGCCCTGATCGATTCGGCGCTTCCTATACTACTAACCCGATCAGCAATCGCGCCACTTCCCGGCGCGCCGCCGCCATCGCACCGATCCCACCTGCCGAGCCTCGGACCTGCACCGAAACCGGGCATGCAAGTCGCTTCCGCGCCGCCAGGGTGCATGCCCGTCCCGTGCCGCGCCCACCCGTTGCACGCGAGGCCGTGCCGGCCCGGCCATTCCAACCCACCAACCTGGCACGGGAATTGCTAGATGCTTGCCCGAGCATACCGCTTCGGGAGAACGCACCATGTCCGTCTCGTTGCACACCGGCAACGCCGGTGACCGTGTCCCGCTGGGTGATTGCCGCATCGCCTTGCCCCGTGACCCCCGGCTCGACGGACTTGCCGCGGCCCTCGAGCAGCGCGGAGCGACCCTGCTTCGTTGCCCGCTCAGCGACACCGTGGCCAGCGCGGACGCCGAATCGGTACGCCGATGGCTCCGGGACCTGCTCGAGCAGCCGCCCCGCTGCCTGGCGCTTCTCTCCGCGGACGGGCTGCGGGCGCTGGTCATGCGGGCCCTGGAGCTCGGCATGCTGGGCCCCTTCTGCGATGTCCTCGACGCAGCGCGCGTGGTCGCTGCGGGTGAGGGAACCACCGGGGTTTTGCGCAAACTGGGTATGGCGGATACCCTCCCGGCGGGAGGCGCGGGCGTCTTCGACCAGCTCCCGCACGGCTCCCGCGTCGCCGTTCAGCTCTCCGGCCAGCCCGGGGACTGGACCGTGGTGGAACGCCTGGCCCGTCGCCGACTGACCCTGAGCACGGTGATGCCCTGCGAGCCCGCCCCGGAACGGGACACCCTGGAGACGCGGGCCCTGGTCGAGACCATCGAGCTCGGCGGGATCGACGCGCTGGTGCTCGGCCGCCCGGGCCAGTGGCGGCGCCTGCTCGACGTCGCTCGCGCGGCGGGCCAGGACAAATCCCTGGTGGAGGGCCTGCGTCGCGCCACGGTCGCCGTCACCAGCGCGCCCCTGGCCGAGCAACTGCTCTCGGCCGGGGTCGCGGCGGATATCGTCTGGATCGAGCAGCGCTTCACCAGCGCCGTGATCAACGAGCTGACGCGGAGATTCCGGAGCCCGGGCCGCCCGTAGCCCGGACGGACCGCGACCGTTATCCGGGAGCGCGAGCGGAACATGCGGCACCGGCGCACTCATCCGCGCTGCGGCACGGGCCGCGCCATGCAGAGCCGATCGAACCCGTGTTCAACGCGCCGGCCGGTCTCGGCGAAACCGAGATGTCGGTAGATCCCGATGTTGGAGCGCATGCCGGCATTGGTATACAGCTCCAGCCGCGCCAGGCCGAGCCGGCGCGCGCGCCGGGCGCAACGCCGCACGGCGTCGAGATCACCCGCGTCCGCCGCCCGGACCTGCAACCCTTCCAGGGTCACCAGGATTCCCTCCCGCTGTGCCCAAGCCCGGCCACGGGGATGGACGAAACGTCCCCCGGACGATATTCTATCGGCCCTTGCGCCCGTAGCTCAGTTGGATAGAGCGTTGGCCTCCGGAGCCAAAGGTCGCAGGTTCGAATCCTGCCGGGCGCGCCAGTTTTTCAGGCACTTACACGTGCCTTCCCTTCATGCGGTCTTCCCAGCGTGACCAGATCGTGACGAGTGGGCCTCGAGGCGGGCAACCGCGGAGCGGACCCGCTCGGGCGCCAGGTGCGCGTACCGCTCGGTCATCTGGATGCTGGAATGACCCAGCAAGTCGCGCACCTCGGTGAGGGGAACCCCCGCCGACACCAGCCACGCCGCGCAGGTATGGCGAAGATCGTGGATCCGGAAATCCGTGATCCCCGCACGGCGGCACGCGGACGGGAAGCTGCTCTCGACGTCCTGGAGCCGCGTCCCATCCTTGTGGGCGAAGACCCACGGACTGTCCGGACAGTGCTCCGCCCGGAACGCCGCACGCTGCAACAGAGCCTCCCTGGCTTCGCGGTTCAGCGGCACCGAACGGCGCTTGCCGGCCTTGGTGTGCTGGCCTTCCAGCCAGATCAGGTCCGCCTTCAGATCCACGCGGTTCCACTCCAGGTGGAGCAGCTCCCCCTTGCGGCACCCCGTATTGACAGCCAGCCGGATGAAATCCGGCAAGTGACGGGCCCTCGGGTTCCGCGCCGCTTCGGTCATCAGCGCACGATATTCGCCGTCCGTAAGCCAGCGAACCCGGCCCTGAGGTTCCCGCTGCTTGCACTGCGCCGCCGGGTTGGGGAGCTCCCATCCCCACTCCCTGCGCGCGTAGTTGACCGCGGACGAGACCAAGCCGACCTCCTTGTTGATGGTGCTCGCTGCCGCCCCTTCCGACTTCCGCTGAGCGATGTAACGCCGCACGTCGACCGACGTCAGGGTATTGAGATCGCACCCGGTAAAGACCGGGTACAGGTGCTGCAGGCTGTTGTGATCCCGCCAGGGCGCCCGCTTCTCCCCCTGAGTGCAATCGAGGTAGGCGACCATCAGCTCATCGAACGTCCGGGAAGGCTGCTCGTCCCACTGCTTCTCGCGATACGCCTCCAGGCGCCATTTCGCTAGGAGAGCTTCTGCTTCCTTCCTGTTGCCAGTCCCAGTCGAGCGGCGAGTTCTTCTGCCGCTTGCGTCGACGTAGCTGGCCCACCAGCTTGGCGAGTCCTTCCGCCGGTAAAGCCCGTCCCTGTCGTTGCGCTTGGACATGTGCGTTTCTCCCGCACATCCGACCCCGCGCACTGTCCATTATCCGCGGACGTCGTGTTGCATTCCACCCATCTCCGCACGGCTGCGGCCGGCACCATCAAACGCCGCGCGACCCGGCAGCGCGGCAACTCGCCACGGTCGATCAGGCGGCGAACCGTCCGTGGGCTGACGCCGCCCAGCTGGCGCGCCGCCTCGTCGAGGTCCCAGAGCACCGGATCAGCCACCGGTGTCCTCGCCCGCACGAACGACACCTTTCCAACCGCTTTCCGACCCGATCCTCATCGGTATGGACCGATCCCGATGGCTTCTGTCCCGACCCATCCCTTACCGGATGGCCCTTCGCAGCTCGCGCACGATGGCCACGATCCGATCCCGACTCGTCAACCGCTCGCAGGGATACAGGTCATTGAGCGGAAGCAGTTCCCAGCTCCCGTCCTGCACTCGCCGGAGCTGTCCCGTATCGATCCGGTCTCTCTCGCGGATCGAGACCACGGCGTAGTCTCCGGGCTGCGGGTCGGCTTGCGTATCGCAGATCAGCATGTCTCCGCTTCGGAACGGACCGCCGTCGGTCAATAGCGCGCCCTCTTCCGGTCCCAGGCGTAGCGCAAAGCTACCTTGGCCCAATTGATTAACAGCGTCCCCGGCAATCACGGTCCACGCGGACGCTACCTCGTGGTGCTCCGGATCTGCCGCCTCACTCGCATCCAGGATGGGAATGGGACGGACAAGACACTCGGAGGCGCTACTCGCACTCCCCGCCCCCTCACCGACCCCGGTCCGCAGCCACTCCGCACTCACACCCAGCGCCGCCGCGACGTCGGGGAGGAATCTGGAACGTTGCGTAACACCCCTCTCCAGGGCGGTGAGCGTCTGCTGCGAGACTCTAGCCCGATGGGCCAGCTCTACCTGGGTCCATCCCTTTTCTCGGCGGCAACGTTTCAGACGTTCGCCCAATGACTCCAGGACCGCCTCGCCGGCCGGTATGCGGACTACCTCGGTCATGTATCGCTGCCCTCCCATGGACTGGATCCCATTCGTCTTAAATAGTAGAATACCATAATCTACTTGTATTATACAACACAAAAATGTGCGCCATCCGTGCCATCGGCTGAACCCCTTGACGCGAAACCGGGCGAGGGTGACCGAAAAATCTGCCCGCTATCACCGTACTGCTCGCCACGCCGACCCTCCCGGGCGCTGCCTCTTGGGACATCGATCGGCTCAATTCCGCTTCGTACCAGGATGCCGGGCTGGATCAGCGCGCATCACCAACAGACCCACGCAGGCATCGTCCGGTTGCCGGATTGAACCGCGGACCCGTTCACGTCCGGTATCCTTTACCGGATTCGCAACACAGTAGGGCCGAGTCGCCGAGGTGCCCGGCCAGAAGAAGAGGAGAGAGGATGGCACTGACGAAAGCCGAGCTGGCCGAGGCGCTGTTCGCCGAGATCGGCCTGAACAAGCGCGAGGCGAAGGATCTGGTCGACGAGTTCTTCGGGGTGATGCGGGCCGCCCTGGAGGCCGGCGAGGAAGTCAAGCTCTCCGGCTTCGGCAAGTTCGGGCTGCGGGACCAGCGGGAGCGACCCGGACGCAACCCCCGAACCGGGGAACCGGTTCAGGTCCGCCCGCGCCGGGTCGTCCAGTTCAAGCCGAGCGGAAAGCTCAAGGAGCGCGTGGACGCGCAACTCGCGGACGAGCCACGCAAGTACGGCTCAGGCGGATAGAAGCCGATCGATTGGAATTTCATCGGGTCGGGGCCTGGGCAAACGCCGATGGCGGTGTCCGGTACGGTTCGGCTCATCCCCCGCCGGCGCCAAAGCTCCTTCGGGGGCCGGTGATGTGGCTCCGCCTCGACAGCACCTCATCCACGCCGGTTTCGTAGCGCCCAAGCGCACGCTGGAGTTTCCCGGAAAGGCTTTGTGGCAGATCCCCCGACTCCGCAAGCCGGGCAAAGCAGGCTCGTTCGAGTCGGTGGATCTCCCGGTGTGCATCGGAAAGCCCGTAGTCATGCAACGCCCGGTCCGCCTCGCGCGCTTCCAGGTTGATCGGGCAATAGGCGCTCCAGACTTCGGGCGAGACCGTCCGGTCGACGCCGCCTCGCCGGCGTTCGCCGAGCACCGTTGCGCAGCGCCCCCGGTGCAGGATCAGACTGCCCAGGACCGGGATGAATCCCCGCGTCAGAGGCCTGCCGGCGTCCGCCGTCCAGGACTCGGGCGGCGTCCACGCCCGCAGCCAGCTCTCGAATGCTTCCGGGGGCATCGGACGGGCGATCCCGAAGCCCTGGGCGTACCGGCATCCCAGTTGCAGCAGCCGCAGGCCATGCTCTTCGCTTTCGGCGCCCTCGCCGACCGCCCTCATGCCCAGCATCCGCGTCCCCTGGGCGGCGGAGGCCACGATGCCGAAGGCGCGAAAGTCCGTGAGCATCCCGAGCACGAAGCTGTGATCGATCTTCAGCTGGTCTGCCGGCAGCTCCAGCAGATAGGTCAGAGAGGCCTGCCCGGTGCCAAAGTCGTCGAGCGCAATCTTCAAGCCGAGCTGGTCGCACGCCGAAAGCACCGTCGCGACCTTCCCGAAATCGTCGATCAGGGCCCGCTCGGTCACCTCCAGGACGAGATTCGGCGCAAGCGCGGGGGCAATGGCGACCGCCTCCTCGACGTCGTCGCAAAACTCCGGGCACAGCAGGTGACGAACGCCGATGTTAACCGACAGCGAGAGGTTCCTGCCCGCCTGCCCCCAGACCTGGAGCTGGTTCATGGCGGAGTGGAGGGCGTGGCGGCCGAGGGCCCGGATCAGCGCCGGAGAATCCTCGACCAGCGCGATCCATTCGTCCGGCGCCAGCAGTCCGCGCTCGGGGTCCTGCCACCGGGCCAGCGCCTCGGCACCGGCAACGCGCCCGCTCTTCAACTCGACGATCGGTTGATAGTGGAAGACGATCTCGCCCTGTGCCAGGGCCTGAGGGAAGCGTTCCCGCAGTCGGTGCCGCCGCCAGAGCTGTTCCTCCAGGGATTGCTCGAACACGCCCCAGGAATCGCCGCCTTCCGATTTCACCCGGGAGAGGGCAAGATCCGCACGGCGCAGCAGCTCCTCCGGCTGCTGGCCGTCGCGCGGGTAGAGCGCCACGCCGATGCTCGCGGACACCGAGACGCGTTCCGGCCCGTGCTCCTGCGGCTCGGCCGCGGTGGCGAGCATGCGCGAAAGGACACCGTCCATGGTGGGCTTGGTGTGGTTCATCCGAAGGACCGCCACGAACTCGTCCCCGCCGAGACGGGCGAGCGTGTCGCCCCGGCGCAGGCATTGCGTGAGGCGTCGGGCAACGTCCTTGATCACCGCGTCGCCCACCGCGTGGCCCAAACGGGCGTTGACCTCCTTCAGGTTGTCGAGATCGATCAGGGCGAGGGCCACCTGCCCCCCGGTGCGATCGGTCTGCGCCATCGCCATCCGTAGGCGATCCTCGTACAGGGTACGATTGGGCAGCCCGGTCAGGGCGTCCGTCAGGGCCATCGTGCGCAGGGATTCGCGTTGCGCGTGGGCTTGCAGGGCGACGCCCAGGCTGGCGCCCACCTGCTCGCCTACTTCGACAAGCGCCGGATCGAAGAAGTGGCGCTCCGGCGAGCCGAGGATCAGCGTCGCCGCCGGTTTTCCCTCGACCAGGATGGGGATGCCCATCAGGCTCCGGGTGCCGGCCCGGCTGAGCAGCCCTGGCCGCATCGAATGGTTACCGCTGACGTCGATGTCCTGCGCCACGACCGTGTGGCCTTCCCGGAAGGCCGTGCTCGCGACTCCGTGCCCGGCCGGCCCGTCCGCCCGCGTCGAGAAGCGTATGGCCATCAGGGCCCGCCTCAACTCCGGGTCCAGATGCTCGCGGGCACAGGCGACGATGCGCAGATCCCCGGGATCGGGCTCGAAAAGCGCAACGTACGCATGCAGCGCGGACGAGGCCCCGGCGATGATGCGGCAGGTCTGCTCGAACAGGTCACTCGGTTCCGGCCCCCGGGCGATCAGGGCATTGACCTCGGACTGGACCGTGTAGAGCGCCTGGTATCGCCGTCTGCGCACCTTCTCCTCGGCCCGGTCCATCCCCGTCGCGAGGACCTCCGCGATCCGCTCCAGCAGCGGAACGAGGTCCCGCGTGTAGTGCTCCGTCTCGTCGGAGCCGACGACCAGCACCGCGCGGACCTGCGCATCGATGAACAGCGGCACGCCCGCGGCCGCCAGCACATTCCAGCCCGACAGGGCGTCGGCCATATGGGCGAACCGCGGGTCGTTCAGGCAGTCGTTGGACACCAGCGGTGCCCGCTCCCGGTAGACCCGGCCGACCAGGCCGTTCCCGCCGGGCTCATCGGCGCTCGTGGCAACCGGAAGGGCTTGTGCATAGGCGCCGGAGGGACCCGCGACGGCGGCCAGGTGCGCCCGAGGGGTTGGCGTGTCTTCGATCGTGGCGATGTAGGTCGCGGTGGAACCGGTATGACGAACGATCAGCTCGCAGGCTTGCTGGAGCAGAGAAATGGACCCCGGAATTTGGACAGGGCGATAAGTGTCCTTCCGGTTAAGCGGCCCTCCGTTGGCCGAGTGATTCATCGTACACGGCATCGGGGATTCTGCGCTCCAGCGAGTAGTGTCGCCGCTCGGCGTTGAAGAAGTGCATATACTGAGTATTACGCGGCAAGCCGGCCACCCATTTCACGCGAAGCCGGCCACCGATTACGCGGCAAACCGGCCACCCATTTCAGACGAAGCCGGCCACCGATTACGCGCCAAGCCGGCCACTGCTGAGAGCGACAGAGCGTAGCCCGACGCGGGTGAATGAACTGGATAGTCTGGCCCTTTTCCCGTTCCGCGAGGAGAGCGTCAGATGCCAGCCGCGAGGGCAACGATGAGAAAGATCCGAGAGGTGTTCCGACTGTGTCTGGGCGAGGGCTGGAGCCAGCGCCGTGTGGCACAGAGCACGGGTTTGGGCCGTGCGACGGTGGGTGAGTATCTGCGCCGCCTGACCGCGGCCGGGCTGGACTGGGCGCAGGCCTCGGCGATGGACGAGGGGACGCTGGAGGCGAAGCTGTTTCCCCCGGTGCCACCGCCGGGCACCCGGGCGC